>VGZA01000052.1 GCA_016872775.1 Planctomycetota bacterium | reverse complement strand
GGAATTCCTCGGGGGTCGACATCCCGCAAAGCCGCAGCCGAGCGTCGGTGAAATGCGTGAGTTGCCGCGGCTCGCTGCCGTCCAGGCCGGCGCTCCAGATTTCGACCGGCTGCGTCAGCGAATCCCGGGCGAACACCAGCCGTTTCCCTCCCCCAGCGTCGCTCGCCAGCGCCACGCCAAAATTGTACTGCTCGTTCAATAGCGGTTGGACGGAGCCATTCTCGAGAGTGACTCGAAAGACTTTCTGACGCGCGTGTTCATTGGCTGTGACCAGAATCGATTTTCCGTCCGGAAGCCACTCGATCGACTCGGCCGATCGATCCCACCCGGCGGTAACCGGTCGTGATGTACCACGCTGCCGATCGTACAACTGAACCACGAGCCGATCGGCTTCAAAACCAGGACGCGCCATGGCGCGATAGGCGATCCAACGGCCATCGGGTGAATAGGCCGGTCCCGTGTCGGTGGCCCGATTCCCGGCCGTGATGCAGCGTGTCTCGTCGCCCAGGGACAGATTCACCGTATACAGATTCAGATCGGTGCTCCACGCCATGTCGTTGCCGAGTTGGGCCGTGTAGGTGATCTCTCGGCCGTCGGGTGCCCAGGCATAATCTTCGCTCCCCCCGAACGGCTTGATCGGACAATCCGCATCAACATTCAGCATGATGTCACGAGGCTCCGCGGTCATCCGCCAACCAGCTGCCGCATTGAATTCGATCGGAGCGACGAAAATGTGACTGCGCTTTCCGTCTTTCCAACTATCCCAGTGCCGGATCATCAGCCGATCGAACTTCATAGCCTTCACAGGATTCTCGGCCTTCGCCTGATCGCGCTTGGCGGTTTCCGCCATCGACATGCCTGGGTAAACCTCGGCGCTGAATGCCAGTTGGTTCCCGACTGGACTCCATCGCGGAGCATCCACATCCACAGGAAATGTGCTCAACGGTGACGCCTCGCCACCATCCAAGGCAATCGTCCAGAACTGCCGCGAGCCGCCTCGGTTGGATATGAACAAGATTGACTTGCCGTCCGGCGCCCAAATGGGGTTGGAATCGGTGCGAGTTCGAGCATTCGTTAACGGTCGTAACCGAGCGCCATCGCTGGCCATTACCCAGAGATTCGTGGTGGCCTTGTTGGACTCCGGATCCCATACGCGAACCGTGAATACGACCGATTGGCCGTCGGGCGAAACCTGGGGCGCACCGACGCGTTCCATCCGCACCATGTCGTGCACGCCGAAAGCGTGTGGCTTGGTCAGGTCGAGAGCGGTCTGCCCCTGGACTTGGGCGCCGATGCTGCTCCCGAGGAACGCCAACACCCAAAGGTGGTTTCGCAACACTGCGCTGGCGCCTAGCCGATGACCCGCTGTCCGGTGCCTGAATCGAATGTAAGTACCCATCATGGTCGCGTCCGTGGATTTGCAAAATGGAGGGGAGCGTTTCGAACGGCTCAACGCGTTGGCCCTCGTTGGATCGTCTGCATTTTCTAGCCCTGCGAGCGCTGTCCTGTCAACGCCCAGGATACGGTCGAACCGCGAGGCACCATCCGAACGAGGATTGCATCCGATTCATTTGTTGGAACGCCGCCGGGTATTGCCGCCAGTTTTCGCGTTCTGACTGCCTGGAGTCTGGCGCGACTGCGTCATACGAGAACTAGCCTTCGGCGTTCGTTTCGCTCGGTCCTGTGTGGCCAGTTTCGCTTTGGACTTGGATTGCAACTTTGACTTCCGTTTTGCCTCGACTTCCCTGACCCGATACTCGACAATCTCCCGGATCAGTTTCAAGGGCATCGGTTTGTCGATCGGGAACTGCACGGACGCCCTTTGCCGAGGTGTATCCGGAGCAACAATGTTCGAGTCGCTCCTTGCAGGCGAATCAGGAGCCGATCGTCTGGCCGACAATCTTTCGAATCCAGTGCATCGTGCCGTCGGCGCCGAACGATCGACGGCACACGATGCGAGTTTTGCACAGTGGGAAGCTGACGTCTGGAGCGATTTCGGCGAACTCGGGATCGGCATCCGTCCTCGGCGCACGCGATGAAACGCGTGCCGCCGCGAAACCGACTGTCCGACTACTGAACGTCCCGGTTCTTTTTCTCCAGCGCTTTCCCGATGAACTCGCTCAGACCAGGTCCGCGAAGATTCCGGACCGTCGCCACGATTTCACCCGAGTCGCCGTCGACCAGCAGCACAAACGGAATGCCGCTCACGTCATAGATCTCACCCAGAGTCGTATCCCACATTTTTCCTTCGTAGATCTGGGCCCAAGGCATCCCTTTTTCCTTAGTAAATGCCGCGACCTTTTCCGCCATGTCTTGTCTGTCGAAGCTCACGCCAAGGATCTCGAAGCCCTTGTCGTGCCAAGTTTCGTACGCCTTCTTCACATTCGGGAGTTCCGCAATGCACGGCCCGCACCAGGTGGCCCAGAAGTCGATCATCACCAGTTTGCCAGTGTAGCTCTTAGGGAATTCAATCTCCTTGCCGTCCAATGCGGTCATCTTGAAAGGCGGGGCTTTTTTGCCGACGGACAAGTCGGGAGGCAACGGTGTGACCGGAAGTTCGTTTTCGGCCTTCGCCAACTGTAAGCCGTTGTCCCCCATCTTCAATTCGTAGGTCGTTCCGGTGAAATTGAACGGCCGTCCCACGGCGACCATCTCGCGCTTGGCACTGCGGATCTTGTTTCCGTCACGATCGATCCAAAGCGAGGTCCGGGCGGTTGGTTCGCCGCCGACGAAAGTACCGAACGTCTTACCGTCCAGATCCAACTCCAGTTCATATCCGTAGTCGGCGTAATAAAGAATCGTGTTCTTGAGCGCCGCGCGCTGGGGATCACTGGGGTCGAAGCGATAGAGGTTGACTGTCCCGCGTCGGTCCGCAGCCAGTGTCACTTCGCAATTGCCGTCGTACATGGTCAAGTTACCCATCTTGCGGCTCGCCCATTGGGCGGCACCGTCGTTGGTGAAGTCCCCGTCGGCATTGCCGTCGACGAACAAACGAGCGTCCTTTCCTTCGGGTTCATCGAGAATAAATCCGAACGACTTATCGCCGAGCTTCACCATTCCATACTTGGGGGCTCCAAGACCCTCCGGCGCCTTCTTGACCGCCGACGCGTCGTCGTTCATCTCCGCCCGGATCGGGCTGTATCCGCCGACGCGCTGTGTCGCTCCTTTGCCGATGAATTTTGACGGAATCGTTTCGGCGCCGACGCCGACCGCCGCGACGAGCACCAAGGTGGAAATCATGAGGCGACTCCTTGAGTTGAGGTACGGGTATCGAGTTACGATGACTATATCGCATCGATTTTGCCGACGTCAATTGTCGCCATGAAAGAGTCAAGCGGCCCGCTTCTGACTTGTCGATTCGTGGACCCTTGCGCCGTCGGCGGTTTTTCCGTCGATACGCCGCATTCGAGGTCCGGGACTGGCGAGGACTATTCCGCGACGAAGTTCGGCGAACGTTGAGCGCGCTTCGAGGAAGACTGTTTGCAGTACGACGCGCGTGCCGTGGGATTCGGGCTCCTGGACACGTCGGGCCAGGCCGAGCGCCGCCAGTCGCATTCCGGCACTCAGCGCAAATGCCATCGAGTATCCCGAGATCGGATAACCGCCGATCGAAGGCGACCATTCCGACCATCGTGTCAGCAGATACCCCGCCAGGATCGCCGTTACGCCGCCAACCATGCCTGCCAGCGCGGTGCCGCTGGCAATGAACATCGCGCGCCCCTCGCTGGGGGAATACTTCAGCAGATATCCCTGGTTCGCGATGTTGATGCCGGCGTTCAGCTGCGCATCCATCATCAGCACCGGCACGAGAAACCAGAACGCCCACGTCGGGTTGGCGGGCGTGCAGAGCATCGCCAGCATGTTGAGCGATTTAAGGGCCGTGCAACCGATCAATAGGGGGCGATGCCCGAACCGATCGGCGATCGCTCCGACCCGGTCGGAGACCATCGCGCCGCCGATCCAGGAAATCGCCCACAGCATCAGCACGCCAAACAACGACATGCCGACCTGCTCCAGCAGGTAAACGCCGATAAACGGCGCGCCGATCATGGCGGCGAAGTGCCAGAAACAGGTGTATTCGACATACGACCGGAACTGGCGGTCGTGCAGCGGAATCAAGAACGTATCGCGCAGTCGCGTCCGTTCCATCCGCGGAACGGGTGGTTCGTCGATCTTAAGAAACAGCAGCAAATCGACCAACCCCAGCACCGTCCCGACTGCCATCAGTACCGCAAACGCGTTCTGCATCGCGAGTCCGGACTTCCAGAACACCAGAGCGGCCAGCGCCAGCGAGGCAAACGCGGTCCACTGCTGCCAAAGGTGTCTGCGACCCCAAAAACGGCTCAGCCCGTCGCGCGGTAAGTAGTCCCCCATCCAGGACATCCACAGCGGCGTCGACAAATGCAGCAGTGCGTGGTTCAACATGCCTCCGACAATCAGAAGCGTGATCCAGGTGCTTCCGCTCACTTCGGGCATTACGATCGGACCAAACGCGACCGGCAGAAACGTCAACCGTTGCAGCACCGAGACGGCAAACCAGGGCCAACGGCGGTATCGTATCCGGCTTGCCAGCAACGCCGCGAGAAACTGCATGAAAAACAGCCCCGTCGGCAGTGCGCCCAAAATACCGATGTGCAGACTGCTGGCGCCGAGCGAACGGGCATACTCCACCACGAGTGGCGATGTCGTCAATTGCGTGTAAACCATCGCCAGTCCGCCGCCCATCACAATCGCGCGTTGCGCGGTTGCCAGCGGCCACTTGGCCACCCACCCGACCGAAGACGCTTCCGCGACCCGATCCGCTCGACCGCCGGGGCCGCACTTATTTTCTCCGTCGGTTGGCTTGTCCATCTGCAGAACGCCCTCGGCAAAAAGGTCGGGAATGTAGCAACTCGATCGGATCGCGACGAGTCAAAATAGGGAATCCCGACGCACGTCGACTTAGGATCGATGTCCTGTTTTCGACGCCAGGGCGACGCAGCTTGAGCAAATTCGCGGACGTGGCTACCGAGCAGGCAGCGTGACGAGAACGCGTTGCGACTGGCGCATCGCTTCGTCGATGACGATTTCCTGGGTCTCGTATCTTTCCGAGCTTACCAGGATTCGATATTCCCAGGCGTCGTATCGAACGTCCTGCAATTCGATTTCGAAGCGGCCCCTGGCATCGGAACGGTAAGTTTGAATGCGCTTCTCCGCATCCGCAGGTTGGGCAGGACGGGATTCAACTCCGTCCGACGCCTGGTTGGATGGCGGAGACTGAATGATCTCGATCAGCGCGTTCGAGACGGGTTCGCCCTCACTGTCCTGGCAACGTCCGAAGACGTAGGTTTCAACCGGTAGTACGTCCTGCGTTTTCAGGATCGCCAACAGATTGCTGTATTGGTCGGTCCAGAGCGGCGTGCGCAGTCGCTTTCTCGAGTGAATATGCTGGGAGACGGCGCGGATTTCGGGAATGTCCAGAAACGCCTCGTTGCGGGTCAGCAACACCCAGGACGAGGGGAATTCGGCGTCAGCGTTGGACGGAGTCCCATAAATTTCCACCGCGCGGAAGTCGAGTGCCTCGGCGATCTTGGCGACGACCCCCGCCAATTCCAGATGCAGATTGCTGATATGCACCGCAATGACACCGTCCGGTTTCAGGTGGGAATCGTAGAGCTTTACCGACTCCAACGTCAGCAGGTGTACCGGAATCGCGTCGCCGCTGAACGCATCCAGCACAATAATGTCGTAATTCTGCTTCTCGCTGTGACTCTCCATCGACAACCGCGCGTCGCCAAGCATGACTTCCGTCGTCGCCGCACTATCCTTCAAATAGCTGAATTCGACGCGAGCGATCAACTCCACTTGAGGATTGATTTCATAGAAGCGGTAGTAATCGCCGAAATCGCCCCAGGCCGCCATGCTGCCGGTGCCCAGCCCGACGATTCCGACCCGTCGACTCTCCTGGTTCGGATAGTGCTGCATTAGTTTTCCGACGCCGCTGTGGCTGCCGAAATACGTTGTCGCCACCCGACCATAATCCGGGTGGTCGAACTGGCGGCCGTGCAGGATTCTGCCGTTGAGCAAATCGCGGTACTTGACCGGTGCGTCGACTCCCGCGACTTCAGCTTCTTGCACGTGCAGGATTCCGTAGAAACTTCGGAGTGTCACAAGATCTTGATTCGGATTGCTGCGGAATGGGCCGCTGATAACGATGACCAGCCCTCCCAGCGAAAACAAGGCTGCCGAAATCATGGTCATCATCGGCAAGGTACGCCATTGCGACCGGTTTCCACGAAAGCGGGCGACCAACAGCCCGTTCGCCACGATCGCGGCGACCAGGAATCCCAGCACCAGACTCAGGTCCAACTCCACGTAAGTGGACGCAACGCGCGGACAGATCAAGGCCACAAACGTGCCACCCAGCGCTCCGCCCGCGGAGATCATCAGGAAATACGATGTCAAATGGCGGGGCGCTGGCTTGAGTCGAGCCAGCTCGCCGTGGCAAATCATACAGGTCAGGAACATCGTCGTCAGGTACAACCCGACGTGCTTGCGGATCTTCTCCTTGAACGTATCCAATTGAACCGACCGCAGCGCGTCAACGATACCCAACCCTCCCAGCATCGTCCGTTTTTCCTGGGCCCAATCCGGAACGACCGCGCCGGCGCCGAAGTCATCGTTGACCGCCGCATGCACGATCCAGCCTGGAACCTTAAAGCCTAATTTGCCTCCTTCGGCGGCCGAAGCAACGTAGCGGTTCATCATCACCAACGACAAGAACAGAATCGACGCCATCGCCAGCACGGAAAATGTACGCCGCAGATACCAGGCCGGGTTGTCGAAACAGATGATGAACGTGATCAGGTAAAGGCTGAGTGGCGCCAGCCACATGAATGGTACGACGGCGACGTCCTGACAAAGATGATTGGTGATTGCCAGCAGGCAGGTAGATGCCAGCGCAGGCAGCGCAATCCAGAGCGTACGATCCCACGCCGACGGCATCGCCGAAGGCGTGACCGCGCCACTCGAAGATGCTTTCGCGGTTGCTTTTGCCGTTGCATTCGCCGACTCGTCGGCCGTCGCATCCGGCCTTGACAAGGCCGGGATTCGACCAATGACCAGCGCCAGGCTGCCGCAGATCACCAAGAAACCAACGTAGGCAAGCGACCACATCCACCCTTGCGCCGAAGTGGTCCAGCGCGGTTCAAAGAAGAATGGGTAGGAAAGGAGTGCGCCAAGCGACCCCACGTTCGACAACGCGTACAAACGATAGACCGATCGCAACGGACAGGCGCGATTGAACCAGGCTTGGACCAACGGCCCCGTGGTCGATAACAGGAAATAGGGCAAGCCGACATTGGCGGCCAACAGTGCCAGGATCCGCAGTGTCGGATTGGCACTTCCCTCCGGCTTCCAACGATCTCCAGGGATGATCGGCAAGAGCAGGCCCGAAATCAACAGCAGGCCGAAGTGGATCCAGGCCTGCTGCCGCGGCGGGCGTTCGTTCAGGAAATGAGCGTAGCCGTATCCGGCCAACAACAGAACCTGGAAAAAGAGCATGCAGGTCGACCAGACCGCTGGACTGCCTCCGAACCACGGCAAGATCATCTTGCTGATGATCGGCTGGACCTGGAATAACAGAAACGCACTGAGAAAAATCGTGGCCGCGCACCACCACGCTAATGCCGTACGATCGCGTTCCGCCATGAAAGAATCCCGTTCAATTTCGAGTTGGCTACGCCGGTCCCGGCAGCCTGGGGAGCTTCATTTTCCGTGAATTTCACGAAAGTCCAGGCGGATTCTATTACGGAACGGAGCCCAAGGGAATGCCCAAAGGGCGAAACTGGTAGCTCAAAACAAGTTTCGAGTTGCGCACGTCTCGAGCTACTCAGCCCCTATTTCGCGAAACAGGTAGTCGACCGATTTGAGTTCGGGCTGGAACAGGTCGGGATCGAGCACTCTAGCGACGATTTGGTCAAAGTCACGAAGTTGGAGCACTTCGTTTGCGCGGCGGAGGCGCGCCAGATTTTTTTCGCCATCGAGCCGGTCTCCGGGGCGAATCGCCTCGAGCACCGCTTGATTATTGCCGCCAGCTCGACCGAAGACGTTGGTTTCCCGGAAGCCGACGGCGGCGTTCAGGTATCCGGTGCCGCGGAGCGAGACGAGCAGAGTTTGGGCGGTCAGCGTATCGTCGCCAGCGCCGTCGTATATCCGCGCGGTATCGGTGCCGCCAAACGTCGCCGATCCCGTGACCTGTTTGAATCCGCGCGCAAAGTGATAGTAATCGGCGCCGCGCATCGATGCGTAGTCGGGTTCCGCGATCCACGTGTCGTTGCCGGCGGAGTCGGTAAGCGAGGCAGTATCGCGCCCCGCGCTGGCGATCGCTGTAACGTTCTCAAAATCACTGGTCCTTACGACGTACCCGGGACCGGTCAGGCTCGCAAAACGCGTCTGGCCGTTGCCGGCGAACTGATCTTCCCCGGGCGAGTCACGAAGAGTCACCGCGTCGAAACCACCGGCTCGGGCGTAAGCGGTCACGGTTGGAAAACCGATCGCCGAGTTATCAAATCGCGGACCTACGAAACGACTTGAGGAGGGATTGGCGACGAGTTCGTCGTTCCCCGCCGAATCGTACAATCGCGCCTCGTCGACGCCGCCCTCGCCATAGGCTGCGACTCGGCCAAAGCCGCTGATGTAGTAGCGGAATCCGGTTCCAGATAACTCGGTATAATCCGGCTCCATCACCAGCCGGTCGGCTTGGGGAGAACCGAGCAGGAAGGCTCGATCGGTACCACCCTGCGAGGCGTCGACGATCAGGTCTTCAGCACCCACGACCAGGACTTGTCGCGACGCGGATTGCAGGCGCGCCCGATCGGTATAGGCGTCAAGTCGATCGTCGCCGTCCGTTCCCTGTAATCGCGTTTGATCCGATCCGCCAGCTCGAAGGTAAATTTCGATCGCGCCGAAGTTGCTCGCGTCGTTTCGAAAGCCTGGTCCGATCACGATCGCCGTTTTCGATCGAACGATCGCGGTATCGTTGCCCGGCGAGTCATACATTCGCACTCGGTCGTTTCCACCGCCGCTGTAGGCCTGAACCTGCTCAAATCCGGCAACATATTGCCGCCCGCGGGCGCCGCTCATGCTGCTGTATTCTGGCTCCATGATCAGCAAGTCGTCGTCGGGCGAATCGAACAGAATGGCAGAATCGGTACCTCCCTGGGATGCGTCGATGTGGATATCGGCAAAGCCTGTCAAGGTCCAGTTCAGTTCGGGAGCCAGCATCGTTGCGTCCTGGCCGCGGGATTCAAAGCGGTCGTCGAAGCGGCTGCCGTAGAGTTGTGCGGTGTCGGCTCCGCCCGCGCCGATTGCCTGCACCGATTCGAATCCGGTCGCCTGCAGCGAAAAATCGGTGGCCCGCCAGAGCAGGCTTCCCGGTCGCATTAACAGGTCGTCCCGATCGGCACTGCCGGCGACGATCAGACTATCGGTGCCCAGTCCCGCGGCCACGGATATCTGCCGCGTTCCCCGAAAGTCATAGGCAACACCGTTGACGGTCAGTCGTGTCACTTCGGCATCTTCCAAGACGAACTGATCGTCTGCCGCCGTTCCGTCGACGTCCACCTGCGTACCGGAATCCGAAACCAAGTTGGTCAATCGCAGGGTCGCGCCATCCCCGACGCCGGCGACGCGCAGTCGATACGTTTGTCCCAGCACCACTTGGGTGTCGAGCCGACTCATGGGGGTATCGACGGTGGGGCTGGCAGCGATTCGGCGCCCCGCCGCGTCTTGCACTTCAAGAGAGATCGGCGCGGCACCTGAAACGGTGCGAACCTCCGCGGTAAGCAACCCCGTCTTGCCTGCACGCAGCAGGAACCAAGTTTCACCGCCAGAAGGATCGGACAGGCTCAACGTTGTGTGCGTAATCGTCTCCAGGTTGCGGATCGCCGACGCGTAAATCGTTTCGATCGTCCGCGTCACATTAAGTCTCTGATAACTGGCCTTAGTGACAGGATCGGGAACGGAATCGGCGTTGCGCCGCATCAGTTCAACGATCAGGTCCTGATTGATGTCGGATCGTCCAGTCTTGGCTAATGCTTCGCGTATCAGAACCGCCGCGCCCGCGACATACGGGGCGGACATGCTCGTGCCGGTGGCCGCGACGAAATCGTCGGGCACGCCGTCGCTGCCGAGGACGAAGTCTGGCACGGAACTAAACAGGTTCTCGCCCGTAGCCGCCAGCACGCGGTCGCTTCGCTGGCTGAAGTCGCTGATGCGGCCGTCCTTGCCGACGCTGGCGACAGGTACCACCGTCGGACTGGCGGCCGGATAGTTCAGTTTTCCCGAATTCGTGAGGCTGAAGTTGTTTCCTGCGGCGGCGGCGACGAAGATCCCGTCGGCGTGGAGCTTGGCCAGCGCCGCGTCGATGCGGTTCATTTCCGGCGGCTGTCCCTGCTCCCAGGCCGTCCCGAGCGAGACATTCACGGTGGTGATCGGGTGAACGAAATCGTTGCGGTGCGTGTGGACCCATTCCAATGCCTGAGCGACCCAGGAGAACTGGCCGTTGCCCAAGTCATCCATGACCCGCAAGGCGACCAGATCGACTTGAGGCGCCATTCCCTGGAACGATCGATAATCGCCCCCAATAATCCCCGCCACATGCGTGCCGTGGAATCCGGCCGGCGCATCGTCGTAGGGCACCGAATCGTTCTCCGCGAAATCCCAGCCCCCGACGACGCGGTAGCCCGGCCCCCAGCCACCGCCGAGCGCCCGATGATCAAAGGCGATCCCACTGTCGATGATCGCCACCGTTTGCAATTGTCCGGTTAATCCGAATTCCGCTCGCAGATCGCGTGCTTCCTTGCTCCATCCAGTCGGATCAAGTTCCCGCGACGCCCCGGAGGACTGGATTGCCGCGGACGGCATCGATGCAGGGGCAGGCGGTGCGAAATCCTGAGGGAGATTCGGCGAACAGATCTCCGCCGCATCGACGACCGTTCCGACAGGCCAGAGCGTAATCGGAGCGGCGTGCGGCTGAACCGATAACGCCAGGCGATCCTCATAGGGCTCAAAACGGGCCTGCCGTTTGTAGCGCGGTTCGCTTTCCGACCACATACGGGCTCCGCGGACGATTCCGGCAGTTGCTGGAGGGCTGTCGTGAACGGCAGCAGGGCCGTACGCTGCCAGGGCGCGCAAGGCACCAACCGACCGGATGACGGTCTACCGCCGCAGTCGGGGAAAATTGCGACGAAATCGCTGGGAAATCGCGAGGGAGCGGCAGCTGCCGTAAAGTGCCAGGCAGCCACGCGAAACTCTAGGTCCGGCTAGAGTAAACGCAAACGCGAAGAACCCCTTGATCGGGACCCGCCGAATTGACGTGGGACGGGCCTCCAGGCCCGTCTCGAATTAACCCGCACAGCTAGACTCTAACGGTGCTTCGCTTTCCATTGGACCGGTGCCGGGCCGTCATCCGAATCTCTATGGTGGCCTTGCCGTTTCGACTCACTGCCGCAAAGGAATGCGCCGTGACGCTGCTGCGGACGCTAAGATACGCCTATCTGTCCTATCTCTCCCAACCGGCCAGCGATCGGCCACTTTGGCGCGCCGTCCATCGCGAACGGCCCCAGTCGATCGTTCAGATTGGAATGGCCAACCGGCAGCGAACCTCGAGGCTGCTGGAAATCGCGCTCTGGCATCATCCCGACCAGACGTTGCGGTTCGTCGGGATCGACCTGTTTGAAAGCAGAACGGAGAAGCTGGCCGATCTCACCCTGCGCCAAATTCATGCCGAATTGAAACCACAACCGATCAAGCTCCAGCTGGTCCCAGGAGATCCACTCTCCGCTTTGGCACGGACTGCGAACGCAATCCCAGGCAATGATCTGCTGCTCGTCCACGCCGACCAGGACCCCGATTCGATGCGGGAAGCCTGGTTCTTCATCCCCCGGATTCTCCACGATCGATCGATCGTATTCCTGGAACAGGGCGGACGCTGGACCCGATTGACCCAGGCGGAGATCCAGTCGTTGGCCTCGGCGAGTAGTCGGTCTCGACGCAAGATCGCGGCGTGACGGGGAACGGGGACACCTGGAAAAAAAAGGCCCGGGATCTTTCAATCCCAGGCCCGGTCAAAACCATTGTGTTGTGCCGCCCCGATTTGATGCGGGCCGACAACGTCCGAGGAACTAGTACCCCTCTTCCGTGGCCGGGTCATTTCCGGCGCGGGTCGACAGCGCATAACGCACGTTATCGGACATGTTGTTCACGTAGAACGTCACGCTTCCGTCACCACGAACGGCTAATGCGCCGTTCGGATGATTGCTGCCCCAGGTCTGGCAGTCCTGGACATTCATGATCATCCAAGTGAACTGCTTGTTCCACCGCACGTTGTTGAGCGGATAGCGCATGTTGCCGATGGCGCCGTACGGGCTCATCCACGCCGAGCTGTTGCCGTTGACCCTCGAGTAATCCAAATTAAATTCTACGCTGTGCGGCGGCGTAAAATAGTCGCGGCCGATCCAGTGCATATTCTCGTAGCAGAGAATCGTATTCGACGTACCGTCGAGAATATCCGCCACACGGTAGCCGCCGCGGTAATTGAAGCAGCCGTTGACTTTCACGATCGAGCGGTCATCATCCGGATCAATCGTCGGAGTGTCCGGGTGGACTGGAAAAGGTGTGTTGCAGGGTGTCAGCGCTGGAAGACCTGAAGTCGCAGCCAGGTATAAATGACCTAGGTTTCCCGAGTAGTCGGTTCCGGCGCCCAACATACTGAGCCTATTGTTCATGTAGCTGTCACTCTGGTTCGCTCGAACTGCCGTTTGCTGGTTGGAAGGGCAGATAAAGGTCTTGATAACCGTCTGCCTCAAATTCTGGTTGAATACCAAGGGATAATTCTGTTGGTCGCGCGGGACGATCCCAATATTGCCTTCGATGTCATTGAAGTTGATCTTCTCATACAACGGCTGTTGTTCAATGTACGGCAACAACGCCACCATCCAGGAAAAACTGCGGACATATCCATATGTCTGGGCTATCGTGCCGAAAACGGGAGCTATCGTGTGTGGGGTCGAACCAGCATCCCAGTTGTGCGGCAGTGCCTCCTGGTGCTTGTCCGCGTAATTCAAGCATCCCAGACCGATCTGTTTGAGGTTGTTATTGCACTGGGACCGTCGGGCAGCTTCGCGCGCGGCCTGGACGGCAGGTAACAATAAGGCCACCAGAATTCCAATGATGGCGATGACCACCAGCAATTCCACCAGCGTGAAACCGCGTTTCGAGCGATGTAGCCGACTCATCAATTCGACCTCCCTAGAAAACCTTTATGGAAAAAAACTGTACCCTTACTTGTAGTTCAAAACTGGCGTTCTTGCAATCTTCTCAAGTGAAAGCACCAAACGCGATTGTCACCCATCAGTAGCGCGGTAATACCAAAACCAGCCACCCCTGGAGGGGGGAGTGTGGGGTGGTGTTCGTCCCGACCGTCGTCGACGGTCTCCGGGGAAACGGCTGCGAACTTCTACCGATTTTCCGATTTATCCGCTCCCGAGAAATCCCCGTTAAAGTCGGACCCAATTCGGCCGATGGCGATAAAGGGATTGGCTTGGGTCGATTGGACCCCGGGATCGATAATCCTGCCCGCCGTGGATCCGACGCAAAGCAGTGCGCATGTCCACAACCGCCCGTTCGTTTGCTGGGCCCCTTTTTCACCCCTTACACCGTCATTCCCCGCCTTTTCGCCCGCCTGGCGCCCCTTCTGCTCTGCAGTGCCGGGTTCCTGAACGCGGCCGAACCGACTCTGGCAAAGCGGCCCAAGCCGGCCGTTCCGCCGGTGAACAAGAACCGGGAGTTGACCGGCGTGCCTGCCGCCTCACCGAAGGATGGTCTCCCGGCATTGCAGGAGGACTCGGGTGGCGAACCGCCCGCGAAGACCTTGCGGGAACTGTATCCCAACGGACCGTGATGATCGAACGGGACCTCATTCGCGATGCGAACGGCTCGGTGCGGCAACATGGCCGTTGGCGGATGTGGAACATCGCGGGAGAATTGGTGGTTTCGGGAGAATGCCGCGACAATCTCTCTACGCCGGGAAATAGTCTCGGCTGTTGCAGGCTGGGCAGGTGCTCCTGTTGTCCGAAATGCCGTACCAACTCTACTTCGGTCCGTTTGTCGCCCAGGCGACGTTCCAGGATGGGCAACTGCACGGTGCGTGGACGATTCTGGATGCGCAGCGTAACAAGATCAGCGAAATCGGTTTTCACAACGGCGAACGGCACGGACAGGCGACCCGGTGGTATCCCAATGGTCCGGAAATGCAGCGGATTTCCTTTCAGCACGGCGTCGTGCACGGGGTCGCGCAATTCTGGGACCGATCCGGCAAGTGGTGGGTGAGGAACGATTTGAACAGGGACGGCGCCTGTTCGTCGATCAAATGCGTGATGACTCGGGACACCTCCAGGCGGAATCAACGCGCCGCTGTGCTCCCACCTCGTTACTCGCGCCCGATGACTGGTGGGCGGTAAGGCTGGCAAAATTCAACCATCCCTCGATCAGCGAACTCCACGGCCCGGAGCGTCGGAAACGGGGCCGACGCCGTTAGCGGGTGTCGTCAAAGCTCTCCCGCGCAATTTCGGCATAGCGGCGGCGCGCCAGATCAAACGCCTCGCGCGCCGCGGGACGCTCCGCGGGACGGATGGCATTTTCCTTGGCTCGCCAGCAGACGTCGACGGCTTCCTGGCACCACTGTGCGCTGCGCCGGCTGGCTCGGATCGGTTTGCCATCCAGTTCCACAAACACCGGGTTCGTGTGGCTGCTGGGGAAAATCCGCAAGGCGATCCAGCTGGAGATTTCCGGTGTGTACTCAAACCGGATGTCCTGCAGGGACCCGTCGGCATCGATTTCGGTCTTCGCCACGGCCTGCCCGTTGACCACAAGTTCGACCGGGACTTTTTTGGAATTACCGATCCGCGCGCGTTCGACATGCCAATAAGGCTTGTCGCGCAGCGGTCGGTTGCGAATCTGTTCCTGAGGCTCATTCTCCAGAAGGGCCGCCGCTTTGGCTGTGATCGTCAGTTTCCTGCCCGACGAAGCGGCCAAGACGCTTGGTGGGTTGCCGTTAAGTGATTCCCCCACGCCCAGACGCTCGACCTTGAAGTCGATCAGATGGCTCAGCCCGTCACAACAGTAGCTGCGGCCCGCCTTCAACCCATCGACCCAGGCATCAAAGTTCAGCGGCTGATCGTTGTCGAGCTTGACGTAGATTCGCCCCAGGCCGACGCGATCGCCGTAGATGCAGGGAAAGTCGGTTTCGCCGCTGATGCGGCAGCGATAACCGCAATTCAAGGTGTGGTACCAGACACTCAATTCCCAGAGGATCGGGGTGTCGACACTCGAGATGAAATCGCATACGTCGTGCACGACGTCGACCACATATTCATTGGCGCCGATGCCGTTGAACTTCGGCATGGCATAACTGGGTAGCTTCGTTTCGGAATCGGGCAACTCCAAGCCCCAGCCGCTATGCGAAAATCCGACGACGCCGCCCTGCTCCTTGCCCCATTTCAATACCGGCAAGTCCCAACTCGGCCATTCTTCGATCCGCGTTGTATTGGGATAGTCGTCCTCCTTCAACCGCAGCAGGCAGAGATGACCGGCGTGGGAACTCGGGAATCCGGAAACTTCGACATCGTAGCGCATCAGGTAGTCGGGCGTCGAAAGTTTATGGATGTCACCCTCGAAAAACTCTTTCTGCGCGTACCAGCACGGGCCCCATGACAGCACGCATCCGACGTTCAGATCTTCGCCCAGTATATGCCGCATCATATCTTCGGGGCCGACACCCTGGGTGGGCGCTTCGTAGTGCGCGCAGCCGGCGGCATGGACGTGATGGTCCCCGGAGAACCAGCGGTGATCCGCCAGCTTGATCCAGCGCTGCAGGGAGAATGTCTCGCGATGTTGTTCCGTGGCGGGCACTTCGATCGTACGGGTTGCGACGCGATACTCCGGTCCGCGTCCGTAAATGACCTGGTATTTTCCAGGCGGTAGGACCACATGTTCGCCATCGTGACGGTAAACCTGGTCATGGAAGAAAAAGTCGGGAGCCAAGCGTCTCGCCTTGGAAGGATAGACCCTCCCGCGCGCATCGCGAAAAATAAATTGACCTGTGGTTGGCTTGCCATCGACGTCCCGCACACCCAGGATCACCTTGACCGCCGGGGCACAGTCGAACAGCACCGAAACCTCGTTGCGAAAGCCGAGATCTTGCGTGCCTTGTCCGACGTCGAACGCGAACTTGGCCTCCCGTTTGCCTCGATCGCGGCTGTAAATCTGAGCGACATGATACTCGAGTGCCAAGCCTTCGAGTTCCGGTTTGAGCGGCTGTTTGCCGAAAAGTTCCAGATCCATCCAGCGGTCCGGGATATCTTTGGGAAGAATGTTCAGTTTTGGTTCGGGTGAGTTACTGGATCGCTGGTAGAGCGGCGCCGCGTTGGGACTGGACGCCTTCAACGCCGCCGTTACGCCCGCTTCGTTGTGAACTTTCACAAGGAAAACGCGCCAACCCTGCTCGTTCAGCCGGGCCGGCGCCGCGCCGCGTGCCACCTTGACCCGGCTTTCGGGATTGATGTTGACGCCCAAGAGCGCCAGCGGATCGAGGATCTGCTGGATCCGCTTGACCGCGCGCTGGTCGTTGGTGTCGTCAAGAGCCTGCTGCAATTGCGACTTTTGCTCCCCGGTCAGCGGCTCGCCAAGAAAATCGAGTGCATCGACCACACGGCGCACCTGCGCCTTAAGCGGTTGTGCTTCCACCCCGTCGACGAGCGGCAGCGATTCCGCGCGCAACGGTTCCCGCAGCAGGCTGACCACAACGATGACGCCCAGTACCGCCCATCCCCGTTTCTCAGAACGACCCATGATCTTGACCTCCCGATAAAGTCCTGGCATCCGGTGGCCTGATTCTAACGCTAAGCGTTGCAGGCGGTCAAAGGTCAAGCAGGCGAGGCAGGCGAGGCAGGCACCGCCTTGACGGCGACCTCGTCCGCTGGTATCCCGTTTCTGTGCTTTACGAACCTCGACTGCATGTCATCTTGCACCAACCGGAGATCCCGCCCAATACCGGCGCGGTCGGGCGCACTTGTGTCGCCGTGGGCGCGAAACTCTGGCTGGTACGGCCATTGGGATTTCGCATCGACGAAAAAACGCGGCGCCGAGCCGGGCTTGACTATTGGGAACACTTGGAGTGGGATGTCGTGGATCGCTGGGAAGAAGTCGAACACCGCCTCGAAGGCCGACGCTTCTGGTTCTTTTCCAAGTCCGGTACGCGGTCGATCTGGGACACCCGTTTCGCCCCGGGAGATGCCCTGGTCTTTGGCAGCGAAACGTCCGGCTTGCCGCCGGCGATGCTGGCCCGCTACGCGGATAAGCTCTTGAAAATCCCAATCCGCCCCCAGGTCCGCAGCCTGAACCTCTCGAATTCGGTGGCGATCGCCGCCTATGAAGCTTGCCGACAGTTGGAATTCGACGCGTCGCCAGACAGCCCGCCCGATCCGTCCGCCTCACCTTGGAGTTAACGCCGATGCCAAAATTGAATGCCTTGCCGCTGGAGTCCTTCTCGCGCGATCTGCTCAGCGCGGCCGGGGCCGCACCCCACGAAGCGGAAGTTGTCGCCGCCAGTCTGGTCAACGCGAATCTCTGCGGCTACGAATCGCATGGCGTGATGCGTCTGCCATTCTACATCCAGGCACTGGCGGACGGTGAAGTCGTTTCCCGCGCCCCGTTCGAACTGCTTCAGGAATCGCCAACGCGCGTCGTCGCCGACGCGCATTGGGGTTTCGGGCAAGTCCAGGCGCGCGATCTGCTCGATCGATTGGCGGCCAAGACGCAGTCCGATGGGCTGGCGATCGGGACGCTGATTCACTGCGGACATATCGGACGGCTGGGGGAGTATTGCGAGCAGGCCGCGGCCCGCGGCCTGGTCTCGATGCTGATGGTCAATTCCCACGGCGCGGCGGTTCGCGTGGCGCCGCCCGGCGGAAAGTCACCCCGCCTGAGCACCAATCCGCTGGCGATCGGCGCGCCGTGCGACGACCAGCCGCTGATCCTTGATTTCAGCACCAGCGCGACCGCCGAAGGCAAAGTCCGGGTCAAGAAAATCGCCGGTCAGCCTGTGCCCGACGGTTGGCTGTTGGACAGCGAAGGCCGACCAACCAACGACCCGAATACCCTGTACGGCAATCCGCCCGGTTCGATCCTGCCGATGGGCGGGGCGCAATCGTATAAAGGTTTCGGCCTCGGATTGATGATCGAAATACTCACGGGCGCATTGTCGGGAGGCGTCTGCGCGCGGGAGATTCCGTATCCCAAAAAAGGAAATTGTGTTTTCATGCTGTTGATCGATCCGAGCGCCTTCGGCGGGCGCGACCATTTTCGCGACGAAGTGCGCCAGCTTGTCGCCTACCAGCGTTCGTGCCCGCGCGTCGATGGCGTGCGGCAGATTACGCTCCCAGGTGATCCCGAACGTGTGTCGCTGGCCCAACGCCTGCGCGAAGGAATTGAACTCGACGAAGAGAACTGGAAGCAACTGGTCCGTGCCGCTGACAAGTTCGGCGTCGTCTATCGCGGGGAATTGCCGAGATGAACATCATCACAATCCAGGATGACTCCCGGGGCATGCGGGCCCGCATCGCGCCTCAGTTCGGTTTCAATCTGTTCGAATTGACCTTGTCGATGGACGATGGCGGCGGTCGGCACGGCGATTGGAACCTGCTCTGGGCAGCCGACCGGTTTGCTGACGGAGGCCAGCGGCCTTCCGGCAGCGGCATCCCGATCTTGTTTCCGTTTCCCGGACGACTCCAGGGTGGATTGTTTCACTGGAACAACCAGACTTGGAACTTGCCCGAGAACGATGGACGCGGCAACGCAATCCACGGTTTCGTGCTCGATCGAGCCTGGCGGATCGTCGATCAATCGCGGCACTCGGTGACCGGGACATTCCACGCGCATCGCGACGAACCGCAGCTTGCGAAGCTTTGGCCGAGCGACTTCCGCATTACCGCGACCTATTCGATTGCCGGCTGCACCTTGACCGCGCTTTATCGATTCGACAATCCGGGCGATCTGCCGTTGCCGTTCGGGTTCGGGATCCATCCCTATTTTCGCCTGCCGCTGGCGCCCCCGCCCTCAGCAGCCGATTCTTGCGTCGTGCGGTTGCCCGTTAACAGCGAATGGGAATTGCAGTCGCTGATCGCGACCGGAAATTCGTCGCCGGCGGACCCTCGCCTGGTTCAGGGGATCCGTTTTGGCGACCTTGCCTTGGACAACGTCTTTGGCGGGCTGGACTTTGCGGCGGGACGATGCCGCTGCACCGTGGACGAGCCGGCGAGTGGGCGACAGATTTGGATCGACTTCGGAGAAGACTTTCGCGAACTGGTGGTCTACAACCCACCCCACCGCGAGGCGCTCTGTATCGAGCCGTATACGTGCGTGCCGGGAGCCGCTCACTTGCGCAAGAGGGACTCCGATCTTGGCTGGCGCAGTTTGCCGCCTGGCTGTGCCGTCGAAATGCAGGTCCGCATCGGTGCCCGGACTCAATAGTACGTTGTCAAAGCCAGGACTTCGGGTTGGCACCCCGACCGTGGGATTCGGCCGGGGTTAATCAGCTGGCGACTCGGGCGAGTTGGGCGTAGGGGTGGTTGCCCGTGATAGCGGCCTGCAGACGATAGTGCTGTGGATGCAGCGCCGCCCAACGATCCGGAAGCAGGCTCATCAGCAACGGTGACCCCAGCGTCAGCTCTTGCGATCGGAACTGCGCCGCTTGCTACACCACTCTTAGCCGCTTCGCAGCTAAGAGTGCGGTTGCAAGCTCGTACCAGGAGATACTGTTTGTTTGTCGCCACAACAGATGCGAGCTGCGACCAAGAGAAGTGGACCCCGAAAAATTTGCGTCTTCGCCGCTGGACCAGTTTTTGGGGTCCACTTCTCGGGAACAGGTTGCTCGATCAGAACGCGATTCCCGCGCGCAACAGAATCGTCGGATCGGGTTCCACGTCGGGAGTCCCCGATCGGAATTCGATGCTTCGGGCAAACACATATCCCGCCTCGAAACGAATTCCCGCGCCGCCGTTGCGTTTGCGCTCCCAGCCCACTAGAAATCGCATGTCGCGCAGCGTCACTTTGTCTTGCAGCCCGCTGTCGCGCAGGACGGCGAACGAATTGCCGCCAAATTCCCCGGCAACATAGACCCAGTCTTCCGAGGTATTCGTGAAGCTGATGCGGTGCGCAAGCTTGGGTCGCGGAAAGATCAGTTCGTAACGGATGTCGTCGTTCGGGGTCCAGGTGATTCCACCGGCCGGCAGCAGACGGATGTCATCGCGATTCAAATACAATACGCCCGCGAGCAGCTGCCAACGATCGGGCACAATATCGTAACGGACCAGGCCCTTGCCCGTAAGTCGAAACCCGTCAGCGTCACTGGCCTGGAAATCGCTGTAAACACTGGGAGCCACTCCCAGGATGCCAATCAGCCGTTCATTGAATCGCGGCACCCAGAGGAATTCCACGTAGGTCTCGTAGAGCGTCGCCGGCAAGTCGGGCGCATTGGGGCCGGTCAGAAGGCGCTGGTTAAAGTAGGGCGTGATCAGCATCGGCCATTCTTTCACCGGCATCGGCAGCGCGAAGGTCGCGAAGAGTTCGACTTCCGTAATGCCCAGATCGTCGGCATGGCCACGGTCGAGCCAGGTGCCTTGCAAAGAGAGCTTTTGAAAGAAGCCGCTCTTGAAGCTGGAAAGTTTTGGGTCGCAGGCAAGCCAGTCGTCGTCCGGCGGCGGAAAATACTCCCCTGGGAAAGGACGCAGAAAATCGTCCGTCGGCGCTGCGCCGGGCACCGTAGCCGTTCGCTGCGCTAACTCCGCGGCGGCGCGGGGCTCAAGCCATTCCTGGCTGCCGCGGGGATCCGCGGATGCGTTCGATGCCCCGATCGGGCCTGGCGCTTCGGCCCGTGCACCGTCGTCGGGCATGGCCCGCGCCGTGAGAATCGAGCAGCAGAGCGCCAATCCACAGACAGGAAGCCAGATGCCGCCTCGAATCGCCGAAAGCGGCCCCCTGCATTTTCCCGTTCGACGCGACATCCGGCGCTGCTCCCCGTTAATAAACCAGTCCCAGTCGCAACATGTAGGTGTCGCGCAGCGACTCGTTCTCGCCCGGCAGATGCCGATATTCCAATCGACGTTCCGTCACCCAGCCGACTTCGAAGTTGCCGCGCAACCTGCGCTGATTCACGAAGTCCAGGCCCAGCGCCAATCGAATGTCGTTAATGTCCACCTGATCCGACGGTCCGCCATCATGAGAGTGCTCGATGGTCCACGAACCGCCGCCATATTCGCCGGCGATGTAAATCCAATAGTCGGTCGTTCCAACCGTACCCAGCGATCGAGCCAGTTTCGGGCGCGGGAATGTAATGTCGAGACGCAATTGGGGGTTCGGTTCCCAGTAAAGACCCACGATCGGCAGCAAGGCCAGATCGACGCGATCGATGTAGTTCATCCCCGCTTTTAATGTCAGCGCCGGAGTCAATCGTACCCAGCCGAACGAGTAGGTTTGAATCCGGATACTCTCCGTGGTCACCGCATTGAAGTCGGAATAGACGCCGACGCTGACACTCACATCGGCGCCGAACGATCGCGCCGTATCGGTGCGGAACGCACCCTCGACGAACGTCGAATAGGCCACGCCTGGCATGTCGGCCCGTGATGGCGGCTGCGGGCCGTCCCAAAGGTGGATTCCGAATCCGGGCGTCACCTGCAGCGTTTGTCCCAGGCCGAGAAAATTTGGCAATTGCAGCGTCGTTTCGACCTCCGTGTCACTAATATTCATTTCCCGTCCGTCGGAGCCTGCCAGAAACGTGTGGCGGCCTCGCAGGTTCTCGAACAGCCGAAGCGGCGGTTCCCCCGCGGGCCCCCCCTGGCCCCAGAGATTAAATCCGTCGGGGAAAAGCGAATTAGGCGATTGTCCTGGAAAGGCGGAAGGATTCGAATTCATCCCCCCACCATAGGCACCGTTGCGCCATGGGGGGCTGGTCGAGGCCCAAGTCGTGGTATCTCCCGTGCCGCTTCCGAAGGGGCCGTATGGCCCGCTGTTCGCCGGCGACCCGAACGGCGGCGCGCCCGTTGTTCCCAACGGTTGACCCCAATTTGGCTGGCCGTATACCGGCTGTCCCCAGCCGGGCGGCGCCGGCTGCCGACCGGGAAATAACGTTCCGGGCGCACCAACGTTGGGTGCGCTGGCGTAAGGGTCAAACTGCGGAACCCCAAGAGTCGCGCCTGAAGGTAGATTGCCACCTCCGAAAGCTGTGCCGGGCGGCTGGATCGGCACCATGGTGTTGGGATTGTTCGCGGGCGGTAAACGCGTCACCTGCGCAGGGAGCGATGTCGCGACGCTCAAGAGCGCCCCCGCCAACACCAAAGTCCGCAGCGTGTACGCTAGCATGCAGCCGATTTCTTCAAGCCCGACAGGACGAGTGCCGAAAAGAGTAAGTTCTTCCCGAGGAGGTAAATATCATTGCGCCTGGATTACGTCAAGGCAGAACGGGGGAACGGGTTATGGGGAACAGGGAACGGGGAGACACGACGTAACTCGAAACTTGTTTCGAGACGCACAAATCAAAGCGAACCATTCGACACGTTTTCCCCGTTCCCCGCTTTTTTAACGACTTTTGTCGGTTTTCGCCTCCTGATCCGTTTTAGTATTCTGGGGGCTTGCTTCCCGCGATGCGCGACCGGTTCACTCGCTGCGCTTCGAGGAGGAAATCGATGTTGCACAGCAATCGGAGATGGTGTGTCTGTCCGGCCGCGTCGGCCGAGGAGCTCGCCTGCAAACTGACCGGGACATCCTGGTGTTGCTGCACCGGGTTTGAACTGGATGGCTACTGGTTCCTCAACGATTCGACAAGTCCCGACGGGGTGCAGGAATTTGCCGTGGTGAAGATAGATGGTCGCGGCGGCAGGCCGGTCCAGGTGGAATCGATCACCTTCGGCTGGTGCGATACCGCGAGGGCCTTGGAGCACATTCGCGCCACGCTTTGCGGGCAATACGATCGTAGCCCGTTTGCCTACGAAGTTGCCCCCAAAATTGAAGTACCGCAACAGTATCTGCGCTGCCATCATAGCGTCTGAATTGGTTCATTGCGCCGCGTCGAGCCGATTCCGGAAAAAGCCGGGACAACCGATCTGTCGCCGTTGATTGCGGATTTGCGGCAGGTAGAATGGGGGAGAATTTTTTGGAGTGAGAATCGTCGCCGATGGATGCCGCATCCCGTCTGGTACCTCTGACTTCGCGCGAGGCAATCGCTAGTGTGAGCGATCCCGCGCGAACGGTGGCCCGCAGTTCCTCGGTTGCCACCAGCGTGACGGCAGAGCAGGCCCTGGTGCGCGCGGTGCAGTCCGGTGATCGGGACGCCTTTGCGACGTTGCTCGAGGAGCACCAACGGGCCGTTTTTGGTTACGTCCGTGCCCGAACACTCGATCGCGGCCACGCCGAGGACATCACCCAGGAAGTCTTTCTACGCTGTTACCTGCAGCGCGAACGACTTCCCCGGGGTGTCAACTTGCGGGCGTGGCTGATCGGGATTGCCAGAAACGTGATGCGGGAATTCGTGCGGAAAAACCTGCGTTCGCGGGAACAGGCCTGGTCCGATCTCTGTTTGATGCTGGAAGCCAACGAGGCTCCTTCCCCCCGGAACGACGATCACGATGACGTGGTCGCTCGCCTGCCCACATGCCTGGAATCGCTGGGAAAGAGTGCACGCGAGGCGTTGGAGCTTCAATTCCAGTCGCAACTCCGACTGCAGGAAATCGGCCAGCGGCTCAAACGCAGCGAGGGGGCGGTAAAACTGTTGTTGTTCCGCGCGCGGCAAGCCCTGCGCAACTGCCTCGACTCCGATTCCCGCGATGCCGATCGCCAACCTGGTTTCTCCGACGGCGGGTGTGATTCATGACCGTTCCGCAACGTGATGATGAACTGATCAAGCTGCTGGAATCGAAGTCCCCGCACGAATTGTCGATCGCGGAAATCCATTGGTTGCGTCAGCGGATGCAACAGTCGCAGGAAGTGCGGAAAGTGTTGCTCGAACAACTGCGGATGGAGACCTATCTTGCGACCGCGTTGAGTCGCATCCACATAACACCTGAGATGATTCTTTCCCGAGCCCCGCGTCAGCCTGCGGTTCGAACTCACCGGCTAGCGATTTTTGCGGTGTCGGCGGGAGTGTTGGTGCTGGTTGTCGGCTATGGAATCGTGCGCAGTCGCAGGCCCCAGTCCGACCGATCCAGCATGGTGGCGGAGGGAACCGGTATCGACGAACGGTCACGGCGGGCCGTCGTCGATCGGAGATCGAAAGCGGGGAAACGGGAAGAAAAGGCGACGGACGCGGCGGTGCCGACGAATCCGGCGAACCAGCAAGGAGATCCGTCCACCGATCGAACGAGAGCGGCGAGTTCGGCCGGGGCCGACGACCATTCCGACCACGCAGCAACCGATGCGTCCGCCGACGGCGGTCCCGCGGTGAACGAACCGGATTCATCACTGCCGTTAAAACAGCCGGAAGAACCGGAACTCCCGGATCCCGTCCGGGAGTCGGTTGCGCCGCAGGCCCCGGTTCCACCCTGGCACGATGCGCTGGTGGACGATCGGCCTTTGCCGCCGTTCGAGCAGGTCTGTTTTGACACTTTCGAGACGGGCAAGTTCCTGCCACGGCGGGAATACCTCGAAAAGTGGTTTGAACCGCTGGATGGTAATCCACAGCGGATCGTCGACGCGCGAACCACGGTGGGCCAATGCGCCGGTATCGATGGTGTATTGCGTCTCAAGGCACCGCTGGGACCGCACCACGGCCTGCGCGTCTGGATGGAGAATTACCAGCGATTGCAGATTCAGCTCTATCGCGGTCGGGAGGGGGTAGCGCTCGTTTACCACGAGGATGATAACTGGCGTTGGTCGGCGTATCGAATCGAACGCGAATCCACGGCGGCGGCGCCCGGGGCGTGGATGCTCCTTGCCACCGACGATGGGCGGGCGCGGCGCACGAATCTGCGGCTCGGCGGCCCGATCGAAATCCGACCCGCCCACGGAGAGGTCCTGGTAACGCGCGGCGATGTGGTGCTGCTTCGAGCGCCGTTTCCCGGCGCCATTCCCGACGAGGTGCTGTTTTCGGGAAAGGCCACGTTTTACGGAATTGCGATGGTGCACAGCGCGCCGCCTCCCGCGCTTCGTGAGGACGGACCCGTCCAACCGAGGGCTCTGCGTCCCGCCGAGTCGGATTGGACCGAACAACTGGGAACCAATGCCCGACTGGAACGAATGCCGGGCGGCGAGGTTCAGCTGCACGCGGAAATGGCCGCCGTGCGCGGGTGGGCGATGATGCCGTTACCGAACGGTGAACTGCGCGAAGTGGTGCTGAAAATCGAGCAGGCGGGGTCCGGCGCCGGGGTGTTTCTCGGCAAGCCAGGCGAGCGGCCGGGACAAGTGGTGCGGTGGATGCAGGACCGCCGCAACGGCGGTTTGTGCCTTGCCGTGCGCGGCGACGAGGACGCCCGCGAAGACAATTATCCCAGCGTGGCAGAACATTACCTGCCGGTCAATTCAGGCAGCCACTGGCTGCGGCTGGTGGTCGGCTCGGGCGTCGCACGATGCTGGACGGGCAGCGATGGTGTGCATTGGGCGGAGCTCGAACAAACCTTGCCGGTGCCGTTGGGCGCGACGCATCTGGGGTTGCACCATGTGGCGATGTCGTCTGGCTGTGGCCTGCGGTTGGTGCATTGTGAGATCCGGCCGCTGGACGCGTTGACCGCAATGGTCCCCGATACGGTTTTGAAGAAGGCCCCGCCGGTCCTCGACGCGATCACGCGCGAGGCCTGGCTGCAGCAGGTCGATCCGAGTCGTCCGAGCGACGTGGAACTGTCGGTCTGGCGGCGTGCGGCGGCCCTGCGCACCTTGGCCGCCGGTTGCACTCGGGTTATCGGTGAACCGCTGCTGCTCGATCTGCTGGCCGATCTGCCGCAACTGGAATGGCCTGTGGATCTTCAGTTGCGCGCGTTGGAGCAGGCTTCGTTGCTGCTCGATCTGCGCAATACGCATGCCGTCGTTCCGCTGCTGGTGGAACGGTACCAGCAGTTGGGACAGGCGATGTTTCGCGCCGGGGCCCAACTCCCTTGTTCCGACATTCGTCCGGCTTTTATGCATTTACCGCTCGATACCAAAGCCAATTATCCGCTCGTCGATCCGCAACTGGTGCGACTGGAGTTGTTGACGTACTTGTACCGCGGCGCGTGGGACGACGCGTTCGACTTCTGCCGTCGCGTTCGCTTTTTTCATCATCAGGAGAACGTACCGCTGCTGGATTGGGGCGAATCGCTGGCGCGGCGCGAGAGTCTTTCCGGGGAACGAGTCTCGCGCCGGCTCGCGGCGCAGCGCAGCGAGCCCCGCGCGAGTCGCGTTCGCGGCGTGGAATCGGCGCTGCGTCCCAAGCCGGGGTGGCAGCATCCGCTGATCGAGGAGCTCGATAAGGACACCTACAATGCGCTGGGCGAGTTGCAGGCGATTCTGGAGTCGGGATCGGCCGATGAGGCTGCGCGGCTCATCGCGACGTTGTCGGTCGATGCAACGCGTGGACTGGCGCGTTGGGGCGGCGACGATTCGCTGCTGGTAACCATGCCTGTCGCGGTGCTGCACGCCATTCGCAGTTCCCCGGCGCTGCGCGAGGCGATCATTCGCAATCACGCGGCGATCGCCCGCGTGCGAATTCGCGAAGCGATTGCCGCGGGCGACGCGGCGGCAGTACGGCTGGCAGCGGTCCAATTCGAACCAACGGAATTCGCAGTCGAAGCCAGGCAATGGTTGGGCGATCGCGCATTGGCGGATGGACAATTTGATCTCGCGCTGGGCGAGTACCAGCGCGCGGCCCGGTCGCTTAGCGAGATCCCTGAATCGCTGTCGGCCAGGCTGAGGCTTGCCGGCGCCATGTTAGGGCTGCATCTTGACGTCGGTTTCGCCGCCGACGTTAAAATTGGTGAACGTCGCTGGTCGGCGGGCGAATTCGACGCGATGCTGACCGAATTGCGCCGCCATCGTGGGATCGACGCCGCCAAGTCCGCGGCGGCCCCCGCAGGTGCGGTTGCCGGTGTCCCTGGAGAGCGCCACCCCCCATTCCAGGATCGGTATGCCGTGGATGCGCGCGGCGATGGCAGCGAACTGCGCCTGCAGACCGCGCCGTCGCCTGGCAATTTTCAGGTGCAGGTCCGCGGGGCAATCGACGGTCCGCTCGGTGAAGCGCCCGGCGAGGAAGTCATGCGCGGACTAAACCGGTTCAAGGTCGATTGGGCCGGTAACCAGATCGCCGCGCTGACGGACGACAAGAGCCTGTTTGTTTCCAATCGCTTCCAGGTCGCTGCCTACCACGTCGAAACCGGTCAGCGACTTTGGCAGGCCGCACCGCAGGGCGTAAAAGCTCTGAGATCCCGCGATTGGACCAACGTGCCCATGCGACCGGTCCCGCTTGGTAATGCACTGGTTGCGCGCATGCTCTATGGCGACGGCCCGATTCTGATGAGTGTCGAGAAGGCGACCGGCCGACTGCTTTGGGCGGCAAGCGACTGGAAGGGACAGTGGGTCGTCTCCGATCCGATCCCTCGGCACGATCGGCTTCTCGCGCTGACGTTGCAACGACTTGACCCGACCGAGAGCATCCTGAAGCTGACTTCCATCGACGCGGAAACGGGCGACATTCTGACCCAAGTCGATCTGTTGCGGCTTTCTCCTACATGGCTCACCCACCGCATGTGCGAACTGCTGCCCCGCGACGACGGCCTGATCGCCGTGTTGGGCGGAATGGTGCTCTGCTGCGACTACGACGGAGAGGTACGCTGGCTGCGGCATCAGGTCGCATTACCGTTCGATGAAGAGTCGGAAACCTGCGCGCAGTCCCACGATCGGCCACTGCTTCACGAGGGTTGGCTCTGCTACGCTCAGCCAGGTGTGCGAACCGTCGATTGTGTTGACGCTGCGACGGGTCAGTTGCGCTGGTCAACATTGGTCCCGGATATCCGCAGAATGGTTGCCTGGCGCGCCGGCGTTGTCGTCGTGCAAACGGACGCGGGGTTTTCGGGGCTGAATGAGACCGACGGCCATGTGGTCTGGGCGACACGCGTTGCCGGGGTTCTCACGATGCAGATGGACGGTCCCCCTGCCGAAGTGGCCCGCGTTCCGGGCAATTCGGCGACGATATTGATCAGTCGAACATTGCCTGTCGATGGCGCGAAAAAATTCCGCCCGCAACTCGATTGGCTGGACGTAACAACAGGCGCCGTCCAGGCCTCCGTCGCCCTGCCGGCGTTGGACGACGAAGACCCTCGATGGGGACCGGCGATCGCCGGCCCCGGTCGAACGTGGGTGTTCTTCGGACGCGGCCCCCAAGACCCGCGCCGCGAACTGGTCGAATTAGTGCGCCAGCCGTGATTTTTTGCCGGGATTTTTCGCCCGGATTTTCACGCCTGGATTCACCCGCGTGCGTAGCTCGAATTTTTTTGCGTCCGCTCGCGGATGGACACCGCGTCTTTGAGCAAGGGCAGGCCGACGTGAAGTTCTGTGCGCTGGTGGAAGTACTGCTCATGAACGACACCGATCCGCCGGATCTGATCGAGGCGATTGCGGCGGTCGACTACTCCAACGGATCCGATTTGCTGCTGGCCCGCGGCGCGAGCAACTCTGCGATCACCTGCATCGGGGCATACGACAGCCGCGCCCAGAGGTAGAGGCCGTTTGCTTCGACTACGATTTCGCCACTGCCGCCGTTTTCGCGAAGCTGCAACGGGTCGACCGCCATCCGCACGCGTTCCAGTATCTGGTCGGCGTCGTCACCTGCATCGCGCAGGGAATGCAGCGGAAAAACGTCAACAAACAACTGCTCGGAAAGCGTGCGCGCCGAGCTGATTACAATCGTGTTCCGATCGACGACTCGATACGACAACTCCATCGGCACCACCATCGCCTGAATCGCTTCCTGCAGCGGTTTACCGTCGGTCGTGAACTTGATCGTCGCGGCCGGATTCCACCCCGCTTCCGCCACTCCGCGCCAATCCACAACGATTGTGGTCTGGGTGTCGGCGCTCAACCGCTTCAAGATCTCGGACCAGCGCGTCGGCCTTACGTAATTCAAGGTGACCGGCGCTGCCAGACGAGCATTGTCCTGCCAGGGAGTATGGAACAGGGCAACTTCCTCATTCGAATAATGCAGGCCCTTCAACCCGCGGGCGGCTCGCATCCGATCGCAGAGAAACACGACCTCCGCGATTACCGCCGGCACATTATTGATGACTAATTGCCGATTTTCGATCGCCAAGGTGCCATCGCCGCCCTGATCGTCCCACGACTGCGGCGCGGCAAAGATCTTGATCCACTCCAATACCGCGTCGGCTTCCGCTGCTGTCGCGCTCAACAGGTCGTCGAGCGAGATCCGCTCCACTTTGGCCTCGGTTCGCCATTCTTCGGAAAACGTGATCGCGACGACTTCACCCTCGGTGCGTAAACCGAGATGATGCGGTTTCAACACCGCGTCGAGCAGTCGACCGACGGTGGTCTGTTGCGGCGCATGAATGGTTAACGAAGCATCGACCGAAATATGTCGAAGACGCAAGGCGTCCCAGTCAAACACAAGCGGAATCGTGCTCCATTGCGTCATGAAGGAAGCAAATTCGGCGAGCGGAATCGACTCCTGCCGGTAGCTGACCAGGCGATCCGCCAACCGAGCCTCCAGATCGATTTCACGCGGCTCCGGACGGGGCAATGCAGACTGTTCGGCGCCGTCCGGACGCGAGCCTTGACCGGCCGTCCTTGGCCGCTCCGGCAATCCGCGCGGCGGATTACCCTGGCCGGTGCGACTCTGAAAGATGTCGCTGAATTCACCGAACGGACTGACTTCTCCGGGCTGACCCTTGGGAACCGGTCTCGCCGCCCGGTCACCCGTCGCCTCCGGGATCGGTTCCGTGTCGTTGCCCCGTTCGGGCACGGGGACCTCAGTCGCGACCGGAGGATTGCGTGCCGGTTCGACCCCCGAGCCATCGGGACCGCGTTCCGAGGGAACGTCGGCTTCGCCTCGCGTTTCCGCATTCGCATCGTCGGTACCGCCGCCAGTTATGGGACGCTCCGCAACTCCGATCGGCGCGGCGTCCTTGCCGTCGGCCGAACCACTGTAGGGCGGGCCTGGTAATCGACTTCCGGCATCGTCGCTCGTTTTTCCCCTACCGTCCGATGATGGATTCGAGGCCGTGATCGGCGGCTGTCCCCAACGGTTTCCCAGATAGCCGAAGACCAGGATCGCCAGCAGTGATCCGAGCATGGCTGCGCCGGCAACCATCATGATCTGACGAAAACGACGAACCTGCGGCGCATCAAAAGCGGAGGACGGTCCGGGGGGCATTGGTGATGCTGCGGATACCGGGGCCGGTGGAGATGCAAAGCCGACGGACGGCGGTAGAGAATTCCCGAGTGGTTCGGATTCCAACTCCGGCAACGTATCGGCATTCGATCTGCCCGCCGCCGTCGGCGGGGACTCCGCCATCAATCGGGACGGAGTCAAGTCGTCGTGACTGCCGGACACGGTATTTTCCTGCGAGTCAAATGGACGCGATGGAGGCCGAACTTTCGCTGCGGAAGCTTCGGTAGTGCGGGAAGTGTCCTGGGACCCTCCGCCGAGCAGCGGCGAGCCGTGCGGCGATTCGACCATCACCATGCTGCGGCACTTGGGGCAGGCCACAATCTGGCCGATCGCCGACCGGTCGCGTACCTTGAGCCTGGCTTTGCATGTGGCGCAGGTAATCGTGAATGGTTCCAAGGTTCGGCCTCGCAGGAAAGGAACTGCACCCAGCGCGTCGCGACGGATCATTCCGGCATGCGAAACACCGTTGGCAGTTCGTACTTGTTCTTTTCCGCCATCTGCCGCGTAGTAATCAAAACGATTTTCTTGCCTGGATCATCGGGATTATCGGCGATCACCCAGATCAACTGCTGGTTCTTTTGGGAGGGCGAATTGACCGTCTTGATCGGATTGGCCTTCATGACCACAGCCGTCAGAATCTCGCCGACCGTTTTATCAGCCAGATTGAAGTCGCGCACCGTCTGGTTGCGCGTGATTCCGTCGAGTTGCAGGTGATCACCCATGATGCGGATCTTGAACTCGTACGGCAATCCTCGCACGTTCTCCACCACGTCCTTGGCAATGTCCTGGACGACAAATTCCAGCGAATTCGCCTCGAACGCCAATTTGGTGCGGTATTTCTCCAACACCTCTTCCATACTGGCAAACCGAGCCGGCGTTTTTTCCGCGCTGGGAGCGGGCGCCGCCGATGGAGTGGAGGCCAGCAGCAGTTCGGTTCCCAGCAGTAGATTGTGCGCCGAATAGCCAGGCAAAAGTCCGTTGATCATCGCCGCGTCGCGCTCCACGCCTACCCGCGACATCTTGTGGGCGAAGCGGACCATTTGTGGCAACTGAAACCTCACTTTTTCCCAATACGGATTCGCCCCCAGCCTTACCACGTAATCGAACATCGCGTCGGGGACCTGTTCCAGCCTGCGTTGCAGATCCGACGCCAGCCGAGTCCGATCGAGATTGGGGTTCGCCGCCAACCGCAATTCCCAGTAGAAGTCGCTGCCGAAGTGCATTCCCATCGCCAACGCCTGCAAATCGTCACCCAGCAGCCATTCCAAAGCACCGCGGATTTTTTTCGCTTCGCCAAAATAGTAGTTGCGACCTTCGGGGAGCAATTCGCTGTACAGAAAATTCGGCGCACCGAATAACGTCACATGCATTTCCCGATCGCTATCCCGCAGCAGGCGCTGCACATCGCCACGGAGCACCGGTGGTGCTCCGCGAGCCTGCATCGCTTCCGTTAAATCCTGTTCGGTCGAGGCCATGACAAAGGTCCGGCCGGTGTGGCCGTCGCCGCTGCCGGAGTTTCCGCCGCCATTGCCGTCACTAGGAATCCAGTACCACCAGGAACCCGCGCGGAATAACTCGCTCCCGCCCTCGCCTGCCGGAGTCGCGTCGGTCCAGCGACCGCGGATTTGCTCCGCGTCGAGCGGCGCGGTCAAGTGCACGACGATCGCCAGACGAGGCTGCGCTCCATCACTGGCGTAAAGTCCGGTGACGAGCTCGTCGATCTCCGGCAATCCGAACCCGGCCACGCGTGACCATTGTTGCAGCAGCGACTCAAAGTTCGGGCCCAGTGACTTCAGTACGCTGGGACCTTGCTCCGCGGAACAAAGGGCGGCCGCGCGGCAATGAATGAAGAACTGCGCGCCGGGTGGCAGATATCGCAAGTCAATTGCCGAGCCGGAGGTTGGCGCCGCCCAGAGCGTCTTGCCGTCGTCCGGCACGAGTACCAGATCCGAGGTTGCCGTGCCATCGGTCCGAGGCTGGGATGTGGTTCGCGACGTACCGGACGATTCGGTCACCGACTTGTTCGATTTCCCGGCGGCATCGCCTTCCGAGCGGGTTCCCGCACTGGCATTCGCTTCCGCAGAGATCGGGGGGCGGGAATTGTTCAACGCGTAAACCAGCACGGCCAGCATCAGAATCGCCAGCCCGGCCGAAACCGTCCAGACCATGGGACCAGCGCTGCTGCGGCGTCGACGCGTTCGCAATTGTGTTACGGAGGCCGTTGATGGGCCGGCGATCGGCACGACGCCTTGAAGCGGGCTTGGAGATTCGGCCGCGGACTTGCTCGCCGAAGGCATGGAGGGCGGCGGTATCTGGTCGCTCGACGGTTGCAACGCCCTCGCTACCGGAGCTGCAGGGGTCGCGTCACGACCGGCACGCAGTGCCTGTTCATAGGCTGCCCAGGTTAGTGCCTGCGCATTCCTGTCGGGAATCGGCTCCGTCGTAGGCCGAGCCGCATCGACAAAATTCGTCAGCTGTTCTGCGACCATTCCGATCTGGGGAAAACGTACGGCACGGTTCTTCGCCATCGCGTAGGCGACGATTTTTGTCAGTGGAGCCGGCACTCCCAGCGGTTCCAACGATTCGATCGGCTCCGCCGCATGGCGGGCCAGTTTATGCGCGACATCGCCGCCCGGAAACGGCACGCGCCCCGAGATCATCTGATACAGCAGACATCCTAGAGCATAGACGTCGGACAACATGTCGGCGACCAAGCCCGGCGTGGCAAATTCCGGCGGCCAGTAATCGGCAGCCCAGGCCAGCGATGGATCGACCAGCGTCGGGCAAAATTCCTGCCCGGGAATTTCCAGCACCACCTGACCATGTTCCGCGATCCGCACCGCACGCGCGGACAACAGCCCATGCACGATCCCTTGCTCGTGTAGCCGGGCGACCAGAAGAGCAACCACGCGACCGATCCGCGCTGATTCCTGGTAAGGCAACCGGCCGACCGATGCGATCCATTGTTCCAGCGTCTGGCCGGGTGGATCTTCGCTCACAAGAAACTTGTGCGCCCCGAGATCGATCGCGTCATGAAAACGGATCAATTCGTTCCCTGGGAACGACGCCAGGCTCCGGGTACGTTGACGGATCGCTGCCCAGACACGCGCGTCATGCACGCGTGCGTCGGTCAGGAACTGCAGACGAACCGGGTGGCGGGTTTTTAGATGGATGGCACGAAACAAGCCGCTGAACAAACCTTGATCGAGCCGATCGTAAACCTCGTAGTCACCATATTGGAACGGGCCGGGGTGCCCGGCCAGCAGAATGCGCGTCTGGTATTTGCTGAGCACATTCGTGGCCACGAGCCAATCGGCGAGCGTTTTGGCGTTCGACTGGTCGGCGGCTCCTTTGACGTGGCCCCAGCGTGTGGCGAGCAGCTGGCATTGTTCGCCGTCGAGTAAACGGCTCTCAATCGCAAGTTTCCAGAACTCCGAGACGGAAATGGCCATACGATACGCATTCCTCCAATGCTCTATCCTACCGAGAATCGCCAGAAAAGTCAGTGAATGGCGGGACGCCCCGTACGAAATCGCGGCTCAGCCGGCCCGGGAAGAGGCCGTGTTACATCGACGCGGTACGAACCCCGTCGCCGGTAGACACGGAATGCCGTCGGTCGGCCGCCGTTTCCGTTATAATCGACGCAGCCCGTTCGATCCCGGCAGCGTCGACATCGAGATGCGTGACGGCGCGAATCTGCGTGGCGCCGATCGCCAAGACCAACACTCCCCGTTGCCGGAGTGCGGCGGCAAAATCGCCTGCCGAACCGAACGCCGCATCCACCTGAAAAATGACGATATTCGAGTCGATTTGATCGGGGACCAACAGCAGACCGGGAATGCGTCGGATCGCATCGGCCAACCGTTGGGCATTCCGGTGATCGTCGGCCAGACGCGCGATATTATGTTTCAGCGCAAACAGCGCCCCGGCCGCCAGAACTCCTGCCTGACGCATGCCGCCGCCAAACAACTTCCGATGCCGTCGAGCCTCGCGGATCACCGCTTTCGATCCGACCAGCGCCGACCCCACCGGCGCTCCCAGTCCTTTGCTGAAACAGACGCTGACCGTATCGAAATGCTGCGCCCAGTCGCCGGCCGGGATCCCCGTGGCCACGACCGCATTAAACAAGCGGGCACCGTCGAGGTGCGTGCGCAGGTCATTCTCGCGCGCCCACGCGCAAATCGCCTGCAGCGAGGAATACGGCTGGATCCGTCCCGCGCCTCGGTTGTGGGTGTTCTCGAGGCAGACCAGCCGCGTTCGCACCAGATGATCCTGCGCGGGGCGAATCAGGCCGCGCAATTGGGCAACATCCAGCACGCCATGACGGCCCTCCACCGTACGCGCCGCCAAACCGCTCAACTGGGCAAACGCCGCCTGCTCATAATTGTAAATGTGACAACCCGCTTCGCAGAGAAACTCGTCGCCCGGCTTGCAATGGATCCGCACCGCAATCTGATTCGTCATCGACCCGGACGGCATGAACAGCGCGTCCTCCTTGCCCAGCATTTCCGCGATCCGCGCCTGCAGCCGGTCACAGGTTGGATCACGGTCGATCACGTCGTCGCCAACCTCCGATTCGGCCATCGCCAGGCGCATTTCCCGAGAAGGTCGAGTTACAGTATCGCTGCGCAGATCAATCGTTGCCTCGGACACGGTATTCACCTCGTAAAAAGATCCCGCTCGACCATCAACGGCTGCTTCCCACGCACCGCACGCGCCGGCAAGCCAGGGTCGGGCAGGCCGTTCGGCGGCCGGCATGGCGGGCGGCCCATGATACCACGCGAGGCGCTGCGGAATGAGGGCCCCTCCCCACACGAAAAACGGCCGTAATGCCTGGCGGTATGCAGGCAAAAAACGAAAGGTCGCCGAGCCGCCCGCCTCAGGTCGTCGCTGCCGACGCACGCTGGCCGTAAATGAGCGTCGCAACCGCCAACCATTCCAGGTTGAGCACGGTTGCCCAAAGCATACCCGCCCCCCCTCCCGCACTGAATCCGTAGCTGTGAAGACCGGCCGCCAGCAGAAAATTAATCACGTACCAGGAAACAACAATCGATGCGAAACAGAGCACGGCCGATACCGCCAGACCAAATTCCCGCACCCAGCCGACATACCGCGCGTGCAGCGGAATCACGTAACAGACCAGCGCCACCAAAGCGCCAACCTCCTTGGGATCCCATCCCCAGAATCGCCCCCACGACTCCGCCGCCCACAACGCGCCCAACAGAGTGCCCGTCGCCAGCAGCAGGACCGCGATCTGCATCGCGCGATTTGTGAATTCCGCCAGTCGCTTCAACGACTCACGGGACCCTTTGCCGAATGCCAGCAATCCGAGACTGATATTGCCCAACCCCCAGGCAAGCGCGGCCCCCGCATAGCCGGCGATGATCGTAAGGACGTGAACCGTGAGCCAGAAATTTGTTCGCAATACCGGGACCATCGGGCTGATCTTCGGATCGAGCGCCAACGGCAGCTGGTCGGCGAGTATCAGCCCCAGCGCGGCCACCAAAGAGCCTGCGATACCAATGACCCGCGATCGATAGACGCATTCCAGCGCCAACGCAAAGACGGCGGTCATCCCCGCCACAAACACCACCGTCTCATACATGTTGGCGACGGGCGCTCGACCGGCAATGTAAGTACGCACCGTGAAGCCGAGAAACTGCAGCGCCAGCGACGCCAGGTAAATGCCAAATGCAGCCCGATACCATACTGGCGAATCGAGCCCCGACGCCAACCCGAAACCGATCGCCGCGGCCAGCATCGCGATCCAGCCCCAGCGGAACGGATGAAACGCATTCAGCCAGCGTTCCCAGCGAATCCGCGTGGCACTCCAGCCGCCCTCGTTGTGCTCTTCGAGCGTCGTCAACAACTCCGCGGAAGCGGCCTGAAACGCGGGGCGGTCCCCGGCCGCAAAGGCAAGACAGGCACGGTCCCACGACGCGAGGATCGCGTCGATCGCGGCCTTGGGAAACGGGTGTGCCTGGAACAAATGCGAGTAGAAATCGGGGAGTAGCAGTTCGAGGTAATCGAGCGCCGCCGCACGCAACTCAGGCGATTCCAGCCCCTGATGCGACTGCGGGAGTTGCTGCAACGTGAGCCGCAGGCGATCGAGTCGGCTGCGATCCTCTTCGGCAAGTTGTTCTGCCAACAGCGGCAAGCATGCCTGGTGCAGTTTGTCGAGGTCGGAAATCTCGGCGGCGAGCCGCTCGCGTTGGTCCAGGAAACGCTGCATCCGCGACGGGTCGGAAAATAACTCGCCGAGCAATCGATTCGTGCGCTGGCGGTCACGGGATTGGAACGCCGCGTCAAATTCCTCGATACGCGATCGCCTCCGTTCTCCAAGCCGCTCCGCCAACTCGTCGATCGCGGACGGAACCTTGTCCGCGGACCGCGTCCGCAGCGGTTCGAGCAACGCATTCAACTCCGGGGAAAGATAGGCCAGCGGCCGTTCGAGAATCCGTTGCCGCATCCAGTTTTCCCAGAGTTCCGGGCGTTCGGTCAACAACCGCAGTTCCGCGAACGAAAACCATCCCGCATCCCGAACGGAATCGAGATTGACAAGCCGCAGCGGGTCCTCAACCCGCGCCACCGTACTCTCCAGCCGCGCGATCGCCGCCTCGAAATCCAGTCCACTGGATTCAGCAAACTCGCTCAAGGAAACCGCGCGGTCGGCGAGAATCGCCAGATCGCCCAGCGCCGTGCTTCGCGCGCCGCGCACGGCGTCGTACCGCTGCAGCCGCCGTGCGACCTCCTCGGCTTTCAGTTCGACCACCGACATCTTTTGATGGGCCTTTTCACGCAACTCACCGCGTAACCGGCTGCCCCGTTTCACCGTTTCCGCAAAGGCGGTCGATCGTCGCAGGTCGTTGGGCGAAACGAATTTGCCGGTCGTCCAGCCCTCGGGAAGATCAGACCGATCCCTGGCGATTTCCTCGCGCAGTCGATGATGATCGCAGAGGATGAACGGAATCGTCTCCCAAGAGTTCGAGCGCGACGCGCGCCAGGTCATGACGACCGCCAACGGGTCGCAGCCTTCGAACCGCGACCCGCCCGTGATCTCGCGCAGCAACTCCTGGCATTCCACCTCCAGTGGCTTGATCCGCCCATCCTGAACCGGGATCATCGCCCATGCCGCGTAATCGAACGGTCCCAGCGGCGGTCGGACCGGCGACGGGTACCGATCCGCGGGCGCTGCAACAAAAACGTGCCAGGTCAGGACCACCAACGGCAACGCAAGTCCGACCGCGGACAATCGCAGGAAGTGCAGCAAGCCCGCGCCGAATCGACGCGTCGAACCGATGTTTGCCGTCAGAGTTGCAGTCATCCCTCCAGCCTACCACGGAAAGCGCGAAGGGCGTAGACGCGTCATCGATCGCTTCCGCCCGCCGACGGGAAATGCTCGACCGCCTCCCCTTCGATCGTTCGCGTCGGGTCGACAAACAGCCAGGTCGCCGCCCCGCAGACCAGAACACAGGCGACAACGTACATCGCCGGATCCCATTGCGCGCGGCCGGTAAACCCGTGTTCGGCACGCCAATCGGCGAACAGACCAAAAAACAACTGACTGCCCATCGCGCCGATCACCCCCATTCCATTCGCCAACCCAAACAAGGCCCCGACATGCCGGCCGCTGATGTCGGTCGTGGTGGACCACCAGGTCGACTGGTGAAAGAACATGCAGGCACACGAGACCGCGGCGAGTGCCGCCGACCATTTTGGCGACGCGAACTGCACCGAGATCAACAGCGAGACGGCGGCCGAAGCGTAACTGCAACAGCCGATCATCCGCCGTGCCAACGACCAGTTGCGAGCCCGCCGAACTATCCGGCCCCCCACGATCCCGCCAATCTGCAAACCGATCGCGCCCCCCGCTAGGACCATGCTCGAGAGCCACCCCGATTCGACGTTCGTCAGCCCCCTCGCCTTCTGCAGATAGTTCGGGTACCAGGAAATATAAAGGTACGAATTGAACGCTCCGCAGGTGATGATCAGTCCCAGCAGCCACAGCGAGCGCTGCTGGAACAACAGGCCCCAGGGAATCGGCACTTCGTGAGCGCGGCTCGGAGCGGGGCCGCTGCGAATCAACTCCAGTTCCGCGGGCCCCACCCAGGAATGTTCGGCCGGATCATCGCGGAACCAGGCATGGAACAATGCCGCCCATATCGCTCCGAACACCCCAAAAACCACGAACGGCCACCGCCAGCCGCCCAGCATCTCGATCATATAGGCCGCCAGAAACGGAGTGACCGCGCCTCCGACCAGTGAAAACGCCATGAACGCGCCTTGCGCCGTGTCCCGCTCCCGTTGCGGAAACCAGGTCGCGATCACCCTCGCCGTGTTCGGATAGGCTCCCGCCTCGCCAGCCCCAAACAAAAAGCGCACCAGCAGCAACGAATAAAAACCGAAGCACATCGCCGTTCCCACCGTGAACACCGACCACCAGACCACAATCCGGGTCAGAATCCGCCGCGCTCCATACTTATCCCCCCAGCGTCCCGTCGGTACCTCGAACAGACCATACGCCAGCGTGAATGCCATCATCACAAGCGACTTCTCGAGATTGGAGAAACCAAACTCATTGCCGATCGGCACGATCGCCTGCGACATGCAGACGCGATCGATATACAAGACGAACGACATGCTGCAGAGCATCGCTAGAACAACCCATCGGGCCCGGGAAGGCCGCTCGTGATCGGGGCATACGCTCTCCTTCGAGTCACTTTGATAGGGATTTTGTGTTGGGATCGAGGATTCGTCGGTAGGCGTCATGACCGCAGAGGATATGCTGGTCGGCGGGTCACTGCAAGCAAAATCCCGCCCGCGGACGTTCTTCCCGCTGGACGACGCGCCACACGACAGCTACAACCGAACCATTCCATTCCCGGTAAGGAAATCCGTCATGCGATTGCTCGGTTATGTCAGCGACGAACGCTATGTGGCACTCGCCGATGTTGCGATCGAATTCAGCAACCACCAGGGTCAATCGTGGGAATACCGTTCCCGCGCTTCCGGTGCCGTCTGGGGCGAACTGCCCGACGGTGATTACACGGCGATATTGCAGAAGTCCGGATTCGGCGCTAAACGGGTTCAATTCCGATCCGTCGACGGGCAGTCTCACCACTTCCGACTGCTGTCCGACGGACTCGTCGGTTACATCTGGCCCAAGTGTGTGCGGAGCGGCGAGTTCGCCGAATTCCGCGTGCATGCGGTAGAACCGTTCAAAGCCGAACTTTGGCGCTACGGCTGGGATGTGTCGTTCGTTCGCGGATTGGGATGGCACGACGAACACGGCCCCCGAGCGACCATGCAGATTACGCCCGACGGCGACTATACCCAGAGCGGCGCGGCATGGAACCGTGTCGGGTACCAAGGCGGCAACCCGCAACAAGCCGTAACAGCCCCCGACCGTTCGGGACTCTATTACATTCGCACTTTCACCCGTAGTGGACTCGAATTCTCATTCCCCTGGGTCGTCGCGCCGGCGAGTCCCCAGTCCGCCATCGCCGTACTTGCGTCCAACATCACCTGGAACGCCTACAACAGTTTCGGCGGACGCAGCAACTACATCCATGCCGATGATTTCCCCGCCACTCCCACCGTCAACGCCCGGCAGGAACTGAAACGCTATACCGAAGCCGATCACCAGACCTGGGGCTGCGACCATTACTCGCCCCTGGCGTTCGAACGGCCGGAGCCGATTAACCATATCGACTTTCGTGAACGGATTACCGATCCGATCGAAGGACGCGCCGCCTGCCACATCGCGCCGGCCGAATGGCGACTCTTCGGCTGGCTGGAACGCGAAAAATTTCCTTACGATCTGTACTCGGAAACCCAGCTGCACCACGGCGTGCTCGATCTCACCCGCTATCGACTGCTGATCATCAGCACCCATCCCGAATACTGGACCCGTAGCATGTACGAGCGGGTCAAACACTGGGTATTCCACGAAGGCGGGCGCTTGATGTACCTGGGCGGGAACGGTCTCAACTGCGAAGTTTCCCTGTTCGACAACGACACCATGGTCGTGCATAACGGAAACATCTCCAGCCTGTGGGCCGAGGGAATCGGCGCGGAGAGCCGAATGGCCAAACGCCTCGAGTCCGAAGCCAGTCTGCTGGGAGTAGTTTTTACGCCGTCCGGTATCATGACCGGCGCTCCCTATCGCGCGCTGAACGCCGATCATTGGATTTTCGCCGGAACCGACCTCAAAGCCGGCGACCTGTTCGGAACCCAGTCGCTGCATCGCCGCTGCCCCGGCGGCGCCTCCGGTCACGAAACCGATAAGATCTCCGCCAGCTCGCCCCGCAACGTCCAGTTGCTCGCCAAAGGACTTAATCCCGACGATGGCGGCGCCGAAATGGTCCTGTTCGACACGCCCAGCAACGGCGCCGTCTTCTCCGTCGGCTCCATCTGCTACCCCAGTTCTCTGCCCGTCGACGAACATGTGTCCAAGATCACAGCGAATGTGATTCGACGCTTCGCGGAATGAAAGCGGGGCTGGGTTACGGGGAACGGGTTACGGGGAACGGGGAGAGCGGAGAGCGGGGGCAGGTTGTGTGCCACGGTTGATGGCCGTCCCGAGCTCGTGCCGGCGGCACGGGACGGCGAAGCCGGCTCGAGTGTAACACGGGGAGGGTACTCCCGAGCCCGTACCGAAGCTCGTGAGGCCAAGAACCCGGGTATTTGGGGAACACCCGATTTCCCCGAAGGACAATCTAATTCTTCCAGGCCCCAAATCCCCGCTTCTGGTATTTCATTTTGTCTATCAGTGTAGTGTAATAATTTCCTTGTTATTCTTGTTCCCCGTTCCGCCATGCGCATCGAATGCCCCCACGGCCATCATCACGTGGAACTTGTCGAACTGGACACCTTAACCCGCTGTCCGACTTGCGGCAGCAAGGTAAGCGTGGTGGTCGACACGGTGTCGTACGCGCGCAAGGCTCGGCCGGAGTTGGACGGTTACGAACTGGTCGCCCGGCTGGGGATGGGGCAGTTCGGTGAGGCCTCGCAGCATCGATCCGTCCATTCGTCGGGATCGACGCCGCTCGCATCCAATCCCTCGAACAGTTCCGCGCCGCAAGTCGAATTGCCGGCGTGATCGTTCCACTTGGAATCGAATCCCTTCGACCCTTTGTATCGGTCAGCCCGGGGGATAGACGCGGCAGCCTACGCCGGTGCAGTAACGTACAGATACGAGCGTAGGGAAATGGCACACGTTAATTGACAAAGTATACGGCCCGGAA
>VGZA01000051.1 GCA_016872775.1 Planctomycetota bacterium | reverse complement strand
AGCGGAGAACATGGCCGAATCACTCGCGATGACGTGCTGAACGCGGTGCGACAAGCCAGCCGCCTGGCAAGCAGCCGTGGAAAGACCGACTCGGGCGCGGGGACTAACCCCACCGAAACGCTGCTTACCGACGATTGGGGACAGATACGCGTCGAGAAAATGTCGAAGATACGCCGCACGATCGCCGCCAAAATGCTGGAATCGTCGACAACGGTGCCGCGCGTCACGAACTTCGACGACGTCGACGTGACCGAATTGGAACGGATTCGGCAGTCGAGCAAAGAGGATTACGCGGAGCGTGGCATCAAGCTGACGTCCCTGCCCTTTGTGATCAAGGCGATCGCCATGTCACTCAAGGCCCACCCGATACTCAACGCTTCCCTTGACCCCGCGACCGATTCGATCATCTACAAGGAATATGTCCATGTCGGCGTCGCGATCGATTCCGAACGGGGTCTGGTCGTACCTTCGCTCCGCAATGCCGATCAGCTCGCGATACCGGAAATCGCCCGCCAGCTGCAGAAAATCACCGAGCGCGTGCGCGGCGGCAGTTATACGGTCGACGACTTGCGCGGCAGCACCTTTACCGTGAGTAACCTGGGGGCGATTGGTGGAACCTATTCCACGCCGATCGTGAACACGCCGGAGGTCGCGATCCTGCTGCTGGGCCGTGCCAGGAAACTCCCGGTCGTCGTCGACGACGAAATCGCGATTCGACTGATGATGCCGCTGAGCCTCTCCTACGATCATCGTCTCGTCGACGGTGGAGCCGCCGCTCGTTTCCTGAACGACGTGATCGGATTCCTCAAGGCGCCTGGAAGGCTGCTGCTGGCGCCGTAGGTTGGTCTCCCGCCTTGCCCCCATGCCCCCACCGAAAGAAACTCGAATATGAAGCTGATTATCGCGGTCATTCAACCCACTAAACTGGAGGCGGTGCGCCAAGCCCTGGCCCAGGTGGAAGTCGAAAGGCTGACGGTGGCCGACGCGCAGGGATATGCGCGCCAACGCGGACAAACGGAACTCTACCGTGGTTCGCCGTACAAGTCCTGGCTGCTGCGAAAGGTCGTGCTGGAAATCGCCGTGAACGACGATTTCGTCGAACGCACCGTCGACGCGATTCTCGACGTGGCAAGGACCGGACCCGATGGGCAGATCGGCGACGGCAAGATCTTTGTTCTGCCGTTGCAGGAATGTTGCCAGATCGGCAGTGACGAACGCGGACCATCTGCAATCTGAGTCGGGAAAACCCATGTCCCAGATTATCTATTTTACCGATGACCTGCTTTTTTCTTCGCGGATCGTGGACGCCGCTCGCCGAGGTGGATGGACGCTGGAGGTCACATCGAACAGCGATCTCCTGCAATACCAGCTGAAGGCCGACGACCTGCGGTTGCTCATCGTCGATTTGAGCGCGCGCGGGGCGGCGTTTGCCGAATTGATTGCCACCGCACGGCAACGGATTCCCGCACTGCCGATCGTCGCCTATGGACCCCATGTCGATGTCGACCGACTGGCGGAAGCCGAGCGGGCTGGCTGCACCGAAGTGCTGTCGCGAGGCAGCTTCAGTCGCGCCCCGCAGGAGGTCATGCTGCGTTATCTGCCGCCACAACCAGCGCCCTAGCCCGGCCGCTGGGCGAGCGTCAACGCGGGTTGTGTAAGTCCTTGCAGTCTGGTAATTTTAGGCGTTTTACCTGACGGAAAACGGACGGTAACCGTTACCGCGCCGCCAGGTGTACTTTCCTCCATTCGCAAATGGTCCTGCTTCCCTATGGTCAATCGAAACCTCATTCGCAGCCTCGAAAGTGATCCCGAACTTGCCAGCCGATTGTCGGTTGAAATCGGCGATCTCGACGAAACCAATCTCGCCACCATGAATACCGAGACCGGTTTCGCCACCAATCGGATCGTCGAGGGGCGGATTATTCGCGTCGACGACGAGGTGGTTCTGATCGACGTCGGTTTCAAGAGCGAAGGAACGATTTCCCGCAGCGAGTGGGACGAAACCGAAGAGCCCCCAAAAGTGGGCGACGTCCTGAAAGTGCTGGTAGAGGAGCTCGAAGAGGAAGGGGTCACGCCGGACGAAATGCACGGCATGGTCTCGCTCAGCAAACGCAAGGCCAAGAAGATCCTCGACTGGGAAGAGATCATCAGCAACCTCAACGAAGGCAAGGTGGTCACCGGTACCGTCACGCGGAAGATCAAGGGCGGACTGCTGGTCGACATCGGAGTCAATGTGTTCCTGCCGGCCAGCCAAGTCGATATTCGCCGACCGAACGACATCGGCGATTACATTGGGCGCGTTGTGCAGTGCGAAGTGCTGAAAATCGACCAGGCACGACGGAATATCGTGGTCAGCCGCCGTTCGCTGATCGAGAAGCAACGCGAGGAAGACCGTGCCCACCTGCTGCAGGAACTGGAAGTGGGCCAGGTGCGCAAGGGCGTCGTCAAGAATATCGCCGAATTCGGCGCCTTCGTCGACCTGGGCGGCATCGACGGACTGCTGCATATTACCGACATGAGCTGGGAGCGCATCGCCCACCCGTCGGAAATGGTGCAGATCGACCAGGAAATCGAAGTGATGATCCTGCACATCGATCGCGAGAAGCAAAAGATCGCCCTGGGGCTCAAGCAACGCTCGGCCAACCCCTGGGAAAACGTGATCGAGAAGTATCCGCCGAACAAGATCGTGCGCGGCACCGTCGTGAACGTGATGAGCTACGGCGCTTTCGTGAAGCTCGAACCGGGCATCGAGGGACTGGTGCATATCAGCGAGATGTCCTGGACCAAACGGGTCAACCACCCCAACGAATTGGTTCAGATTGGAGACGAAATCGATGTCGTGATTCTCGGGGTCGACAAGGAAGGCCAGCAGTTGTCCCTGGGTATGAAGCAGGCCCAGGAAAATCCCTGGACCAAAGTTGCTGATCGGTTCCCCGTGGAGAGCATCGTCAAAGGCAAGGTCCGCAATCTCACGAATTACGGAGCATTCATCGAACTGGAAGAAGGGATCGACGGTCTGCTGCACGTTTCGGACATGTCCTGGACGCGGAAAATCAGCCACCCCAGCGAAATGCTGGAAAAAGGACAAGAGGTCGAATGCAAAGTGCTTTCGATCGACCAGGAACGGCGCCGCATCGCGTTGGGACTCAAACAACTGAACGACGATCCCTGGGCCAACGACATCCCGTCCAGATACCAGCCGGGCCAGGTGGTCAAAGGCAAAGTGACCAAGATCACGAACTTCGGCGTGTTTGTCGGACTGCAGGATGGCCTGGAAGGCCTGCTGCACATTTCCGAACTGGCCGACCACAAGGTCGAAAACCCCGAGGAAATCGTGAAGGTTGGCGATGAGATCGAGGTCAAGATTCTGCGGGTCGATACGGACGAACGCAAGATAGGACTGTCGCGAAAGCGCGTCGAGTGGGGTGAAGACGAAGCAACTCCAGCCGAGCCGGCCCCCGAACCGCGTAAGCCGCGCAAGCCTGCCGCCGACCTGAAGGGCGGCCTGGGCGCATCCGGCCCACTGATTGCCCCTCCGACCGACGATCGAGGCTAAGAGCGGCAGGGGCTTCCTGGAGGTGGCAGGGGCTGGAAGCCCCTGCCAAAACTTCAATCGCGGTGGATGTGCAGCACGGTGGCCGGCGGAAAGCCATTGAAGTGCGTCGACGAGGCATGGGTGTAGGCTCCCATGTTTTCGCTGTAGAGCAATTCGCCCAGTTCCAGATCCTCGGGAAGATGTTCCGCCAGCGATACGGTATCCAGAGCGTCGCAGGTCGGACCGAAGACCGAGCAGATCTGCTTGGGACCGTCGCGAAACGCCTTGAGATGGTATTGGATGTGGTCGAAAATCACGCCGGAAAAAGTGTGATAGACACCATCGTTGATGTAGTAGCAGAGCTTGCCGTCGCGCACCGCTTTCCCGATGATCTCCGCCACCAGCGTGGCGCAGGTCGCCACCAGAAATCGACCTGGTTCGGCGAGAATCTCCATGTCCTTGGGAAATAACCGCTTGAATTCGGCGTTGAGGATTTTGGCGAGGTGCCGGAACGACTGCACATTTTCATCGTAGGGAGCGGGAAAGCCGCCGCCGATATCCAGGATCTTGACCTGTTGGAAGCCCCGGTCCCAGGCCTCGTGGAATATGCCGGCCACCAACTGCAGCGCCTGAACGTAGTTGGTCGGATTCGTGCACTGACTTCCGACATGGAAGCTTAACCCCTCGACGGTCAGGCCGGCGTCGAAGGCGGTCGCGATCAGATCGACCGCTTCCCCTGAATTCGCGCCGAATTTCGACGAGAGTTCCACCACCGATCCCGTATTGGGGACCTTGACCCGCAGGACCAACCCCGCCTGGGGAGCGTGGCGTTTGAGCTTGCGAACTTCCTCCCGGTTGTCGTAGGTCACCAGCGGCCGGTACTGGTTCAGCGCTTCCAGGGTCTGCGGCGTCTTGATCGGATTGGCGTAGACAATCTTGTCCCAGATGAAATCCTGCCGCTGCTTGGCGGGTAATTCCTTGATGTTCTCATGGACCAGCATGAACTCCGGCAGACTTGCGACGTCGAAACTTGCCCCTTCTTCGTACAACGTCTTCACAATGACCGGGTCGGCATTCGCCTTGACCGCGTAGTAAGCCTGGACGCGGGGCAGGTATTTCTTGAACGTCGCGTAGTTGTGACGCAGGATCTTGTGGTCGACCACGAATAATGGCGTTCCATGCTTTTTCGCCAGGTTTTGCAGCTTCTTTGGTGACATCGAAGCGAATTCCTTTCAATCCCGGTCGGCCACCAGGAAATTCTTGAATTGCCAGGGGTCGGTCCGATCCAGGTGCGGCTCGGCGTGAGGACCGAAGTATCGGCCGACATGGTCGAGCGGCGTCCAGGGCGACGGAATCGAGACGAATTCCCCCAGGTACGGCTTGGAGATATTCAACACGTGCTCGTGCGGCAAATCGTCGGGCACCAACACGCCTCGGCCACGGTTCTCCAGCATCCAGGTCACCGCCGCAACCACCGAAATCGCGACCTGCATGGTGGTGGCGTTCTGGTGTGGCACCAGTCGCCGGGACTCTTCGATCGTCAGAATGCTGCCCGTCCACCAGCTTTGATAGGGGTGTCCCATCAGCAGCGCGCCAAGAATGTCCGCACCGTGGGTGATTTCATCCGACATGATCCGTAGTCTGGGCTGCAGTTGGTAGTCATAGCCACGCATCTCGTTCAGCGACACGATCGCCGCGTCGCAGGGGCAATAAGCGTAATGGACCGTCGGTCGGTAAATCGCTTTGTCCCCCTCCCAGACGGTCAAGCGATCGGAGATCGTGAACGACTCGCCGTGGCGCACCACCATGCCGCGAATGTTGTAGTGCGGCACCCAGGATCGGACCCAGGTGTTGATCCCCATTCGCGCCAGGCAGATCTGATTGCGCGGCCCTTCCGCGTGTTCGTAGGCGAATGGTGGTAGCTCTTTTTCGTGGGTTCCCCAGCCCATTTCCGCAGTCGTTGTCCCCTCCTCCCGGAACCCTTCGATACTCCAAGTATTGACGAATTCGTCGACCTCCTTGGGGACATTGGAGATCTGCGTGTCCCGTTCGCTGCAGTGAATCACTTTCACGCCGAGCTTCATTGCCAGCATGTTGAACTGCTGCTCCGCCGAATATCGGCGGATCTCTTCGCCCTGCGTTCCATGCAACAATCCGTCCTGGTCCATCCGCGCGGCGATATCGAGCAGGGCCTGCTTGGTGAAGTGCGAGATCAGACCGGGGTTGGCACCGTGCTCCACGACCGCGGTCGCCCCGGGCTGGTCCCAGCGCGACACCATCCTCCGCACGTTCATGTGGCGCCAGTACAGGGTCCGCTGGGTGGGGTGTTTTTCCTCACCACCCTCGTAAGGATCCCAGACCTCCACCGAAGTGTTCAGGTACATCACACTATGGTCATGGCACCATTGCAGGATCTCGCAACAGTCAATATTCCAGGCCAGATCGACGAGCAGGTCCCCCGCCTTAAGATGTTCCGCCAGCAAAGTGGCCATGTTTTCCGGCGTGATCTTGTCGCGCACCCAATGGACTCCCTGCTTCACCCAGGGATGCAGGTCCGCACTGCGGTCCTCGAAATCGATGATCGTGATATTCGTAAGCGGCATCCGCAGGTGCTTCAGCAGGATGGGCAACGTGCAATGCGCAACGGCACCGTAACCGACGAACAGCAGGCGACCGGAAAATTCGACCATCGACATCTCCTTTGGCAAGCAAACGGGAAGGGGGCATTTTGGAGAATCAACCGACGGTGGACAAGGGTACGCCGGCGCCGGTCGACAGGTGGGGCTCGCGGGAAATTCGCGTGCCCGAGGACTCGGCCGCTGATTCCCGATCGTGGGCTGCAGCGATTTTCAGGACGAATTGTCGCGGGCGGTCCTGGACGACTGGACAAACGGTCAAACTCTGGACGGGATGAAATCCAAAGTCCCTTCGGTGCATGCCGTCGATGATGACTGGCTGGCTGGCCGGATGCTGCAGGCGTTTGCATCCTGGCCCCGAAGCGGGCGGGAGTGGGGCGCGTATTCGGCCACGCGACGCCGATCCACGCAGTGCAATGAGGGCCTCCCAGTTGGTGGCCCCCCAAGCCGACCAGTGTGCCTAGCGTTTCGAGAACTGCACTCCGCGACGAGCGCCGCGCAGGCCGTATTTCTTGCGCTCTTTCATGCGCGAATCCCGGGTCAGGAATCCGTTATCGCGGAGCGGCTGGAACGCTTCTTCGCTGAATCCGCACAAGGCGCGGGCAATGCCCATCTTGCAGGCCTGAGCCTGGCCGTTCGGTCCGCCGCCCGTGCAACGAATCGACAGATCGACGGCATTGCGCTGGCCTACGAATTCCAGCGTGTCGGTAATCTGTCGCTGTTCTTTTTCGGTTTTGAAATACTCATCGAACGCGCGGCCGTTGACCAGGATTTTTCCCGATCCGGCCCGCAGACGCACTCGAGCCACCGCGGTCTTGCGACGACCGACGCCCAGCAAATCCCCGGTAACCTTGTCTTTCTTGATCTGCATCTTACTTGGCTCCCAGCACCTTCAGTTCCGGTTGTTGCGCCTGGTGGTTGTGTTCGGCCCCGGCGAATATCTTGAGTTTCGACAACATTTTTCGGCCCAGCTTCGACTTGGGCAGCATGCGGCGCACCGCCTCGCGCAGGATCGTCTCCGGCTGCTCCGCCAGTCGCTTTTCCGCACTGGCAAATCGTTGCCGAGTATAGCCGGTAAACCACGCATACTGCTTCTGCTGCCACTTGCGACCCGTGAAGCGGACTTTGGCCGCGTTGGTGACAACGACAAAATCGCCGGTGTCCGTGTGCGGAGTGTAGGTCGGTCGGTGCTTGCCCATCAGAATGGTCGCAATTTCCGTCGCCAACCGGCCGACAATCTGATCCGAAGCGTCCACGAGCCACCATTTCTTGGGTAGCTCACCCGGCTTTGCCAGGAAACTCTTTGTGCCAGCCAACGCTCGTCCCTCCCACAAACCAAGTCCCGATGCCAATTTTGGAAACCAAGAGTTTAGCGAGTTGGGGCGGGCCCTTCAAGGCTTCGTCGGCCTCACTTTGGCCTCCGGGCCGTTATCCGCCGCATGGGTCCTTTCCAAACCGGATTGTTTCTGTTTGGATTGGCCCTGATCGGCCAATCCCCACCACGGCAGCCGCGGATTTTCCAGGGAGATTTTGGGATGAAAATTGGCGTTTTGCGAGAGACTTTTCCCGGCGAACGTCGCGTGGCCATCGTCCCCGCCTCGTTGCCGGCACTGACAAAGTCCGGCTTCCAGATTGTCGTGGAATCCAAGGCGGGGGAACCGGCCGGGTTTCCCGACGCCGCCTATCGTGATAAAGGGGCTCAGATCGCTTCGCGCCCGGAGGCGGCCGCATCCGACCTGGTGGCAACCGTCCGCAACGCCGGAGCCAACAGCCTGGCCACCGAATCGATCCCCACTCGGTCGGGACAAGTCCAGATCGGCCTCTGCGACCCCTTGAGCGACCCCAAGGCGGTTGCGGCGATCGCCCCAAGCGGAATCACTCTCTTTGCCTTGGAGATGATCCCCCGCATCACCCGCGCCCAATCGATGGATGTGCTGTCGTCCCAGGCGACCGTCACGGGATATCGTGCGGTGCTGCTGGCCGCCGAACACCTGCCGCGGATGTTCCCGATGTTGATGACCGCCGCCGGGACGATTACCGCGGCGAGGGTGCTTGTGATCGGCGCGGGCGTGGCCGGATTGCAGGCCATCGCGATCGCGCGCAAGCTTGGGGCAGTCGTGCATGCGTACGACGTGCGTCCCGCCTGTCGCGAACAGGTCGAGAGCCTCGGCGGGAAATTCGTCGAACTGCCGATCGAAAACGCCGGCGCCGAGGACAAGGGCGGCTACGCCCGCGCCATGGACGAATCGTTCTATCGGCGGCAGCGGGAAATGCTGGGCGACGTTGTCGCCACCAACGACGTCGCGATTTCCACGGCCCTGGTGCCGGGAAAAAAGTCGCCTCTGCTGATCACCGCCGACGCCGTGCGGCGCATGGCGCCGGGCTCCGTTGTCGTCGATCTGGCGGCCGAACGAGGCGGCAACTGCGAACTGTCGAAGCCCGATCAAACTGTGATCGAAAACGGAGTCACCATCCTCGGCCCCACGAACCTCGCCTCGGGAAACCCCTACCATGCCAGCCTGATGTTCTCGAACAACCTCACCAAGTTCCTGCAGAATCTGGCGCCCAAAGGCGAGCTGGTAATGAACCTTGACGACGAGATCATCCGCGACACATTGTTGACCCGGGAGGGACAGATCGTGCATCCCCGCATTAGAGATCTGCTTCACCCTCCAGCCCCAAGTCCTGCGGCATCGCAGGCATCGTCAGGTTTTCCCAACAGCTCGTAGACCCGCGCAAGGTTGCCCGCCGTCTCGGTCAATCGCCTTTGCATCTGCGGCGGAATTTGTGCCGCGCGCCGTTCCAATCCCTCGCGACCTCGCAGCAGCGGCTCGGCGTCGGCATATTTCCCTTGGCCCAGCAGGGATTCGCCCAGGAGGCAGCGGGCGTTGTGGGTCCGCCAGGAATCGGGATCGAGGCTTTCGCAAATGGCCAGGCATTCGCGGAGGGTGTGTTCCGCGTTCGTCCAGTCTTCGAGCCGCAACAGAGTCACCGCGGTGTTCGCCATCGCGGATGCAAGTTCGGAGCTGCCGGCGGCGAGCGACTTGCGCTATTGCGCCAGCATTTCGTTAGCCACTGCCGCCGCCGGCTGTTCCGCGCACTCGAAGGCGATCATCAACTCATTTCCGATCCATGGCACCGATGGCTGTCCCACCGAAGCGCGGAAGGCGTTTTCCAGAAGCTCGATGGCTCGCGGGAGCCGATCGGGGTGCTCGGGGCCCAGCAATTTTGCCTTGGCGGCGTAGACCTGTTCGAGCGCCGGAATCGCCCGCGCCGTATCGCCGTCGTCCAGGTAGATCGAAGCCAGGGTGTGCAGGGTCACGAGCGTTCGCGGATCGTCGGGCCCCAGCGTTCGCAGTTTTCCTATGACGCCAACGACCGCATTACTCACCGAATCGGCGTCGAAAAAAGAACTCGCATTGGCGATCCAGCGCGAGAGACGGGTCGGGAGACCCGTCCTACGACCGGTGTCACTACGCCCGATCCCGGCTTCAAGACAATTCCTTTATTGCCGCAGCTCGTTGTGGTAGGCTTGCGGTCCGGCAGTTTGTTGTATCGACTCGCACGCTGGGAGTTTTCACGATGCGCTCCCTTGTTATTATCGCACTTTTCGTCGCAAGCGGTTGGCTTGGCGGTGGAGTGCGCGCGTGGGGGGCGGATGGCGAGATCGCCCGACCCAAGATCGGTGCCGAAATCGCCAACCTCCAATTCAAAGATATCCGTTACCTGTCGCGGTCACTCAACGACTTCGGTGAAAAAAGGGCCATCGTACTGGTCTTCACCAACACGACCTGCCCGCTCGTGCGGAAGTACTGGCCGAAGTTGAATCGCCTGCAGGAACAGTTCCAGGGACAAGGCGTGCAGTTCGTGTCGGTCAATGTCGGAGCGGACGACGAGATTCAGGACGTGGCCCAGCAAGCGATTGACTTCGCCGTGGAATTTCCCTGCGTGAAAGATACGGACGGTTCGTGCGTGTCATCCGTCGGAGTGGAGCGAACACCACAGACCGTGATCCTGGATGGCCAGCGCCGGCTTCGTTACCGGGGCCGCATCGATGATCAGCTGCGCATCGGCGGAACGCGCCCCGACGTATTGCACGACGATTTGAAACTGGCGCTCGACGATCTGCTTGCTGGTCGCGAGCCGGCCACGGCGGAAACCACGGTCGACGGTTGCCGCATCACGTTGCCGCAGCCACCCCGGCCGCAGTCGCCGGTGACGTTTTACGAACAGATCATGCCGATTGTTCAAAAGCACTGCCAGGAGTGCCACCATCCGGGCGGGCAGGCGCCGTTTTCGCTGATGACTCTGGACGAAGTATCGAGCCACGCGAAGATGATCGCGGAAGTTGTCGCGGATCGGCGGATGCCACCCTGGTACGCGCATCGTCGCCATCCCTTCGTCAACGAACGCGGCCTTTCCAGCGACGAACGATCGCAGATCGCGGCCTGGGTCGATTCCGGCTTGCCGACCGGCGACGCGTCCAAGGCACCGCCGCCGCGCACTTTCGCGGATGGGAAATGGGAAATCGGCGAACCAGACCTTGTGACCACCGCATTGGAAACGCACAGTCTTCCAGCCGACGGCTTCGTCGACTACCGCTACACCATCTTGCCCTACGTGTTCCTGGAGGATACCTGGATTTCTGCGGCGGAGATTCTGCCGTCCAACCCGGCGGTCGTGCATCATTGCAACATGGCCTACTTTGCGATCGGCGGCAAATTCAACGAGGGCAACTTCATTACCGGCAGAGTGCCGGGGGGAACTGCGATGGTGTTGGACGATGGCATCGCGCTGCGAATTCCCCGCGGGTCCGTCGTCGGGCTGCAGATTCACTACACGACGTCCGGTAAGCCGGAAAAGAACCGGATGTCCGTCGGATTCCGTTTTCCGCGCGGGACCGTCCACAAGGAACTTCATCACCTGCAAGTGACAACCTCCCGTTTTGCCATCCCGCCAGGAGCGGCGGCGCATCCCGTGACGTCCAGCCGTACGCTGCCGCAAGACGCCACCGGCATCGGCATGTTCTCGCACATGCACCTGCGCGGCAAGGACATGACATTTGTCGCCCATGCGCCGAAAAGTGATCCGGAAACTTTGTTGTCCATTCCAAACTACCATTTCGGCTGGCAACAGAACTACCGCTGGCGGCCCGGCGACAAAAAGTTCGCCGCCGGAACCCGAATTGAGGTCGTGGCCCATTTTGACAACTCACCATTCAATCCGTTCAATCCGGATCCCACCGCTACCGTCCGGCACGGGCCGCAGACGGTCCAGGAGATGATGTTTGGTTTTTTCTTTTACACGAATACGAACGAAGATCTGAACCTGGCGATCGATCCACAAACGGGGCGAGCTGCGTCGACGCAATCGGCCCCGCCAATCCGATCGACCGGCGACCCCTAGGCCCGCGCGAAGACAATTCGCGTCCTCTTCGAACATGAATGCACCTGGCGTATGCGAGAATCGGGCCTACCGTCGCGAGTCATCAATTTTGGCGGCAACCTGGAGTTTTGTCCCGCGGCGATCGTCGCGCCGCGGACGGAAGCCGACGTTTTGCGGATTCTGCATGAACATCGCGGCCGGCGCATCCGCGCGGTGGGGCGACTGCATTCGTGGAGCGAGGCAGTCGTCGCGGAAGAACTGCTGCTCGACCTGCGGCACCTCGACCAGATCGACGTTCGCGACGATGAACAGGGGCCGGTCGCCACGGTCGGGGCAGGTTGTCAAATCAAGCGCCTGCTTGCCGAATTGGATCGCCGCGGGCTGACGTTGCCGTCCGTCGGGCTGATCAGCGAACAATCGCTCGCCGGCGCCGTCGCGACAGGCACACACGGCTCGGGACGATCCAGCCTGTCCCACTACGTCGCCGGGATGCGCATCGCCTGCTACGACCCCGTCACGGACGAGCCGCTGATACGCCAGGTGCGCGGCGGAGACGAACTGCGGGCAGCGCGCTGTTCGCTGGGCTGCCTGGGAGTGGTGCTGTCCGTGGACGTTCGCCCGCGGCCGGCGTATCGCGTGGAAGAGTGGTTCCGGCTGCACGAGTCGCTGGCGGAGGTGCTGGCGGCGGAGCCCGACGCGCCGCTACAGCAGTTCTTCCTGATCCCGTGGCTGTGGAATTTCCTGGGCCAACATCGACGCGAATCGACCCAGCCGCGCAGTTGGCTGGCGCCGCTGTACCGTGCGTATTGGTTCGCGGCAATCGACGTCGCGTTGCACCTTGTTTTGCGGCTGATTGTCCGCGTGCTGCGGCGCCGGGGAGCGATCAAGGGCTTCTTCCGACATATCGCGCTGCGCACGGTGATCCGCGGCTGGCACGTTGTGGACTGGTCGCAACGGATGTTGATCATGGAGCACGAGCTGTTTCGCCACATCGAAATCGAAATGTTCGTGCCGCAAACACACTTGCCGAAGGCGGTCACGTTTGTTCGCGAGATTCTGGAGGCGTTCGACGGCGATGCCGCATCGTTGTCACCGGAAACCCGCGCGGCATTGACAAACCTGGGGCGGATCGACGAATTGCAATCCGCGGTCGCGTCCTACACGCACCACTACCCCATCTGCATACGCCGGGTTTTCGGCGACGATACGCTGATTTCGATGACAAGTGACAGCGACGAGCCGTACTACGCGATCAGCTTCATCAGTTACGACCGGCCCGTCGAGCGCGACGGTTTTTTCCGCTTCGCCAGATTTCTCAGCGACAGCATGTCCGCGCTATTTGCCGCGCGCCCGCATTGGGGAAAGGTTTGCCCTCTGACGCGCGATCAGGCGCAACGGCTCTACCCCAACCTGCCGCAGTTTCGTGAACAATGCGTTCGCTTCGATCGGCAGGCGCGCTTTGGAAACGCGTGGCTCGACAGGCTCTGCCTTGGAAAGCCGGATTCCTGACATGCGTTTGCATCCGCCGCGATCCCAACTCGGCACTCCGAACATCCTGGCAACCCGTTCGTCACGTCGCGCCCAGCCGCGACAGTTGACGAACTCAACGGCGTGAACTATTTTTCTGGTTTCACCAGGTTGTCATACAAGGAACTCAGCATGCGTTCATCGATTGCGTTCACGATCGTCGTCTGGCTCACCACGACATCCGCCTATGCTCTGCCGCCGATTCCGGATTACATCCAGGGTGCTTTCGGCGGGAAGGAAGAATACAAGGGCTACCTTGCTGCCGCCCAGGCGCAAAAGTCGAAATGTGCTTCGTGCCATATTCCCGACAAGGACAAGAAGGCCAAGGGGCACGCCCTGAATGACTTCGGCAAGATCATGCACAAATATCTGGACGACAAGGCTTTCATGGCCGCGGACAAAGCCAGCAAAGAAGCAACCGAGGAAAAAGCGAAAGCCGAAGCGAAGACGAAGGCCGCCGAGCTCTTTCTCTCCGCGTGGTCCAAAGCGACCGCCGAAAAGAACGCCGACGGAAAGCCATTCGCGGACCTGATCAAGGAAGGCAAGATTCCGGGTAAGAACGAGTAAGCGCGGCCGCGCCACGTTTCATTGCGGCATGGCTTCCGATTCGTCACGATCGATCGTTTTCAGATGCTGGCCAGCACGAAACAGGCTCCAGCCGAGTACGACGACCATCAGGCAGATCACGCTTCCCAGGAACAGCCAGTTGTTGAGCAGTTTGCGCAGTGCAAACCCCGGCTCCACGCCGAAGCCGGGGTTTTTTGTTTCCGCGCCCAACGTCGCCATCACAGGCTGGAAGTCTTCCCGGCGCAGAGCAGCAAGTACCACCGCCGTCTCATACTTCGGAGCGGGGGCCGATTCGGAACCGTAAAACAGACGGTAAGTCTGCGATTTCTGCGCCAGGAAAACAACCCGATAGACATTGCCGACAACCTCGACCCCCGAGATCTCCAGCGGCGGATTGTCTTCGTTGTGGATCACGATCCGATACTGTTCTTCGCGTCGCTCGGCGATGTCGATCCGCAACTGTTCGCGGCGCAAATCGCGAAACCCGATGTGGGTGAGCGTGGCGGAACCGACCTCCAGCCATTCGGTTTTCGTGCCCTGCACCACCGGCACTTCGACGACGGCCCGACGATGAAAGTTGCGCGACGGCGTGACCAATGTAAAATTGCTGATCGGTTCGCGCCGCGTACGAACCGTGAGAATCGTCTGCTTCCTCGACGGGTCTTCCTTGCTTTCAAAATTGGCGACCGGGTAAGACATGGTCTTTCTCGTTCGTACTTTCTGCTGAACAGAGGTGTGCGCAACCTCGATCCGATCGATGCGAAAATCGCGGAGCTCGGTGGTCGTCCGCTCGGTAAATTCCACCTCCTGGCCCTTGCGAAATGTACGCGTCAGCTCCTTGTACGGAGAACGCTTCTCATCGGTAACGTCTCCGATGACCAGTCTGAATTCGCGGAAGTTATTGGCTGGCAGCACGATTTCGCGATTGCTGATGTCGATAAATCGCGAGTAGTCGAAAATCAGGCTGTCCGTTACCAGCGGCTTCCAATCGGCTCCGTCATTTGATCCAAACACTTGCACCGTGCGCTCGTAATTCGACTGGGGCGTTGAAATCGTGAACGCTTCGGCCGAGGGCGATTTTTCCGGTAAGCTGAGCCGCAGTTCAAGCGAATTCCCCTCGTGCCGTAACGATTGCACCTTCGCTGCGAACGTCCGCCGCGAGCGCTCTTCAAGGAATTCGACATCCGGTTCGAGCTGGTAAGGGAGTTCCGCGTCCGACTCGTCGACGACGCGAAGGTCGGGGTACCCACCGCGAGTGGCGTCGTAGATATCACTATCCAGGCGAAAGGCAATGATCTCCTCATCCTGCGACGGTCCGCGGTCCAACGGCTTCCAGAAGCGAAAAAGTGACGACGATTCCGCGCGGGCCGGCTCCCCTCCGCTGAACGCCAGGCAAATGACGAGTCCTGTCAGCAGTCTCACGATTGGTTCTCCTTGGAGGGCTCCGTCTTGGTGGCGAAGATCGTCCGATATTTCAAATAGATAAACGATCCTGAAAGTACCAGCAGTCCCAGGATCGTGAACGCAACGATGCGGTAGATCTGGTCCAGGTGTTCGAGATCCTTGAAGAGTACCTTCCAGCCCACGACCGCGAACAAACCAAGTGCGACATAGCGCAGTGCCCGAGCGTCGTTCCAGATCCCCGCCAGCAGCAGGCCGATGGCGAAAAGCGACCAAAGGATCGACACTCCGCCGGTGCGCAACCCAGGGACGTAGTGCGTCAGAAAGGTGTTCACTTCCAGGCTGAGAAAAATGAACAGCAGCGCCAACGCGCAACAGCCTGCCAGCTGTTGCCCCAACCTTGCCGTGACGTCACCCGACAAGAGTCGATAGACAACGCACATGAAGGCGATGATCACGCCGAAGTCCAGCAGCCGCATGCCGGCTTCCAGGAACGAGTAGGCGTTTCCCCCGTAGATCAACGCGTAACCCACGCTCCAGTTCGGCAAATCGACGACGAACAGCTTGCCAATTACGACAAATGCCGAAAGCGCCAGAACGAACAACAGCGGCTTGCTGGGCCGCGCCAAGTACTCGTACAGCAGCAGCCCACAGAGGGCAACCCACAACAGCGACAGCACGGGCAATCGCAGCGGCGGAAACAAGTACCCGAATGTGCGATTCAACTCCAGGTGCAGGAACGCGAAGGCCATGCCTACAACACCGATTACCGCGGCGCGGATCGCCCAGCGCTCGCGGACCCACTCGGCCATGTCGCTCGCTTTGTCGATCGCGACCGAGGCGGTGGCTGCCGGCGCCCGGAGTAATCGATACGCGCCGGCCAGCGAAGCGATCGGGATTCCAAACACGACCAGCCTCTCGAGCATCATCAACAGATACTTGCCCAACGGCATCGGCTCGACGTCAATCACCCGCGTCGCATACTGGCGTTCCAGATCCAGGAAACAGAACCGGCCAATGACCAACAAGTACAGCACGAACGCAATATGACGAAGGAATACGCTGTTCAACTTTCCCGCGACCCACAACATCACCAGAGCCTGAATCGCCCAACTGACCGTGATCCATTCTCGCGACAGTACCAACGGGACAGTCACCGATAAGAAGAACGCGGCGAGTCCGATAAAGCAGCACAAGAGGTCGCGGTCCAGGACGCGAAAAACAAGGCAATACCAGACATGCGCTACATAGAACGCTGCCAGCGCGAGGCTCACGGCCGCGACCCAGCGATACCCGAACACCGCATTGACCAGATTGTAACTGACACCAAAGTAGATGGCGGCGTTGATCAACAATCCGATGGCGTCAAGCAGAGTCGACTTGGAACGATGGAACAAGTCAAACAGAAACACCATGGTCGAAAACAGGATGAAGTACGCCGACAGAAATGGAAATACCTTCCAGAAATCATCGACGGTGTACTTTTGCATCGCCCCAAAGAACAAAATGTAGGTACAGACAAAACTCAGGTAATTCAACAGGTGCCACTTTTTCCTGTAGCTGATGCCAAGTACCCCCGAACCCAACAGCAACATGTAGGAAAACAACCCCACAAAATTGACTTCGCCAGTCGACAGCATCACCGGCGTCCCGTAGCCGCCCAGGATTCCCAGTACGGCCACTAACATCGAATTCAAGCGGACTGCGAGCGCCCCCGTCACGACCGTGACCAGCAGCATCAGGCCGAATGCGACCGGCATTTCAATCAAGTGGTAGAAATGAAACGCGGCAAAGACGGCGAAGTAAAGCGTCGCTATACCGCCACCGATCAGGCCTTGTCCAAGCAGGTGGTATTTCCTGCCAAGTAACCTGATGCCGGTGATCAGCATGGCAGTGCCGGTCAGGATCGAAATTCCAACGCGCCCCAAAGGACCGATGTAATCGTGTTCGATCGAGTACTTCAGAAAGAAACCGACCGCCATCACCAGGATCACGATGCCCAGTCGTAGCAGCCAGGTGCTGGCGATTGCGAACTCAATGGAGACGCCATGGGGACGATGTTCCTCGCCAACGATTATCCAATGCCAGATCTTGAGCAGGATTTCCAGGGCCGCCGTTTCGAATCGACTTGGCTTACGTGGCGGCGGTTCCTTGATGACTCTGGATTGCCCTTCGTGGACTCTGGATTGCTGTTCGTACGCGGATGCAGCGGCCGCGAAAACATGTTCTTCGGATGCGGGGAGCGGCCGTTGATCTTCCGGTTTTGTGGTCGCGAACGGCGAGGCCAGTGGCTCTCGCGGCGTGGCGGGCTCCCGCGGTTCCTGGGACTGCGCTGTCGCCGCGGGCGGCGACAGCGGTTCCGCGACGATTGGCGGCGGCGTGAACGATTGCGGCGCCGTCGGAGCGACCTCCGGCGGCGGACTTGGCGCGCGCTCCTGTTCCGGCACGTTGGCGGTTTCAGTAATCAATTGCAGCAGTCGTCGTTGATCGGACAGATCCGCCTTCAGCGACCGCAATTGCAAAGAAATGAGATCTTCTGTTTCTCGCTGCCGCTGTCGGATTTTGACGAACAAAATCAAAAACGAAACGGGAACAATCACGCAGACCCCGAAACAGGTCAGAGCCAGCACCGAGAGCACGAATTCTTCAGCGAACATTGCAAGCAACATCGGGGACATGGAGGTCACGCCGCGATCCGGCGCGAAGCGGGGCTTTCGCGGACAGAGCACGCGGAAAGTTCGCCTCTGATTCTACTGCACCTTCATCCCAGGGAATATTCCTTAAATAGATAACCGGTCGACCGTCCCAAGATCGTGGCTGGGGCTTCCCGCCGCAGCAGGTTGCAGGCTTTGTTGCCCGACGGCGGAGAGCAGCGTTTGCGCGGCGCTGGAAATCGGTGCTAGCACAACGCGGCGTTCCCGGACAACGGTGGTACCAAGAGCCGGTTGTTATCGGCGGCCGGGCTTGAATCAACCTGTCCAGAGTGCCTCGACAGGTGTGCCGCCGTCGACGATGGGTGTCGGGCGATTGTCGATGCTCGGGAGCCGCAGTTCGTGGGGGATGCCGAGCGCATGGTAGATGGTGGCGGCCAGATCCTCCGGCGAGACCGGTTTCTCGATCGCGTACGCGGCATCCTTGTCCGACTTGCCGTAGACGGTGCCGCCGCGAATCCCGCCCCCCGCGATGACGTTCGAGAAAAGCGTACTCCAGTGGTCGCGGCCCCACTGCGCGTTGGCGCGAGGCGTTCGCCCCATTTCACCGGTGGCGACGACCAGCGTTTCGGAGAGCAGTCCGCGCTGATCGAGATCGGTCAGCAGCGCGGCGAATGCCTGATCGAAGGTTGGCAACAGGTGTTTCTTCACGTCGTCGCTGTTGCGATGGGAGTCCCAGCTGTAACCATCGACGCAATCGTAGTGCACGGTGACAAAGCGCACGCCGGCCTCGACCAGCCGCCGGGCCACCAGCGTCGCCTGGCCGAACAGGTGTCGTCCGTAGCGATCGCGCGCCTCGGCCGGCTCGCGTTCGATATCCAGCGCCTGCCGCGCGCTTTCCGACGTCACCAGCGCGAAGGCGCGCTGGCGAAAAACATCGTAGCTGGTGGGCATTCCCAATCGTTCCAGGCGGGTTCGCTGTTCATTGAATTGTTCGAGCAGTGTCTGGCGGGCATGAAAGCGATCGAGGTTGATCCCTTCGCGCGCATCCATGCCTGCAATCTGAAACTGCAGTTCCTCATCGGTGCAGTCCCGCCAGTAAGGGTTGTCGGTCAGTGATTTCTTGTCGATTTGCGTGGTGAGCGGGTTGTATCGCCGCCCGAGCCAGCCCGCATGTTCTCCCGGGCGCGGATACTGCCCCGCCTCCTGAAGGCGGCCGAGGCTATTGGGCAGAACCATGTAGGCCGGCAGCGGATCGTCCAGACCGAACCGCTGCTGATGCAGATATTCCACAACCGAGCCGATCGACGGCCAGTCGCGCGGCGTGGGAGTAAAACCGCCGCCGATCGGAATGTGCCATCGTTTGCCGGTTTGCAGATAGTGACCGCCTCCACTGTGGTCGTTAAACGAGTGGGTCATCGTGCGGATCACGCAGAACTTGTCCGAGACCGATGCGGTCCGCGGTAGATGTTCGCCGATCAGCAGTTCCGGCGTCCGCGAGGCGATCGGGCGGAACGGGCCGCGAATCTGTTCGGGAGCATCCGGTTTCAAATCAAAAGTTTCCAATTGACTTGGGCCGCCAAAGAGCATCAGGAAAATAACCGATTTGACCCGCGAAGCCGGCGGTTGAGTTTCCGATTCCGCACGCAGCAGTTGCGGCAGGGAAAGGCCGAGCAATCCGGCTCCGCCCGCCTGCAGAATCTGGCGGCGGGGCAACCGATCGCACGTGCTTCGAGTCGGTCCAAAAATAGAGAGCATCGCGAGCGTCTCCGCAGGGCTTCTTCAGTCCTTAACAGTGCCTCTTTCAACGGTTCCTCGGCGCCGCGCCGAGCTTCCTCAATGCTCAGTCGAGCCGAGCCACGAAACAAGTTTCGTGCTACACGAACATCATCGCAGGCGAAGCGGTAGAGGCAAGAGCAATCGAGTCAAATGTACTCTTGCGTGATCGGTTTGATGATCAGTTCCGGGATATGGGCGCGCGGCGGAAGCAGGGCGATCGCCAGGACGACCTGGCCGACGTCTTCGGGCAGCAACATGCGCGCTCGCCGTTCATCGCTGACCGCCGTCGGCCGTTTTTCCAGAATCGGCGTATCGACTTCGCCGGGGAAAACGGTCGTGACCCGGATGCCGTTCGCCGCCTCTTCGTTCCAGGCGGCGGTGCTGAGCGCCGCGACTGCGAATTTCGAAGCGTCGTAGGCCACGCCGCCCAACGGTGCGGCTCGCTTGCCCGACGTGGAACTGATATTCACGATCAGGCCGTCCCTCCGCGCGCGCATCGACGGCAGGACCGCATACATGCAGTTGTAGACGCCGGTGGCGTTGATCGCCAGGACTTCATCCCACTGCTCGGGCCGCATTTCGGCCAGCGTTCGCGTCTTGATGTTCGTACCGGCCGAATTGACGAGGATGTCAATTGCTCCCAACTGCTGCAGCGTCGCTTGCACCAGTGCGGCAACGCTGGCTCGATCGGTGACATCCACGGTCTGATGCAGAATCGGTGTGCCTTTCCAGCCTTCGACGGCGTCCGTGAGCGGCTGCGGGCGGCGTCCGGCGATCATGACCCGACAGCCCTCGGCCGCCAGGGCGCGCGCGATTCCCCATCCGATCCCGGTGCCTCCGCCTGTAACCAGCGCTGTCTTGCCGCTCAATTTCATAATCGCCTGCTCCTTCCCGGTTCGGTGGAAATCGATTGCCCCTTTGTAGCCGCCGCCGCGCGGACGGCAAGTGGCCATGCTTGCGGTGGGGGCAAGGTTGGCGAATAATTGGGGGAAATCCGCGGAAGGAACAGCCGGGCATGGCCGATCAGCATTTGCAAATCGACAGCACGATCGAGATCGTGACGCCCGAGAATATCGCATTCCGCTATCGTGTCGCCGGTCCGTTTCGACGGCTGGTCGCGCTGGGAATCGATTACATGGTCCGCGGCACGATTTCGACGCTGTTGTACATCGCGATCGCCTTCGTGGCGTCGCTGCTTGGCAGACAATTGATGGTGGCGTCGCTGGGAGTGATCCTGGTCATCGAGTTCGTGCTTGGGTATTTTTACGGCGCGTTGTTCGAGTGCTTTTGGAACGGGCGCACACCGGGAAAGGCGGCGATGGGCATTCGCACCCTTTCGCTGACCGGCCGGCCGATCAACGGCATGCAGGCGGTCGTCCGCAACCTGTTCCGCATGGCCGACACTCTGCCGCTGATCAACCTCACCCAGGTTTACCCGACCATCGAAGCGTCCGGCATTCCGATGGCGCCGTTGAATCTGTTCGCCGTCGGACTGGTGACGATGGCGCTCGATTCGCGCCACCGTCGCATCGGCGACCTGGTTGCGGGAACCATCGTGGTCGTCGACGAGCGTTCCTGGCTGGCGGGGGCGAGTCGCGTCGAGGATCCGCGCACGCCGCACCTCGCGGAATTGATTCCCGCGGACTTTCTGGTGACGCGATCGATGGCCCAGGCGCTTTCCATGTACGTCGATCGCCGCAAATATTTTTCCGATGCGCGACGTCGCGAGGTCGCCCGGCACCTTGCCGAACCGCTGCTGCGGGTATTCGGCCTGCCGGCCGACACGAGCTGGGACCTGTTGCTCTGCGCGCTCTATTATCGAACCTTCATCGCGGATCGCGGCGACGCCGCGCACCGTCAGGCGCGGGATGAGTCTCCGTTCAGTTTTCGCGGAGTACAGTGGCAACCGTCGGGGGCCGCGATCGGCATGGGACCTGGATCGCAAGTACCTGGGTCACCACTAACTGGGTCACAGGGGACCGGGCGATGAAAGTCGCGGAATTCCTGGAAAAGCGACGTCCGAACTGGACCGAATTGGACAACCTCTGCGGCCAGGTTCAGCCCGGAAAGAAGTTGCCTGCGGCGACGATTACGCGCTTTGCCGCGCTCTACCGCGCCGCCTGCGCCGACCTGGCGCTGGCGGACGCTTACCAGCTTCCGCCGATCACGATTCGCTATCTGCACCGACTGGTCGGCCGCGCCCATACCTGCCTCTACCGCTCCCGCATCTTCCGATACAGCGATTGGCCGCGGCTGCTGCTGCACGATGTGCCGAAGCAGGTTTTCGGCGACCGCTGCGTGCAAGCGATGTTCGTGCTCTTCTGGTCGATCTTCATTTCGTCGGCCGCGATCGCCGCGAACCCCAAGATCTGGCCCGGGTTCGCCGAAACCGTGATGGGGACGGCGATGATGGAACAGTTGGATTCAAGTTTTTCCGAACCTCTGGGCCGGCGATCGTTTGAAGCCAACATCATGATGGCCGGGTTCTACATCCAACATAATGCGGGAATCGGACTGATCTGTTTCGCGACTTCCGTCCTGATTATCCCTGGGATGCTCGAGACAATTTTCCAGGCTGCGGCGCTGGGGGCCTCGTTCGGCTACATGAGCCAACCCGGACAAGTCGGCAGCGCAAATTTTTACGCTTTTGTCACCGCGCACGCGCCGTTCGAACTCACGGCAATCGTGCTTTCGGCCGGGGCCGGGCTGCGGATCGGCATGGGTTGGATTTGCACTCACGGCCTGACGCGCCTGGGCTCCCTGCGCAAGACCGGCGCGGAAACAATGCCGATCATGGGCTCGGCCGTCGTCATGTTCATCCTGGCCGCATTCATCGAAGGCTTCGTTTCACCTTTCGCCCTGCCATTCATCGTGAAAGGTACCATCGCCACATTGTGCAGCGGCATGCTGCTGTTCTATTTCGTCGTTCTGGGATTCCCGCGGAGCGGTTCGCGTGCAACTGGATAAGACCGAAATCGTCATCCGCGAACGGAACTTCTGGGAAGTGCTGGAATTGGCGCTGCCGATGTTGCGGACGCACTTTCTGCCCCTTTTGTGGACCTCCGCGCTGGGGCTGGTGCCATTCGCCGTACTGAATTACCTGTTGATCGGTTGGATGGCGCGGGACGAGTACCTGGACTACGATCTGGTCGACATCCCGGCGCGTTTCGCGTTCAATCTGGTCCTGCTGATGTTCCTGCAAGCGCCGCTGGCGACCGCTCTGACGACGATCTACCTGGGCAAAGTGGTGTTTCTCGAGACACCCGGTCCGCGCCAGTTGCTGGCGGAGTTCCGCCGCTCCTTCTGGAAACTGTTGGCTTGCCAGGGCATGGTGCGCGGTGTCGTGCCGGCGATCGGTTTGATGCTGCTGCCGCACGAGGACGAATGGGCGTCGTTCGGCGAGACAATGCTGCTGATGCTGGCGATCTTCCAGGCGATCTTGCGGGCATTCCGCCCTTTCCTGAACGAGATTATCCTGCTCGAACAAGCACCCTTGCTGGCGCGGGGCCAGCAAGGGCAGCCTGTGGCGCGCCGCAGCGAACGGCTGCACGCCCGCGGCGATCATCTGGCTCGCTGGCTCGGCATCTGCTGGATCACGATCGTGCTGACCGTGACGATCGCCCATGCACTGCTGTACGTGATCGGTTTCCTCGTCGGTGACTGGCACTGGACGGAATGGAAGACCCATTTCATCCTGCCGATCACGATCGGAATGGTGGTCGTATTCACCACCGTCGTTCGATTTCTCAACTACCTCGATACTCGGATTCGCCAGGAGGGCTGGGAAGTCGAATTGCGGATGCGGGCCGAGTCGGCCAAGTTGACCGGCCGTTTCGGGCACACCCTGTCCCTGGTCCTGGCGCTGGTTTTCGGCGTCACTTCCACGGCGCTCGCCGCCGATCCGGGCGACGCGGCCGGCAAAGCGCTGCGCCGCGCCAACGTCCGCTGGTACGATCCCGAGAAGGATTCTCTTCGATCGATCGACGCGAATCGCGCCACGACCTCGGAAAACGCCCACAAGTCGTCCTGGGACAAAGGTGTGGCCACGTCGACCAAGGGCAGCCTCGAATTCGAAAATTCCTCCAGCATCTGGAGCCTGCTGCTCGCAGGAGCCGGCGAACTCATGCAGGCCATGGTCTACCTGCTGCTGGCCTGCCTCGCCTTGGCACTGATCTACGTTCTGCTGCGTTTCTACCTGCACCGCGACCTGCGCAATGCCGCGACGGCGACCGCCGATGAGGCCGACGACGCGGCGAGCGACCCCCAATACCAGTTGGACAATCTGCCGTTCCAGATTCAACGGCCGGTGAGCGACCTGCTGACAGCGGCCAGGCAATGCTACGAACAGGGTATGTTCGGACAGGCGATGGTCTACTATTTCAGTTTTCAACTTGTGGAACTCGACCGCCACCAATGGATCCATCTGACCAAGGGAAAAACCAACCGCCAGTATCTCCGTGAGTTGCGGGAGAACCCCGGGTTGTCATCGTTGCTGTTCCGCTCCATGAACGCGTTCGAATCGTATTTCTTCGGCCACCACGAACTGCAACGCGATGACTTCGAAGATTGCTGGAATTCACTTTCCGATTTCCAAAAGCGGCTGCTGGAACGGAGCGCGACATGATCCAATGCCGCGGCGCCGGGCTCGATTCGGCAACCGTCCTCTGCATCGCGCATCGGCGCCGGCGCCTCGCGGGGAAGTCGGGTGCTGGCGCGACAAGTGCGGTGCTGCTGTGTCTGGTGCTGGTCGTCTCCGGCTGCAGTCGGCCGCCGCTGGAATCGGATTACGGAAAGCGCGACCTGAAAACCGTCGACGGGACGGGCGTGCTGGCGTCGATGTTCGAACAGGCCGGGCACAAGGTCGGTTCCTGGCGGCGATTGTCACCGAAACTTAGCCGTTGCGACACGATTGTCTGGGCGCCTGCCAGCTATTCGCCGCCATCGCTGGAGGTTCGCGAATATCTGGAAGGTTGGCTGTCCGAAGAGAGTGGCCGCACGCTGATCTATGTCGGGCGAGATTTCGATCCGGTCCCCGGATACTGGCAGCGGATGGCGGCGGTCATGCCCGCCGCGCAACGACTCGAAGTCGATCAGAATCTCGCCAAGGCGCTGCTGGATCGCCAGACCTCGCGCCAAACGGTAAGTACCGACAGTTACGCGCGCTGGTTTGTGCAGCGCCAATCTTGGGTCGAGGGTCCGGTTCGTTCGATCGGCGGTCGCTGGGCCGAATCGCTTGATGCCAGTCAGGCCGAACTGCGACTGGGGCATCGACTGGAAAGTCCTCGGATCAGCGACATTCCGCCCCCGCCGACGATCGCGCCGGGAGCGCCAACGCCCGCGCAGGTCCGGAAAATTCCTCCCTTCCTGCGCCGGTTGATCCAGCAGCCGCAAGCCGAATTGCGGTCTTTGCCGACGCAGTTCGAGGTGCTGCTGACGGCGGATGGGCAGCCGTTTGTCACGCGCGTCACTGACGAGGAGTGGGACGAGAGCCGCATCCTGGTGGTGGCGAACGGCTCTTTCCTCATGAACATGCCGCTGGTCAACCCCGTGCATCGGCAGTGGGCCGGGAAACTGATTGACGAATGTGGGTCACCGGGCCGGGTGATCTTCCTGGAAACCGACGAACTTGGCGCGACCATTCACGAGCGCGATTCCGGCGGGGGGGCGGTGACAAAAATTGAGTTCCTTTCGACGTGGCCGTCGTTTATCGTGATGCTACACGTGCTCGCCATGGGGCTGATTTACTGCGCCAAGGTATTCCCGATTTTTGGCCGAGCGCGGGAGTTGCCGGAGACAAGCCCCAGCGATTTTGGCAAGCATATCGAAGCGTTGGGCAGCCTTTTGGAAAAAACGGAAGACCTGGAGTTCGCTCGGCAGCGCATCGCATTTTACCACCAGCATGTTCGGCGTTGAGGCGCGTCCGTTTGAGACGCCGCGACGCGAATTAGAAATTGGATGACCGATGAGTATGACCCCTGGAGCAAACCCGAGTGGCGACCTGGAATTCAGTTGCCTCGGTTGCGGCAGTATTTTGAAGATTCCTGCCAGCGCTGCCGGCCGGCCCGCGCGGTGCCCGAAATGCGGTTCCGTTCAGCAGACCACCGCGCCCGCGCCTGGCTCCGCGGGCAGCGCGTCGCCGAGTGTCCCCGAATCGGCATCGACGTCCGCGGGCACGACGATCGCTGCGACGCCGCCCTTGCCCGGCCCGCCCGGCTCAGCGCCATCGCCGCTTGTGCCCGCCGCGCCTCCTTCGTTTACCGTCGCTGGCGTAACGCCGTTCCGCACCGCCCCCCCACCCGCCGCCGGTGCCGGACTTTCCCCCAGCAAACTGACCGCCGGACGCACACGCATCGAAAACGAAACCGACACGAAGCGGCTCTTCGATCGCATCATGTCCGAGATCTCCAAGATGTACGTCGGGCAGGATGAACTGGTGCTCGGGACGTTGGTGGCACTTTTCTCCAACGGGCACGTGCTGATCGAAAGCGTGCCCGGACTGGGAAAAACGCTCTTCGTCCGCTCGCTCGGCCGCGTCCTGGGCTGCCGCTTCGGTCGCATCCAGTTCACCGCCGACCTGATGCCCTCGGACATCACCGGCGCCCCCATCTTCGATCTCAAGAACCAGGAATTCCGATTCCGGCCGGGTCCAGTATTCACGCAGCTGCTGTTGGCCGACGAAATCAATCGCTCGCCCGCCAAGACGCACGCCGCCCTGCTGGAGACCATGCAGGAATTCCGCGTCACGGTCGATGGGCTCAGTCATCCGCTGGAGCGTCCGTTTCTCGTGATGGCAACCCAGAATCCGATCGAATCCGAAGGCACCTACAATCTGCCCGAGGCGCAACTCGATCGGTTCATGTTCAAACTGGTCGCCGATTATCCGCGCGAGGACGAGGAAGCGCGGATCCTCAAACTGCACAGTTCCCAACAAGACATCAATGACCGGCTCGAACACCAGTTGGAAACGGTCACTTCGCCGTCGGAAATTCTGGCCACGACGATGCTCTGCTCCGAAGTGCGCGTCGACGATCGACTGGTCGACTATATCAACAAGATCGTGCGACTGACGCGTAAATGGCCCCAGTTCCATTTAGGCGCGTCTCCCCGGGCCGGGATCGCGTTGATGCAGGCCTCGCGAGCACTGGCCGCGTTCAGCGGACGGGATTACGCCGTGCCCGACGACGTCGTGCAGATTGCCCTGCCTGCGCTGCGGCACCGGGTGATTCTCACGGCCGAAGCCGAAGTCGAAGGCCGCAAGGTCGACGAATTACTCACGGAACTCGTGCGCTCGGTGGAGGTCCCGCGACTGTGAACGAAAGCGGAGTGACGTGGGTCGAGTGGCTCTCGTCCGGCAATCTGTTCTTCCTCTGGCTGGCGGTCCTGCTGGGGATCCTGTTGCTGCTCGCGTTCGGCAAGCGAGTCTACCCCCATTCGTCGCTGTTGATCCTGGCGGCCTTCCCCACGCTCTTGACTTTGGGATTGTACCTGCGGCCCGACCTGGGACTGCTGGTGGTTATCGTCGACATCGTCGTGGTCGGGGTCGCGATCGCGGACCTGCTGACGCTGCCCGGGGCGCGGTCGTTTACGGTGCGGCGGGAGATGCTGCAGGTGGCTTCGCTGCAGAAGCCGCACCGGGTGGCGATCGTCATCCAGAATCTTGGGAACCAGCCGCGCCTGGTCTGGGTCCGCGACGACCTGCCACACGACTTCGTTGCCGCGCCGGAGGAGACGTTGATGACGATGGCGCCGCGCAGCCGCGCCACGTTGCGTTATCAGGCACAGGCGATGCGCCGCGGCGCGTTTGCCCTGCGATGCGTCTTCCTGCGCGTTCGCAGTCGCTGGGGATGCTGGGTACGGTTCCTGAGACTGCCGGCGGAAGACAGGATCAATGTCTACCCCGACATGCGGCAGTTGTCGGAATACGCAATCCTCGCTCGCACCAACCGCCTCTCCCTGATGGGCTTGCGCCGCACACGCAGGGTCGGCCAGGACAACGAGTTCGAACGTCTGCGCGATTACGCGCCGGACGATAACTATAAACATCTCGACTGGCGAGCGACCGCGCGGCGCAACAAATTGACCGTCAAGGATTACCAGGTCAATCAGAGCCAGCGCGTGATTTTCATGCTCGACTGCGGACGCATGATGACCAGCCAATGCGCCGGCATCAGCCTGCTCGATCATGCCTTGAACGCCATGCTGATGCTCAGCTATGTCGCGCTGCGGCAAGGCGATTCGGCGGGGCTGGTCTGTTTCTCCGATGAAGTGCACTCCTTTGTGCCGCCCCGAGGCGGCATGCGCCAGATGAACCAGCTGATCCACGCGTCTTTCGATCGCTTTCCACGCCTGGTCGAATCGCGTTACGACCAGGCGTTCCTGCACCTCGCCGCGCGCTGCAAGAAACGATCGTTGGTGGTCCTGGTCAGCAATCTGATCGACGAAGTCAACGCGCTGCAGGTCTACCAGTACCTGTCTTCGATGGTCGGACGGCATCTGCCCTTGGCGGTGTTGCTCAAGGATCGGCAGCTATTCGAGACGGTGGAAGTTCCGCATCCCACGACCCCGCAGCTGTTCCGCGCCGCGGCGGCGGCCGATATGATCGCCTGGCGGCATCAGCTCCTCACCGACCTGACACACAAAGGTGTGCTCTGCCTCGACCTGTACCCGGAACAGATGACAGCGCCGCTCGTGAACCAGTATCTGGAGATCAAGGCGCGCCACCTGTTATGAACCTTCTCGATCCCCAATCGCCTTCCGTGTGGCGCGACGAATTTCCGATCCGATCGGATACGGTCTATCTCAACCATGGATCGTTCGGTCCCTCGGCCCGCGGCGTGCGTCAGCGCCAGGCCGACTGGAAGCGGCAACTCGATGAGCAGCCGATGGACTTTTTCGTGCGGCGACTCGAACCGGCCTGGTTCGACGCGCGGCGGGCGCTGGGGCAATTCGTCGGTGCCCGGCCGGAAAATCTGGCGTTCGTCGAAAACGCCACCAGCGGGATGAATGTCGTCGCCAACAGCCTGCCGCTCGCGCCCGGAGATGAAATCCTGCTGAACGACCAGGAATACGGCGCCGTGCAGCGGATCTGGCGCCGGGTCGCCGAGCAGACCGGCGCGCGGGTCGTGCAGGTCGAGCTGCCGTGGCCGATCGAAGCGCCGGAGCAGATCGTCGACAGTTTACTGCGTGCCATGGGGCCGGCTACACGCCTGCTGGTGATCAGCCATGTGACGTCCCCCACCGCCGTTACCATGCCGATCGCGGAAGTCACTCGACGGGCCGCGGAGCGAGGGATCGCCGTCTGTATCGACGGACCACACGCGCCGGCCTACTTGCCGCTCGAAATCGATGCACTCGGATGCGACTACTATGTCGCCAGCTGCCACAAGTGGTTGAGCGCGCCGCTGGGCTCGGGCTTCTTGTACGTCGCGCCGAGACGCCAATCAACGATCCGTGTGCCGTACCTGAGCTGGGGAAGACTGCTGCCGGGCCGACCGGAGACCTGGAGCGACGAACTGCTCTGGTCCGGCACCCGGGACCCCTCGGCTTATCTCAGCATTCCCGCCGCGATCGAATTTCTCGCCGGTGTCGGATTCGATCTCTTCCGCGCGCGCACCCACGCGCTGGCCCGCCATGCGCGGGCGACGCTGGCGGAAATGTTCGGCACGGTTCCCGGCACTCCCGATTCCGAACTCTGGTACGGCTCGATGGCCCACGTGCCGCTGCCACACGTCGACGCCTCGGAGTTGCAGGGACGCCTATGGCGCGAATACGGGATCGAGGTCCCGATTGTCGAGTGGAGGAGGCAAGGGTTTATTCGAGTTTCGTGCCACCTCTACAACGACATCAGCGACCTGGAAAAGCTGTTTCGGGCGCTGCACGCTTTGTTACGATGAAACGCTCCAGGGAAGAGCCTTGCCGTCGAGCCCGGCGAACAGGTTCTGCACGGACATTTCCGCCATCGCCTGCCGCGTCGCCGTCGTCGCACTGCCCAGGTGCGGCGCGATCGTGACGTTTTCGAGCGTCAGCAGCGGGTGATCGCGCGGCAACGGCTCCGGATCGGTCACGTCCAACCCCGCCCCGTAGATCTGCCGGCGCTGTAACGCCGCGGTCAGCGCGTCAGTGTCAACTACCGGACCACGCGCCACATTGATCAAAATGGCGGTCGGTTGCATTCGCGCGAGTTCCGCCGCGCCGATCATGCCGCGCGTCCCGTCATTCAGCGGCACGCTGAGCACGACAAAATCGCTGCGGGTCAGCAATTCGTCCAAGGTGGCGTACGACACTCCCAACTCCGCCTCGTCCGCCGGCGAACGCCGTCGGTTGTGGTAGAGCACGCGCATCTCAAATCCTCTTGCCCGCCTCGCGATCTGCCGCCCGATGCGGCCCAGGCCGACGATGCCCAGCGTCGCATGGTGAATCTCCCGCCCCAGCATGTACCCGGGATCATAGCGGGTAAATGCCGCGCTGCGCGCGTACCGGTCGCCTTCGACCAGCCGGCGCGCCGCCGCCATTAACAACGTGAACGCCATGTCCGCCGTCGCGCCATCCAGAACGCCCGGAGTATTCCCCACCGGAATCCCACGCTGCCGGGCGTCGGCCAACTGAATATGATCGACCCCCACCCCGTAATTGCTGATCACGCGAACACCGGGACAACGGTCGAGCAGCGCGCCGTCGACCAGCGGGTGCCCATAAGTGTAGATCCCGTCCAGCGGCAATTGCGCAACCTCCCGCAGCCGGGACCAGGGGACGACCTCGATGCGATTGTCAAACAACTCAACGATCGCCGGCGCCAACGGATCGTCGGCCAGGACACGCGGACGTGGTTCAATCATCATCGCCTCCGCCTGCGGATCGAATTCCCGCCGTCGCTCACGACTTGTCGCCCAAGTAGCTGGCATTCGCCGCCGCGATCGCCGCGCCCGACTGGAATCGATAATCCTGCTCGCCCAGCAACTGCTCGAGCGCACTCAAGAACAACAGTACATTCGCGGGACGGGCGCCATACCCCATCAACCCCACGCGCCAAACCTTGCCTTTGAACGCTCCCAGGCCACCGCCGATTTCGATGCCAAACCGCTGCAGCAGCCCCGTGCGCACCTTCGCATCGTCAACGCCTTGCGGAATCCGGACGGCATTCAGCATCGGCAGCTGGTGCCCTTCTTGGGCTGCGTAGTCAATGCCGATCGCCGCCAATCCCGCTTTGAGCGCGCGGTGGTTGCGAGCGTGCCTGGCCCAACACGCTTCCAGCCCCTCTTCATGGATGACGCGCAGCGCCTCGTACAGCGCGTACGACATGTTGATCGGACCGGTGTGGTGGTAGACGCGCTCCTGCCCCCAGTAACTGGCCAACAACGATACGTCCAGATACCAGCTCTGGACTTTGGACTTGCGCGCCTGAATCGTGTCCAGCGCACGCTGATTGAAGGAGACCGGCGCTAATCCCGGAGGACAACTCAGGCACTTCTGCGTGCCCGAATAGATCACGTCAATCTTCCAGGCGTCGACTTCCACCGGCACTCCGCCCAGGCTGGTCACCGCGTCAACCAGCAACAGCGCGCCGGCGTCATGCACGACCTGCGAAATCGCTTCCAGCGGCTGCCAGGCCCCGGTCGAGGTCTCGGCCATCACGATCCCAACCACCTTGGGACGCACACGCTCAAGCACCTCCACCAGATCCTGCGGCGTAAACACTTCGCCCCAGGGCCGCTCGACCTGCGTCACGCGCGCTCCGGCACGCTGCGCGACGTCCGCCATGCGTCCGCCAAACACGCCGTTTACGCAGACCACCATCGAATCGCCCGGCTCGAGTAAATTCACGACCGCCGCCTCCATTCCGGCCGAACCGGTCCCGCTGACCGCGAACGTCATCCGATTCTCGGTGCGAAACAAGGCCCGCAACATCTGCTGCAGGTCGTCCATGATCTTTAGATAATACGGATCGAGATGCCCGACGGTGCCCCGGCCTAACGCATCGAGAACGCGCGGGTGAATGTCGCTCGGACCCGGTCCCATCAACACGCGGACCGGAGGAAGTAATTCAGGTGCCATCATCGTATGCCTCAACCTGGGAAAAACTCAGTCCGCCGGCGGTAACTGTCGAACCAGAGAACTGATCGCCTTGAACTCGGCAGCCGCCGACGTCTCGCACCATTCGAACATCACCGATTCCGTGCTGACAAGCGTCGCGCCGCCGCCCTCCATCCGCCGCAAAGCGGTCTCGCGGTCCTGAACGCTGCGGGATCCGACGGCGTCCACCGGAACGTACACGCGAAATCCCGCATGCATCAGGTCCATTACCGTCTGCAACACACAGACGTGGGCTTCAATCCCCACCACCAATACCTGATCGATCGACCGCTCCACCCAAGCATCCAACAGGCCCGCACAACCGCCGCAACTGAACGTCCGCTTCACCGCGCAAGCCCCCACCCGATCCCGTAACTCCTCAACCGTCGGCCCCAGCCCCTGCGGATATTGCTCCGTGCCGATGATCGGAACCCCCATCAGCCGAGCCGCATCCAGCAGCCGGCCAATGTTCCACACCACCCGCCGTCCACCCTCGATCGACCCAAGCAGCTTCTCCTGCACATCCACCACCAGCAGGCCGCAACGGTGGCGCGAAAGAAGCTCCGGGCTGCGCGGTGTAACCGACGCGTTCGTATTGTCGCTCATAGCCGCCAGCATATCGAGAGAAGGGTGAAGAGTGAACGGGGAACGGGGAAATGGGGAATGGCTTTCTCCCTTCTCTCTTCACCCTTCACTCTTCCTTGCCAGGCAAGTGAAAACCAGGATTTGAGACCGGGTTGCAACTACTTAAACATCTGCGACAATTGTTCCAATTCCTTCGCCCGTTCGCCTCTTCCATCGTAACCCGTAACCCTCTGCCACCGTTCCCCGTTCCCCCCCATCTGCCCCCGATGCACACGGAAGCCAATTCCGATCGACGATCGCACCCCAAGATGCCGGACTGGGAACAGGCCGACTTGCCGGAAGCGGCGCCGGTCTCCTGGCGACATTGGACGCGCCTGATTGGACCTGGAATTGTGATGATGGGGATCCAGATCGGCGGTGGAGAATGGCTGGTCGGACCCGAGGTAACCGCGCAATATGGCGGCGGCCTGATGTGGATCGCGACGGTGGCGATTGTGCTTCAGGTCTTCTACAACCTCGAGTGCGGACGCTACGCGCTCTATTGCGGTGAGCCCGTCGTGACGGGATTCATGCGGCTGCCGACCGGTCCTGGCATGATGGTCGGGCTGATCCTGATGTTGAATATCGGCGCGTTTATCCCGGCGTTGTCATCCCAGGGCGCCGCGACGTTGGCGGCGATCTATCTCGATCGCCCACCAACGCCGGACGACCGCGGATTAGTGATGGGGTTGGCATACGCCTGCTTGTTTGGTGTTTCGTTGCCGGTGCTGATTGGCGGCAAGGTTTACAACATGTTACAGGCGGTGATGACGGCCAAGATCTTTTTCGTGCTGGGATTCTGCGTGTTGATCGGCCTGTTCTATGTGCCGGCCGACAAGTGGTGGATGATTTTCAGCGGTTTCCTCAAATTTGGCCATGTGCCGTCGACGATCACCGCTCCGGAGGACGTTGCGCGAGGCGGCAAGTCGCTGGTGAATGTCTTCAGCTACTGGTGGGAGCATGGCGCGTTTCCGGCGATTGCGTTGGGCAATATCGCGATCCTCGGTTCGTTCGCCGGGTACGCCGGCGGCGGAGGGCTGGCGAATTCCACGTACAGCAATTTCGTGCGCGACAAAGGCTGGGGGATGGGCAGTCGCGTCGGTGCGATCGCCAGCGCGGTGGGTGGCAAGCAGGTTTCCTTGAGTCACGTCGGTAAAGTATTTCCGATCACCGCGGACAATCTGCGGCGATGGGCCGGTTGGTGGCGTTACATCCTGCGCGATCAGATCATGATCTGGGGCCCCGGCTGCTTCATGGGGATGGCGCTGCCCGCGTTGCTGTCGATCGAGTTCGCCGGGCATTCCGAGCTTTATCAGGCGGAGAACAAACTCGATTGGGCCCAGGCGATGATCACCGCCGACGGATTGCGAAATGCGCCCCAATTCGGACCGGCGGTCGGGCGTGTTTTATGGTTGATCACGCTGTTCGCCGGGTTGATGGTGATGCTGCCAAGCCAGATGTCGATCGTCGACGATTTCAGCCGCCGCTGGACCGATACGATCTGGACGGCAAGTCGCCGCGTTCGGGAACGGCTCCGGCCGAACCAGATCCACTGGATCTACTACGCGATTCTGGCGGTCTACGTGCTCTGGTCATTCCTTTGCGCCTACGCCTTTACCACGCCCCGGCTGATGGTCACGGTGATCTCCAACATGAATAATGTGTCGATTGGCTTGACGTCGTTCTTTTTGGTCTGGCTGAATCACCGCTTGTTGCCCAAGCCGCTGCGTCCTCGCTGGTACCACACCGCGGGTGTGCTCGGCTGCGGTCTGTTCTACCTGGGAATTTCGGCGTTGGTTTTTGTGACCAAAGTGTGGCCTGTGATTTTGGAACTGATCCAGGGCTGAACTCGTAAATCGTAATAGGTTGAATCATGGGACTCTTTGATCTGAACGGGCGCGTGGCCATGGTGTCAGGCGCCGCCAGCGGGATGGGCCGGGCGGCGTCGCTGGCGCTGGCGGAACATGGCGCCGATTTGATGCTTGTCGACTTGAATCGCGACGGCGTGGAGCAAACGGCGAATGCGATTCGGGCGATCGGCAGGCGCGCGGTTCCTGTCACGGCCGACGTATCGCAGTACGAGTCGATCCGTGAGACGTTTCGGAAACTCGACCAGGAATTCGGGCAGCTCGACTTCCTCGCCAATGTCGCCGGCGAAGGCCTGCTCGCCGATCCCGAACACGTCGCAATGGAACAGGTCGAACAGGTGATGCGCAACCTGGTCCTCGGCCGATTCTGCATGTGCCAGGAGGGCGGCCGCCGCATGCTGCGCGCCGGGCGGGGAAGCATCGTCAACATCGGTTCGCTGGCCAGTATCACGGCACTGGGACGCGGTCATATCGCCTACAGTATGGCGATGGGTGCCGTCGCGCAGATGACGCGGGAACTCAGCACCGAATGGGCCGGCCGAGGCGTGCGCGTGAATGCCATCCTGCCGGCGCAGGTCGTTAATCCCAGCCTCGAAAAACGGATCGCGGAGAATCCCGCCATGCGCGACAAGTGGCTCAGCGGTATCCCGCGCGGCCGAATGGGCCGTCCCACCGATATCCAGGGCCTCGCCGTGCTGCTGGCATCCGATGCCTCCTCCTGGATCACCGGTACCCTGATCCCGATGGACGGCGGCAATCTGGCGGTAAACTCTGGCGGCACGCTGGGCCCCGTCGACGCCGCGGCCGCTGAATTATGATCGGTGTCCCGAACAAAAAAACCCGAACTGCATCGTGATCAATGGAGCAACCCGACCATGGTGAAACGCGAAATTTTCCGACCGTACCGTTCCCGTTCCGATTCCCGTCCCCTTACCCGACTCGGTTCCGTGTTGCTCGCCCTGTTCCTTGTCGGAACGGCCGGCTACACCCGACTCCACGCCGCGGACGTGCAGGACCTATCGCTACTGGTCTCGCCCCGCTTGCCCTGCGTCTGGCCGACGGGCATGCAGCAGCACCTGGTCGTTCCGAACCGCACATTCGGACCCGGTACGTATCATCGCGACATGATCGTCATTGACGAGCATACCGGAACGCAATTTGACGCTCCGGCCCACTTCGTGCCTCCACCCGATTCCGGCTTGCCGGGGGCTGGGCCGACGGGAGCGATTACCGGCGAGAAAGTTCCGGTGTGGCAGTTTGTCGGCGAAGCATGCGTGATCGATATCCGCGAACATGTCGATCAGGCGGAAAAAGGCGTGAGCTTTCTGATCACCCCCGAAATTGTCCAGCAATGGGAGAAGAAAAACCGCCCGCTGGGTTTCGGCGACGCGGTCTTGTTTCGCAGCGATTATTCCGACCGATATTACAAACCGCTCGCGGAGGGCGGCGAACGATTCGTCCATACCGTCCTGCGCAACGAAACTCCTGGCTGGCCCGCGCCGACGCCCCAGTGCATGGAATATCTTGCGAGCCGCGGAGTCATGACGCTGGGACTCGACAGCCCCAGCATGGGGCCGGTCCCGGATCTGGCCGTGGCCACGCATCAGGCCGGTGGCAAGCATGGGATAATCTGGATGGAGTGCGGCACGCGTTTGGGATCGCTGCCGACGACCGGCAGCGCCTTCGTCCTGTTGCCCGCCAAACATAAAGGCGGATCGGGCAATGAAATTCGAGCCATCGGAATCAAAGACGAGCCGATCGCCAAGCGTTTGATTGCCTCGGCCAAGGCCAAGCGAATTATCGACCTGTCGGTCACCATGGACGATGATCTGCCGGTGACCTGGTCCGGCTATCGGCCTGGCGAGGAAGCGACACGTTACGTCGGAGTCACCTTGAACGCGTTCAAGAAAGCGCGCGGTCCGTACTTCGCACGCTCCCATACGCTTGACAGCCAGGCCGGCACGCATGTGGTAACGCCGAGCTACAGTTCGCCGCCAAAAGGATTCGAACGAAACCTGTTGTCGGACGATGTGCGTAAGGAACTGGCTGCCTTCGAATCGAAGCACGGGCCGCTGCCGCCGGGAGAAATCACCGTCGATCGGATCCCGCTCGACGCGATGCAGGGCGACGCGCACCCGATCTCCGTAGCGAACCTGATCGGCTCGACCGACAAGAACGCCTGGCCGGCCTCGCCTCTGATTACGCTTGACATGATCAAGGAGCACGAGAAGCGGCGCCCAATCCGCGCGGGCGAAGTGGTGATCTTCGTCTCGGGTTATTCCGGCCTGCATTTCAAACCGCTGCCCGATCAGCCCGATCTCGACGGCATGTTTGCCGCGCCGCTCACCGGAAAGGCCGAAGGTTGGCCGGCGCCGACTCCCGAGGTGCTGCAATACCTGGCCGAAAAGGGTGTTCGCTGTGTGGCTACGGATAGTCCGACGATGGGCGGCTCCAATCCTAAACATGCCATGCATGTCTACTGGGCCGCCGCGTCCAAAGGGATGTTGCTGGTCGAATTCCTGACAAACGCGCGAGAGTTGCCCGACAACGCCTACTTCATTTTTGCTCCGGTTAAGATCGCCGGCACACGCGGCGGGTACGGACGAGCCATCGCGGCGTATTAATCACACCACTGCGATGCGGCAAAACAGCGACACGGTTGCGGTGGAACGGACGGCTGGGCGGCGAGCGGAACCCCGCCCGCCGGTGAACGCCTGCTTGTGGACGCAAACCTTCTTTTCAATTCGAGCAGCAGCTTGATCGAGGAATCGATGTCGGGAATCGTGCACGACGGTCTGAACTGGGAACGAGTCACCTGGCTGTATCGCACGATGCAGGTGATTCGCCAGTGCGAGGAACAACTTGCGAAGTCCCACCAGCGCGGGCTCGTCCACGGCGCGTGCCACACCTACGTCGGCGAGGAAGCGATCGCCACCGGCGTCTGCGCGCATCTTTGCGAACAGGATGTTGTGTTCAGCACGCATCGCGGCCATGGCCACGCTTTGGCCAAGGGACTGCCGCCCCGGGAACTGATCGCCGAACTGTTCGGTCGCGCGACCGGCTGTTCACGCGGTCGGGGTGGCAGCATGCACCTCTTTGCGCCGGAAATCGGCATGATGGGCACCAGCGGAATTGTCGGGCCGTGTATCCTGCAGGCGGCCGGCGCGGGGTACTCGTTCAAGTTGCTCGAGCGTGACAACGTCGGCGTCGCGTTCTTCGGCGATGGGGCTGTCAATAACGGCGCATTCCATGAAGGACTGAATCTGGCGAGTATCTGGAAACTGCCGGTGCTGTTCGTCTGCGAAAATAACCAGTTCGCCACGGAAGTTCCGTTCGACTACTCCGCGGGAAATCCCGACGTCGGCGGTCGAGGCTCGGCGTACGGTATTCCAGGCGTCACTCTGGATGGCAACGACGTCCTGGCGATCTATCAGGCCGCCGGCGAAGCGATCCGGCGTGCTCGAGCCGGCGGCGGACCGACCCTGATCGAATGCCGTACTTATCGAACGCGGGCTCACGCCGAGGGCATGGGCGACTTCACCTACCGCACCAGGGACGATGTCGAACAATGGAAGCGCCGCTGCCCGATCCAACGTCTGCGGCGGGCGATCCAAACCGAAGAAGTTGTCCTGACCGGCAGCCACCCCCTGACCGAAATCGAACTGGATGCCATCGACGCCGAAGTCGCCGCGCAGATCAGGGAAGCCCAGCAGTTCGCCGAGCAGAGCCCTTGGCCTGAAGCGGCGTCGGCCACGACCCATGTCTATGCGCCGCCCCGCGTTGCCCAGGAACCCGACTCGCCCGGCTCGCGGGAGACGACTTACGTCAAGGCCACTTGGGAAGCGCTCACATCGGCCATGGAAGCCGATCGCTCGATCTTTGTCTTCGGTGAAGGGATCGGCAAACGAGGCGGCAACTTCCAGACCACGCTCGGGCTCTACGAACGATTTGGCCCGACGCGGCTTTGCGACACGCCGATCGCGGAGCGTGGATTCGTCGGATTGGCCGGCGGCGCGGCGATGACCGGTTCCCGCCCCGTGGTCGATTTCATGTTCGCCGACTTCGTGCTCGACTCCGTCGGCGAAATTATCAATCAAATCGCCAAGATCCAGTACATGTCCAGCGGCCGGATACGCATGCCGATTTTGATGCGCGGCTGCATCGGGATCGGGCACTCCGCGGCCACGCATCATTCTGGAAGCTACCACACGATGTACGGCCATTTTCCCGGCCTACGCGTCGCCGTGCCCGCGACCCCGTTCGACGCCAAGGGGTTGTTCTGCCACGCGTTGCGCTCCCACGATCCGGTTCTGTTCCTGGAACACCGCGAACTGCTTTCCAGTAAGGGGCCGGTCCCCGAATTCGATTACGAGATCCCGTTCGGCAAGGGCCGAGTCGCTCGACCGGGAAAGGACGTGACGATCGTCGCGCTGGCGTTCATGGTGCGAAAGGCACTCGATGCGGCCGAACAACTGGCCGCCCAGGGCGTTTCCGTCGAGGTCATCGACCCGCGTACCATCCAGCCGCTCGATTCGGAGTTGATCGCCGAGTCGCTGCACAAGACCGGGCGGCTGCTGATTGTCGACGAGGATTTCCAGCCGTTCGGTTTCGGAGCCGAAGTGGCAGCGCGGATGGCCGACGTCGCTTTCGATGAACTCGACGCGCCGATCCGCAGGCTGAACGGGGCGTTTTCTCCCACCCCCTACAGCCCCGAACTGGAAAAGGCGGTCGTGCCGAACGTCGATTCGATTATGAAGGCCGTGCAGGCCCTGCTGGAGGAATAGGCATGGCGATCATTATCAGCGTGCCCCGATTGGGCTGGTCGATGGACGAAGGCATGTTCACGCAGTGGCTCAAGGCGGCCGGCGAGTACGTGCAAAAAGGCGACATGCTGTTTGTCCTCGAGGGTGACAAGGCGGCCCAGGAGATCGAGAGCTTCGACGAAGGAGTGCTCTGCATTCCGCCCGACGCGCCGCAGCCGGGCGACGTGGTCGAGGTCGGCCAAACGCTCGGCTTTCTACTGGAGAAAAACGAGTCGCCGCCCGCCAGCGTCAAAACGCCCGCCGCGCAAGCCGCGGAGCAATGCGGTACGAGTACGGTTGCGAGCGCTGCCGCGAGCGGCACCGTCAGTTCCGCCGTGGAAGCCGCGGCGAGTGTTCGCGAGAACACGGGCCTCAGCTCTGCCAGCAGCTCTGGCGCCAGCAGTGCGGGCGCTGGCAGCGTGACGGGGCCGCGGTCGACGTTACCACGGGATGCCGCTCCCGCCCGTTCGTCGCCCCGCGCCAGGCGACGTGCCTCGGAACTCGGCATCGATTGGACCCGCCTGGCTGGGACAGGCCGCGACGGGCGCGTCCGGACGGAGGACGTGGAGCGCGCCGCCGCCGAGAAGAGCCACGCCGGCTCGAACACTGCACCTGCGGTCCAGACGTTGCGCCGCACGATCGCTGAACGGCTGTCGCAAAGTCATCGTGAGGTCGTGCCGGTGACGCTGACGACGTCGGTCGACGCGACGAAACTCGTGGAGTTCCGACATTCGTGCCGGAACTTTGGCGTGCAAGTGATCCCCAGTTATCAGGACATGCTCGTCCGACTGTGCGCCCGGCTGCTGCCCCAACATCGTGGTCTGAATGCGCGCTGGAGTGATGGTCGAGTGCAGACGATGCAGGAAATCAACATCGGGATTGCGGTCGACACGGAACATGGGTTGATGGTGCCGGTGATCCATCATGCCGATCAGTTGTCGGTCGAGGCGATCAGCGCGAAGTCGGCGGAACTGGTCGAGTCCGCGCGTGCTCGCCGCCTGGATCTGTCGCAACTTCAGGGGGGGACGTTCACGATCAGCAACCTGGGCGCGTTCGGCATCGACGCCTTTACACCCGTGGTGAATCTTCCCGAATGCGCGATTCTGGGAATCGGGAGAATTGCGCGCGCGCCCGTCGTCCGCGACGAGCAGCTGGCGATCGGCCACCAGCTCACGCTCAGCCTGACCTTCGACCACCGCGTTCTCGACGGCGCTCCAGCCGCCCGATTCCTCCAGGACCTCTCCCGCCAGATCGAAAGCGGCCAGTAGCACGAAACTTGTCGTAGCACGAAACTTGTTTCGTGCCCCTCCGCCCCCATCACACCCCGCAACCTCTCTCGTATCCCATCGCATCACGAATCAACCCTCGTCCCGCACCACCCCTCACGTTCATGCGCGCGTTCCATCACCCGCGCCGGCTTCGCGTCACGGCGCTAACAACCGATCGATAAAACTGTACGCTTCCCAACGAACCTCTTGCGGAAAATCGTGACCGCACTCGGGGTATCGAATCTGCAGTCGATCTCCGGCGCTGAGCAAATCAAATACTTCCTGTGCGACCGGCATTGTCTTTTTGACGCCGATGACGGCGAAGTTACTATCGCCGACCGGCGAGCAACTGAAGAATCCGCGCGGCGCCAGCGCCGAAATCAGCTCGTAGTAGTCGAATGGCACGCGGTTCGGATCGAGTCCATACACTTCGCGGAAGCGAGGCAGATAGCGTTCGCCGGACCAGCCGGCCAGGTTACCGGCGTAATAGTCGTGGTGGGGCGTCCAGCCGCAGCTCGACACGACGACTTTCACGCGCGTGTCGAAGACGCCGAGAAAGATCGAGTTATGCCCGCCCAGCGAATGGCCGATGGCGCCGATCCGCTGCGGGTCGACGTCGGATCGCTGCGCCAGCAGGTCGACGCAGCGCATATGGTTCCAGATCCCCTTCATCGAGCCGGAGATGAATCGGTCGGCGTTGAAGTCGTATTGGTATTCGCCGAGCGTAGGATAGTCGGGCGCGATGACGACGTAACCTCGTCGAGCCAGTTCGATGCCGTAATGCAGATTGGGGTTTCCGCCGAGTCCGGCGACTTCCTTTTTGCCGAGCGGGCCGTTGGTCTGGTGGATCGCCACGATGCCGGCGGCCTTGCCACGAATCGACTTGGGGACGAACAGCAGCGCGGGCAATCGGTCGTTGTCACCGACGTCGATCATCAGCTTCTCATAGCTCAACGATTCTTCATCGACGCGGCTGTCCGGCACGGTCTCGAAGCGAACGGGTCCGAGCGACGAGCGATCGGGGAGCGGCCCCATGCCGGCTTCCAGCCCGCGGACGATATCAAGGCGGCGTCGCTCCCAGTCTTCTGTGGTCTTGACGCGCTGCTCGTTCCCTTGCTCGTCGACGTAGTACATCACGCGCATGTGGTTTTTGCAGAGTGGCTCGGGAGGCGGATCGGCCGATCGCCCGCGAACCGGTACCACACAGACGACGGACATTACGAGTGCTTGGGCCAGGCGATCGATGCAGCGGTTCAAAATCTGCCTCCCATGAACGAAATTTTTCAAAGTCAAGCGGCGCCGGACGGAACGATACGGACTGCCGCCCAGGTTACAATTCAACCGACGAACTGACCAGCAGTCCAATCGGGCCGGTTGTGCGGTGAGCTTCCCAACACACGGATTTCAAAGACACCCCCGATAATCGGCGAGGTTAGGATGTCGAACGCCATGTCGCAAAAAATAGAGAATCGGCTCGGCCCGACATCCGCATGCAAGGACCTGGGAGCAGCAATCGAACCAGGACAGCAAGAACCGGGGTCGAATCCAGCGGCTCGTTGTCAGCCCGACCCGCACCTCGCCACTCTGTCACGCCCTAGTTTGCGGAGTTTCTGAGTTTGCCACATTCCAAATCCCCCTTGGACCTCCCGGCGGAAGCAGTTAAGATAACGCCCGTGACCGGGGTGTGGCTCAGCTTGGCTAGAGCGCTTGGTTCGGGACCAAGAGGTCGGAGGTTCAAATCCTCTCACCCCGACTTGATATAACTTATTTGCCTATCGAGTGATGCGATACCTTCCGGCGGTCGGAAGTGAGGCGATTTTTGAGGTGAGTTTTCCAGTAGTCTACTGGAAAACCTCCAATGGAATCTCTCACATGACTAGACCAACCGCCTCTTTCCCGACGTATCGTAACCACAAATCTACCGGCCAAGCTGTCGTGACATTGGGCGGTCACGAACATTATCTTGGCAA
>VGZA01000050.1 GCA_016872775.1 Planctomycetota bacterium | reverse complement strand
CCGTCCTGTTGCTTGCCGTCCTGTTGCTTGCCGTCCTGTTGCTTGCCGTCCTGTTGCTTGCCGTCCTGTTGCTTGCCGTCCTGTTGCTTGCCGTCCTGTTGCTTGCCGTCCTGTTCCGAAGCATTGGACGGCGGCGTTCCCTCCTCATTTTCACGGATTTTATCCGCAAGCTGTCCGGTCTTCTCCGCGAGTCTTGCCTGTTCCTCGGCGAGCTGTTTGGCGTCGCCTCCCGATTCTGTCTGGCCCTGGATCGAGCGTTCTTGTCGTTGGATTCGCTCGATTTCTTTGATGTACTCGCGGATGCGGGCCTGCTCGCTCTTCAACCGATCGGCACGGTTTTCCGACTGCAGCAGTTCCAGTAGCGCCTGCAGATCCGCGCGTGCCGCGCCTTGACCTTGCATTGCCCGATCGAGCACATTCTGGTTCAGGAATCGACTGATGGCGGAGAGTTGATTATGGGTCAATTTTTCCTTCGATTGTTGCAGGGCGAGTTTCAGCAGTTTCTCGCGTTTGGGATTGGATGCCGCCTCGAAAGCCGCCATACGTGTCATCAATTCTTCCAGTCGCGTGTACCTGTCCGCGAGCCGGCTCTGACGATCGGCGAGCGAATCAAGCTCGTCGGGACCATCCGAAGACGGACTGTTCTTGGGAGGGGCGGCAGCCGGCGCGTCCGATTTCCCACGATCACCGGGTGTCTGTTGAGCGGGCAGCGCGGTGACGAGAATGAAAGTTGCGGTCAGCAACACCATTGCGGCAGATTTGGATTTCCATTGAGCCATACCAGGTACTCCTGCGTTTCCATTTCGGTACGGACGCGGGTTCATTCGGAGAGTTTGAGCAGCTGCTGTTTCTTTTGTTCCTTGGTTTTCCGAATCAATTCATCCTGTTCCTTGATCATGCCGCGGACGAGATCGAGCAGTTCGTTGTACGACTCGATGTCGAGCATTTCCTGCAGGACTTCGCTGAGGCGGTTCAAGAGGATTTCGGTGGCTTGGATGGAAGGCACGACTTCGGCGGGATCGGCGAGGCGTGGGGCGATTTCTTCCAGGGCAGTGAGGCGGGATTGCAGCGTTTTGAATTCCTGATTGAGAATGGCGCGTAGCGGAATGGTGATTTTTTCCCGCAGCAACTCGATGCGTTCGGCTGCCTCCAGCCGGTTATTGATCATCTCCTCGCGAATATCCTCAAACGACACGGCGATTCCGAGAACCTCCTGGGACGATTTCTGGCATTGTTGCGTGGACTTCTGAACACGTAACAGGCGCAGCGAGCGAACCCGCTCGGCGACCGTTTGCGGGTCGAGTTGCGCGTCCCCGGGATCAACACCCTCGGGCGCGGCTTCGGCACCCTGGGCGGCGTCACCGGAGAGGCCCTCCACCTTCACGCGCAGGAGCGTGTCGCGAGTCTCGGTCAATTCCTCAATGACTTGTTCGAACCGTTGTCGTAATCCAAGTTCGCGCGTCTCGAGCTGCACCAGCAGTTCGCCGGCAGTGACAACATCCAGCTGGATGGAATTTCCAAGTCGGACGTTCGGTTTGCCATCCAAATCACAGATATCCTCCGCGCCCACCTGCAGCAGCAGCTTGTCCTGGGGCTTAAGTCCCAAGCCACCGGCCTCCTGGCGCATGCGTCGGAAGTCGAACTGTTCGTTGAGGGCGCCGCCGTTGTCGAGCGTCAGTGCAAGCTGGTTCGGCGTCTTGTCGTTCTGTTGCAATTCAAGCCAACTGCTGGCGACACCGTATTCATCCTTGATGGTACCCTGCATCGGCATCAACACATCGGGAGTCACCGCCCGGCCGATACCGCGCAATCGGACATCGATCTGGGGTGGTTCGTCTGGTACGACGGCGACCGTGACGCGGATTGGCCGTTCGGTGGAGACCATATCGGTATCCAGCATGGTCAATTCGACCGTGGTATTGCGGCGCAAGTCGCCCAGTTCCACGCGCAGTTCCCGGCCATCGTTGGCGAACGGGCCCTGCAGCAGTTCGGCGGGCTGGTCCTGCGACCGCGCGACGTAAACCTGCCGCAGCGGCTTATTGGCAACCGCGCGAAACGTCACGTGCGTTCCGACCGGCACCTGGGTGCCCGACGGGAGGTAGGTCAGTTCTCTGTGGCGCGGTTGATTCTCGGCCAGGGCGATATATTCCGGCAGTTCGCATTCGAGCACCAGTTCGGCAAGTGCCGGACTCTCGACGACTTCAATCTGAAAATTCGATAAGCGGTGGTCGTAGCCGATGACCGAAAAGTTCACGTCGCTCAGGATGCCTTTGAACGGCTTGCCGTCGTAAACGTAGTTTTGAACGCTGACTCGGCGGCCGCGGACCTCTTCGGCGTGCTGATCACCGACGCGGTCCATTTTTACGCGACCATACTCATCAAGCGAGGTCGCATAGGCGACAACGCACGACTCAGGAACAACGCGCGCACTGGCATCGGCGCGAACCTTGAGGCTGAGACTGCTGCCCTTGGCTACTTTGACACGGCCGTCCGCGAAAGAGAGCATCGTGCTGGTGACGGGAATCATCGAACCGCTGGAGGTCGCGCGCAGCACCTCGACACCCAGGACTTCTATCTGAGCGTTTCGCGGCCAGGGCGACGCGTCGAGCAGCCAAAGTCGATTGGCGGCCAACGCCAACGTCGACCGGTCGAGAACCCCAAACACTCCCACGGATCCGACGAGCAGCACCGCCAGAAGCGATTTTCGGCGCAGCGAAGCATAAGCAAAGACGTCGCGCAACCGGACGTTGCCGAGTTCCGAATCCGCCTCTTGGGTCGTGAGCCGGAGCAATTCCGCACTGATCGGGATATCGGCCGGACGACCGAGGAGTTCCACAGTGGTGACCAGGCCGTCCCGGAACGCGGGAAACCGGCGTTCCAGTAAGATTGCCAGACTGCGGTCGCTGAGCGGAACGGTGATGCGAGCCACGATCCAGCGATGCACGATGTACAGCAGCGACAGCAGCACGACCGCCAACATGATGGCACGGACCCATGCCGGCAATTCGCTGGCGCCGGCCAGAATCGGCAGATAGTCCGCCGCCAGGGAAACCCAGAATGTGCCGGCCAGCCAGCCGATCGCCAGGATCAGGCCGTCCAGCAATACGAAACCGCGGATGCGCCAGCGCAGTCCGGACAATACCGAACGCACTTGCGGCGGAACCGACACGGTCTGGCTGCCGATGCCCATGGTTACTCGCTTATCCTCCGCGGTCGATTATACGCCGATCGGGCGGTGCAGGTCCAATCGGAAACGCCCCGATCGTGGTCGTCAGTAGGTCGTCAGTAAGTCGTCAGGTAATTGTGCGTCACGCCAGCTTGCTCAGTCGCCGGATCAGCCATTCCAGGCACAAAACGCCGCAGATGACCCCCATCAGCCAACTCATTAATACCCGTTCAAAGTTCTTATCCGGTGTACCCGGCAAAAACGTCACTTGATCCTGGGGCGTCAGGCGATCGATCAGGGAGCCGGTCCCTTTTTCCATGGCGGAGGGTAGTCCGGTGTAGTGTCTTCCCCGCGTCTGTTCCGCGATTTCGGTGAGCAAGGCATCGTTACGTTCCGCCTTTTCGACCTCCAGAGCCGGTACGCGGACCCGTACTTCCTTCCGGAGCAATTCATCGGCCGCCGCATCGGGTGGGAGCAGTTCCACGTAATAGTCGCCGTCCTGCACGGGGGTAAACTGACCGCCATAGACTCCATCCTGGGACGAGTCTTTGATCGGCTTGAGTTCGAGATTCAACCGTTGCCCCTGGGGCGTGACGAGAACGACGGGAACCTGATCCCGGATCAGGGGTCGGCGCTGGGCATCCCTCAGGATTGCTCGCACGACCACGTGCTCGCCGACCAGGCAGCGATCCTTGTCCAGCAGAAGCATGCCTCGTTTAGAATCGCGCAGCAGCCGCCCCTGCGACGTCCAACGAATCAGCTTGGTATAGAAAGTATCGAAATAGGTGTCGTCCACGGATCGCACACGCCACATTTCCCCGCTGGCCTGAAAAAACACGCGCCCGGCGCCATAGAACTGGCCCGCGAGGTAGATCGGAAGCTGTTTGTCGATTTCGGTATCGGGGTCGGAGAAGAGCGCGTAGATTTTCGCGCCTGGCTTGGGGTCCTTGACCGCATAAAATCCGTAGACGCCCTCGAACGATTTCCAGGTCGCTTCGCTGGTTGCGGCGTCGTCGGTTAGCCAGAGAAAATCGGCATTCAATCCTTCGCTGGTAAACTGCAGCGGGAACGCCTTATCGCCGCCGAATCGGCCCAGGCTCAACGTCGCCGCGCCCTGGTAATAAAACGATACCGGGTAAAGTGCCTTGACGATGTCCCCGACCGGGTCTCCGGCGCGCTTGCTGCTCCAATGCGGAGTGTGCACGGGGCCGGCGAGCGCTATCAAACCGCCGGCTTCCTCGGCGACCCACCGTTCGAGCAGACGGGCCTGTTCGGTGGAAAGCGTCTCCCAATCCGGATCGAACGCGACCAGGCAATCGTACTGGAACAGCTCTTCCGCAGTCCCCGGAAACTCGAACAAAATGTCGTTGGCATCCTGGGAGATTCCCGGCTGGCCGGTCTGCAAAAGTACATCCACCGTCGTATCGCGATCGCGGTGCAACATGTTGCGCAGGAACTGGAAGTCGCGCGAAGGGCCGCCGGCAAACAGAAGCACTTTGGTTTTGCGGTCGACGACCTGAACCGTCGCCGTGCGTTCGTTGTCCTTTTCCTCGGCGTCTCTCTCGGCCATCGATACGCGGATCTTGAACGAACGAGTCCCGACTTCGGCGGAGGGGAGCTCGAAACGTACCGGTTGGACCTCCCCGTCGGCGCCGAGCCGGATTCGCCGTTCTTCAATGCTCTCGCGCGGCCAATTGTCGCCGCTGCCCTCTAGCATGAACAGTTCGACGCGGGCAGCGCGCCCGCTGTAACCGAACGACTGCACCATGCCGGTCAACGCAAATCGGTCACCGGGGTAGATGCGACCAGGCACTTCCAGATCGACGACGCGAATATTGGTGGGGCGTCGATCCGATCCGAGTCCGACGGTATGGATCGGGATTCCAGCATCCCGCGCTGCAATCACGGCCATCGATTGATTCTGACCGGCGTTCTGACCTCCGTCGCTCAACAGTACGATCCCGGCGATCGGTCCTCCGCGCTCCCGACTGACGACGTAATCGATGGCATCGCCGATCCGCGTTTCGACGCCGCGAGGCAGGAGTTCTCCCTCCCAGGAGATTGATTTTTCCGGCTGCGGTGCGGCGGTGCCGTCGGTCGGTCTGGTTGCCGTTTCGGTCAATCCGCGGACGCCGATCGTCACGCGCAAGTCGAACTCCGGCGTCCGCAGCGACGCCACGGCCAACAGAACCGCACCGAACATTGTCAGTACAAACGCCACCACCAGGCCCCAGGAACGACGGTCACTGGCGGTGGCGCCGGATCGGCCGAACAGGACGACCAGCAGAAAAACGACGCCGCCCAGGAACATCACCCCGGCCAGGAGCGCGACGATTCGGGCCTGCAACAATTGCTTGGCGGGAGGGGTTTCGGGCTGTGCGTCGAGTCGCGACGGACCCAGTTTTCGCAGCAGACCGATCTCCAACGGTCGCGGTCCCTGGTCGAAGCGATAGACAACGACGTCGTGCAACTGCCGCAGGTCATCCAGCCAGCGACCGGTGCTGAATTCGCGCACGAGCTGCTCCAGGCGGTTCGCGCCGGGGATCAGCGCGTCGGCGTCGACGATCCCCATGCTCTGGCTCGTATCCACCAGCAGAATGGCTCGCGAATTCTTGACCACGCGGCGTTCCGATCGGCGTTCGAGATCGAAAAAATAGAACAGGATACCCAGGAACGCCGCGATTCGCAGGAATAGCAGCAGTACCGCCAGTCCGGACGACAGTTCCTGGCTGTCGAGTCGGTAGACCCGAACCACGTAGATCGAGACGCCGACGACGGCCAGCGCCAAAAGCAGCCAATGCCACCATTCGGTCATCGCCTGCAAACGCGCGAACTGGTGCGTTGTCAGCAGTCCGGCATCGGCGAACAGTTGCGGCAGCGGGAGTGATTGCAGGAGGGGAATCATGCGCGAACTCCCGCGCGAACGTCCGCGCGAACGCCGCGCGCGTCAGCGACGTCGGGGGATGGTAGCTGGCGAAATACGCCAGCCACTGTTCGCATAACAGCGCTGCGATCAAGCAGGCCATCAACAGCGTGCTGCGGTTGACGCCCGCGCGATCGCCGAGTTCCCAGTCGTATTCGTTGGCATCGTGGATCACGACCCGCGCCGGGCTCAGCCGCTCCATCAGGTCCTGCGAGGCCGCGACCGCCAGATCACTCTCGACTTGGTCGACGTTGACGGCAAAGCGCTGCGCGGTATAGCTGCCCGAGAGGGACTGTAACCAGACTTCATAGATCCCGGCTCGGGCCGTGGCATGCGGCGCGGTGGGGTCCGCGCCGATCGTAACGCGGAGCAGATTGTCTTCGGGTTCGGCTCGCTGTTCGATCGCCAGCCTCGTACCCGGCTTCGGACCCGGGACGACCAGCCGGGTGTCGGCGCTGAATTGCTGCGCCGACTGCTCGACAAGAATCGGCGCGCCGACATAGCGTTGGTCATCGGGGGCATCCGACTGGGTGAGATAACTTGCCAGCAGCAAATGGGTGACCACGAACGCTGGTTCCTTGGCCCAGTCGTTCCAGGCCCCGGCCACCGATTCCGGGCCAAGCGTCGTCAAGAACATCACCACGCGCCCCTGGCCAAAACGTTGCTCCACCGCCAGTGGCGCGCGGTTGCGCAGGCGCGCGATCACGCGTGCCGTCGAGTCGGCGGAGGGCGACCAGTCACCAGCGGTCCGGTAATATCGCGAAACCGTGACGCGGCCGATAAAAGAATTGTTCTCGCCTAGAAAAACGCGGAAGATTGGGTGATCGGTAATCTCAATATCGGTGGTTTCATCGCCTCGGTCCGGCAGCAAGTCGACGCGGGCCAACGGCAAAGGAAGCAGTCCGGCGTCCCCCTTGTAGAGTTGGTTGTTATAGAACGACACGTCGACGTTGTCGCCGACAAAAACCGCCAGTCCGCCTCCAGCCCGCACGTATTCTTCCAGTTTCTCCACGACGCCCCCGTCGAGCCTGCCGACATCCAGCAGGTAGATCGCGCGGAAGGCCGCGAGTTCCCGGCCGGTCGCGGAACGCAGAAAGTCACTCGGCTGCGTCACGGCGCGGATTCCGGTATTCACACGGGAGCCGGGATTGAAGACCGAGTCGAGATAATACGCGTGATCGTGCAATACTCCGGTGGGACCCTGCACGATCAGCACGGGTGTCGCCTCGGGTACGTCCACAACACACCACCGCCGGTTGTCTGCGGACAATGCGTCGTCGACGAGACTGGCCTCGAGCGCGTGCTGGCCCGGCTTGGGGAAATAGGCAGCGATACGGCGGGTCTCCGTCTTCCCGACGGGGATCTCGTCGATGATTTGCGTCGGCAGATCCTCGAATTCGCCGGCCGAGCGATCGATCTCTCCCGCGACCACCAGCGAAGGATCGTAGTAAATCGAGCGTGTCCGCAGCTGAACGCGACGCGCGGGCTGTGGGCCGAAATTGGTAACGCTGACATTTGCGAACAGCGGCACGCCCGCGGCCTGCGTGTCCTCGGTTGGCTCGATCGAGGTAATCGCCAGATTTGGCTGCGGTTCCCGGGTACAGCGAACCAGATGCAGTTCCGCGCCGGCCTTCTCCAATTCCCGGATCGCATCCCGGTGCGAAGCGAGGCCTTCCCAGTCGGAGGCGCGAAAATCGGAGATCACGTGCACGACTTTGTCTTCCGTCGTGTTGCGGTCGAGCAATTGCTTGAGCAAACGCAACGCGGGCTCGGGACCGACGGCGTATTGCGTCACGTCCATCGACGCGCGACGCTCTTCGAATTTGGCGTCGAATCCGCTGTCGATGTACTCGGAATTGAAATCGGCGATGCGGGCCGCCAGGTCGTCGTCGTCCCTCTGCGGACCCTGGCACTGCGAAAAGCGCAGCAGGGTCAACTTCTGCGGGTTATCCGCGGTCGCTCCGCGTTGCGCGATGCGCGAAACCACTTGCCTGGCGACGTCGAACGCGCTGATCGCTCCGCCCCGTTCGGACATCGACATGCTGTCGTCCAGCAAGATGTAGTGGTGCGTCGACCGGCCGCCGAAGATGTCGAGCCACTGGTCGCGGGTGACCCACTGGGCCAGCATCGCCACGATCAGTCCGATCACGGCCATCCGCAAGAACAACAGCAGCAACTGACGCATCCAGATCCATTTGCGATGCTTGCGATAGCTCTGCAAAAGGAAGTCCATCGCCGCCCATTGCACGCGCCGATGCCGCAGGATGTTGATCAAATGGATCAACACCGGCACGGTTGCCAGCAGGAAACCCCAGGTTAGTGCTTGATGGACGAATTGCATCAATTCACGCGTCGCGTTGCTGTCCCATACGGCTGCTGAGGAATGTGGCCAGCGCGGCATCCAGGGGCTGACGGGTGCGAATCATCGCGTAGTCGATTCGCCCGCGAGCACACTCCCGACGCACTTCCGCCAGAAATGCCTGCAGCGCTTGCAGATACCCCTCGCGCAGCGAACGAGGATTGCAATTCAGGATGTCGAGACTCTCCAGGCCTTCAAAACGGGTCGGTCCCGAGAACGGAAAGTCAAGCTCGTCGTCGTCCAGGATCTGCAGCACCAGCACGTCGTGGCCGCGCTGACGCAACATCCGCAGCCCGCGGTACAGGCCGGACGTCGGCGCCAGCAGATCCGAAATCAAAACCATCATCCCCCGGCGCGGATATTCCTCGGCCACCTTGCGCAACATGCCGAACAGATCCGATTTTTCGCGGGGAGGATTCTGGTGCAGTGTCTCCACCACCGAAAGCAGATGATTGCGCTTGCTGCGCAGCGGAACTTGTGCCCGGATCCCGTCGTCGAATGCCACGCAGCCGACCGCGTCCTGTTGCCTCAGAATCAGATAGGCGAGGCTGGCGGCGACCGTACAGCCGTACTCGTACTTGTTCAACGGCCCGTTGCCGTAACGCATGCTGTTCGAAACGTCCACCAGCAGCGTGCAGCGGAGGTTGGTCTCCTCCTCAAACTGTTTCACGTACAAGCGGTCCTGCCGCGCCCATACCTTCCAATCGACGTGGCGAAGATCGTCGCCAGGCACGTATTCACGGTGCTGCAGGAACTCCACCGACTGTCCGAAGTACGGACTGCGGTGCATTCCCGACAGGAATCCCTCCACGATGTGCCGCGCCCGCAATTCCAGACGGGAAATCCGCTGGATCGCTTCAGGATGCAAAAATCTTCTGGAATCGGGCATCGCTGGTCAGCTCGTCTTCCTTGGTGGGTGTCAGGGCGATCAACCGATCGATGATATCGTTGGTGGTTACACCGTCGCTCTCGGCGGCGAAATTCACCACCAGCCGATGGCGCAGCACAGGCTTGGCAAGTGCCTGGATATCCTCCGTGGAAACGTGAGTGCGACCATGCAGCAGGGCTCGTGCCTTCCCGCCCAGGATCAGATACTGGACGGCTCGCGGCCCTGCGCCCCAGCTCACCATTTCATTGACGAAGTCGGGCAGACCGGGGTGCCCGACGCGGGTTTGTCGTACCAGCGACAGGGCATAACGGATCACGTGGTCGGTCACCGGCACCTCGCGCACCAGCCGTTGCAGATCGAGTATTTCCGCGGCGCTCAGCACCGGTTCGATCGCATCGGTCATCGTGGTCGTCGTTCGCCGCGCCACCTCAAACTCGTCCTGAAAATTGGGGTAGTTCACGAACACTTTGAACATGAATCGATCTTGCTGTGCCTCCGGCAAGGGGTACGTGCCCTCCTGCTCGATCGGATTCTGGGTGGCCAGTACGAAAAAGGGATCGCTCAACGGATGCCGGACCCGGCCGACTGTGACCTGGCGCTCCTGCATCGCTTCCAGCAGTGCCGCCTGCGTCTTGGGGGGCGTACGGTTGATTTCATCGGCGAGAATCACGTTCGAGAAAACCGGCCCTTCCAGAAAGCGGCGCTCCCGGGCGCCGGTCGAGCGGTTCTCTTCGATGATCTCGGTCCCGGTGATGTCGGCGGGCATCAAGTCCGGCGTGAACTGAATGCGGCTGAATGACAGGTTCAAGGTACGAGCCAAAGTGCTGATCATCAGCGTCTTGGCGAGCCCCGGGACCCCTTCCAGCAGACAATGTCCGCGACTGAACAGGCAGATGATCAACTCTTCAATTACCGCGTGCTGGCCAACGATTACCTGCGACAACTGCTGCAGGATCTTCTCGCGGGCCGCGCGCAACTTCTGCACGGCACCGGTGTCCAACGCTGACCCCTGTGCCGCAATCCCGGCTCCCGGAGTTGTCATTCCCAGATCCTTCCTTTGGTCAAAATGTCGCTCGCCGCGATTCGATGCCGGCGGAGAATGAGTAAAGATACTTCGATTTTCACAACTTGCCTAGTTTATCAGCGGGCGGGGGAACTCGGGATGCCGGTTTGCGAGTTCATGGGTCGGCAAACGGGTCGCCATTCTTCTCGCCAGCCTCGTCGCCTTCACCGATCAGATTCTTGCCCAAGCGGGCAATCGACCCCAGTAAACCGGTCCCCCGCAGGTAACCGACGGTCGAAGCGCTGCCTGTCTGGGCGGGAGGCTCCGGCGCCACCGGTTCGTCGGTAAAGTGAACCTTGAACGCTTTCAGCGGCGTCCAGATGGTCACCATTTGCGTCGCGGGATCACCCTCGATTTCAAGCGAGGGGAGTTGTCCAGGCAGTTCCGGCCACTGGGCGAGCAACCGCCCGTCGCGTTTGTCGATGCAGATCAAGCTTGTTTGCTGGGTGGGGGCGCGAGTCACCTGGAAGAAGACGAGCACGGGCAGGTCGGCCGGCTGGTCGAGCGTCAGGGCGTGTTGTTCGATCATCGCCGGGACCTGCCATTGGCTCTTGCCGGTGACGCGGTCGAAAGAATAGACCGCGGCCCGCTGCAGGAACAACGTCGCGCTTTGTTGGGCGATCGGCTGCACGTTCGGTTTGGGATTCGCGTGCTGCTGATTGGCGATTACCAGGTACTGGTCCGCATTGCGGATCACACGCAACTGCAGCAGGTTCAGGCATGGTTCCACGGTCGTGCTGACGCGCAACTCGCCGGTGTCCAGCGAAGCGATGATCAGTTGCCCTTCGGGCTGAAGCACCGCCAGCTCCTCGTTCTGTATGCGACAGGCTTTGGAACCGTTCGGGCAGTCGCGGGTGAGCAGATCGTTGCCCGTCCAGACGTCGAACAGGCGCAGTTTCAAACGGCCGTCTGCCTGGCTCCAGATCAGCGCATTGCGGCCGCGCGTGGCCCATCGCCCCTGGCTGTTGACGAACTTGCGGCGCCCCAGTTCACTGCCGTCCAGTGTGCTGAAGACCAGTGCTTCATCGGAATTCTGAGGGGCCACAAAGAGCAGCTCATCGTCACCGAACAGATCGGCACCCTGCTCGATGTCGTTTCGAGCCCAGAGCAGCTCCTTGGTGATCGGATCGACGCATTGCAGATCCCGGCCGCGCTGATAGATCAAGCCATGCGCGGTGAGCGGCCCCGCCTGTCCGAGGAAACGGCCACTGCTGTCGGTGAGCAGAATTCGGGCGTCGTCCCAGGGATTGACGAATTGGCGGGTCTGGGTTCGCAATCCGACCGCTTCCAATTCTCCGAGTTGTGCCAGATCATCGCGCCAAAGCTGCTGAGCGTCCGCGGAACGGCGCGTGCCGCGCAGGCAGTTGACAGCGAACAGTTCCGCGTTGACCTGCGCGACCGCCAGGTGACCATGAATGCGCGCGCCGTTGATAGAAACGGCGGAAAAGACACTAATCCCCCGCATGTCACCGCGGGCGATGCTGGCTTGGACCAGTTCACGGCCCTGGCCATCCCGCACGATCAGCACGTTGGAGCGGGCCATATCGGTCACGATGTGCAGTCCGCTGGTAGTCGGTCCTGCCGCGGAAACAATCGAAACGCTGGGGTTGAAATTGAAGTTCTGATAGCGGCCCGCGACTTCGGGTCCGTCCAGGAGTTCGGTCCTGCCGTTACTCCAGCGGTGGGATGCCATACGTTCGCCGAAATCCGACAGCATTAACTCCTGGCAACATTGCAGCGCCGACTTACCCGGGAGAATTTCCACGTCCGCGTAATCGTCACGCAGCCGATCGAGCAGCTGGCGTGCCAGATCGAAGTACTGCACGCGCAGGTAGATCCCCGCAAGTTCCCAGCGGGCGGCAGCCCGGAGTTCACGATCGACAGTCCGGCGCGGCGTCTCTGGCGCGCCGGAGCCATTACCCGGAGCCGCGCGGGACCGATTGTCGTCGCTGTCCAGGCGTGCCAGCAGCTGCTCCGCTTCCAGCAGTTCCTCCGTTTCGATCAGCTTGCGCGCCAGCGCAAGCCGCGCACGATCTCCCATGGGATGGAAACCGAAATTGCTGACAAAGCGGCGGAGGACCTTTTCACTGCTCGAATCACGAGCGAAGGTCCACTGTGCGCCGATGGTCGTATCCATCGTTGCCCGGTCCGCCGCGCTGGCCTCGTTATAGAGCGCCGCCAGCCGCGCGTAGACCCAGCGATCGTGCCGAACCGACAGGTTCCGCGATACCTGTTCGCGCGGTAACGCGGGCGTCATCTCCGCTTCACTGTCGCCGTCAAAGAGCGCCAGCTTCAAGAAAGCGTCAAAAGCTTCCGCATGCAGCCCCATCCGCCGCAAACCGTTGGCCGTCGAGCGAAGGTAGGCAACACGCTGCCAGGGCTGGTCAATCAGCGGTTCAATCTCGGTGGCAAGGTGCCGATTCGCTGCGTAGTCTTCGTTCAAAAGGTTCAGTTGCGTCTGGAACAGCAGCATCCGGATCGCGTCATCGTCGTGATCCAACTCATACGCTTGACGCAGCGTCGCGAGTCCCTCCTTACGTTGCCCGTCGTGCAGTTGCAGTTCCGCCAGCCGCGCCACCGCCCAGGCGTCTTGCGGCTGTTGCTGCAGTCGCGTGGCGACATTGGTGCGCAGGGCCGGGATCGAATAGTAGGCGGCAAGGGAGTTCGGACCGTGGGCAATGACCAGGTCCCGGTAACCGATCAAGTTTCCCAGCACCCCCTCGGTGGCCACTTGCTGGACGATCGAACCGTGCTCGATGTCGATCTGAACGATCTGAGCGGCAGTCGTGGGGACGAAATAGGAGCCGTCTTTGACGAAGCCGCGACCGGAAACGATCGCTCCCTCCGGCAACTCGGTCGCTTTGCTCCAGCTCGGTTTGCCGGTCGCCAGATCGATTGCTGTGAGCTTGTTCTTGCCCACCAGCAGGATCTTGCCGTTCCGCACGCCGCCTACGAACAGGTGGTCGTCTCGTCGCATCGCGGGCCAGGCGAGTTTTCCGGTGAGCAGGTCAAGGCAGTACAGTTCGTCCGACTCGGCCGGGGTCAGAATCGCGTGGCCCTCGGCGAGGGTCACGGTCGCGTCGACCCACCGCGCGCCATAATTCCGGGAGGGAATCGCGATCGCGTTGCGCCAGCCAGGGCGAAACTCCTGCGCGCTGGTGCCGTACTGGTATCCCCAAAGCAATGTTCGCGTTGCGACATCGACCGCGACGACCGCTCCCGCCGCGGTCGGGCAAACCAGGACACCGTCGGCGAACGAAGGACTGGCGCCCATCAGCCGGCGCATCGCATCGCGGTCGATCGTGCGGTTGTCAAGGTGCGCCAGCTGCTGTTGCCATTCCAGGCGGCCGGTGCGCGCGTTGAGCACGACCAGCCTGATTTCGCCGCCGAATTCGGCCAGCGCAAATAGCTGTCCCATCGCCGGCAGGGGTGCACCGAGGAAGAATGCGCCCGCGAGTTGACGTTCATCCAGCCCATCGGCATCGCCAACCCGCCACTGGATCTTGCCTTCCGATTTAAGCTCCACCGCGACCAGTTGGTTGGTGCGGCGTTCCTGATTGCGGTTGCGTTGCGGTATGCCGTTATTCTGCACCATGATCCCGCCGCCGAAGTTGTTGACGTTTCCAGCCGCGGCGAAGCCCAGTTCTTCCAACAGAAAAATGAACGCTCCGTCGCTGGAGATCTGCCCGTACGGATTGTCTTCCCAGATGCGTTGTGACAATTCGCGTTGCCGCATCACCGGATTATTGGTCCGCTGAGCGTCCCGAAACGCGCCCTGATCCTCCCGCCCCCCTTCGTCCCACGGGAAAGGCCAGACGCGTTTGCCGGTTTCCGCGTGGATCGCCAGCATCCGATCGGTGGCGCGCATCAGGATCATGCCGTCGACTGCGAGCGGCTGCAGGGCCGGGATCGCGGCAACTCCCTGACTGAGAAACTGCCGTTGGGTCGCTTCGAGCAGTTTCTCTTCCGCCAGATCATTGGCGGTCGGCACGCGCCAGCAAGGTGTCCGCAGCGGCAGATCGCCGACGCTGGCCGCCGTGCGCGTGGCATTGCCGCGAAACATGGTCCATTCGGAACCGGTCGCCAGCAGCGTACGCGGCGGTACTCCCAGCGTTTTTCGCAGCCATGCCAGCGGATCGTTCTGGGGCATCTGCAGCAGGGAATCGCCGCCGATGCGCAAGTCACGTCGCGCAACCCCACCGCCGCTCACGCCATTCCCGCTCAGCGTCTGTAGCGCTTTATCGTCGCGGTGGGCAAAATACCAGCTGGCACTCAGCAGTACCGAAAGTTCAGGTTCAAAGTCGCGGGCGGCGGGACTGTCGAGCAACCGCTTGAAGCAGATCGCGGCGGCCAATGGTCGCCCCTGGTCAAGATGATAGCGGCCCAGCAACAAGGTCGCTTCGTAACCGGCGCGCGTATGAAAAAAACGTCGGGAAGTCGCCGCAAGTTCGTTTGGATCGCGTCGGGAGACGGCCATCTCCAATTGGGCTTTGGCCTGCGAACCGAATTGCAGTTCATACCATTCGCGCCCTTTGGCCGGCATACTGCCCAGCAGTTGCTGGGCTTCGGTTTTCAGACTGGTGTAGGTCCCGGCTTCGGTCTTTGCCGCCAGGAAAAAATCCTGCGGCGCGACGTCGGCTGGAGTCGTTCCAGCCTCCAGTTCGTTGAGCATGCGGCCCAGTTCGGCCACCGCGTCGCTGTAATGCTCTTCTGCAATCGCCTTACGCGCTCGCTGCAGCGCCAGCGTCAGATCCCGCGGCGCCGGTCGGAAAATGGTCGCCTTTTCGCCTTCACCCGGTCGAGGAGGCTGACCAGGCAACTGGCGTACACCCGCAAACCAAAACAGCGCCAGTCCCGCAACCGAACCCCACAACACCGTTCTATTCATAAGATCCGTCCTGCCAATGCCTTGACGAGTGCCGGGAAAGCCGTCCGGATTCGCGCCCGCGGGACATCCCTTCGGCCCCCGCGCGGACTCAAGCCGCCAACAGCTTATCCTCCAACATCTTATAGCATTAGCTTGTGCCGGACAATCTTTTCAACCTGGCAGGTCTGTATCGATGGCGCAAACCGTAACGGTAAATCGGGTAATGCCTGGATCGGAACGATCGGGATCGCCCCGAGCGACAGAAGGTTGCCGTCAGCGAATTCGACAACCGAATTCGACGACAGCCAAAAGAAAAACCGCCGCGCGTGAAACCAAGGATTGCGATTTCACGAGCGGCGGTCCCAATGCAGGATCGGCCGATCAAACTATTTGCCGACCATGTCCTTCAACGCCTTTAACGGGCGAATCTTGACGACATTTCGCGCGGGGCGAGCCTTGACTTCCATCATCTCGCCTGGCTTGAACGGATTCGGCTTCATGCCAGCTTTGGTGGCCGGCTTGCGGGTCACGACGATCTTCGCCAGTCCTGGCAAAGTGAACGTGATCCCCTTCTTCGCGCATTTGGCGATCTCGCTGTTGAGCCCATCGAGCACCGACGCGACCTGTTTTTTCGACAGGTCGGTCGCCGCCGCGATATTCGCGTAGATCTCCGATTTGGTTGGGCCCTTCTTCGCAGTCTCGGCTTTCGCCATGGGTAGTCACCCTCCTTGTGGAACAAGAACTCGTGAGACAAACAACGTGGTGTGCTTGGGCGGATTCGTCCGTCCGCGATGCAATGTTGGCGATGATTAAAGCTATTGAACGTGAAATTTCAAGTCGGATTGGCCGAAAAAGTCCCTAAAATCAGTATATTTTGCCAAACTCCTGCAAACTCCAGCCAATTTTCGGTCCCAAACGTCCGTTTTTGCCCGTTGAGGGGGACAATTCGGGACCAGGCAGGGCGGCCGGCAAGCCGCGCCAAAACTTGACAAGATCAGCATCCGGGGAGTTTCCTTTGGGCTATGTCGGACGCGATTGCGGCTGTTCAAATGGTTTACACCGGCCGGGTGCAGGGGATTGGTTTGCGCCCGGCCATCGCCCGCTTCGCCAACCGATTGCAACTCTGCGGCCATGTCGTCAACACAAGGCAGGGCATCGTCGTGCGGATCGAAGGTCCAGCCACGCAAATTGATCGCTTCATCTGCGAACTCGAGCAACACCTGCCGTCCTCCGCTTCGTTGAAGATCGTTTCCCGAGCAGCGACAATCGCCACGGGCGTTCGTTCGTTTTCCATCCTGCAACACGCCGGCCCTGTTGCCGTGACTGCCGCCATTATTTCTTGGCGAACTTTCTGACCAGATCTTCGCGGACTTCGACACCCAGTCCGGGCCCCGTGGGAATGGAGACGAATCCCTGATCGTCGATCGCGAACGGCTGGATGATGATCTGGTCGCGAAACGGATTTTCGTATGTGTCGAATTCCAACATCGGCGCATCGCTGCTGAATCCCCAAGTATCGGTGGGCAGGCAGGCCAGCACCTGCAATGTGGCGGCGATCGCCAAAGCACTTCCCCAGCAATGAGGAATGCACTGGATATTCCAGAGTCGCGCCATTTCGGCAATGAACAGCACTTCGGAGATACCGCCACAGAGCGTCGCGTCGGGCTGGATGATGTCGAAGGCGCGGTCGACGATCGTCTGGCGAGCCGCCGCGCGCGAATCGAGCACCTCCCCGCCGGCCACGGCGATGTCGAGCGCCTGGGTGAGCTCCGGATAGCCCGCATAACGCAGGCCTTGCGGCAGCGGTTCCTCGAAACAATAAAAGTCGAGTTTCTCCAGCTCCTTGCCGAACTTGACCGCGGCCGGAAGAGTAAAGGCACCGTTGCCGTCCGTGAGCAATCGCACCTCGGCGCCGACCGCCTCGCGAACCTTGGCCAGCACGTGGAGATCGCGAGAAAATCCGAATCGGCCCGTGCGAAGTTTCATCGCTCGAAACCCGCGTGCAGCCAATCCCTTGGCTTCCGCCGGATGCTGGTCTTCCGGGCGAATGCCTTCCGTGTAGTTCATCGCCGCCGCGTAGGCCAGAACCTTGTCGCGAAGTCGACCGCCATGCATTTCGGCAATCGACTGGCCGAGTGCCTTTCCACGGATGTCCTGCAGCGCAATGTCCACGGCCGCGACAGCTCGACCATCGCCAAAGTTGGCGCCCCAAAGTCGCCGCCAGAGCGCGCGATGTTCCAGCGGATTCGTGCCCAGCAACATTGGCTTCAAGTGGGATTCGATCACGCCGCGCGTTCCACCCACGTCGGCCGTCTCCCCCCAGCCGACAATGCCGCTGTCCGTGCTGATCTTGACCAGCAGCGCGTCACGGAACCCGTAGAGAACCGTCGAGGGTCCGATCGCGGCCGGGAGTCGGTGCTGAAGGTCGAATGTCTCAACACCGGTGACCGCCAGCGAACTGGGACGTTCCGGCTCGGCGGCACTCAGTCCGCTCCATGTTCTGCGAGACGCCATTGCGTGTGCCAGGGCGACTCCCGCCAGGGATCGACCGGCAAGACGCAGAAAATCGCGACGACGACCCCGCGAGTGGCTCATGCTGCGGCTCCTGGATTGTACTGCGGCAAAAAGTGCTACATCGGTCGGACGAACTTCCACACAAGATACCCAATGCCCAGTACGACCGCGATCAACGTCAGACCGGTCACAAGCCATTTCCATTTGCCGGAGACCGATTCGACTTTCAGCGTCGCCGGTCCGCAAAGCACAAACAGTTCATTCACGGCCCGCTGATACTCCAAGTCCCGGTCCAACCGCATCAGCAGATCGTACTCGGCTTTGCTCATGAACCCTTCGAACCGTAGTTCATGCCGATCCGAGTCAATCTGCATCCGCTGCAGCAGAATGTCAGGGAGTCGCGGGTTAGTCGGCAAATGGTCGCACCGGACGGAATTCATCATGGTCGCTTGCCTTCCGGAAAGATGTCGATGATTCGGCAGTATGAGAGCCTTTGCTGCAGTCGTGTGTCGCGGCACTCGCCCTATTCTTGGCAAGCTCTTGCCAGGTTGCAAGCATAGTGGGCGGGTAAATCCCAAGTCAGGCGGGAGCCCGAGTTCGAGAGCTTCCGCCCGGCTTACCGGCTTGCTCGGGGGCAATCGAGGAAAGACGAAACGATATCCCGGGCAGGGGCGTCCAATTGAATTGCGGTTTCGCTGGAAAAACGCCAAACTGCACTCGTTCGAGTCGGGCGTATTGCGGGTCCCGCCATTCGCGTTACGGAGTTTCAACCATGAATGTCACTCGGCGAGATTTCCTTCAAGCCGTTGCAACGAGTAGTGTCGCGATCGGCGTCGGCGAAACCGGTGGTAAATTGATCGCGGCGTCACCGAGTTCGCTGCTCGATGCCGCCCGCAGGAAAGCGGCCCACCGGAAACGCCGGATCATCTACAACAACGACGGCGACGACACTTGGGCCAAGGGGGCCGATACGGTCGAGAAGTTCCTGGCCTTACGTCACGCGCCGCTGCTGGGAACACAAGTCGACAGTATCTTCTACTGCACTACGCAGAGCTTCAACCTGTTCACGCACGCGACCAAGACCGCCGAGGTCTTCCTCTCGCGGGAAGCGACTTTTGCCGATAACAACCTTCCCAAGTTCCTGGAACAGCAGACCGACGGTCTGAGAATGTCGTGCGAGTTCGCTCATCGGCATGGCCTCGAATCGATCTGGACGCTGCGGATGAACGACATCCACGACGCTTGGACGCCGCAATTCGTGTCGCAATGGAAAAAAGACGACTCGCGGCGCGTGATGGCCGCACTGGCCGACGTCAGCAGTTTCAACGATCGCCGACGACTCTGGAGCCTGGTGGACTTCGAGCACCCGGATGTCGAACCGCGGATTGTCGCGATCATTGAGGAGGTGCTGCGCAACTACCTCGTCGATGGCGTCGAACTGGATTTTCTCCGAGCGCCGTTCTACTTCCGGACTACCTACGAGGGACAGCCGGCCAACCATCAACAAACAGGAGTGCTGACGCGGCTAGTTGAGAGTGTCCGCAAACTGGTGCTGACCGAAAGCGAGCGCCAGGGCCGCCCCCTGCTGCTATCCGCGCGCGTGCCGGTGTCGAAAGAACTTTGCCGGTACTTGGGAATCGACATCGTTCATTGGCTGAGCCATGGTCTGCTCGATATCTTGGCGATCAGCGGGGGCTATGTGGCATTCGATCAGCCGGTGCGAGAATTGATCGAACTGGGGCACCAGCACGACGTCCCCGTTTATCCGTGCCTCAGCCATTCGGGCCTTGTCTACCGCCCTCCGCGCGGCAAGGGAGCTGCTCAGTCGCCCGCGGCCTGGAACGGCGCCGCAGCGCGATTCTGGCACGGGGGCGCCGATGGCATCTACTGTTTCAATCTGTTTCCTGCACCCGGGACGCCCGAGCAGCGCGAACACGCGCTGACGGTATTGAAGACCATCGGCTCGACAGAATCGATCGCGCGTGCCGAGCGGATGTTTGCCGTCTGCGATGCCGGCTGGTCGATGCCGGCCCATTTCTGGGCGAAGGACGCCGAGGATTTCCATCAGGCGTTGCCGATCTCCTTGGACGGAAAGTCGTCCATCGCCGTCCCGCTGATTGTCGCCGTAGCGGGAAAGGACGGACAACCACTGCCACCCACCGAACTGCGTCTGGACTTCAGCGGCCTGGCCGATGCGGAAGTCCCGACCGTATTGCTGAATTCGCAGCGGCTCGAACCACTCGCCGATTCCGAACTGGTGGCCGACGTGCGGCGATTCCGTTACCGGGTCGCTGAGGGCAAGTCGAGAAACGGTTCGAACGAAATCCGAATCGAACAGGTCTCGGCGTCAACGAAACTTGCGGGTGCGGAACTGTGGATCGGCCCCACTTGATTGCCGAGCATAGGAGACCAGCTCATGGCCGTCTTGCGAATTTTGTCTCTTGGGATGCTGATCACCCAGGTCGTAACCGCGCAGCCGACACTGTCCGTATCCGTCGGCGAGCGGCAGCTGTTCCTGGACGATCATGGCGTCGCCCAAATATCTGGTCTCACACGTACCATGCATCAGCCGACAAAACGCGGCCCCGTGCTGAAACCGGACGTCCCGTCCGACGGGAGCTTGCTCGAGCTGCGGTCGGCTCCGCAGTGGGATCAGGAACAGCAGGTCTACAAAATGTTCTACTGCGCCATGCCGATGGATGACCATCGATTGATCGGCATGGCGCTGGCCATCTCCAAGGACGGGCTGCATTGGGATAAACCGAACTTGGGGCAGCAGATCGAAATCCGAGGTTCGACCAACAACAATCGCATCGCCGTCGAGCATAAGCCGGGCGTCCGCGACACGTTTTTCTTGAACGTGGTTTACGATCCCGATGACCCCGACGCCGACGGCCGATTCAAAGCGCTTTACGGCGACGAATATCGCATTCCGATCGTCAGCCGCGACGGAATTAGCTGGAACAAGCTCGCCGTGCCACGAATTGCGTCGCAAGACGAATCGAGCCTGGTCTATGACCGCAAGCAGCGGCGTTTTCTCGCCTGGCTGAAGACCGACAACAAATATGGCCGCGCCCACAGCCTTTCGATCAGTACGGACTTTCGCACCTGGTCGAGCCCGCAGCTTTCGTTCGGAGCGGACGACGAAGATCAACCGTTAGCCCTGAGGTTCATCTGCGACCGCATCCGCGACCGGGGCCTGTCGCGGCCGGTCTACGTGGATGACGATCCGGCCTTGGGGAAGCCCGTGCGTCCCGGTCCACGGACGTGGCTAGCCGACTGCTATTACATCGGCGTATTCCCTTATGAAACACTCTACATCGGCTTCCCGACGATGTTCTTCCCGACCGGCGTCGATCACAACGGAAACAACTGCGACGGTTTCGATCTGATTCAGCTTGCCTGCACTCGGGACCTGTTGACTTGGACCCGACTTGGCGACCGGCAGCCGTTCATCCCGCCCGGCCGAATTGACGATGGGCTGGTCGGCGTCTGGGACCGGATGCAAATGTTCGCAACGACGCCGATTGTGCGAGACGACGAACTGTGGATCTATTACAGCGCTCTGAAATGGCGCGATGACCCGTACGCCTTTAACTCCGATCGCAGCCGGCGCGATCCGAAATCACTGTCGGCGGAGGAACGGGCCGATCAGGCGGAAGGCATGGGAGCGATCTGTCTTGCCACGCTCCGCCGTGATGGATTTGTTTCGCTCGACGCAGCCGAAACACCGGGAACCATCACCACGAAACCGTTCCCGTGGCCAGGCGGCCGGCTGATGGCCAACGTCGCGACCAGGGACCTTGGGGAGCTTCGAGTGGACGTTGTCAACGCCGAGGATACGGTCATCGCGACATCTCATCCGCTGAAGGGAGATCAGCCACGGGGCGAGTTTCGTTGGAAACAAGAACCGCCCGAATCCCTGCGCGGACAGCCGGTCAGTTTGCGGTTTACGTTGCGCGAGTCCAGCTTCTACGCCTGGTGGACCGACGGACCGAATTGACAACAAAATCAAGTTAAACGAGCCAGACAAGCCAGTTAGGGGATGATCGCAATGAAAAAACTCTCACGCCGCGAACTGATTGTATCCACGGCGGCCGCAAGTACGGTGTCGACGGTCATGGGCGAATCGCGGGACGCAGGCGCTCAAGATGATCTCAAGCCTGTCGATCCGGCGAAAAAGCGAGATTGGTGGGACAAAGAGTTTCGCACGCTGGTCACGCTGGGCGAGAGTACCACCGCGGGTGGCTGGGCCAGTCACCGCGAGCGCGCTTGGGCTCACCAACTGGCCCGTGCCATCAACGAGTACCAGCGCGTCCCGGTGCAACTGGTGAATGTCGGCATCGGCGCGAACGTGATTTCAACGCGGAGCCCTGCGTACGAGCTGAGTGGCAAACCGGCGGCCCTGGAACGGCTCGAGCCGCACGTATTCCTCCATAAGCCCGATCTGCTTGTGGTGTCGTACGGACTGAACGACGCTCGCGGCGGCACGCCTATCGAACTGTTCGCAGACGAGATGCGAACGCTGATTGATCGCGTGCGTGCCGAGATTCAGCCCCTGATCGTGTTACTCGGTCCCTACTACATGACTGGATTCGACCGTTTTGGACCGAACTGGAACAATGCCACGTTGGACCTGTTCCGCCAATTCAACGCGGCAACTGCCAAGGTGGCCGTCGACAACGACTGTCTCTTCGTCGACCTGCTCTCCGCCTATGGAAATGCGAGTTGGCTGGTTCATCATGACACGGTGCACGCCAACGACCTTGGGCATCGCGTCGTGGCAAACAAGGTGTTTGAAGTGCTGGCCTCGAACTGTTCGGGACTGGCAAAAGAGACGCAGGAACTGGAGAATCGGATTCCGCGCTGGCGCGACGAATCGGTGCTGCAGCGCGACGCGGCAAAATAAATTCCACATGGCGTTGATCGAAGAAGTCCCGACGGGCCCGACGGGGCACGACTTTTGAGCCCTTCGGGGCAGGAAGCGAGTCACCGCGTGATCGAGGTCAGCCGTAACTGGCTATTGCTTCGTTGGCAACTGATCGTACTGGTGGTGACTGCCTTCCTTCTTGTCAGCCGAAGTTTCGCCGATGATTGGCCGCAATGGCGAGGCCCCTTTCGCGACGCGGTTTCCGCCGAGACGGGCTTGCTGCAGTCGTGGCCCGCGGGTGGCCCCAAGCTGGCGTGGAAGGCCGCCGAATTAGGAACCGGTTATTGCAGCGTGGTCGTCGGTCGCGGTCGGCTGTTTACGATGGGGCGTAAGGAATCCGATGTCGTCGTGACCGCATTGGACGCGGCAACGGGACAGCTGGACTGGTCGCGTAAGATAGGCGAGACCTCGCGACATCCTTGTTCGACACCGACGTTGGACGGCGAACTGCTGTACGCGCTCGATCCGGACGGTGAGTTGGTCTGTTTGCAGGCCGCGACGGGCGAAATGGTCTGGCAAACGAGTTTTCAGGATGATTACGGCGGGCGCATGATGTCGGGGCGTGGTTATGGCGAGTCACCCCTGATCGACGGCGAGCGTCTGATCTGCACGCCAGGCGGACCGGACGCCGTGCTCGTTGCCCTGGATAAACTTTCCGGCACACTGATCTGGAAAGCCAGCTTGCCGGAAATCGGTCCTCAGGGAAAAGATGGCGCCGGATTCTCGTCGGTGGTCGCCACCGAGGCCGCGGGCCACCGCCAGTATTTGCAGCTCGTTGGACGCGGGCTGGTCGGAATCGACGCCCGCGACGGCCATTTTCTCTGGGGCTACAACACGATCGCCAACGAGACCGCTAACATTCCGACTCCGATTGTCCACGAAGATTATGTGTTTGCCGCAAACGGTTACACCGCGGGCAGCGTGCTGCTGAGGCTTGTCGAGGACATCGACCGCAAACGAAGCACCTCTGGCGTGAACGCCGAGGTTGTCTACGCATTGTCCGGCAGTCAGTTTCAGAATCATCACGGCGGCGTTGTGCGGCTGGGAGACTATCTTTATGCCGGGCATGGGAACAACAATGGTTTGCCGACCTGCTTGGAGTTCAAAACGGGGCGCGTGGTCTGGAAACGTCGCGGACCGGGCGTCGGTTCGGCCGCAGTCGTCGCCGCCGACGGGCAACTCTACTTCCGCTATCAGAACGGTGTCGTTGCATTGATCGAGGCCTCCAGTCGCGGGTACAAACTCAATGGCTCGTTGGAGATCCCGGGAGCCGGCGGCGACAGTTGGGCGCATCCGGTCATCGCCAACGGTCGCCTTTACCTGCGCGAGCAGGAAACGTTGTGGGTTTTCGACCTGAGCAAGGAATCGCAAGACACCGCGTCGTCCGCGGCATTGGCTACGCCGACTCCCAGCGAGTCGCTTAAGGCACTCCAGAATCTGGGCGTTTCCGTCGAGCCATTATCGGCATCGGTCGGCACATCCCCGCGCAAAGCAACATTGGACCAGGCACGTCGCAAGTATGAATACGCCCTGTCAACGGCCCTGTCAACCGACGCCAGACTCCCGGTTTTAAAAGCTCCGCAGCTTGTAACGCTCACCGATACGCAGCTTACACCGGAGGGGAGTCTATCCGACGAGTTGCTCGCGCGATTGACCGATTTGCCCGGACCGCTGGTTGTGAGCCTGGCGGGAACGCGGATTTCCGACATCGGGTTGATGCAGCTACAGAAGCTCCCACTGGAAGGCCTCAACCTGGAGTTATGCGGCCGGGTGACCGATGACGGGCTGCTGCACCTTTCCCGAACCCAGTCCTTGCGCTTGCTGCTGCTTACCGGCACCGGTGTCACGCACGTCGGTTTGCGCCACCTGTCGGCGAATGATCGACTGCTCGCGCTCGACCTGGAACTTTGCGACGAGGTCACGGACGAGGCATGCGAACCGTTGAGCGAAATGCGGCAACTCCGGTCGCTGGTACTGAAGAAGTCGGGATTTGAACGAAAGCGGGTTTCCGATGCGGGATTGAAACGGCTGCAGAGCCTGTCGGAGTTGGAAGTGCTGAACCTCTACGGAAACCGTGTCACCGATGACGGACTGGCCCACTTGCAATCTTTCAAGAAGCTGCGCGAACTCAACCTCAGCCTGCTGCCGATTACCGACGCGGGGTTGGAGCACCTCACTCCGTTGACGTCGTTGGAGCGGTTGGACCTACTTTATTCCGAAGGCTTCTCCGGGCCGAAGCTGACCAACGACGCCGGCGCGGCCCTGGAACCGCTGTCAAATTTGACCGCTCTTGACCTCACCGGGGCGAAGCTCACGGACACCGGTCTCGTACGACTTCAGGGGCTGACCCAACTGAAGATGCTGCAACTCGCGCGAACTGACGTCAGTGAGAACGGGCTGCGAGAATTTCGCAAAGCGGTTCCTGGGTGCGAAGTCGTCAGGTAGCGGCTCGTCGTGACTCACCCTCCGCGACGCTCAGACGAGTTCGCGGATCGGTTCGTGCGTATCGGTCACGTATTGCGGGCGGCCATTGAGGTCGGGGATCGTGGAGCGCGTGGTGTCGATGCCGAGGTTGTGATAGAGCGTGGCCATCACATCCTGGAAATGAATCGGGCGCGAAACCGGTTCCTCGGCAAGTCGATTGGTCTCGCCGATTGTCTGTCCGGTCGTCATGCCTCCGCCGGCAAGCATGGCAAACGCCACGCGCGGCCAGTGGTCTCGGCCGGCGTCCGTATTGATTTTGGGTGTTCTGCCAAATTCACCCCAGACAACGACCGACACGTCGCGTTCAAGCCCGCGTTCGTGCAGATCGGTGACCAGCGCCGCCAGCCCTTGATCGAGCAACGGGATGACTTTGCGACCGTTTGTGAAATTGCCGCCGTGCCAGTCGAAATCGGCAAATGCCACCGTCACGCACCGTGCGCCTGCCTCGACCAAGCGTCGAGCCGCCAAGAACTTCGACATATGGGCCTGATAGCCCAGATTCGAATACGGCAGGCAGGCCGGATCGTCCCTGCCATAGCGCTCGCGGATGCGTGGATCCTCGCGCGAAACGTCGAGCGCCTCGACAAGCCGGCTTGAACGGAGAATCTCCAGAGCCCGCTCTGTGGTCCCGTCTGTATCCGCTCGTACCACGTCCTGCCGATTTGCCTGACGATCTGTCTGCCGACGGAACCGATCGAGGCTTGTCAGCAAGGCGCCGCGGTCGGTGAGCCGGTCGAGGCTTACGCCTTGCAACACCATGTCGTTCATCGCGTCACCCGACGGTTTGAACGGCGTATGGTCGGTACCCAAAAAACCCGGCCCTGGCAGATTGTACGGAAGGTGTTGCATTTTCATCGACAGGTCAACGGCAGGCGGTACGGACGGGTCGACCGGCCCTTGAATCTTGGACAACACCGATCCGATCTCGGGCCAGCCGCCTTGCGGCTGCGAACCAAACAATCGCCCCGTTACGCACTGAAAAGATGAGTGCCGATCTTCGGCCCCGACCAGCGTGCGAATGATCGCGAACTTGTCCATCATCGCCGCAACGCGCGGCATCAATTCCGAGATTTCAATCCCGGGAACATTGGTATCGATCGGCCGAAATTCGCCACGAATTTCGGCGGGCGCGTCCGGTTTCAGGTCGACCATGTCTTGATGAGGAGGCCCCCCAGTCAGATAGATCATGATGATCGACTTATGGGTCTGACGCTCACCCGCCTGCGCCTCCGCTCGCAGCAAGTCAGGCAGCGTCAAACCACCGACCGCCAGCGATCCAATTGTCAGAAAATCGCGTCGTCGCAGTCGGTCACACAATCGGACGCTTTTGCCTGTAATCGTGAGCATCTTGCACCTCGTTGCGCTCGCATGGGGAACGTCTTCACTGCGGACGACGAATTGTAGAAGTTGCCTGTCCGGGAATGAAGCCCGAGTGCATGTAAGTTGTCATCGGAAATCGGGTCGATTGCCCTCTTTACGGACGAGTGCAAAATTGAAACGAGTACAAATCAGCGTCCTTGACCTCGATACGCAGCCGTACCGGAACGCCGGCGAGCTTCGCCAGATCGGAGTTTCCGGACCAGACGACGGTTCGATCCAGATCGTCGCCGTACACGTCCTGGCAGTCCGCCATTGCGAAGCCGGGCAGAAGCTGACCTCCGGCGTCCTGGATCTCGACGCGCACGGAGCCGGCGGCCGAGGTCGAAACGTTCAGCGACAACTGGTTTCCGGTGAACGTGAGCGGCCTCGTGACCAGTTCGCCGCCGACCAACGGTGCGTGCAACGAGACGAACCCGTCGATCCGCAGGCTGTAACGACGCAGCACCCCGCCGGTCTCCTGCATCGTGCGTTCCGTGACATACAGCGACAATTCGGGCGGCGCGTCGTCAATGTCGGGTCTGGTTTCGACAAGTCCCCAGTTCTGATAGGCGTCGCCGTAGAACCAGCTGTCGCGCGTGCGCAATCCAGGTCGCAGAAACGACTCCGGCCAGACCGAAAACTGCTCCCGGTCGCGACTGACCATGAACATTCCATCGGTCAGGGCGGTACCTTCGCGACGTGAGTCTTTCGCGCGCGCCTGTCGATACTCGTAGCGCGGCAGCGCCTTGACCGATTCGGTCCAGCCACGATCGATGTACCGCGTGGGAAATCCAAGCAGCAGATGCGGTGCGCGGTAGTACGGCGCGATCTGGTTTGTGTATAGTTCACTGACACGGCCGGATGGGTACTTCTCCGCGACCGGGTCTTTTACATCTGCCGGATTCCGTTCGTCGCGTCGGCCTGGATCGACGATGGCGGAATAGCTCAGGAATTCCGGTTCCGTCCATTTCCGAAAGTCTTGCGAACTGCTGGTGCGAATATCACGACCCTCGCGAAAATCGCGGTGGTATTCGCGGTACTCGCCCCGTTCACTATCCCAGAACGCGAGATTCTGCGAATCGAACGCGCCCTTCGTGATCACCGGCTCGGGATGCATCAATTCCCAGTGAATCGCATCGGCCGACTTGAACGCATACAGCCCATGGGTCTTACCACCCACACCCAAAGCCTTGTACTTCGCATCGGCGGAACAGTGCGGATTCGTGTCGCGGAACGGCACGAAAGCATGCGAGCCCACGCCGTCCCAGACGATGTTGTTCTGTTTCGAGCCATTCCAATCAAAGAGCGCCAACTCGGGTTTCGTCCAACGGATGCCGTCCGAGCTTTCGGCGTAACAATAGACATCGCGGGTATTCGGTCGGTCTTTGCCGCCGAGATAGGAGAAATGGCTGCCGCGGTAATACATGCGGTACTTGTCGCCGTCCTGAAACACCGTGACGTAGTTGGTCGAATTCCCCTCCCAAGCCTCGTTCGTCTCGAACGCGACCTCGCGCGGCGTCGGCGCATGCAGCCGCAACTCGGCCCGGCCCGCCATTCGCTCAACCAGACCTTCGTCGACCAATAACTCGCGCCGCGAACCGATTCTCACAGGCTCCGCGGCCAAGACCAGCGCATTCAGACTCCACAACGTAATCAGTGTCAGCAGTCGATTCATCACTTCTCTCCGTCGGTTGATTTGGCGACTCTCGATGAGTTTACCAGGGGTCGGTAGTCTTTGGCACCAATGATCTTGCCATTGGAGAGACTCGGCCGCCAAAGACTCCCGACCCTGCTGAACCCCTGACGTGGCGTATCGTTGAAGCGCCGTCGCGAGTCACGGATTCTCGAGTGTAGCTTTGGCTGCCTCCTCCGCGTGCTCCACTGACAGTCCGCCGCCGGGCCTTTACGAACACCGACTCAATCGCCACGATTCGCTACCGTTTCGGTTTCGGCGACATCGGTTCGTGTCGGTGGGCCGGTGCGCTCGACCGAAGAACTCGGATCGGTGCCGGTTGTACCCAGGGTAGCCGGAATACCGGCAACCCTGGGCTACGCTGAAGAACATTTCCTTCGGGGAAAGGCCCGCCTCTGCTAGTCTTCCGTCCAGAATGAATAGAACTGGGCGTTGCGCAGCATAAAACGCAAGCTCACGAGCTTTCCTTTGGAGCTGTCGATGGCTGCTCCCGATTTCCAACGAATGGCGGCGCGCAATTGATTTCCTGTGACCGGTTCGGCGAGCGCAACCGTTTGGCCGTCTCCGTCGAGCATCACTACTTGCAATTCGCCGTCCTTGGCATCGACGTTGACGTGCAGAGCTGTTCCAGTGAACAAGAACGGCTTCGTCAAAACGGTGCCCGCCTCCGGGCCCGCATCCAGCGACAGGAAACCGTCTCGACGCAGCACGGCCAGGCAAACGGCTCCATGATCACGATCCCTGCCCGGCATCACGACAGTCTCCCCGTCGGGATACGTTCCGAGATACGTGAAATTCGCCCGGTACTTCAAGCCGGTATAGTAAAACCAAAGTTCGTCGTCCTTCAGTACCGGAGCCGATGGCGGAAGGATCTGCGTCAGATCGTATGCACCGCTATCGAGCCGCGACGGCCCGATGAAAGTCTTACGATCGTCCAGCCGAACCCAGCTCTTCAGATCACGGCTGCAGGCTAATTGGATCAGATGGAAGCCATCGGTATTCGGGTAATTCGGAACAGGCCCGGTCGCGTGAAACATCGCAGGCAATCCGACATAAAGTCCCTCGTAGCGAAACACTCCCATGTTATAGACATCGACGTTCTGCGACTGGGGCGCGTTGTAGAGCGTCTGTTGGAGTGTCGGATCGGCGGCGCGGGCTTCGATATTTGCGCGCCCCAGCTCCTGGTCTTGCTGGTCGGCGTGGAACACGACGCCATGGTCACTCCAGGTTCTGAAGTCGCGGCTGGTGGCAATGGCGACGGCACGACCAAACGGACCGCCGCGCTTGACCGTATGGATGAAGAGTCCCTCGCGGGGATCATAACTGAGATTACCCTCATCGCTGCTGGGAACGGCAGGTAGATCGAGTTTCGTCCATTGCACGCCGTCCGCGGAAACGGCGAAGCCTTCATTCAGCAGCGAAGCCTTGAATCGCCGCGACGGATCTGGATCGAACGGATCGAGGACTGCGAGATCGATCCGCATATTCGGTATTTTTCCGGCCGTCCAGTGCAGTCCGTCTTTGCTTACCCGCAACGGCTCATCGGTGCTCATGACCCAGAGCTTGAATTGTTCCTCCCGCGGGTCCCACATCGGCGAGGATCGTGTTTGAATCGCCTGCGTCGGGTTCGAACTGCGGACCACGGCGCCCCTCTTCTCCGCCGGATGCAGCGTTCGACTCAAATTCTCGATTCGGGCAACCGCATCGTCGTCCAGGAACAGTTGTCGTTGTCCGGGAGTCAGCCTGCGCGCCTCCGGGGCTGCCAGCAGGATTCCGCAACGAATCAGAAGCACCATGGCCAGCAGGAGTCGGTTCATATCTGTGTGTCCTTAACTCCCAACAAAGCGCACGAATTGATCAACCCCAGTCGGCCCCCGGGGCTCTATCTGGGAATCGTTCCCAATTGCACGCCGGGAACCGGCCCACGAGGGTAGCAATTCAACGACAGTATCGCACTGTCGGCCGGCAGTCGCAAATCGAAGGTGGTCCAGTCGGCGAATCCCGGCGAGACGATGCGGCTGTCGGATTCCAAGCCCAGCTTCGCCTGAACTTCCTGCAGCGAGAGCGTCTCATGCCGGTGCCAATCACAGCCCCATTGGACCAGCACCTGCCAAGGCTTGACAGCGTAACCATTGTCGTGCAGGTCGAACTGCAGGTCGGACAAGGTTAGTCCCGCAGGCCGTTCCCGCAATTCATCCTGCTCCCGAGGTCTGGGCGGCTTCGCCGACGGCTGGTCGGCAAGTCGCCAATGCGACTGCTCGGCCAGGTCGAACCAACCGGCAGTCTGCTTGTCGCGATTCCAGGCAATCAGGTTGTGGTGCACACGATGATCGCGATTCCAGATGGCAAAACTGTCTCCGCCGCGCCCGATCCGATTGGTCACGCGCGACTGATCCCGAAACTGCAGACCCTCTTTGTTGCCGACGAGCAGGTTGTGTTCGACGGTGCATCCCGCGGAGCTTGAGAGCGAAATCCCGCCGTTGGCACCCCAGGCCCGGTGGCGCGGCGCCAGCCCGTTGCGAAGGATGACATTGTCGTGCGCGTGCAGCCGGTAGGAGATTTCGTAAAAAATGCCGGCATCGTCGTTGTCAAGAATCAGGCAATTGCGCACCGTGCAATCCTCATTTCCGATGTCAAACCAGATTCCGTTGCCGTGGTTGTCGCGAAAGATGCTCTTCTCGATTACCGCATTCCTGCAAAGTACCAGCTTGTTGCCACCCGCCTCCCATTCTCGTGAAAAGTTCTTGATGTTGTTGTTTTCACAGATGCAATCCGTGATCAGCAGACCGGACGCAGTGGCACTGAAACCAAGCTGGCCGTTGTCGCGGAACACACACCGCCGCACCACGCAGCCCGTGCCATGAAACTGCGCACCGCAGGAATTCATCTGTTCCACGACGCAATCTTCCAGCAGGCCGAAATTTCCCTTGAGGATCACCGCTCCATGCTGCGCCTGGTTGGCCGCGTAGCGGAACCGGAATCCTCGCACATGAATATGGTCGCCCCGCGACTCCCAAACGACTTGCCGAGCCGACGCCTGCAGATGATGCCGCCACTCGACGGGGTCGCGATTCATTCGGTCCCAGACGTAGAGCCTGTGGGCTTGAAGATCGACGTAGAAGGTGCCGCGCGTCACCTCCTTCAGCGACCCCACTTGCTGAATCTGGTAACCGTCCGCAATGACTTGTTCGCATCGGCCGATCAGCCTGTGGTCGTCGTCGTCCGGATGGGCATTGGTCGGCGACCAGCCGGCGAACAGGTGAGGCCAGGCCGCGCTGAAGACATTGGCCTCGCCCGGCTCGCGCTGCCACGGGGTGACGACATCGGCGCCCGTGACGATGACATTAGCGCCAGGAGCGACGGCGAAGACGATCGGGTGTTCCTTCGAACCGCTCGATTCGACCACGACCGTTTCGCGATAAACGCCGTCTTCGACCCGAACCGTGTCGCCCGCTTGCACATCGCGCGCGGCACGCGCGATCGACTTGAACGGCTCGGCGGCCGTGCCTGCCTTGTCGTCTCCGGCCGCGGGGTGAAGTTGGGCGACAACAAAAGTCCGTCCCTGGGCGTCGCGGCACACTATCCAACCCAGCAACATCGGTAAGAAAAGAGCCGCAAGGTATGCGCCGAATCGATGCCTCGACCCCGTTGTAGGCCCGCTCACAGTCTGCATGCTGAGAACCCTCGATGTCAATGTCTTGGCAATCCCAGGAGGGATGATGCCGTAATTCCAATGCGAAGCGGTGATCCAACGCGAGTCAGGCGGCAACCGCGGAGTCGGGAAAACGGACGCCGTGTCGTTTTCCACCAGGAGAAACGACCGCACTGTGGCCGGAGGCCGGGTATCGCAAACTCCGATTCGTCTGGAACATAAGCTAGCTTGGCGGCGGGACGACGCCAATAGAACTTTTTTTGATCGGGGGCATTCAAGGCGCTGCTCCGGTAGGCGCGCTGCTCGGCTACTCTTGGGCCTCGCACTATCGCGGGGCAAATGATGGCTATCTTGGCCGATTTGAGCTACATTTGCGGTATGGACACGATGCTTGAAATCGCCAAACGAGTGGACGCCTTTATGATGCAACTGTAGCCCGTTCACGACACGATGCGACGACTCGCCAAGGCGTTTGACGACCTTGAGATTGCGTTTGCGATCGCAGGAGCAATGGCAGCAAACGCGCATGGTCATCGACGAACAACAGCCGATATGGGTGTTTTGCTGCGGCGCGAGGATTTGAAGTGATTCAAAGGTCACTGGATTGGCAGCAGATGGCTCGATCTTTTTGATGGCTCAAAGGGCTTTAAGGACACATCTAACGGAGTGAAAGTCGATGTGTTGATCGTCGGTGATTACCCCGGTGACGGAAAACCTAAGCCCATTTCTTTTCCGACTCCCGAATCCGCCCGAGAAATTTGCGACGAAAGCCTTCCATATCTCAATCTCAAGTCGCTGTTGGAACTAAAAATTGCCTGCGGAATGACTGCCGCTCATCGACTTCAGGATCTTGCGGACGCAATTCAACTGATTCGCGTCAATTCATTGCCCCAGGATTACTCGGGCCAACTTAACGCTTTTGTTCGCGAGAAGTTTAACGAGCTCTGGCAATCGGCGCAGATTTCGGAAGACTATTAACCGGCAACCGCGACACCGCTGAATCGCATCGAGTTGCGCGGCGTGGTTTCAACAAGCGTCACCGTGGGTCCGACTCACGCGTTACGTTCCCCGCTCTCGCAGGCTCGGTCGGCACTCGCTTGTAGGTTTCGACTAATTTGCGAGGTTCATCAAACGACTTGGGAAAGTTGTGACTGCCATCGATCGTGGATCCCCTGGAGAAGAGGGCAGATGGCCCGGCTGCGGCAATGTGGCCGGGTGGTGGAAACGGCGCAAGGAGCTATGGAATTCTCGCTCATTGGAACTGATCCCGTGATCCTGCATTTCCATGCCGGAGCAGCCGGCTGCGATCAAACCTTGGCGCTGAGTTGGGACATCCAGGACGAGGGATTCACGGTCCTCACCCCATCTCGACCAGGTTACCTGCGCACGCCGCTGAGCACAGGAGCAGCGCCGGAACAAGCTGCGGACGCCGTCGCGTCCTTACTGCAATTGCTCGCATTCGATAGAGTTATCGTTATGGGCACGTCGGGCGGAGGGCCAACGGCGCTTCAATTCGCTATCCGCCATCCCACGAGTGCCGTTGGCCTGATACTCCAATCGCCTGCCCAGAGCCACGGCTGACTAGACATTCGACTTCCATTCATAATGACAGTGTCCCTTTTAAGACTTTTGTCGCTGGACAAGCCGTGCCTGCTACCAACCTGGATTTAAAGAACAGCGCCCCATGATGAGACAGCTTATTATCGGATTGACGATTGCCGATCGGCAGCATCCCGTTTGTCGTGGAATCCGTTCATTCGCAGTTCGCGACGAGTTCTATTACCAGCTCAAACGCGTGAAGCGGCCAACAAGCATAACGCCACTGCTCCAGGCCACTCTGGAAGGCAACGCCGAAACGATTGCCTGGGCCTGGAATCGAGCCGATGGCGGGCGATCGTTCGGATTTACGGGCCTGCACTTTCACGAGAATTGGAAATTGCCCGAGTATCGCCGTTTCGTCGCGCAGGGGATACTGTGGTCATTAAAGCTGCCGATTCCGGAAGATGGTGTCAAGGTCGATGTCCCCGACGAGGTTCTGCAGCTGGAGAAGAAGACGCCATGACTCTACTGCGATTCTCCTTGTCAAGGTTTCACGTGAGTTGATATTCGCTCGGTTTGTCCAGGTTTTTGGAAAGGGAATCAACTTGCCACTTTCATCGGTTCTCAGGCTGACCTGGTGTAAGGTTCTGGAGAATACGTTGGCGAGATCGCGTGTTGCGGCCGGAATCGCGTTTGCGATATCCCTGCTGCTACAGCCAGTCGCAACGGCCGATGAACCCATCCGCGAAGGAACTCGGGATGGATACGTGCTGCACGCATGGGACGGTGTCACGATGTGGTCGACGATTCTCAATGTCGATTACTATGGGAAAGCGAATCGCGTGGTCCCCGAACCGGCCGCTCCGTTCAGTCAGAGGATTCTGGAGGAGTTGATCGACGAGGAAGCGGCGGCCCATGTAGATGCGATCAGCTATTGTCTGTTCACCGCGTTCGAGAGCGATGTGCCGTCGTCGAAAGTCACCGATCTATTTCGGTGGCGGCCGCCCGGTCTGGACGCTGCCAAAATCGATCCGCTCAAGGTGCTGATCGACCGTTGCCACCTTCACGGCATGCAGTTTATCGCTGACATCCGCATGAACGATCGGCACGGCGGGGCCGCTCACGGCATCGCGAAGCAACATCCGGAGTGGGCGATTTTGGGGACAGCTTACAACTATGCTCTGGATGATGTGCGCAAGGCGATACTGGCATTCGACAAGGAAGTGCTCGATGCGTACGACGTCGATGGTATCGAGTACGACTACCTGCGCTGGTGCCACATGTTCATGCCGGGCGAGGGGCGGCAGAACGCACATTTGCTGAACGACTTCACCCGACAGACTCGCAAGTTGCTGGACGACGCAGCGGCTCGCCGCGGCCGCAAGCGATTGCTGCTCGGTGTGCGAGTGCCGCAGACGATCGGAGAATGCGACTATCTGGGCTTCGATCTGGCGACGTGGATTCGAGAAGGGCTGGTGGACTACGTGGTTCCCTCCGACTTCATGCACACGGACACGAACCTGAAGACCGAAGACTTCGTGAATCTGGCAAGGGGAACCGGCTGCAGGATCTACCCGGCGATTCACAACCGGATCGGGATGGACGAGCCGAACGAGCATTATCGGCTGATGGCCCTGGAAAACCTGCGGGCCGCCGCCCAGAACTATTACCGCTTCGGCGCCGACGGCGTTTCACCGTACAACTTTCAATTCACGTTCGAGCGGCGCGCGGTCGCCCATCGTTCGTCGGCCTATTCCGCCATCATGTGGCCGGCCGCGCTGGGCTGGCTGCGCGAGTTGCGATATCCCGATCAGATTGCCGCACACGACCGCCACTATTTGTTCTATGCGGTTTGGAAGAAATCGCGACACAACATCACCGGCACTCCCAACGACGACAATATCTATCTGAATCGCGCTCAGCCAACCCCGGCCGGCTCTCGGCGTTTTCGAATGGCGGAGAAATTTGACGACCCTGCCCTGCGCACGACGATTCAGCTCAAAGTGATGGGCCTGTCTGAAGAGGATCAATTGGAAATCCAGATCAACGGCCAGGCGGTGCCCGTGGAGTACATTACACGTGTGTTCGATGCGAATGGTCAAAGCGTTTTCGAAGGAGATCCGTTGCCTGCGTTTCACCAGTACGTCATCGACCTGAATTGGGAAACAACCGGACGAAGCCAACCGTTAATGTTTGGCGACAATCAACTCGCTGTGCGTCTCATTCCGGTCCAGCCTTCCGCAAACGGAACGGTGAGCATCGAAGAACTGGAATGCTACGTCTACGTGCGAAAACCGAAGCGACTGCGGTAAGCGACGCTGCCAGCCGCCCACACGCGGCCGGCAGAAATGAGTATGACCCGTACGACGGACTTCCAGTCCGTCGCCTGGATCTTTTCGACGGATCACGACGACTCACACGCGTTGCATCTTCAAACACCAGGTTACGGATTCTGTAAAAACTGAAAGGCGAATAGGTCAGCATCCTGTACGTGAATATGCAATCGCACCGGATGGTCGGCGAGTGATGACAGATCGCTTCCATGCGACCAGTGGACGACCTGAGCCAGTTCATCGCCGACGAGTCGAGAACACTCAGACAGTCGAAAGCCGGGAATTGGCTTGCCGTCAGCATCCTGCAGTTCAACTCGCACGCTACCGGAAACCGCGGCAGCATAGTTGAGTTCGAGCCGCTGGCCCTGGAAAAGGAACGTTTTGGTTGTCAATGCGCCCTGTGCCGCCCCGGCCTGCAGGGAGTAGAAACCGTCACGCCGAATGGTCGCCAGCCCGATTCCCGCCTTCGGCCCGGCGATGGCGGGGCTCCATCGTCCGTCGTGTGACATGGCCGATCCCGCATAGTAGATCCAATGCCGATCGTTCCACGTCACGATATTGGCTGCGGGTTGAATCCACCGGCAATCGAATCGCTCTGGTCCTCCGTGCGGGATCAGTTCCCGGTCAGCATAGACCTCAGAGAGATTCCACGGTTGCTCGCCCCGCGTGGTGGCAATGTACGCGTTCATCCTTTCATGGTTGCCTGTTTCCAGTGTCCAGATGAGTCCGAATTGGATGCCTTCGTGAATCCATCCGTTCAAACTGTAGATTTGACGATGGCGGTGATAATCCCGGTCGCCCCGTTCCCAGCCCAAACACCACTCGCGCACGGTTCGCCAGCTGCCCGGATCTGACAGATCGGCGTGCCGTGCCGCAATCATGTCGCGCGTTCCGCGAACCTCACCGGAGTCCGCCGTGCCATAATCGGTGCGCGTGTAAAGCCGGTAGACATTGGCGAACGGATCCCACAGCACCTGGCTGATGGTATCGGACGCCCGTCCCGTGACGGCGGCTCCGTAGCGGTACGGCGTCCAAGTCAGACCGTCGGAGGCATAGGCCAGCGCCGTATCGATCCGCGGTGTGTTCACGGCGGACTTGTACCGCTTCGCCGGGTCTTTTTCGTTCGGATCAAGAAACGGAGTAAACGCCTGGGGCTGGCCGATCACGTAGATATTATGGTCGCGACGTTCTTGATGCATCACGAGGTTCAGCTTCGGTTTCGTCCAGTGCAGGCCATCCTCGGATTCTGCATAACACCAGATTCCACCCGTGGGTCCGCTGCCACTACCGCGATACCACAAGCGAAACCGGTCTTCGTGGCGCACGACTGTCCCCAGGATCGATGTTCCCGGCTCTTCCCATGGCTGATCGAACAGCAGCACCGGCTGGCCGTCATTGGCTTTCACAGGCGGATGGAACGCCCGCTGAAGACCGGGCCGGGAAAGGACGAGGAAATCATCCGCCAGCAGTTGCTTTTCCGATTTGATGCGGATCGGCTCGTCGCCCGCGAGGGTTCGCGACAGATTGAGCAGAGAGAATATCAGCGCCGTCAAACAGGCGTATTTCCGTACATGCGTGCTAAAGAAACGACTGCAGATCATTCCGCCGCTCCAAAACAGATGCCGCGAATCAGCCCCGCAACGAATTTGGCGCCTCACAAAGACACGCCACGAGGTAAGGAGATGTTCGGTACTCTCGTCGTTTGCTTGCCGTCCCAGTTCTGGCGCGGCAAGTCGACGCTGACTCATCGCGGTATCGTACAAGAATTCAACTAGAGTGAGGAGATCAGGGATCAGAAGCAGGCGACACAACTGCATTGGGCCGCGTTCTTCGGTGATGTAGACCACCAGATTGAAAGAGTCGACGACGGGGCGTGCGAGACGCCTCCATTCATGCGCGTATTGCGAATGGGGATATTTCTGCAACGAAGCATCGGATGTCGCGTTTTATATATTTGCCTCCTCAGCAAAATTCGTGGGTGAATTCTGGCTCAGTGATTTGTGTCACCGGAAGTGCGACGGTTTTGGAGGCCTAAGAGTGATTCAACTCTTCAAAGAAACTGGGGAAATGCTGAGAGTCGTTCTGGCTATCCACGCGCTTTTGCTCTACCTTGCTGATAATAATGTTGATCTGCTGCGCCGACAGAGAACGAGGGCGATCGAACTCTTGATTGATCCATCAATTCATCGGTCGTGAAGATATGGGAGCGTTCGACACCATTCTGTTGGGTCGGAAGACTTACGAAGCGACTCGCCAGTATGGTGGCGCAGCGATGCCTGGCACGCGTGCCTACGTCTTCTCGCACACGCTCCGACAGGAGACATTGGCTCTCGCAAAGGCACAAAGCCGCCAAGGCAGCGGTTTGATCTCGCGGCGCGCAAACTCATTCGTTACGACTGCGAGATAGTGCGGTGCCTATTTTCCCAGTTCATTGGCGAGGCTGGAAGCGTCGTAGACCTTGCGCAGCGCTTCCTGAATCGCCGCCGAGTGAACGCTGACCGCGCGTGCCTGCTGGTCGGAATAGGCATAGTCCAGCACAAGGGATTGGATATTTCCGTCAAAGATGATGCCGACGACCTCTCCCTTGCGGTTCACGACGGGGCTGCCCGAATTGCCCCCGATGATGTCGGCCGTTGCGACAAAATTGTAGGGCGTTGTGGGATTCAATTGATCTTTCCGCTTGAGCCACGATTCGGGAAGGGCAAACGGTTCTTTGTTGCCATGCGCGGCCGCATGTTCGAAAGTGCCGCCGATCGTCGTCCAGGGCAGGACGGTCCTGCCGCCTTCGGTGTAACCCTTGACCGTGCCGAATGCCAGACGCAGGGTAAAGGTCGCGTCGGGATAGGTACTGCTTCCGAGGATCGCGAAGCGGGCCGCATTGATTTTGGCGTAGGCTTGTCGCTGCGGTTCTTCGACCTGCTGCTCGAAAACCGTTCGCATTTCGCGCGCTGAACGATCGATCGACCGAACGAGTTTGATCATCGGATCGGTGGAACTGTTGATGGCGGCCGCGCCGCCGGCGGCCAGCTTACGTCGAACGGCGACGTCGGTCAGCGTCGAGCCGGAAATCAATTCGGCAGCCCGATTGGAAGGCGACTTACCGGCAAGCACTTCCTTGGCCAGAGGATGGTCGGGACCTACCTTCTCGACCATCATTGAAAGCGAGTCGGCCAGTTTGGCCATCTCCAGGTCGGCGTAAATCGGGGCTTCCGAGAACAATCGTTGTTCGAGCGACGGGCGGCCGGCTTGAGCGAACTCGCGCAACCGCTCCGCATTCGGTTTGGCATCCTCTTCCGCCATCCGCACCAGCGTTCGGGCGACGAAGAACAGGTCGCTGTGGCATGCCGAGCCGTTCTCGAACAGGTTCAACTCCGTGCGGATCTTCGTGGCAACCTGCAGCGATTTCTGGATCTGTTCCCAGGCGTCGCCGTACTTTTCCTTGAGCTTGGCGTCTTTTTCGACGGCGTCCCGCAAGGCCAGTTCGTCGGACTTTTTCTTCGCCATCACCTCCGGGTCCTGCAGACCAGCCAGGCCGCCCAGGCGGGCCTTGCGGCTGTTCTGTACGCCGAACAAGTCATCCTGAGCGCGGCGCATATTCTCCAGGCTGCGATCGGCGAACGTCTTGAGCGCGATTTCGTGCCGGCGGAGCATGTTCAGGTGGTCAGGATTCACGACGTCCCGCAGATACTCCAGGTGGGCGACGGTGTTCAAACGATTCGTTCGACCGGGGTGGCCGCTGACGAAAATCAGTTCGCCGTCATCTGCTCCGTTCTTGCTCCAGGCCAGGAAATGTTCGACCTTGGCCGGCTTGTCGTTCTCATAAACACGGAAGAAGCAGATATCCAGGTCAAAGCGCGGGTACTCGAAGTTGTCCGGATCGCCGCCAAAAAAGGCGATCTCTTTTTCCGGGGCGAACACCAACCGCACGTCGGTGTATTTTTTGAACTGATAAAGGTGGTATTGGCCGCCCTGGTAGAGCGTGATCACGTCGGAGCGCAATCCCGACTTCTGGGCATTTTCCTGTTCGAGGGTGTTGATCGCCCCTCGCCGCGCCTTCTGGGAGTCGCCGGCCGACATGCCGGGCTTGACCGCGGCATTGACTTGCTCGGTGACGTTCTCAATCCGCGTCAGAACATTCAGCTCCAGATCGACGCATTTCAATTCCTCGACCGCGGTCCGCGCGAAGAAGCCGGTCTTGAGCAGGTCGCGTTGTTCGGAACTCAACTTCTGCAAGGCGTCGGCGCCGACATGGTGGTTGGTCATTACCAGTCCGTTCGAGGAGACGAACGATCCTGAGCCGCCGCTGTTGAACCGCACGCTCGATAACCGCAGGTGGTCGAGCCAGGCGTCGGTCGGCTCAAATCCATAGCGTTGCTTGAGTGCCTCGCGGGGCACGGCGTTGTAAAGCCACATTCCTTCGTCGGCATCCGTCATCCGCGCGGGGAGCAGCAGAAGAAGGCCGCAGAGGGTCGAAACGCAGCAGGAGGTCACTGAGAGCGCTCGTGGCATGCGAGGGCAATGAGCGGCCGCGAGGCGCTGGTACTGGGAAATCAGGCGATGGACGGACATGTGATATCTCTCCGAAAAAGGTTGGCGGATTTGAATGGTTAGTATGGCCTTTACTTTTCGCTATCCTGATCCGCGGCGGTCGAGCCTTTTTTCTTGGAAAACCGGCCGGCCAAGCCGACGACGATCAGGATGACGCACATCAGGCCAAAAAAGCCCATGACACCCCAGCGGCTCTCCGCGGCGCCCTCGCCAAACCGTTCGTTGACGAGCGAGGCCAGGTTGAGGCGGCGAACCAGATGGTCACTCATGTTGACGAACGCCCCCGCCACGCCCAGCAAAGTACCACCGGCGATATATCCCGAACAGAGCAGTACGCCGGGGCTGGAGTCGGACTGCTCTTCTTTGCTTGGGTTAAGCTTATCAACGACCCAGCGGATCGCGCCGCCGATGAAAATCGGGAAGGAGACCTGAATGGGCAGGTAGATTCCCACGGCGAACGGTAGCGCCGGTACGCCGCTCAGCTCCAGCGTCAACGCGATCAGCGCACCGATCAGGACCAGGGACCAAGGCAGTTTCTGGTTCAAGACGCCATCGATAATCAGCGCCATCAGCTGGGTCTTCGGCGCATCGTAGCGTTGCAGTTTGAGCGGGGCCCGATTCGGAAGGGGATCGCCTTCCTTGGAGACGGAGGGAGTTCCCGTATCGCCGGCATCGCCCGCGGTACTGCCGGCGGTGGCATTGCCGGTCGCGTTCGAGTTGGGCTCGTCTTGCTCAACGTCGCGCAGGACGGCGCCACCTTCCGTATTGCCTGCGTCGTCGGTTGTTCGCGTTTCCGCGGCGGCTCCGTTCGGCGGAGCCGACTCGCCGCGGGGCGCGGCCGCCGCGCCACCGGCTCGCTGATCCTGTGCCTCCTTGATCGCAAGTTCCTTGTCGTCGTACGGTTCTTTGCCGTTGATCGCCGGATCTTCGTGGTAGCGAAAAACGCCCCCCTCGTCGACCAGGTACTTGCCTTTTGGTACGCCAAGAAACTCTCCCTCAGCGGCAAAAAGCACAAAATAGTCTGCTTTGTCCTCGTCCTTGTACGGTCGGCCAACCTTTTGTTTTTCCAGTGTATTCAGGACCGATTCGGGAACGACGAAGTCGGGGAGATACTGGGGACGCTTCGTGTAGTGCGTGCCGGCACTGTTCATCATCAGGATCGTGGCGCCGATGACGATCGCGCTGGTCAGCGCCCCGATCAAGATGCCGATCTGTTGCCACCGCGGCGTGGCGCCGACCAAGTATCCTGTCTTGAGGTCCTGCGCCGTGGTGCCGCCGTTGGACGCCGATATACAGACGACCGCGGCGATGGTGAGTGCGGTCAGCGTATCGGCCTTCGAAGTGCGGCCCAACAGCAGAAAGATGAGGCAGGTGAAAAGCAGCGTTGCAACGGTCATTCCGGAAATTGGATTGGAGGACGAGCCGATTTCACCGGTGAGGCGCGATGAAACGGTTACAAACAGAAAACCAAAGACGAGCACCAGGCCCGCGCCGAGCAGGCCTTGCGCGGACATCCCCAGTCCAAGTTTTGGGGAAATCGCAAGCAAAAGGACAAGTAGAAGGCTTCCGATTAATACCACACCCATCGAGAGGTCGCGTTCCGTGCGACCGCCGCCGATGGTGTTTGCACCGCCTCGAGCGGATCCCGCCAGATCGCGCAGGCCAGCGATGATCGAAGCGAAGATCACCGGCAGTGCCCGTCCCATACTGATCAGCCCGCCCGTGGCGACCGCACCGGCGCCGATATACAGGATGTAACTGTTGCGCAACTCCCCGACGCTCATCTGACTGATCAGCTTTTTTGACGGGTAGACCGGCTCGCTGGCGTTGGCGCCGAAGGTAGCGATTGCGGGCAGGATAACGAGGTAGGCCAGCAGCCCGCCCGCGACGGTGATCGAAGCGATCCGCGGCCCGATGATATAACCGACTCCCAGCAGTTCGGGCGTGAATTCGCCGCCGAGCACACCTTTATTGAGGCCTTGGACGGGTCCGCCTGGTTCCTG
>VGZA01000049.1 GCA_016872775.1 Planctomycetota bacterium | reverse complement strand
GCTTGAGTCGGGCATCGTCCAACGCGAACCCCTTGATGAGGTATTCGCGCAGCCGCTCGGTCGCCCAGATACGGAACTGCGTGCCGCGATGCGAACGGACGCGGTAGCCGACGGCCAGAATGGCGTGGAGGTTGTAATGGTCCACGGCGCGGGGAACCTCGCGATTTCCCTCGCTTTGAACTATTCGGAATTTCCGAATAGTTGTGGCCGGATCGAGTTCGCGGTCGTCGTAAATGCCCTTCAGATGTTCGTTTACCGTGGGAACGGTTATCTGGAACAGGTCGGCGAGATCGTCCGCTGTGGCAGACAGATTGATTCGTGTGCCATCCGGACGTCGATCCGGGTCTGCCCATCTTCCGTCTGATAGAGGATGAATTCGCCGGAATCATCGGGGACCGGTGCGGGAAGGTTCTCTGTCATGAGGATTCCCTTCTTTTGAAGCCAAACCCCGCCCCGTGGCTGGACTTTGTGGCTCGTTTTGCCATGCGGCAGTCCTTGGACTCGGTCGAGGCCGGGGGTGGGCAACGCGATGCCCTGGGCGCTCCGCTATTTGCGCGCAAGGCTGTTTTCATCGCAAACCGTGGATTAACACGAAACTTTGTGTTAGCGGGAACCGCCACGCCGATCGATCCACGGTAAACCTGGCGATCTGGAAAACAGAATCCGGATGCGCGGATGGAACCAAGGAATGCGCAAGCAGCCGTCGATAATTCGGAAGGTGCTGGCACGGGCAGTCCGACGATTCTGGCGGCCGAACCGTTGGACAAAGCTGGCGCTTTTCCGCTCAATTGACGAGTAGTTGGATCGGGATTTATGACGCATTTGGAACAGGTCGATCGAGTGCGCGAGTGGGTCCGGACCCACTTCGCGTCGATGGGGGCGGGGGAGTTGGAGATCGACGAGACGATTCTGATCCGCAATGGGCATTACTGCGGCCGGCGTTTCCAGGCCGGTGGCTTGCGGGCAATCTGGTTCCTCGAAGAGGACCAGATCAAGTTTTACGGTCGGGACGGACGCGTGCAATCGGAATTGAGTCCCCCCAGACCGTCGCATCGGCGCGCGGCCTGACCAGATGAGGCGGCGGATCCACGCCGCCTCTTTCGAGTCAGAATAGGGAATCTGGTCCGTTTATCCCGATTGTCTGAAGTGTACCGATTGGATGGTCGATAATGGGGCATAACGAAGGCGCGCGGCGTGTCACCGCCACGCAGCCGACGGCGACTGATCTTGACTCTAGTGCTTGTGGCATTTACACTTGGAGCAAGTGACCCGGGGGTCGAAGGGACGGGAATTGCGAGGAAGCGACTCGCAAGCCACAGGAGTTGAGTCGTGACGAAAAAAGAGATCGTGAAGACGATTTCCGAAGAAATTGGGATGACCCAGCTCAGAACGAAGGAAATCGTCCAAAAAACATTTGATGCGATCGTGGAGACGTTGGTGGAGGATGGCCGAATCGAGCTCAGGAACTTTGGAGTCTTTGAAGTCAAGAAGCGAGCAGCTCGAAAAGCACGGAATCCTCGAACCGGTCAGCGGGTCGATGTCCCACAGAAATATGTCGTAACATTCAAGCCCGGCAAGGAGATGGAAGAAAAAGTGCGTCAGCTGGAAGAGGCTGACGCGCGTGCCGCGGAGGCAGAGCGGATCCTGAAAGGGACGGCAGCACAGCGGTGAATGCTCCAGGTTCGGGTTGACGCGGTAAAGGAATACACGTACAAGGTCTTTTCGTTTCGCGGTTCACCGGACGGCCTGTTCGTTGCTGTCCCGAACCGATGTGGGGGGAGTGGATTGCTTCCTTCGCGGAGTGCTTCCTATCAGGGAGGATGGTTAGATGCGTCGACTTATCTTCGCGGCGCTGCTGAGCGTAATGCTTGGCTCGACAGTGGGTTGTGTGCTGCCGATCTATTCGGGCGATCCAGCGGTTCGTACGAAACAGCTGATTTTCACGTCCGAGAATTTCCGGCAGATCATCAACCAGTGGGAGCGCATCTGGTTCCTCGACCAGCCTGACCATATGGCTCCCGACCGTGTCCACGGCGGCGTGATCTAGTTCGGCCTTGAATTTGAAGCTGGCTGCCGATACCAGGCCCAATTTCGCTCGTTGGGGTGACAGGGTCTGGATTGGATCGGTAGCGGATGCGCTCTGGCGGCCCGTCTGTCTCTCCGAAACGGCTCATTGTCCAGCGTGTTTACGAGGGCTAAATTAACGATCTGCCATTGGCCCCCTCGTTGAGCATCCCATTGTGACTGACCCCATCCCCCTTGTCCCGGATCTGCGGATCGCGCTGGGACGGATCCAATTACCGAACCCGATCCTGGTGGCGTCGGGGACGTTTGGTTATGCCCGGGAAATGGCGCGGCTGGTCCGGCTGGACCGCCTGGGCGGGATCATCCCCAAAACGATCACGCAGCAGCCTCGCCCCGGCAATCGGCCTTGGCGAACGGTCGAAACGGCGTCGGGACTGCTGAATTCGATCGGGCTGGACAACGACGGCATCGACGCCTTTATTGCTCATCATCTGCCCTATCTGGTTACGTTGCGGGCTCCCATCATCGTCAGCATCGCAGGCAAGTCGGCGGATGAATTTGTCGGAATGGCGGAGCGACTGGGTGGCTGCGCCGGGCTGACCGCATTGGAATTGAACGTTTCCTGTCCCAACGTCAGCGGTGGAGTTGATTACGGCGCGGATAGTCGGCAGTGCTTTGATGTGGTGTCGCGCGTCCGCGCTCGGTGCGGACTGCCGATCATCGTCAAGTTGACTCCCAACGTGACCCGCATCGTCGATATCGCCAAATCGGCATCCGACGCGGGTGCCGACGCGATCTCCCTGATCAACACGGTGTTGGGAATGGCGATTGACTGGCGCCATCGGCGCCCGCTGCTGGGTAACGTGGTAGGGGGGTTGAGCGGTCCGGCGATCAAGCCGATCGCGCTGCGTTGTGTCTATCAGGTTTCGCGGGCCGTCCGCACGCCGCTGATCGGCATCGGCGGAATCTCGACCATCGACGATGTCATGGAATTCCTGGTAGCGGGCGCCTCCGCGATCCAGATCGGCACCGCCAATTACACCGATCCGACCGTCAGCATGCGTCTTCTGGATCAGTTACCAGTGGCATTGACCGAAGCGGGGGTCCCTTCGGCGGCGGAACTCGTCGGGACATTGCGGGTCGAATCGTCGCCGTGACAGCCGCCCAATCGGGTACGAGGGGAATCGCATGCGAGTACTATCCGGAATCCAGCCTACGGGACGCCCGCACTGGGGAAACTATTTTGGCGCCATCCGACAGTACATCGATCTGCAGACGGACAACCAGGGTTACTACTTTGTCGCCAACCTGCATGCGTTAACGACGGTGCGCAACCGCGAACAGCTTTCGCGTCTTACCCTTGATGCGGCGATCGACCTGCTCGCCCTCGGACTCGATCCGCAAAAGGCGACGCTCTTCGTCCAGTCGGACGTTCCCGAAGTCTCCGAATTATGCTGGCTGCTGATGACCGGCGCGCCGATGGGGCTGTTGGAACGTTGCCATGCATACAAGGACAAGAAGGAAAAAGGTCTGGCGGCCGATGCCGGGCTATTCACCTATCCTGTGCTGATGGCCGCCGACATTCTGGCGTACGATGCCGAAATCGTCCCGGTCGGTGTCGATCAGGTGCAGCATATCGAGGTCTGCCGCGATCTGGCGGGCAGTTTCAATCATGAATTCGGGGAGGTTTTCGTCTTACCAAAGGCGCGCGTGCTGGACAGTTCGGCGAAGGTTCCGGGCACGGATGGGGAGAAAATGTCGAAGAGCTACAACAACACCGTCCAGATTTTCGAGGACCCAGCGGTGATGCGCAAGCAGGTGATGCGGATCACGACCGATTCGCGGCCGATGGAGCAGCCCAAAGATCCGGATTCCGACCATTTGTACCAGCTTTTTTCGCTGTTCAGCGCCGAAGCTCCACGGCAGGAGATGGCGGCGCTGTACCGCCGGGGTGGTTTTGGCTACGGCCAGATCAAGAAAGCGCTGGCGGATGCCGCCGAAGCGTACTTCGCAGCCGCTCGCGAACGGCGCGCGTACCTGGTGAGCCATCCGCAAGAGGTTGTTGAAATTCTGGCCGACGGGGCCAGGCGGGCTCGGCAGAAAGCTCAGGAAGTACTGCGACGGGCCCAGAAAGCGTGCGGCCTAGCCGTACGGTAATACCATGAACGTCCTGGGGATCGGTACCGACATTGTAGAATGCCTGCGCATCGCCCAGATGATCGAACGGCATGGGGAACTATTCCTGACGCGCGTGTTTACTCCACGCGAAATCGAGTATTGCAGCGCCCGGAAGGCGGCAACCCAACATTACGCCGGCCGATGGGCCGCCAAAGAAGCGGTGCTCAAGGCGTTGGGAACAGGCTGGTCGCGGGGCATCTCCTGGACCGACGTGGAAGTCCGCAACGAGCCGGGCGGCTCACCGTCGATCGCCCTGACCGGAGGCGCCTTGGAAGCAAGCCAGCGCAAGGGGATCGCCAACGTCTTGATCAGCATTTCCCATTGTCGCAGTCACGCCACCGCGTTCGCCGTGGCGTGCGGGGCAGTCCGCGAATTCGGTGTGGATTGACACTCTGGCGCTGTCCGGTTCTTTCTTTCTGCCAAGACAAGGTTTTTCTGCCGCGCAGCCGGCGGTTGCCGGTATGCCGGCTACCCCCCGGAGGACCGTGCCACACGACACGGCGGCGGTCGGTAGCCGGAGTACCGGCAAACCTGGGCGACGCTGCAGAACACCCCCTTCTCGGAACGGGGCACTTCTTCGCGGCTCGGCGCGGCTGGTGCTCGACGGGCTGGTAGGGCGTTGCCTTGGGCTGGTTTGTCGTGCCCCTCTGGGGTGGAAGACTGAACCGATCGAGCTCCAGCAGCTCCATGCTTTTTATTGACGATTTTGGATGCAACCAGTAGACTGATTTATACGTACAAAGGCAACGCATCTCGTCTTCGCGTCCGTTTCGCCGAGTACTTGACGTCGGTTTGGGCGTTTCAACGCTTGGAGGCGATTCCACAAATCAGGCATTCAGGTGTATTCTCGATGCGCAGGGTTCGCTTCGATCCGGTTGGTTTGCGACGGGCGGCGTTGTCCGTGAGGGGATCCCGGCACATTCGAATCCGCGGAGCAGGCAAACGGCGTATACCTTGAGCACAGCATCCCGGCATATCGAACGACAGAATGCGAAGCCGTCGCAGGATGCGCCGCACGTTGTTGATCGATCGTCGCCACCCGATTCCACCGCGGAACTCGCCGCGCCAAAGGCAGCGCCCCCCACGGATTCCCTTGGTGGAGAAGGCTCCTCGACGACAACCAGCCGCAAGCTGGCGGTGGTGCCCGACCCGCAGCACCAGACGGTGCTGTCGAAGCGGCTCCCGCTGGGCAGCGAATCGCCGCTGCCGCGGATACCGGCAACGCCGTTTGAGTTGGGTAAAGTGTTGGAAGGAGAAAAGCTTGGCCATTTTCTGCTGACCGAGTTCGTCGGGGGCGGCGGAATGGGAGCAGTCTTTCGAGCGCAGGACGAGATGCTGGGCCGCACCGTCGCGGTCAAAGTCCTGTCCGGCTCCCAGACCGATGACGATACATTGCGCCGGTTCCAGAACGAAGCCCAAAGTGCCGCGCGACTCGACCATCCCAATATCGCACGGGTTCATTACGTCGGCGACGATCGGGGCTACCACTACATCGTCTTCGAGTTTATCGAGGGGACCAATGTTCGCGATCTGGTCGAATCGCGGGGCCCGCTTCCGATCGAAGACGTCGTGCGGTTTGGGCTTCAGATCGCCGATGCTCTGGACCACGCCTTCGGTCGCGAGGTCGTCCATCGGGATATCAAACCGTCCAACCTGCTGGTGATGCCCGACGGGCATATCAAACTGGTGGATATGGGTCTGGCGCGGTTGCATCAGGTCGAGGCATCCGGCGCCGATTTGACGGCGAGCGGCGTCACGCTCGGCACCTTCGATTACATCTCGCCGGAACAAGCGCGCGATCCGCGCAGCGCCGACGTACGCAGCGACCTTTACTCGCTGGGATGCACCCTCTACTACATGCTGAGCGGTCGGCCGCCGTTTCCCGAGGGCACGGTTTTGCAGAAATTGCTCAGCCACAGCAGCGACAAGCCGACCGACGTGCGCGAGCTGCGCCCCGACGTTCCCGGATCTTTGGCCGAGATCCTGCATCGGCTGCTGGCGAAGCAGCCGATGGAACGATATCAGACACCGAGCGAACTCATCGGCGCTCTGCTCTCCTTCGCGGAAGACGCCGGTTATCGCGAATTGACCAATGGCACCAGGACTTGGGTCACGAACCCCGCGCGGCAGGCGCGTCTTGAGATGCTGCTGCCGTGGCTGATTCCCGTCGCTCTGTTGCTGGCAATTGCCGTATTGATTCGACAGGGAACCCCCGAGTCCCCAATGCTGATTACCGCGCCGGCTACGGCGCCCCAGACATCGTCCGCCGGTAATGCGGGCGCGAAGATGTCACCCGTCGAGGTCCCCCGATCGCCGCCGGCCAAAGAGGAACCTGACGATCATCCCGCCGCATTTTCCGACCGGTCGAGCGACGAACGAGCGACAAGTTCACCGATGACGTCGCCGACAGGTTCATCGACGAACTCGCCGACGACGTCACCGACGGGGTCAACGACGAACTCGCCCACGGGTTCGCCGACAGGCTCACCCACGAACTCACCCACGGGTTCACCCGCGAGCGCGCCGACGGCTGGGGCGTCACCCGAATCGCTCCCGCCAGCGATCGACCGAACCGATTCCGAATCCACGCTGCGACTCGACCAGCCCCGGCGACTGGTCGTCGACCAGAACGCGGAGCCTGCCCTGATTGGCGACACGCAAACCGTTGCAACCTGGGACGAGGCGGTGCGGCTGTTTCAGCAGTACCGAACCGTGGAACGGCTGGAACTGGCGGTGGATGGCGAGTTGCCGGCCGGCAATCTGGAGATTAATGGTCGCACTTTGCAGATCGCCGCGGCGGCTGGTCGTACGCCCCGTCTGGTGTTTCGCGGGTCAACGCGCAACGAACGGCATCCTATCCACCTGGCAGCCGGACGATACCTGTGGGACGGAATTGAGTTTGTGTTTGACGTTTCGGAATCGCTGAACGAGTTCAGCTCGCTGTTTCTGCTGGATGCAACGACGAGTCTGGAACTGCGCAATTGCACGATCACGCTCCTGGGCGGAAGTCGGACCGCGCCGTTCGTCTCCTGCGTTCAATTCGCGCCCCGACGCGCTGCCGAACGGATGCCGAGCGACGACGGAATGAGCGAACCGATGCCGCCAACGCTGGAATTAGCCGCTTCCGTCGTGCGCGGCTACGGTACCTTGGTGCGCGTCCCCGACGCGATGCCATTGCGCGTGCGCTGGGAACAGGGATTGCTGATTACTTCGGAACGCATGCTGGAATACACCGGGTCGCGCATTCGCCCTCGCGCCGCGAACGGCATTCGGTTAGAACTGGCGAATGTCACAGCGGTCATGGGCAAGGGGCTGGCGCTTCTGCGGGTCGATCGCGAGCATCGTTTTCCCTTTGAGTTCAGCACGGATCTGCGCGGATGTATCATCGCGTGTCGAACCAACACGCCCGAATCGACCGACGTCGCGCCCTTGATTGAACTGCGCGGGGATCCGGGCGGCGAGGGGACTCGCCCTCGACCTTACGTGTACAGTCGCAACAGCTATTTCCCGCTGTTGGCGACCGTACTGCGCATCGATCCGGGGATGAGCATCAACGACGTCCGCGAATTGGCCTACTTTGAGCGCAACAATCTGCGCGAACTGGATTGGGAAGAAGACGGCAATCCGGTCGCCATGGTGAAATGGAAAGGACTGCCTCCCATTTCCACGCCCATCGACCAGCGCTTCAAGCAAGATTATCTGCTGGATGAGATGAGTCTGGTCGAAACCGCGCATGCCGGTTTTGACCCTGTCAGTCTGCCGCCGGCACGCACCGATTCCGACGAACCTTCCAAGGACGACAACGCAGCGCCCGATTGAGTCGCACCGCGGTGAAGCGACCGACGCGCGCCGCTTTGTTCACGGCGCCTTCAAGGTACGGACCTTGATATCCCGATAACGCACATACTGCCGCGTGAAATCTCCGCCTCCGTGGACCTGCAATCCGATTCGACCCTTCGCAGGGTGACGCAGCTCGGTTTCGGTCCAGGTCATGAACTGCACGCCGTTGATCCAGGTGTGAATCGTGGGGGGATTCCCGACGATCCGGGCCCGCAGTTGATTCCATTCACCGTGGCGCCAGAAGTTCTTCCAGGCGTCGGGCAGCACCGGCAAAGCGAACGGCGCCGTTTCGGGGCGTATCGCGGTCACCTTGTCCAGAAACGAAAAATTCCGCACCGAAGGCTTGCCCCCCAATCCTTCTCCGTAGATTCCCATCAGATTGCCCTCGGCGTGATAATCGATCATCGCCTGCCACGCCTTGCCATCCTCCGTGCTGCGCAAGAAAAGCCCGCTGTCCGGACCGAAATCATTGTTCATTTCCAACGCGACTTCAAAGTCACCAAATTCCTCCTCGGTGAGGATCAAACCACCGTTCCCCGGAATGTCCTGCGATCCGACGATTGCTCCGTTTTCGATCACCCAACGACCGCCTGACTCGTTGCGGCTGGCTCGGCTATGTCCCGACTTGGCGCTGATCTGCCAGCCAGCCAGCGACTTGCCGTCGAAGATGGAGCGGAATTCGGCATCGTCGCAGCGGCCGGACTCCAAGGCCGATTCGGGTCCAAGTCCACCCGCGACGAGGATGACAACGACGAAGTTCAGCGTGCGGAAGCGATGGGACATGGCGAATGGACTCACGTGGACGGAGGATTGATACGGGATCGGTTTCGGGATCGAATTCGAGTGGGCGGGATTTCAAGGTGGCGGCGACGCGCTGGCGGCGACGCTGCGGGAGATCAGATCATACGTTCGCCCGGCGGACAGCGAAAGGTAGTCGGTGGGATTCTCCAGGCGTCGGCGTCCCGCGTCAAAGAACGCGACGTTTCCCTTTCCGATAACGATCGCGCGGTGCTGCTGGACAACAATCGCCGTCGCCTCGTCGATCCCGATCCCGAGATACTGAGGGTATTTTGTAATCAGTTCGCTCATGTCGCCAAAGCGATTCCGCTGGGAGAAATGCTGATCGATCGCAACGCCGGTAAGAAATCCGAGTCCTTGTTCATAGCCTTCGGCGATGATATTGCGGTTTCCTAGGGGATCACCGCGCGGCATATAATCGCCTTGAATCGAGGCCCCGGCGGACGAACCGCCGATCACACCGCCCCGTTCGAGGACTTCGTGCATCAACCGGTGAGCGCGGGTATTCTGGTAGGAATCGACCAGGTTCCATTGCCGGCCGCCGCCGAACCAGATCCCCTTGGCGGAGCGGAGCGGCCCCAACACGGTTTCATCCTCGTTAGCGCGGCGACGGTCTTTTGTGTGAATCCACTGCACGTTGACCGCTCCGGCCCGGCGCAACACTCCGACGAAATCCGGCTCTCCGATCAGCATCTCACGTTCCTCGCACGGGACATACACCAGGGGTGCATCGGGTCCACCCGCAAGTTCGATAAATCGTTGCAGTGTACCGTCCGGAATTCCACCGCCGCCGACGATGATCAGCGCTCCGTTTTCGACGCGCGGGGGCGCGGGCGCGGCGGGGGGAAATTTCTCCCGGGAACGTTCCTGAGCGGCCCGGGAAAGGGCGACGTAATCCGCGAAATCGCCTGGCTTGAGTTCGCGAGTGAACGCAGCCCGGCTCGATGTCGGCGGCAGGCATACCGTCACCGTGGATTCCCCGATCACCTCCAGACGCCTGCCGCGCAACAACAGGGCCGTGTTCTCGTCAATGCCGACACCAAATCGATCACGCGCGGTGACCAAAGCCTCCATCAATCGACCCTGCCGGTTTCGTGCCAGAAAATGCTGGTCGACGATCGCTCCCGGCAGCAGGTCAAACCCTTGTCGCAATTCGCCGCGCACCAGCATCACTCGACTCGAAATCGCCGCGCCGGCGGACGAACCACCGACGATACCGCCTCGCCGCACAACCTCGATCACCGCCCGCTCCACCGGGGAATCACCGTACGTCTGCGCCAGGCGGCTTTGCCGTCCACCACTGATCCAGACCGCCGTGGCCTCGCGCAGAGGATCGACAAATGACGGCGCGACCGCTTCCTCGCGCGCGGTTGCATGCAGACGAACCAGAGACCTCGGACCAAAATCGCGCCAGATGCCAAGATGATCGTCATCGAGCGGATCGTCGGGATCCGCGGTCGGGATCACAACGATGCGTGCTTCCGCTCCTCCCGCCAACTCCATGAACCGGGTCCGGACCTCCGCGTTAATGCCGCCGCCGCCGTGCAACAGCAACGCCCCGCCAAGCCGCTCGACAGGTACCGCGGCGGCAGGATCGAACTGCGCCTGCAGTGGGCAAGCGCAGGCTCCAAGCAGCAAGGCCGCGACGAGACGGAACGAGGGCCGAAAGACAGTCGAAGTGAAAATGCTGAGCCCCCTTTTTTCGATGGAAACGGCTGCGATTGGTCGTCCGCAGGTGATGATTCTATGTCCACCAGGGGCGAATGGAATAGGCACGCATGTAGAACATACAGGCGATTCCCAGCGCCACCATGGCGGCTCCGCAGTACTTCAGGCGAACGCCCGGATCGCGGGTCACGACCAAAGCGCAACGCAGGATCGGGCGTCCCTGATGGTCGCGACCGACCGGCTGGAAGCTTGATTGATAGAACAGGTAACCTCGGTACTCTAACGGCTGATTCATCGTGATCCGACGCGCCAACGCCGCGCGGGACGATACTCCGTCCTGAATCAGCAGATAGCTCGCCTGCGACGCCGGCATTTCGGTTCCCGCATCGGTAATCTGTTCGCCCCGCGACAGCGTGATTGCAAAATCCAATTCGCGGATTTCCGGCTGGTAGGCGAGCTGGATCATCCGCTCGCCGAGGCGGACCGCCGTCCACTGGCTCTCGGAACGACGCAGCCAGAATTCGGCACGTTCCGTTCCGCGGATCAATCGACAGCGCACGGCCGGCGTCGCACGATTTTCCGACGCGCCCGCCCCCTCGACGGGAACCACAAACTGTCCGACCTCGGCGCGCGGCAGGAATTGTCGGACGGTCAGACTCCAGCGCATCGCTCCCCAGATTTCCACCGGTTCGTCCGAGCGTAATTCGCCGGCCCGGTCGTGGATCCACCTGTTGTCGTCCGCGTTCAACCAACTGTGAAACAGCAGCCGGCCGTCCGCTGCCGCCGCGATCTGCAGAAGTCCCCGAGCGCCGGCCGTTTCGGACTCGAACTCGTCGCCAGCGAGAAACGTCGCCGCGGCGTCTCGATCGAGCACGCCTTGGAAGACAACTTGTGCGGGGCCAAGTCGCATCGAACGAAATCCGTCGGCGTTGCCGCACCAGAACCTGGGCAGCAGTCCCGTGGCCGGAGAGTGTAACTGCAATTCCGCGGCAAGAACTTCGGTGGCGACATCGGTTGCCTGAAACGGAACGATCGTGGAATCGCGAACCGCTTCCTCGATCACCAGTTCGCAGGGAGCGGGAGGTTGCAGCCGGATCGGCAGGGGCCGCGGGTCCCGCAGCCACAGTAAACCGCGCGTCACCAGATCGAGATCGCGCATCTGCCAGCCGCCGTCGGACCAGGGAAAAGGCCGAATCGGCAGCGGCAGGGTCTGATCGTGCCGTTCATCGAGCCAGCGAATACCCTCACGAACACGGTGCACGCACACGTTCGATGTCTGGGCCGCGATTCCATCGGCCACCGCGGGGTGGTCGAGTAAGTGCATCACGCCATGAAAACCGGTGAGGTTCGAAACCAGCCCGCCCCCGACCAGTAGCAGCAATCCGACGTGCGTCATCAGGAACCCCGTTTGATGGCGTTTCCAGGGCCACTTTTTGACCGCGGCGAACAAGATGTTCATCCCCAGCAAAACGAGCAGCAACACGAACCACCAGGCGCCGTAGACCAGAAAATGGGCGGTCTTCTGGTCGTATCGCGACTCGACCCAGGTTCCGAGCAGCAACGCGGCGGCGAAGACGGCGAGCAGCACGATGGCGACCTGCAATGCTCCCAACCAGCGCGCCAACCACCATCGCCGTGTCGGAGTGCGGACCCCTGGCACTTTGCTGGGAGCGGCATTAGCGGTTCGGCGCAAGTTCTGCGCATCGGTGTTGGCTGGTAGGTCGGGCCGTGTCATGCTTTACTGCCGGACGACTGATGGTCGCTTCGCGCCGAAAGTGCTGTAACAATGCAAGATCAAGGAAAGGAACGGTCAACATGCCTGGTCTGGCATCCCGTGATTTGCCGGTTTGCTCCTACTTTTGCCGCGAAGAGCTTGACACTGGAATTTAGCTAAGGCTATCTTAGCAGCAACTCTATTTTGGCAAGCACCTTATCGTCGATCGCCGGATGATTTTGCCATCGGAACAACGAGGTTTCCAATGAATACGGGCCGCCGCGGTTTTACGCTCGTCGAACTACTGGTTGTGATTGCCATTATTGGCATTCTTATCGCCCTGCTTTTGCCTGCCGTTCAGGCCGCGCGTGAAGCGGGTCGGCGGGCGCATTGCCTGAACAATCTCAGGCAGCTGGCCATTGCCTGCCAGAACTTTCATGACAAATTCCAGCATTTACCGCCAGGGGGGCGTCTGGGCCAAAATAACAAGGATTTGCCCCATCCTGGATCGGGCGATTCCTGCCACTACGACAAAGGCAACTGGCTTTTATACTGCCAGCCCCAAATGGAAGATAGCAACCTGTACGACAAAGTCACCGACAAAGACTATTTTAACATTCCTAACCCGCTCGACCCACGTAACAACTCGATCAGGCAGGCGATGGCTGCAGGCGTCTTGCCGGTGGTCAAACGGGCGACCTTGCGTTGCCCCAGCGATAACGGAAATTGGGAAGCTCCCGTTTCGAATTACATGGCTAGCATGGGTCCCCAGTGCACCGATTGGGCACCCAACGCCAACAACCCCTTCCATCAGTACTGCGATCCGCTCGGCAGCGGCCTCGGCGACTGGGGATATGTTGGACCGATTCCCGGTCACCCCAAGCGAAATTCTCCCGCCGGCAGTGCCCATCAGGTACAGATGATGCGCGGGGCGTTCGGTCGTACAGGCATTTTGATTCGGTTTGAGGCGATCGTGGATGGTCAATCGAATACGCTGCTTTGCGGCGAGGCATTGCCCGAGCAAAACCGATGGTTTATGGAACCAAGTGCTGGCATCGGCCCGAACAATTACGCGACCCCGAACTGGGCCAGCGCTCTCTCAGGTAACGTTGGCGGGACGACGATCATCCCGATCAACTACTATTCCGGCGACCGTACAGGCGTTGACCCGCTGAAGCAATGGGATAACATCAACGTGTCTTGGGGATTCAAGTCGCGACACGTCGACGGTGCGCAGTTCGCCTTTGTGGACGGATCGGTGCACTACCTTACGCAACGGATCGACATGAAGGTCTACCAGTTGCTGGGCTGCCGGGATGACCGTCAGCCGGTACCGCAGACGTATTAGTCAAACATGGGCTTGACCCATGCATCGCGGCGACGGTTGGGGTGGCCTTTGCGGCTCGCGAAGGCCATTTGGTTTTTGAAAGCGGAGTTTTTCGTTCATGCCACGAGTTTTTGCGTTACGGGTAGTTTTAATTCTGGCGGCGATCTTGGTTGTCGGCTGCGGGAGCAAGAATGGCACCGTACCGGTTGCGGGAACGGTCACGCTGGACGGCCAGCCGTTGCCCAATGCCGCTCTGGCTTTCCATTCGGCCGACGGCAAGGGCCGAGCGGCCACCGCCCGATCGGGGGCGAACGGCGAATTCAAGATCTCGTCGTACGGTGACGGCGACGGGATCGTTCCTGGTGAATACAAGATCCTTGTTTTCGGCGCCAACCCCGACAATCAGGCGAGTGCCGACAAAATGAACATGGACGGCAAGCGTCGCGTCGCGTCGCTCAAAGAGGGTGGTGTCCACGCGAACTACACCAACATTGCCAAGACGCCGTTGAAGATGAACATTCAAGGGAAGGAGAGCATTACCGTCGCCCTGAAGAAGGACGGAACCTGATTTTCGGCTTGCGCTACGCTTTGGCACCTCGAGTCTTCCCCGCTCCCGCTTTGGTTTTTTCGGCGTGGCGAGCCGCCGCTTCCGCAAACTTTTCGGCCTGTCCGATGATTTCAAATATGAAGCGGCTTGGCAACGTCTCGCGCGGCTTGCCCCACTTCATGCGCGTCAGCGCCAGCGAGATCGTCAGTCGTTCCTGGGCCCGGGTAATGCCGACGTAGCAGAGCCGGCGTTCTTCGTCGATCGCCGGTCCATCGATCGCGACACTGCGATGGTGAGGGAGAATACCTTCCTCCAATCCGACCAGATAGGTATGGGGAAACTCCAGCCCTTTGGCCGCATGGAGCGTCATTAACGCCACGGCATTACTGCGGAGTCGCTTTTCCTTGTCTTCGGGCTCTTCCCGGGTAGTCAGCATAAGTTCGTTCAGAAAATCGCGGAGGCGCGGGTCGTCGCGGCCCTGTTCAAATTCCACCAAGGCATTCATGAGATGCCCGACGGAATTCCAGCGCGCATCCCGTTCGTCCGCGTCGGGGTAGAGATTCCGCAATTCGTCCTGGTAGGCGATCTCGTCCAGCAGTTCGGCAAGTGTCGTCTGCAGCGGACGGTCGGCGCGCTGTGCCCGGAACCGATCGATCGTCGCGCGGAATTTCCTCGAGGCGGCGCTGGCGGCGGCGCTCAATCCATGCAGCAGGTCGTCGCGCCCCAGCACCTCCCAGATGGGGATCCGCTGTTCGCTGGCGCGCGCCATGACCCATTCCACGGTCCGGTCGCCGATCCCGCGCGGTGGTGTATTGATGATCCGCAGCAGCGAGGTATCGTCGTGGGGCGCGTCGATCACTTTGAGGTACGCAATGATGTCGCGGACCTCCTTCCGATCGTAGAAGGAACTGCTGCCGATCAGGACATAGGGGATCTTGGCCTGTCGTAACGCTGTTTCGAACAATCGCGGCTGCTCGTTGGTGCGGAACAGAATCGCGAAATCGCGCGGCTCCAGCCCTCTTTGACCGATCCTTCCGCGAATATCGCTCACCGTCCCCTCGGCTTCCGCCTGCTCGTTTTCGTACTGTTCGATGCGGGGCTTTTCGCCGCCGGGTCGAGCCGCACGGAGTACTTTAGGGTGCCGCTGTTTGTTGTAGGCGATCACGCGGTTGGCGACGTCGAGAATCGCGGCGGTCGAACGGTAGTTTTCTTCGAGGTAAACGACGGTGGCGTCGGGCCAGTCGCGTTTGAAGTTGAGAATGTGCCGGACCTCCGCGCCCCGCCAGGCGTAGATCGATTGATCGTCGTCGCCGACCACGCAAAGGTTCCGGTGGCTTCTCGCCAATGCGCTGACGATGCGGTATTGAGGTCCATTCGTATCCTGGTACTCGTCGACCAGCAGGTGGTCGTATCGGCCGGATTCTTCGCGGTGCACGTCCGGCATATCGGTCAACAGCTCCTCGGTCAACAGCAACAGATCATCAAAATCGACCATCCCTCGCAATTTCAGCGTTTGCTGGTAACGGCGGTAGGCCGCGGCCGCGAGATGTTCCTTGTCACTGCAGGCGGCGGCAGCCGCCTGCTGGGGGCGCAGGGACAGCGATTTCCAGCCGCTGATCAGCGAGACAAGGTCGCCGGGCCGCACCATCGCCTCGGAGACCTTGATTTTCCTCAACGCGTCGCGGGCGATTGCCGTCTGCTCCCCCACATCGCTGATCGCGAATTGGGGCGGATATCCCAGTCGCTGGATATGCCGCTTGAGAATGCGAACGCAGTGGGAATGAAACGTCGACACGTCCGGCAGTTTTGGCAGGGCCCGCCCCAGCCGCTCGGCCACGCGCTGTTTCATCTCCGTGGCCGCTTTATTCGTAAACGTCACGGCCAGAATCCGCTCGGGAAGCACTCCGTTACGGATCAGATTCGCAATCCGGAAAGTAACGACGCGCGTTTTGCCGGACCCCGCGCCTGCAAGCACCAGCAACGGGCCCCGCAGCGTTTCCACCGCCTTGCGCTGGGATCGATTGAGTCCGTCCATCCGTAAACAGCTATTTTTTTCCGCGAAACATGGGGAGATTACGATCGCCGCGCGAAAGCAAAAACGCCATCAGATCGAGCACCTCGTCGTCCTGCAGCGTATCAAGGAGTCCGTCCGGCATCAAGGACTTGCTGGCCGGTCCCATCAACTCAATGTCCTTGCGCTGGATATTCTGCACGGCGTTCGGGTCCAGCATATTGGTCATCACCATGATGCTATCCTGGTTGAGATTGACAATGCGTCCCGCGATCGCGCGTCCGTCCACGGTCTGGATGTTCACTCCGGCATATTGGTCGCTGATCACCTTACTGGGATCGATAATCGACTCGAGAAGATCACGCACACTGAACCGCCCGGCCAGGCCGGTCAGATCCGGACCGTGCGCCCCTCCCTCGTTGTCGAATCGATGGCAGGCGAAGCAGTTCGCCGCGCCGAACAGCTTGCGACCCCGGTCGAAATTACGATCATGCAATGCGGTTTCAAATAAATTCAACGTTTCGGGAAGCGTCCGCTTCTTTACGAACGGACGCGGCTGGGCCACGCCCGTCGGCTTGGATACCGGCAATTGGGCTTCCAGGATCGGCGCCAGGACCTTCCTTTCCTCATCCGACAGAGTTGCCTGGGCATCGTCCTTGATATTTTTCACGAACAGTTCAAAGCTGGCACCGCCACGGTATCCGCTGGCGCGCACGAACCACTGCAAATAAGCCTTGCGCTGTTCCAGGCTCCATCCAGTTTTCATGACCCGCAGCGCGCGGGCATACTCCAGCTGCTCCTCCTGCGTGGGAGCCTCGTCCAGCAGCTGCAACGTCCGCTCGATCACGTGCGGCGATTCGAGAAAGACCAGCAGCTGGCAAAGTTCGGCGTTTTGCATGTGATGCGAACTGGGAAATATCGATTCCAGCATGGCGATCAAACGCGCGGTCAGCGGATCGCCCGGCTTGCCCAACCGGTTCAACACGACTTCGCACGTGCGCAGCCATTCCAGCCGCTGCCAATCGGTCAGCTTCTCCCAAGGCAGGTCGAGGAGCCGATTCAGGATCGTGTCGCGCAGCTGCTCATCGACGGCGGGCGACTTTTCTGTGCGATGGAATGGATCGGGTGCGGAGACCCGCGCCAGCGCCAGCAGCGCCGTGATCGCCTTGCCAGGGTTTGGTTCCGCCAGCGCTTTCTCCCGCCAGTGCCCCGGATCCTGATGCTCAAGAGCAACGCGCGCCGCGAATCGAATGAAGCGATCTTCGTGGTTCAGATAACTCCAGATCGGCACGATCGCTTTACTCTCCTGCGGACCGTGCAGCGTTTCCAGAAAACGACGCGTGCGTCGTTCGTTCAGTCCGACAACATCCGGGCTCGATGCGTCCAGTTTTTCATTGCCGACATAGGTCACCCGATAGAGTCCCGATTGGGTCCGGCGACCACCGATCGTGAAGTAAAGCGCTCCGTCGAGCGGGTTGACGATGACGTCGGTCAGCGGCAACGGCGAACCGCTGACGAATTCTTCGAATTTGCCGAGGTAACCGCTCTCTTTCGACGCCAGATGCACCGCATACAGCTTTCCATAACTCCAGTCGCAGACGAACAGCGCGTCCTGGTACTTTGAAGGGAACTTCGCGCCATAACCAAACGAAATCCCGGTCGGCGAACCGGGGCCGATATCGACTACCGCAGGCAGGCTGTCGGCGTAATAGGCGGGCCATTTTCCCGCGCCGTTACGCCACCCGAACTCACTGCCGCTGGTCACAAGACAGACTCGCGTTGGACGATACCAGGGGGTATTGAAATCCCATTCCATGTCGGCGTCGTAGGTAAACAGCTCTCCATCGCGGTTAAACGCCGCATCGAACTGATTACGAAACCCCACGCTGTAAAGCTCCCAGTTCTTCCCGTCCGGACTTACGCGGTAGATCGCGCCCCCCGGTCCGAGCACTCCACGCATGAAACCACGCCCGTCCGGCATCCGCGGCAACAGATGGTCTTCTCCCCAGACTGGAGGAACGCGGGTACTGTTGTACGACACCAGTTTGGTCTGATTTCCGCAGACCACCATCAGGCTCTTACCATCCGGAGTCAGTAGGACCGCATGCGGTCCATGTTCGCCGCCTCCCGGGATCTCCCGCAACAGCTCGACCTGATCCAGATTGTCGTCGCCATCGGTGTCGCGAACGCGGTACAGCCCGCTGGCGTATTTCTGGCCCTTGTTCACAACGACGTACAGACTGTCGAAAGCCCATAGCAGTCCCTGGGCTTCCCCCAGATCGACGCCGATTTTCTCGACTTTCACTACGTCCGCGGCAGCCGGCTCTTTTCCCGCAGGCGGAACCTCGATGCGGTAAAGTGCACCGTATTGGTCAGAGACGATCAGCCGACCTCGAGGATCGGAGCAGAGATTGACCCAGGAACCCAGCGACTCGCGGGGCACCGAGTACAGCAGCTCGACCCGGAATCCCGGCAGAACCTTGAGCTGGGAAACCGGTGTCGCCCCCGTTTGGATCGCACGCGAATCGATCGTCGACGCCTCCTGGGTCATCGACGGGGTGGCGAGAAAGAGCGGCCATAATGCCGCCATGAGACCATTCACGGATCCAAGACGCATGAGAATCTCCCTGAACGTAGGAATTTCGTTGGTTTTTTAGGGAATGGGCGAGGCTGGAAATCCCCGAGTTCCGCCATGGCGGGGCAGCAAACGGAGTCGAGGGGCGGGACCGCCCATTGTAGTCGGAACGTCGGCAAAGATCACGTCCCTGCCGCGGAACATTCGCGGGTGCGGCAGGCCGGATGGCGGTTGGCGAAGCCTGGGTAAAATATGGCGGATGGTCGCGAAGTTACGGAGATCCCGGGGTTGCAGCGCCGATACCGAAGCATACAAGCGGTACGCGCTGCCGTCTGCGCAATGATCACGAGCCGCCCCGGCGCGTTCGCCGAACGCCGCAGCCCGGAATCGATGCCGAGCGGCGTCAAGCAGCCGAAAGGGAGAATGGTGTATGCGCCGCAGATTCTGGATCCGAATTGGAGTCTTGACTGTTCTGTGCATTCCCAGCGCCGCCCACGCGGGTTGGCCGACCTTGGGGGAAATCTGGGATCGATTCACGCTCGACACCGTCCGCAACGCCGCTTGGCCCGAGCCGTTCCGCAGCCAGGACCGCGAAGCGCTGCGAGCGCCGTTCGCGATCATGAAGGACAACGGCTGGCGATTTGAGACAACCGTTCCGGACTCGCTTTTCCATACGGAGACGCAGGACCTGAACAAGGCCGGCGAAATCAAGGTCCGCCGCATCTTGACCTATGCTCCTCCCCACCGCCGTACCCTGTATGTGCTACGAGGTTCGAACGATCGGATTACGAGTCTGCGCGTCGAATCGGTGAAGCAGTTTGTGGCCCAGCTGAATTTGCGGGGAGCGAATCCGGAAGTTCTAGTCACCGACATCGACCCGACCAACACATCGGGCGAGTATTTCGATCAGATCGACAAGAAGGCGCGTGGGTCGATCACCGATCCTCGTCTGCCGAGTGCCGCGGGTGCCGGTGGGGGTGGTGGCACGGGTGGAATTTAAGCGGTTCAGGACGATCCCGATCCGCTCCAGGTTGCGACAAAGGAATGTCGCGATGGGAGGTCGGACTCGGCGAATCCGTTCGTGCTGATGCGGGTGTATTGGACGATCAGCTCAAGGAGGAGTACGATGGCGACACGAACCAGGAAGCTATTGACGGCGTTGGGAATCATCGGTTTCACCGCCACCCAGGGATGCGCTTGGGGCAGCCGCCCCGCGTGGCTCGGAGGCACCGCGTCCTCCCAGAGCGCGCGGTCCTCGCTGGCCGCCCCCATGCATGCTGGATCGAACCTTGGTCCCGTGCCGACGATGCCCGGCAATCCCCATTCGGCGGCCCCTGGCAGCTCGCTTGCCGGTACTCCGACCTCAGGCAATCCGGCGACGAACGCCCTGGCGAGTGTCGGCAATTCGATCAGCAACGGCTTCCGCAAAGCGAAAGGCGCCGTCGGCACGGCGCTGTCGCCTGTGACCCCCGCCGCCTGGAGCGCCAAGAACGACGAGGTTGCCAGTACGGATGACGCGACCCGCTTGTCGTCGCCCGTACCCAAGATCAACCCTCGCGTTTACATCACGGCTGGAAAGTTGCTCGAAGCCAGGGGAGACGTCGAAGGCGCGATCCGCAAGCACGAAGAGGCGCTGCGGCTGGAACCAAAGAACATGGAAGCACTGATGAGCATCGCGCATCTTTGCGACCGGCACTCGCGCTTCGACGATGCGATGCGTTTTTACGGACAGGCGATTGAAGTCGATCCGAAATACCCGACCGCGCACAACGATCTCGGCCTCTGCCTGGCCCGCCAGGGCCGGTTACGCGAGGCACACCAGGAGATTGCGGCGGCGATCGCGTTGCAACCAGGAAACCCACGCTACCGCAATAACCTCGCTACTGTCTGTCTTGACATGGGCGGACGGGAAGAGGCGCTGCAGCAACTTGTCGAAGCGAACGGTCCGGCGATTGGCCACTATAACCTTGGACAGATGTTGTATCAGCGCGGCGAAGTCGATCAGGCCAAGAGTTTCTTCGCGAAAGCGGTCACTCTCGACCCCCGACTCGTCCCCGCCCAGGAGATGCTGCAACGGGCCGACGGTGCCCAGCAGCAGGCGCAGGCCGCACTCTCCCAGGTGCATCAAACAGCTCACGAATCGCGGCAGACGCTGATCAATCAGGCAGGGCAACTACGCGGCGCGGGACAGTCAGTTGGCCTCGAAGCGAAAACTGCCGCGAACCAGTCGCAGGCCGATCTTCGCCAATCGGTCGAGGAATGGCGCGCCGCGGCACATCGTCTCGGTACGGCCGAGCCGAATCCCGCCTCGGCACCGGTGCCCGACGGTTACCAGCCGTAGTTCCGCCTGCCCCTTCCCGCGTGGCCGTCGCGAATCAGCGGGCAGACTCCAGTTTCATCGCGCACTGCCGAAGCGCCTGCATCAAAATCGGCGCTACCTGCGACCCGCAGGAGTTCACCTCGCCGTACTGCGACTCCTTGCGCCCATACGCGAACGGCGGAACCTTGTCCCATTGACACAGGGGGATGATGTAACCGACTTCGTCATTGGCCAGCCCGATCAGCATCCATTTCTTTCCGGCGAGAATCTTGTCCAGATGGGGTTCGAGTGGTGCGTCGGGATAATCGACGTTCGGATCGACGGGATCCTGGAATTGACCATAGAGCAATTCGGGATAGATCTCACCGGGAATACAGGCGAGGTAAACATCACCGAGCCGGACGCAGGCGACCTCCGTTTCGATCGCCATCGTCTGATCGGCGTTTTCGAGACTCAGCGGCGCACCCTTTTGGGCCGGGTCACCGCTCCAGATAGTTGCTTCCCGAACAAGCACATTCAAGCCTCGCGCGGCGCGATAAAGCGCGTTCTCCACCGGAAGATAGACGCGCTGCGATGCAATTTGAATTGGATGGAGCCGCACGGCGGATGATCCTTCCTCCACAGCCCGGGCGGCAAGTTCGCCGACCGCCTGCCCGTAGCGTTCCATGAACGTAAAGTCGCCTTCATTGAGGTATTGGCCGTTATCGTCGCGGATGCGATTCCGCGGCGGCGTCATCAGCCCTCCCACCGCTCCGGAAAAATAGGTGATCGGGCATTGGTATTTCCGCTCGAGCCAACCAATGGTCGCCGCCGGAAAATCGGCCGTCAGCAGACTATTTTTCGACCCCATCGACTCGGGATGACTGCTCCAGTCGACCAACAGCCCCGACTTCCTGCCATCGGCGCCGGTCAGCGTCAGGGTCCGCAGGATTCCATCCTTGACCTGCGGCTCTCGACTGTCCCGCAACAGCGATTCGTCCGTCGCGGTGCCAAACTCCGCCGTCACCGGTGCCAGCCGACGTGCCGTCTGTCGACATAGCTCGACAACCTTCTCCACAACCTGATCCAGGTACGCGTCATCGACGCCGCGATGGATCGGCGAGCGCCCCCAGATGCCGATCACATCGGGCCCCTCATGATTGTGCGTGCTGGAAACCAGCACGTATTGGAATTCGGTCAGCCGCTCCCGAATACGCAGCACCTCCGGAAACTGCAGTCCAACCAGATCGACCGAGACCAGCGCGACTTTGGTCGACCCATCGTCGACGACCAGGCAGCGAGCAAACAACGGATCATGCACACCGGTTGCGCGGCGCCCCATTCCGTAGCCGGCAATCCACACCGGCGTACCCCCTGCCAGATCGGGAGTAATGTCGACCGCCCCGCTGGCGACACGCGCAAGCGAATCCGCGACTGCAGGTGTCCGCGTCGCCAGCGACACCCCCATACCAATCACCATCCAGCCGACCACGGTGATCGCGCCTGCCCACGCCCGGTTCCCGTCACGCTGAACCAATCCCGCTACCATGCCATGTCACTCCAAGCACTATACTTGTGCCAACGAACATACGCGTGGTCTTCAGGCTGGCTTTGACGCGTTCTTCGGCGGCCAGAAAAACAGGCCGAGGAACACCGCGGCCAGTACGGCGATTCCGGACGGAACCAGGAACAGGGTGCGAAAGTCCGTTCCCCGATCCGTGGTCAGTGCCGAAATCATCGGCGGGCAAGCGAAATTGGCGATCAACGCGCCGATCCCGAGGATCATCAAATTGAAAAGTCCTTGCGCGCTCGATCGAACATCCTTGGGGAAATGATCGTCGACGAAAATATATACCGTCGCAAAAAAGAACGCGTAGCAGATCCCGTGTAATACGTTCACCGTCACGATCAACCAGCGGTAATCGGGGAAAAACGCGAAAACGGCGAAACGAGCCGCGTGTCCCAGGATGCCGATGATCATCGTCGTGCGCCATCCCAACCGCTTCAGGAACAGTCCCAGGATGCCCATCGTCAGGATTTCCGCCACCTGCCCGATGCTCATCACAGGAGTCACCCAATTGCCGGGGACGCCAACCGCATCCGTGGTCAGGAAGCGCCCAGTCCAGTTGAAATAGCAGTTGTGAACAAACGAATCGAGGCAAGTGACAATCCAGAGAACCAGTACGAACGGGTGCGCCAGCAACCGCATCGCCTTGATCCAGGCCTGTCCGTCATTCTCGTCGGTCGCCGGGCGCGGCGGCGTGTGCGGCAACATCAGACTGAAGGCCGCGAGAACCAGGGAAGCAAGACCGGCGACCACATACGTCCATTTGGTCGCGTCCTGGAGCGCTTTCCCGGTCAACCCGCTCTTCAATACCGCGTCAAACCAATTCACGAATCCTGCGTCGGCCAGCAACGGAACTTTTTCCCAGTCGACCAGAATGAATAATGGCGGCCAGGCGGCGGCGATCCAGCCGATGGTCCCCCCCATGCGCACGATGCCGAACTCCTGTTGCGCATCCTTCATGCTCGCGAAGGCAATCGAGTTGGTAATCGAGATCGTCGGCACGTAAAACACGCAGTGCACGAGCATCAGCACAAAGAACAGTTTGAAGTCGGTGACCCAGAAAAGCAGCAGAATGGAGACGCCGCCAATCAAGTGGCTCAGCGCCACGAACTTCTCCGCGGCGAAGTGACGATCGGCAAACTGATTGCTGAAAAACATCGCCAGAATGGAGGCGGCGGGAAAGGCATTCAGGATCAGCGACTGCTCAAAATCACTGAACCCCAGACTGGGCAGGTAACCGAAGATCAGCGGCAGCCACGCACCCCAGATAAAGAACTGTAAGAACATCATCAGGAACAGCTTCATGCGCAGCATCGGTTGGCTCCGGGATATGGCTGGAATCCAGGGAATATCACCAAGGAAGGTGCTGGATTCTAACGATCCGGCCCGCGATCGGGAAGCATTCGCAGCCGAAAAAACGCCCGTGCCGCGTCCATTCCGGCATCCCGAGAGATCGGCTGACCGAAGGCGGGCAGTCGCTGGCGACGGGCGGTAACAGAACTATTTGTTTTGGTTCGACTTGCGTCGAGTGGTCAGGGCCGGGGTTGAACCGGCGACACACGGATTTTCAGTCCGTTGCTCTACCAACTGAGCTACCTGACCAGGCTGATGCAAGTCTACACGGTCATTCCCAACACGCAAGCCCTGAGGGTGTCCATGGCGACGGCGCGAACCGCGGTGGTCGGAGTCTGGGAATTCGACCGGCAACCTCGGACCGATGCAGGTGTTAAGAATGGAGCAATCGGAATTCTCGGCCAAATTGCGTCCGAGAGGTGACGAAACAGGTAGATTTCCATAGGATGAAGCACGCTTTGTGGACGGTGGTGTCGGCGGGTGGAAGTACAATCAGATCCTGCTGGCGGTATGTCCGGAAACGATGCGGGTCGATGTTCGCGAGCAACGAGGGGACTGCGATGAGTTGCAGGAATCTGCTCTGGCGACGAAGCGAGGAATCGCCGCTTCTACGGCGAATGCGACGAACTCCACGGCAACAGGTCGGCCGCTGGCAAGTGTTACTGTTGGTTCTTTTCTCGCTCGGCTTGCCGCTTGACAACGGCCTCCCGTCGGCATTTGCCGACGACGTCGTTGCGCCCGCGATCGAGGGTACTGCGACCCAAGAGGCCGTCGGCGAAAAACTGTTCGCGGGAGGCATTCCCAAGGGGGTTGCCGAACTGCGGGCGATGGAAGAAATCCAACGACGAATCGGCAACAAGTTGATCGAATGCACGGTCAATCTCCGGATCAACTCGGCGCAGGGCAGTGGCGTAATCATCTCCGAGGACGGCTATGTACTCACCGCGGCGCACGTCGCCCAGCGGCCGGACGAAAAAGTTGTCATCACGTTGTCGGATGGCCGAAGGGTTGAAGGGATCACACTCGGATTGGACCGCGGTTCGGATGCGGGGTTGGCGCGCATCACCAGCCCCGGCAAATGGCCCCACATGAGCATGGGGTCGGCGAAGGGGTTGAATGAAGGGCAATGGTGTGTTGCGACTGGCCATCCGGGTGGACTGGAACGGGAACGCAAGCCCGTCATCCGCGTGGGGCGGATCCTGGCAAAGTCGCGGGATATGTTGGTTACCGATTGCGCGTTGGTAGGTGGCGACTCCGGCGGACCCCTGGCGGACGGGCAGGGCAGAATCATCGGCATCCACAGCCGCATCGGGACGCAGCTGACTTCCAATATGCATGTGCCCGTGGATCTATATAGTGATTCCTGGGAGCGATTGCTCGCCAGCGAAGCGTGGGGCCATCTTCCTGGCCAAACGCCGTTTCTCGGAGTGCAAGGCGAACCGGAGGGAACTACCGCGAAGGTCGCCCGGGTCTATTCCGGTACTCCTGCCGAAAAAGGGGGAATCAAAGTCGGGGATTGGATCGTCGAATTCGGCGGCAAACCGGTGACCGACTTCACTTCGCTGGCAAATCTGGTCGCGGAGCGGCAGGCGGGCGACAAGGTGAAAATCAGACTGAAACGCGGGGAAGAGACGGTAGAGCTGGAGATTACTATGGAGCGGCGGAGCAACTAGTCGCCCCGCAACTCTCCCTGGTTCGAACGGAGCAATGCGGCAGTAAACAAATTGAGGACCGATCATGGGTGGCGATCATTTTCACGGCTTTCGACTTCTTGGGCTGCTGGCGGCCTGCAGTTTCGGAAATCTGGAGGCGCGGCAGCTGCCCGCGGAGGAACCACCGGCGGTGGATTCGCCACGCGAATTGCGTGACAATCCGGCGGCCGGGCCTCGACGCGGCGAGGGGCGCGGCGAGCGGAGCTGGCGATACCGCACGCAACCGGCCTACCAGCGCGACAATGCGAAAGTCAAAGAGGCGTTTCGGGACGTCGTGGCCGCTCCCAAAGATTATACCGTTCGCGTGTTTTCCAATGCTGAACCGGTCGCGCTGGGAATCATCGTCGACTCGGAAGGACTGATTCTGACTAAGGCCAGCGAACTGGCCGCGACGATTACGGTGCGGTTGGCGGATAGTCGCCGATTTCCCGCCGAGACACTGGCGACGCGTGGTGATCTGGATATCGCGCTGTTGAAAATCGACGCCGGCGATTTGCCGACGGTGGGCTGGGCGACCGATCCGACGCCGGAGGTGGGGAGCTGGCTGGCGACTCCGGCCCAGGAAGAGTTGCCGATTTCGATCGGGGTTGTCAGCGGCGCCCCGCGGCGGATCACCGCGCCGCGAGCCATGCTAGGAGTGATTCTCGAGGAACACGATCCTCGTGTCGTGTCGGTCATGGAGGGGAGCGGTGCGGAAAGAGCCGGAATTCAGCCGATGGATCTGATTACGCGCGTCAATGGACTGGAGGTCGACTCCCGCGAGAACCTTGTCTCCACGCTGGAAAAGCACCGCGTCGGCGACAAGGTGGAATTGATCGTGCGTCGCGGGGACCAGGAATTGACGATGCAAGCGGTGATGTCCGATCGGGCTGCCGGACCGCGGAGCGAACGGGCCGATTTCCAGAATGGACTGGGCGGTAAACTCAGCGATCGCCGCGCCGGGTTTCCGTTGGTGATCCCACACGATAGTGTCCTTCGTCCAAACGAATGTGGCGGCCCCCTGGTGAACCTCGACGGCCGAACGGTCGGCGTCAACATCGCGCGTGCCGGGCGTGTGGCCAGTTACGCGCTGCCGGCGAGCGTGCTGATGCCGGCGATCGCCGAAATGAAGTCGACGATCGCAGCCACGCCCGCTTCCGTTGAAGTCCCCGAGAAGGAAAACTCCGACACGCCCGAAAAGTAGCCGCTCGGCCGCCGCGGCCGCCTCGAACGCACGCGGTTCCCTTTCGTCCTGTCGCGCGCGTTCCTCTTTACGCTGATTGGTCCGAACGCCTAAGATGGGCGGTGTGGATTTTTGCTGTTGGCGGCGAAACACCAGCCGGGAAGGCGCACATGCCATCGACGACGGACTATCATCTTCATCCGACGATTACGCACGGCGGAAACACGGCGCAGAAACCTCCATTAGAGTTGGTCGCGCGCTACGACAACATCGTCCAGGATCGACGCTTGAACTGGACGACGCACCACAGCCTGTTGAAGTTGCTCGGCTCCGGAGGGCAGGGGGTCGTGTTTCTCACCGAGCTTCGCGGCGCGGACGGCTTCACGGTGCCGGTGGCGCTGAAGATCTTCTCCCCCAAACCTTTCGAGGACGCTCGCGGTTATTCGGACACCATGGCCCGGATCGCCACCGTCGCGGCGCGCGTCGCCCAGATCCAGCATGACAATCTGCTGGATATCCATAATTTCATGGATCGCGATCGGATCCGCATGATGGTCATGGAATGGGTCGACGGGTATGACCTGCAGCGGCTGCTGGTTCCGGAGATGCTCAACCGGATCCGCAAGCGGGTCAGCCATCGACGCTGGGAATATCTCAATCGCGTCATTGTCACGCAGGGACCGGTCCAGCCGCGGGTAAAGCCTGGTGTCGCCGTTGCCATCGTTCGGGATTGCCTTTCGGCACTGGCGGCGCTGCATCGCGAAGGTGTTGTCCATGGCGATATCAAGCCGTCGAACATCATGCTGAAGCGGACCGGCAGCGCCAAGATCGTCGACATCGGCTCGGCGTTTGAACTGCAGCACCCCCCGACGCATCGGTCCTGTACTCCCGCCTACGCGGCACCGGAGGTACTTGAAGGTGGCGAAATCACGCCGCTCAGCGATCTTGCCTCGCTGGGGTACGTGCTGGTCGAGCTGTTATCGGGACAGCGGTTATTTGATGCGCCGCGCAATCCGCGCGAGTTACTGGAATTGAAGCGCAGGTTGACGCAGGAACTGCCTTCGATCCTGCCGAGCGAAGTGAACTGCAACGAACTGTTGATGAAGTTCTGCCGCGGGTTGATTTCCCCCGATCCGATGTTGCGGTTTCCCAGTGCGGAGACCGCCGAGATGCATAATGAGGGTGCCGCCGGATTCCACCGCCAGCTGGTGATCAGCGATCTTGCCAGCGAGTATCCCAACGAAATCCGTCTGTGGCTGGAGGAGCTCAAGGAGCTGGAGGAAATCGAAAACCGGGATCCTCAAACCAACACGCGCACATGACCCGGCAGGGGAGCGGTGCGATGCGCGCAGCCGAGCGGATCGTGGCGGCTCAGACCGGCAGTTTCACGGGGCGCCCCGTACGCGCCGACTTGTAGATTGCCAGAATGACCTCGACCGATCTGCGACCTTCCGCGCCGTCGATGCTCGGCGCCCGCCCTTTACGGATTGCGTCGGCGAAATCGCGAAATTGCCGGGCGTGCCCGTGGTGGCCGATGGCGGACGGGTCGGCCGCCCCACCACCGGTCCGGGTGCGGTCCGCCATCCGCCCAAGCAGTGCGCGATCGCGGCTGGTCATTTTGGAGAATTGCCAAGTCTTGATATTCTCCTCTTCCAGAACCGCGGAACCGTCGGAACCGTGGATCTCGATCCGTTTGAGCGAACCGGGATAGGCGGCGGTTGTCGCTTCGATGACGCCGAGGGCCCCGCTGGTGAAACGCAGCGTTGCCACCGCGACATCCTCGACCTCGATCCGCTCGTGGGCCAGCGTCGCCGTGTAAGCGCTGACTTCGGCCACCGGTCCCATCAGCCAGACCAGCAGATCGACGCTGTGGATCGCCTGGTTCATCAGTGCCCCGCCACCGTCCAGCTTCCAGGTGCCGCGCCACGCACCGCTGTCGTAGTACTGCTGGGTTCGGTACCACTTGACATACGCGTCGCCGATCGTGAGGCGACCAAAACGACGCTGATCGACCGCCTGTTTGAGCAGGCCCGCCGAATCATGGAATCGGGACGGGAAAATCGTTCCCAGGAGCACCCCGTTACGTCGGCAGGCATCAATGATCGCGTCGCAGCGGCGCAGCGTTACCTCCAGCGGCTTTTCGACGATGACATGTTTGCCGGCCTCGGCGGCCGCAACCGCCGGGTCGCGATGCGCACCGCTCGCCGTGCCGATCGTCACCACCTGAATCGCGTCGTCCGCGAACATCTGATCGAGCGTCGCGTAGGTTCGGCAACCAAATTCCGCCGCCAGCTGCGCCGCTTTGTCCGGGGTGCGGTTCCAGCAGCCGACGAGCTTCGCGCCGCGCACATCCCCGATCGCTCGGGCGTGAAATCGTGAAATCATCCCGCAACCGGCAATACCGAATCCCAAAGTCATCATCAGCCTCCATCGTCAATTGTTGGCCGGCATTATATGATGAACGGGTCCCGCGCAAAGGATCCGCATGGCCTATTTCCATTTCATCGCCTGCGTACTTATCTGGAGTACGAGCTTTGTCCTGATGAAAAAGGCGGTCCTAGTTTTTGAGCCGCTGAGCGTCGCCGCCTGGCGCGTTGTGTTGGGCGCGGCCGTGGTACTCACCGCCTGGTGGTGGCAATCGGGCCGATGGACCGTCGACCGGCGGAACCTTGCTCCCGTTCTGCTGGTGATCGTTTTGGGCTCGGCCTGGCCGTTCGCGATCCAGCCCTATCTGGTGGGGCGCGTCGGCAGTGGACTGCTCGGGATGAGCGTCGGCCTGGTCCCGCTGGTAACGCTGGTGATCTCCATTCCGATCCTCGACAGCCTGCCAACCCGCCTGCAAATTCTCGGCGTGCTCGGCGCACTGGCCGCGCTGGCGATGCTGCTATTCGATCGCCTGCGCCTGGATGTTGCGGCCGTCGACCTGCTGCTGGTGACTTCGGTCCCCATCGGGTATGCGACCGCCAATGTCGTCGTCCGCCGCTGGCTCTGCTCGATTCCCGCCCTGGAACTTACCGCATGCTGCCTCTCCGGCGCGGGCCTGATGCTCGCGCCCACGTGGCTGCGATCGCCGCCTGCACCGTCGGACACGAACGGGAGCTGGCTGCAGGCGAGTCTCTGTGTCGCCCTGCTGGGAATCGTCGGAACCGGGTTGGCCCAGGTTTTTTTTAACCGCATGATCCAGGAGCGCGGTCCGCTGTTCGCCAGCATGGCAAATAATCTGGTGCCGGTGGGCGCGGTCTTGATCGCCTGGTGGGACATGGAGCGGGTCACTGGACTGCAGTTGATCGCGCTGCTCATCGTCGTCGCGATGGTGGCGCTGGTACAATGGGAAGATCGGCGACAACGGCGTCGCTCGATGGTGCCGCGGACCTCCGACTGAGGAACGGTGATGTCACTGGAACGACTTGGTCCCTACAAAATCGAGAAGCAGCTCGGACAGGGTGGCATGGGGACGGTTTACGCCGTGGTGCACGAGCAGACCGGGCAACCCGCCGCGCTCAAAGTCCTGTCGCAATTAATGAGCGAACGAGGCAACTACCGCGTCCGTTTCGACGTCGAGATCGAGACACTGAAAAAGTTAAAGCATGCCCATATCGTGCAGCTCTATGGCTATGGGGAGCATGACGGGCATCTGTTTTACGCCATGGAGATGGTCTCGGGGCGCAGCCTTCAGGAAGAACTTCGCGCCGGACGCGTCTTTTCCTGGCGCGAAGTCGCTCGGTATGGCCAGCAGGCCTGCGCCGCCCTCAAGCACGCGCACGACAGCGGCGTGATTCACCGCGATCTCAAGCCGGCCAACCTGCTGCTGACCGACGACGACCGCATCAAGCTGGCCGATTTCGGCATCGCCAAGCTGTTCGGCGCGTCCCATTTGACCGCGGACGGCGCCGTCGTCGGCACGGCCGATTATATGGCTCCCGAGCAGGCCGAGGGGCGCGCGGTTTCCCATCGCTGCGATCTCTACAGCCTGGGCAGTGTGCTTTATGCCCTGCTCGCGCGCCGTCCCCCTTTCACCGGCAAGTCGATCGCGCAGGTCGTCCACAGCCTGAACTTTGACGCCCCCGTACCCGTGCGACGGCTGGCGCCCGACGTTCCGCCTGCCCTCGAGGAGCTGATATCCGAACTATTGAACAAAGATCCCCAGCAGCGGCCGCCCACGGCGCTGGTGGTCGCCAACCGATTGAAGTCGATCGAGATCCAGCTCGATCCGGTCATGACCGGCGATGGCGACTATCAACTTGCCGGTGACGCAAAGAGTCACGTGACGCGCGACCTCGGTGCGACCCGAGCCGTGCCGGACACAGGCGACAGCGTCGCGAGCCCCGTTCCTGGAACCGACGCGACGCTAATCGCTGCCCGTGGCGTCCCACGCCCGTCGCAAACGCGCGTGATCGCCGCGGGTTCAACATCGAGCAGCGGCGCTAGTTCCCTGTCGCGCTTCACGACCATCTCCGAAGCGGAGTTGAGGCGGGAGGTCTACCAGCAGGAGGGCGCGGGGGGCGGGTTCCCGGAATGGCTGAAATTGACGGCGATCGCCGTCCTGTTTCTGGCCGTTGCGGTCGGCGTCTGGTTCGCCACACGTCCTCCCTCGGCCGACGGACTCTACCGCCAGATTCGGGCCGCGGCCGCAGCAGGCGACGCACAACAATTGAAAGATGTGGAAAACCAGATCGCCGAATTCCTGAAGCGCTACGGCGATGACGGTCGTGCAACCGAAATTCAGGTGTACCGGAACGAGATCGAAGCCGATCGGAGAGCGCGACGATTCGAACGTCCGACTCGCCGCATGCGCGATGACGCTCAACTCTCCCCGCTCGATCGCGCCTACCTGGAAGCCAGCCAGCTGATCGCCAGCGATCCCGATCGCGCCCTGGAAAAACTGCGTGCGATTTCCATACTCTTTGCCGAGGATCCGTCCCTCGAAGATTCCGCCGCGCGTAAGACGCTCGATCTGGTCGAATCGGAGATCGCGCGACTGGAGTCCTTGCAAAAAACCCAGTCGGAGTCGCACGCGGCAATGCTCCGACACCGCCTGGCACGAGTTCGCGATCAATTTGCAACCGAACCGGAGGAGGCCCGACGAGCATGTCAGGCCCTGATCACCCTGTACTCCGCGAAGCCCTGGGCCCAGGAAATTGTCGGCGAAGCACGCCGGTTACTCGATGCACCACCTCCGCCCACTCAAGATGCCGCGGAGACGGGACCGTAACTCCACGAACCGCAGCGCTGGATGCTACCCGGGCCGCTGCCGACTTCGCGCTGTACCGTCCGTACCGACAGCTCGATCCCCGGCAACGTGAAGCGTGCCCAGTTCACCTCGGAAAAGATATTCGTGATATCGCACCCAGCCGTCATCCATCGGACGGATCGCTTCCTGCCGTTGAAATCCGATCTTCTCAAAGAACTTGTGCGCCGTCGTGAACCGAGTATCCGACCAGAACTCGACCTGCTCGTAGCCGGCGGCTAGAGCCCAATCGATCGCCCGTCGCATCAAGATCCGACCCCATCCCTGCCCGCGTCGGCTGGAATGCAAATACAGTCGCCGGAAAGTGCAGCCGTTCGGACGTTGCATCCAAGGCAACACCGCATGACAACCGAACAGTTCCTGGTCGTCCGCCAGCACGAAAAAACTACCGCCCGCCTGGACATACGCTCGATCAATTTCCAACAGATCACGATCGGCATTTTCGAGGCAGATACGGTCGCCGTACTCCTGGTAGACCGAGTCGATCAAGCGAATGACTGCCGTCGCGTCCTCGGACTGAAAAGGCCGCAGGCGAAAGGTCGCTCCACCCGCCTGGAGGGTTTCGTGCTGACGGGGCGATTCGGAGGCGGGGCGGTATCGGGAACCTGGACGCATCGTGTGCCACCTGGGTAATCGTGTGCCATCTCTGGTGTAAGTGATGCCTGTCGAAGCGATTACGAGGAAAACTAGGAACGGTCAGCATCGTTGGGACAAAAAGCCGGCCGGTCGCGGTCCTGGTTCAGGCGGCGAGTTCCATCCCTGGGAAATCGATCGTCGACGAGGTTTCCCAGGTGGAATAGTTTATCAAAACCAATCTCCCTAGTTCCATCGTGCCTCATTTTTTCATTGTTTAAAGTGTATGGAATAAATTGCCTCAGACGATAAAACCCTTGGCCAGACGGATATGGCTATGGTGGATTGTGCCGGTTTAGACGACCCAATCACGCGAACGGCGGACGCTCGGCGCCACCTTCCTTCCACGGAAATCCTAGGAGCACAATGCCATGAAACTCTCGAAATTGTCACTCTCGGCCGCGTTGTCCCTGTTGTTGTGGGGACGCGGCATGGTTGCCGACGAACCCAATTACTACGCGACCGCGACGAACGACTCGTCCGCGAATGCCTATCACTTCAGTGACGACACGAACGGAACAACTTCGGGCCAACTGACATCGTATTCGACGATGCTCGCCGACGACGACTGCGGCGGCGGCGACGACTGCTGTGACTGCGGTCCTTGCTGCCAACCGCTGGCCGACCTCGGAGAACCGTGCAAATGGTTCGACGGCTGCATGTTGCAGGAAAGGAATATCACCGCGGGCGGCTGGGTTGCCCAGAGTTACACCTGGAACCCATATCGTCCGGCCGACAAGTTCAATGGACCGTTGACCTGGACCGACCGATCGAACGAATACCAGCTGAACGAAGTCTATTTCTTCGCCGGCCGCGCGGCAAACACCGAGGGCTGCGGTTGGGATTATGGCTGGCGGGTCGACACGCTGTACGGAACCAACTATCGCTGGGATACGGCGATCGGTCTGGAAACCGATTGGAACAGCCATCAGTTTTACGGTCTGGCACTGCCCCAGGCGTACGTTGAAATCGCCCGGAATGACTTGACCGTCAAGATCGGTCACTTTGCTTCGCCGGTCGGATACTACACGGTAGGAACGGCGAACAATTTTTTCCCTATCCTTCCCTATACGTACCAGTACGGCGAGCCGTTTACGCATACGGGAGTCTTGGCGAACTACAAGTTCAGCGATCGCTTCTCCTGGGCCAACGGGTTTGTCCGGGGCTGGGACAATTTTGACAATGGTAATCCCAACCTCTCCTACCTGAGCACCGCAACGCTGACCCGCGATAACGGCGACACGCTGGCCTGGGTCGGCTTGTTTGGTCGCGAGCCGAACTTGAGCGGACAGAACGCCGGCTTCTCGACGCGCTATTTCCAGACTCTGGTCTACACCCGCAAGTTCTCGGAGAATGTGACCGGCGTCCTGCAAAGTGACTATGGCGTCCAAGGCGACGCGCTCCCCAACGGCGGGCTGGCCCGTTGGTATGGTCTGAACAGCTACCTGTACTGGAATCAGACCTGCCGACTGCAATGGGGTCTGAACGGCGAGTGGTTCCGCGACCAGGGCGGGTTCCGCGTCGGCACGGTGCTGCCTTCCGGTGCCTCCCCAAACGGTCGCGGTTATGCTCGCGGTCCTGGATTCGACGGCAGCTTCTATCGCGTAACGTTCGGACCGAAGTACTTTTTCACGCCGAATCTGTATACGCGAGCCGCTCTGGTCGCCGACTGGTACCAAGGCGAGCGGGTCAACAACCAATTGCCGTTTGACGATGGCCAGAAGTTGCACCAGCAGGTCGGCGTGTTTGATCTGGTCTGGACCTACTAACCGGCCAAGCGGCCACGATGCAATCAAACTCCAGTGAAGCGACGCCCGGGAGAAGAAACACTCCCGGGCGTTGTCGTTTTCAGAGTGGCTTTTGCAGTACCAGCGATTCGTCGACGGGGAGGAACATCAGTCGGTCCCAGAGCTGTTGTTCGGATTGGGCATCGCTCTTACAGTGGGCGACTACACTGGAAACACCGTAGGTCTGTAACTGTCTCACGGCCTCGGCGATCAGGTAAATGACTAACCCCGAACTCCATTGTTCGGGCGTGGCGTGGAGATTCTCAACGGCATAGACACGTGGTGAGAAGAGCCCCGAGAGCGCGTTCAGGTCGAACAGGATCAACTGGGCTTCCGGCTCACCGGTACGGGCAGCCGTGCGGAAGCGGACCCGGTCGAGTGCCCCTCGCGTACAGGCATCCAAAGAGTCACTGGCAGGCCAATCGTACTCAATCGTCACCGGCAATTCGCGTTTCAGTTGCATTTGTCGGCGGTCGACCGGAGCCCGAAAAGCGCTCAACTCGCATTGACGCGTCTGGTAGCGCGCGGTTTCCTGGAACCCGCGCCGCTCGAAACAGCTGATCCGCTGCCGATCCGAGATCGGAATTCCGGGTGTCGTACCACTGTACAGGCCGTAATAGTAAGGGTCGACGGGGGCTTGCGGGCCCGCGGAAACCACGCGGCAACCGCGATCGCGCAGGTACGATTCGCAGCGCGCGATCAGTTCCGCCACCACGATGTCGCAGTCGACATGCTCTTGAACTGCACGATCAGGGGCCGCATGATCGGGGTTCGCCGGCTTTTGGGGCGGTTGTGCGACACACTGCAGCATGCTTACCGAACCGCCCGGCTCGGCACTGGCGGTCTGGGCCAGTGCCGCGTGGCCAAACGCAATCGGCCAACCGTCGTCGAGCGCCAGCCAGAACCCGGCGGGATCAAAATAGGGTTTGGAGAGGATGAGCCGATCGATTGTCTGCAACGAAACGGGAGTCATCAACCCCGGCACGTCCCGTTGCGATTTCCAGATTCGGAAAATTGCCGGCGGATCGGCGTTGCGGTAAGTCCGGTAGGAGATCAAGTTCCTCGCTCCTCGGTCGGAATTCCGACCCATATTTCGTCGTCCGCGACGCGCAGCTCGAAACCGTCATGGCGAACCGCCCGATTGGTCAGGTGCTGGCCGGTGCGGACGTCGAATTGCCATCCGTGCCAGGGACAGGTCAACGTATGTCCGCACAACTGCCCCTTACCGAGCGGTCCACCTTGGTGCGGGCAGACGCCGTCCAACGCGAAAAAAGCGTCGTCAACGTGGAACAGCGCGACGATTCGGTCGCCCACCACAAATTCGCGCGACGCACCCTCCGGACAGTCGCCAACGTTACAGACTCGATGCCAGTTGAGCATCCTGGCAGAATAGCGGGGAGCCTGTCTCGCACACAAGCCCGGAGTTTGCGCGGCAGCACAAAGGCCGAATGGCTCGGCGCAGGCCGCCGAATTCCGTCGACCGCTTCACTCTGAAAAAACGCGTGGAACGATCGGGGTGGTCCAATCGGTGTCGGCCAGGAACAGGGAGCCGGAATTCATCTGACGCGCCAACTGTTCATCCGTCATATGCTCGACCGCCGTGGTGATCAACAGTCGAGTTTTCCCTTGCCATTCGACGAATTGGGGACAAGTCGCACGCGGAGCGGCCTCCGTAGTCCAAACCGTCTCTAACTCGCCGGTGTCGATGCAATACTGCCGGGTTTCGCCGGCCGGCGGATCGAGTGGATTATAGAGGGAAACGATCAGACTGCGCTGGTCGGGCGTTACGATCATCCCATCGGGGAATCCGTCCCCGGACCTCAGGTCGATCACCAATTCCTGTTTACCGAGCTGCCCCTGTTCGCTGTCGAAGGCATAGCGCACAATTGTCTTGGTAGGGGAGTCGATATCGAGCAGGATCGCGTGGCCGTCGCGCTGGACGATTTTCTTCCCGTTGGAGCAGATCTGGTCGGTTCGCAGCTTAAACAGCCGACGGTCGACGGCGCGCCAGAAGTAAAGGCCGGCCTTTCTTTCTTCAAAACGCAGATCCTTGCAGCCAAAAATCAAACCGTCCTCAAACAAAACACCGTCGTTGATAATGGTCCCGGAGGTATGCTGATCGACCGGCCCGCAGATCGTTCGGTTTTCACCCGAGTCGATATTCAGCCGTACCACGTTCCGCTCCAACCCAACCACGAATTCACGCGGATGACGCGTGGGAAAAGCGAAACCCGGGCGGCCGGCGAGCGGATAGTTCTGGTTCTGTCCACGATGCATGTCAAAAATATTCAGCGATCCGGTCGAGGCGTCGGCACCATGCTGGATCGACACCCAGGAAACACGTCCATCCCCGCAATCGTACGGCCCCTCGGGAAGGAAGCGCAGTTCGGAGCGATCGGGGCGATACAGCAGTTGTGCGGCAATGCGTTTCATCGGAGTATCCTTCGCCGCATTGTAGCGGCCGATCGGTCCGCCGGCGACGATGGCGGTCCCGACGGGCTCCGACCGGTCCAGACAGGACGCCATCTTTTCGCCGCCTGGGATCCTGGCGACCCAACAAGCCCGGACTGGCACTTGCCCGCGGCCATCCGCACTCGTAAACTGCCCCATCATCCGCAGTCCCCAAGTGCCAAAGGAGTTCGCCATGGAAAAGTGGCCGATTGGCGTCTTTACCAGTGTCGACGCAGGTCTCGGTGTCAAGCTCGAAGTCGCGCGCGATCTGGGCGTTCCTACCATCCAATTGCACGCGCCCCACAAATCGACGCGCACCGCGGAGAACGCCGAGCGGTTTCTCGCCCGGCTTCGCGAATTCGGCCTGACACTGACCTGTGTGTTTGGCGGATTTGAGGGCGAGAGCTACGCCGATATCCCCACGGTGACCCGAACCGTGGGACTGGTTCCCGCGGAAACGCGCGGCGAGCGTACGCGAGAAATGCAGGAAATTGCCGATTTCGCCAGGTTGCTCGGCTGTTCCGCCGTCGCGCTGCATCTGGGCTTTGTGCCCCACGACACGTCCAGCCAACTCTACCAGGAAGTACTCCAGGTCACGCGCGTGCTGTGCGATCACTGTCGCGGAAACGGTCAGACTCTGCATCTGGAGACCGGCCAGGAAACAGCGGACGGGTTGTTGCAGTTCATCCAGGACGTCGGTCGCGACAACTTGTTCGTGAATTTTGATCCAGCGAACATGATTCTTTATGGCACCGGCGAGCCGATCGAGGCGCTGCGCAAAATCGGCAGATATGTGAAAAGCGTCCATTGCAAAGATGGAAAATGGGCAAAACACCCTGGTCAAGAATGGGGACAGGAAGTTCCGTTGGGCGAAGGCGACGTCAACATGGAACGTTACCTTGCCACTTTGAACGAAATCGGCTACTCCGGGCCGCTCACGATCGAACGCGAGATCGCCCAGGAGCCGGAACGACAGAAAGCCGAAATCGGCCACGCAGTGCGGTTGCTCACGACACTCAAAGCCAAACTGGCCTGAACCATCACCACGGAAAGGATGGCTGTTTCAAGGGCGCAGCGGACCGCGATCCGAATCGCGGTGTCCCGTAACCGTGGAATCCATTTCACGGGCGCCTCCGGAAGCGTCGCACTGATCGTGCCGTCGGTAGCTTCGAGCCAAATCGTCGATCGACCGACCACGACGCCAACCGTAAAGGATCCGCCAGTTGCGTAAGGTTTGCCGGATGATACCGGCTTCTTTCCATCGGCGGGCGCTGACGATCACGGGGCCCGGCAGCAATGCAGGAGGACTGACACCACGTGCCCGCGCGGCGAAATCGGCGTCTTCCAACAGCGGCACAAGGCTGAATTTCCCCAGCCGGCGAAAATAATCGCGACGGACAAAGACCGCCTGGTCTCCCAACGGCATTCCACGCCACCTCACGCGCAGCGCATTGCCCAATTCGAGGAAGCGGTAAGCGGCTCCGGCAGCATCGATCCGTTGCCAGAATGCCCCCCAGGCAACGGCGGGATTTTCCGTGGCGGCAGCAAGTTGAACGCCCACGCCTTCCGTCAAACGGCAGTCGGCGTGCAGAAAGAGCAACAGGTCGCCCTGGGCGCGACGGGCCCCCTCGTTCATCTGAACCGCTCGTCCGGGCTGCGTGCGAACAACGCATCCACGGTTCGCCTGGGCCAGTTCCGCGGTGCCATCCGAACTTCCACCATCGACCACGATCACCTCTGCCGCGCCGGCGCCCCAGGCGCTGTCGATCGCGGACACGATGTTCGCACGTTCGTTGATGGTCGGAATAATCACCGAGAGCCGCACACCAATCAACCTCGGCGATACGTGGCGTTCATCGACCTCGGACCCGCCCCCGCAACGACTACTTCCAGGCGAATGTACTCCCCGTCAGAAGCTCATAGGCTTCGATATACTTTTCGCGAGTCCTCGCGATGACGCTGTCAGGCAGGCTCGGGGGCGGACTGTTCTTGTCCCACCCGGTCGTCTCCAGCCAGTCGCGCACAAACTGCTTGTCGTACGAAAGTTGGCCCTGGCCCGGCGCGTAAGAGTCGGCAGGCCAAAATCGGGAACTGTCGGGCGTCAGCACCTCGTCGATCAGGATCAACTCGCCGTCGACCAACCCCCACTCGAACTTCGTATCGGCGATGATGATTCCGCGCGACCGCGCGTACTCGGCTCCCCGTCGGTAAACATCCAGGCTCCGCGAACGGAGCTGCTCGGCCCGATCCGCGCCAATCAGTTCCACCATCCGCTCAAAAGAAATATTGATGTCGTGCCCCGACTGTTCCTTGGTCGCGGGAGTGAAAATCGGCTCGGCAAGCTGCGAGCACTGCACCAGACCGCGAGGGAGCGGCAGTCCGCAGACCGTTCCCTGCTGTCGGTACTCACGCCAACCGGAACCGTCGAGATAGCCTCGCACCACGCATTCGAACGGAACGACCTCGGCCTTGCGAACCAGCATGCTTCGCCCTTCCAGCGAATCGCGGTCGCATCCACTCGGCAAATCGACGCCTTTCAGGTCCATCGAGAGCAGATGATGGGCCGTTTCGAGAAACTCGAACCAGAAACCACTGATCTGAGTCAGTACCCGTCCTTTGTCGGGGATGCCGCTGGGAAGCACCCAGTCGAACGCGCTGATGCGGTCGGTGCTGACCATCAGCAACTGGCCGCCCAAGTCATAGATATCGCGCACTTTGCCACGGCGGACGGGGAATTTGTCGAGCCGGGTTTCGAGCACTGCCGTTGGCATCGGATCCTCCGGAATTTTCGCCGGAACTCGGAAAACCCTCTGGAATTGTCGGCGACTTCCAGTGTACACCAACTTATAGCAAACGACGGCTGTTTTCGAAAGCGGCCCGGACACCAACTGCCGCGATGGCAACCAACAGTTGTCGCTGCGGGCAGGCTGAGTTAGACTCGAAGTTTGACCCAAGATCGCCGTCGAGGAAAGGAAGAGCCAGACCAAGTTAAGCGATGCCGCTCGAGGATGATCCCTTACCATGGGGCAAATGCGATTTACCGCGCCGCATCCGGAACGGATAACTCCGTTTGTACTGCAACGCGCGTACATCGCCGGCATCGATTCGATCCCATGGCTGAGTACGACGGATTGGGACGGCAGTACGCTGACGGTTTCGCGCGAGATTCGCGAGTCGGGTAATCTGCATATTCCCTGGCCCGTGGCCGGGCACGGCGAACTGATGTTGTCGACGGCTTCGTTGATGGAAAGGCGCTCGCCGTACTTGCTGCCCCTGGAATTGGCTCGCGGCACACTCAATCGCATCCGCAACCAATGTGCCTACTGGCAATTTCACGGGTTGAACCTGACCGAAACGTCCAACCACCAATTGAATCTGGCCGCCCAGGAGTTTGCGATCGCAGCGACGGCCCAGGCCGACGTCCATCGGGCGGCGGAAGCCGCCGAACGCGCATTGACGTTTTCACTGGACGCGGTGCGGATGCTGGTGGACGAGTTTACGTCGCAATTTTTCGCAGCCCGCGCCCAGCAGGGGCCGCAAACCTCCAAACTGCTGGCGGGCAATATCGGCTATCGGGTCATGGACGAGCGCGCGACGCGCCGCGTGCTGCGCGCCTTCAATTCGGTGGTCGTACCCGCGCATTGGAGGAGTATCGAACTTGATCAGGGGCGGTTCGACTTTCAAGCCGCGGAGCGGCAGTTGCAGTTCTGTCGCGATCAAGGGCTGCGCGTCATCGGGGGCCCGCTGCTCGATCTGTCGCGCGCCAACTTGCCCGACTGGATGTCGCTCTGGGCAGGGGACTATGAGATGGCCCAGCCCTCGATCATGAAGTTCATGCAGGCGACGGTCGAAAAACTGCGAGGACAGGTCCATGTCTGGAATGTCGCCGGTGGCATTAATGTCGCCGATGCACTGCAACTCAACGAGGAACATCGGTTGCGGCTTACGGTGGACGTGATCGAACTGGTTCGAAAGCTGGACGGCAAAGTTCCGATGCTGGTAACGTTCGACCAGCCGTTCGCCGAGTATCTCGCGCACGCCGACTACGAGTTATCACCGCTGCAGTTTGCCGATACGATTGTTCGAGCGGAACTGGGGGTCGCCGGACTCGGCCTGACCTTCAATCTCGGTTACTGGCCGGACGGGACGACCGAACGGGATCTTATCGAATTAAACCGCTTGCTCGATCAATGGGGAGCCTTGGGGCTGCCGCTGGTCATTTTCCTGACGGCGCCGAACTGCGATGAAGTGGATCCGCTGGCCGCCGCCGGGCTGCGGACGATTCCGGAGGCGGTGGCGGGCGGGCATTCGCGGGAATCCCAAGCCGAATTCGTCAACAGGACGTTACCTCTGCTGCTCGCCAAACCGATGGTTCACGCCGTGGTCTGGAACCAGCTTTTTGACGATCAACCCCACGTCTATCCTTATGGCGGGTTGTTTGATTTTCGAGGCAAGAAGAAACGGGCGATCCGGGCGATCAGTGCGTTGCGGCGGCAGTATCTCAATTAAGGGGCGAACCGGGCGCGCCAGGAGCAATTTTCTCATGCCGATCGAGACCATCGCGATAGGTTTTCTGCTGCTTGCCACTCTCCGCCCTGCCGAAGCCGCTACCGGCGACTCCATGGCGTCCAACGAACCGGCGAACACGGTCGCCGATCCGGATTTCGCGCTGCAGGGCGAATTCCTCGACCGGTCACGGCAAAACGGACAGCCCCCGATCGGCTTGCAAGTTGTCGCATTAGGAAAGGGCCAATTCCTTGGTGTGTTGTTCGACGGCGGTCTGCCGGGCGCGGGAGCGAATCCAGCCTTCCGGCGGGAACTGCTCGGCACACGACAAGGCGACAGCGTGGAGCTGCGAACGAGCGACTCCGATCCGTCCCGTATCGTGGTTCGATCCACCACGGCCGAATTGCATGGGGATCGGCCGACGCGCCTGTTGCAGCGTTGCGTCCGCGTCAGTCCCAGCTTCGGGTTGCCGCCCCCGCCCGGCGCCCGCGTCTATTTTCGCGATTCCGAACCGCACGACCTGTCGGGTGCGATGCTTTTCGACGATGGATTCTTGCGTCCCGGGGCCAGGACTTCCAACCCCGTTCGCGACTTCCGACTGCACTTGGAGTTCCGGACTCCTTTCATGCCCGACGCGCGCGGTCAGGCGCGGGGCAACAGCGGCGTATATATCCAGGAACGGTACGAGGTCCAGATCCTGGATTCTTTCGGACTACCGCTCGCGAACAATGAATGCGGCGCACTCTATAAACAGCAACCCCCGGATCTCAACCTCTGTTTACCGCCCGGCCAGTGGCAGACCTACGACATCACGTTCCGCGCCGCCCGATACGATTCGCAGGGCAATAAGCTCCACCCCGCGCGGGTCACGGTCCTTCATAACGGCTACCCGATCCATTGCAACCACGCGCTGTCGGCGAAAACGGGTGCCGGAAAACCCGAAGGGGCGGAACCACGGCCGATTCTCTTCCAGGATCACGGAAATCCTGTCGCTTTCGCCAACATCTGGCTCGTCGAACTGGCGGAAAACCGGTCGCGCGATCCGCGGCCCGGATTGCTGGAGCGGATCAAGATGCGGCGCGCGATTCGTGGGGCGAGCTGACGCTCAGCGACTTCCCACGACCGGCGAAGTGGCGCGGAACCCGACATCGTCCTGAATTCGGCCGCCGCATACCAGGCACATGTCGTCGTCCTGACCCCGCCCCGCCAGGAACTTACGTACGTCATCGATGATCTGCTGGCCGAGCAATGCCGGCACCCTTTGCGCGCCGGCCACCAGATTCCGAATCCGGTCAATCCCGAACAAATCCCCATTCGCGTTCGAAACCTCGTTGATGCCGTCGGTGTACATCAGCATCAAGTCGCCGGGCAGAATCGGTACCTTCGTCTGCTCGTACTCGAATCCATCCACAAAACCAACCGGATAACCTCGAGTTTCCTCGCCGAACTCCTCGATCGTTCCGTCCGCGTGCCGCCAGATCGGCGCCATGTGCCCCGCGTTGACAATCGTGGCCTCGTGGCCCGCCGGATCGATCACCAGAATGATCATCGTCACAAAGCGATCCTGCGTCAGGACGCTGATCCCTTCGTTCAGCCGCGTCAGCGCATTGCACGGCTCGCGCTCCGATCCCAGGCAATATCGAGTTTCCGCGGAGAGTTTCGCCATCATCAAGGCAGCGGCGACGCCGTGGCCAACGACATCCGCGACCACGATCGCCACCTTGCCGTCCGGCAGCTTGATATAGTCGAAATAGTCGCCGCCCACCTGGTTCGCCGGCTGATAGTACTGGAAAAACGAATATCCCTGGAGGTTCAGCGGCTTCTCCGGTAGAAACCCGCGTTGCACTTCGATCGCCAGTTGCAGGTCGCGTTCCAGCGTTTTCTGCCGTATGGCGTTGTCGTGCAGTTGCGCATTATCGATCGCGATCGCGGCTTGTGAAGCGATGCTCGCCAGCAGTTCCAGGTCCTCCTTCTGGAAACGGCTGCGCTGGTCCAGGGTGTCGATCTGCAGTGCGCCAAACGCTCGTCCGTCGGAGTCGACAAGCGGTGCGCACATCATCGATCGAATGCAAAAATCCGCGACGCTCTGACTCATGTTGAACTGCGAATCACTCGATGCGTCCGCCGACAAAATCGCCTCCCGCGAATCGATCACCTTGTTGATAATCGTGCGACTGATCCGCATGGTGTCCTCGGAATTCGGCCGCCCCACCTTCGTCCAGCGCGGTACGAGCGCGCCATCCTCTCGCCGCAGTACAATGAACCCGCGATCGGCCTGCATGAAGATCTTGAACAGGCTGTTGAGAATCTGCGCCAATACCTCGTCCAGCGACAACGCCTTGCCCAGCGCCTGCGTGATTTCCATCATCGCCGCCAGTCGCGTTTCAGGACTCGCCGAAACGTGCAGCGGCCCGCGCCCCGCTGAAATCTCGACCTTGGACATGATGGTCGATTCGCTGCCGTCGGCCTGATCGTCCAACAGGACCGTCATGCCGCTCTGGGTGGTCGTCGGTCCCGAAGTAACCGACAGCTCAAGCTCAAATCCAAACTCGACGTCGCAGATCCGCAGCGTGTCGCCGTGATTGAGCTTCTGGCGAGTGGGAGGAATCAGCAAGTCACCATTGAGAATCGTCCCGTTGCGGCTGACCAGATCCTCCACGTAATGCTGGCCAGCTTCGACCGTAATCTTGGCGTGATGCCGGCTGACAGCACCGACTTCGGGAATACAGATCTGACAGTCCGGGTGGCGGCCAAGCTTCGCTTCCCCCATCAATTCGTACCGTTTTCCGGCCTTAGGACCATTCTTCGCCATTAAAAAGGCCATGCCAAATCACCCCTTCAACGGATTCCTACGCCTTCCAATATTCCGGACGATCGATTCTAGTCCGCCCGACAAGCTAACGTCAATGATTGCGGCCTTGACCACCATCACGAATCCGCTTACCGTACACTAGCGACTCTCCAAACACTGGCCCTTGGTGTAACGGTAGCACGACTGACTCTGGATCAGTTAGTCTAGGTTCAAATCCTAGAGGGCCAGCTAAAAAAACAGGAACGGGGCTACCCCGGGGCTACCAGAATCGGGGCAACTAGATTCGCAGCGGCTTCCGGGTCCCCGTATCTCGAAAGGGAAGCCATAAGCTACGCCACGGGCGTCAGGCGGCCTTCAATTTGGCCCCGTCTTTGCGTCCGAAGGGCCCGCGTCGATTCTAGGTCATGGGACGCGCGGGCGTGTTATTCGCGATGTTAGAGCGTCGGCTCCGCGAGGGCGTTAGATTCCGCCGGCGAAGACGCACGGTCTCCGAGGTGCGTCGTCGTTTGGGGCCAGAACGAGTTTCGGAGCGTCGTGCCTGCCGGATCCTTGGTCAGTCCCGAGGAACGCAACGGCACGTTCGACGTCGTGGTGCGGACGAAGCGAAGCTTTTGGAAGAGATGCGGCGGATCGCCCGCCGGCGGCCCCGCTTTGGGAGTCCGCGAATCCACGACGCGCTCTTGAAGCGTG
>VGZA01000048.1 GCA_016872775.1 Planctomycetota bacterium | reverse complement strand
TCGCACACAGGAGATTGAACCGCGCCTCCACCCCACGTATGATCGCGTTTGAAATAGCCCGTGCTCCATAAGCCCCCCGCCCCCCGTTCCCCGTTCCCTGTTCCCCGTTCCCTGTTCCCCGTTCCCCGTTCCCTGTTCCCTGTTCCCCGTTCCCCTCTTCCCCCGCCCCCCAAGGACCCCGCAATGATCCAAGCAATCACGTGCTGTCTGCTGCTGTTTCTGGATAGCTGGCCTCAATTCCGTGGTCCGAAATCGGATGGCCAGGTCGCAGGGCCCTCGACACCTCTGGAATGGTCCGACACAAAAAACGTTGCCTGGAAGATCGCGATTCCCGGACTGGGTTGGTCTTCGCCGTCGGTGGTCGACGGGCGCGTCTTTCTGACCACTGCGGTACCGCGGGGAGAAGGTCTTTCGCTGCGGGCGATGGCGCTGGAGGCTTCCAACGGCAAAGTGATCTGGGATCGGGAAATTCGCGTGGTGGAGAAGGTGCCCGCAATTCATGGTAAGAACAGCCACGCCAGTCCGACTCCCGTGGTCGACGATGGAGCGGTCTATGTACATTTTGGCGCGGAAGGCATGGCCAGGCTGTCGGCCGGTGACGGTGCGATCGTCTGGCTCTGTACGGAACTTCAATATCCACCGGTCCACGGTTGCGGTGGATCACCGATCCTGCACGATGGAAAGCTCTTTATTGCCTGCGACGGCGGCAAGGACCCGTTTGTCGCCGCCGTAGACGCCACGACAGGCAAAGTCGCCTGGAAAACCCGCCGATCAATTCCGGCGCGGATCAGCCATTCCTTTGTCACTTCGACCGTTGCGATGGTCGACGGCAAGGCACAACTGTTGTCGCCGGGGCCCGATCATCTAGCGGCGTACGACCTTGAAACAGGAGCCGAACTCTGGAGAGTGTTGGCCCCCGGCTGGTCGGTGGTCCCGCAGCCGGCGCTCGGACATGGTATGGTGTTTTACAATCACGACTACGACAATCCGGAAATGATGGCGGTGAAACTGGGCGGCAACGGCGATGTAAGTGACTCGCACGTGGTATGGCGTTCCAAGCGGGGCGCGCCAAGTACCCCATCGCCGTTGCTGGTGGGCGAGGAATTGTACTTCGTGTCGGACAAGGGGATCGCCTCCTGTGTGGATGCGCGCACGGGCGATCTGCATTGGACGGAACGGCTGGGCGGCAATTTTTCCGCTTCGCCCATTTTCGCGAACCGGCGGATTCTGTTTTTGAACGAAACCGGCGAGGCAACTTGGGTTCAGCCCGGCAAGCAGTTCGCCATCCTGGGGAGAAACGAACTGCCGGGCCGCACGCTGGCGACGCCGGCGTTCGCGGGGGGCGCGATGTATTTGCGTACCGACGAGCATCTCTACAAATTCGCCGAGTGATTCCGGAGGACCGATCATGCGTCTGTGCAAGGAACTGGTGGTTTGGACCGCGTTCCTGGGAATTCTGACGGTCGGGCTTGCGCGGCATGGCCTGTCTGCCGACGAGTTGGTCTTGCAACTCCGGACGCAGGTCCCGAACATGGCGGCGGAATCTCCGGAGCGCGTGACGTACGTGCGCATGACGCGTGAGGAGCGTTGGGACCCCGCCAAAACCGCTTTGATCGTCTGCGATGTCTGGGATTATCACCATTGCTTGAACGCCGTACGACGGCTTGAGGAATTTGTTCCGCGCTTGGACGAGTTGCTGAAAGAGGCCCGCCGCCGCGGCGCGACGATCATTCACGCACCCAGTGACTGCATGCCGGCCTACGCCGATCATCCCGCGCGGCGCCGCGCGGTCGAGGCCCCGGTCGCCATGCCGTTGCCGGCGAAGATCCAGTATTGGTGTTCGCTGCTGCCGCCCGAAGAGTCGGCCGCCTATCCGATCGACCAGTCGGACGGCGGAGAAGACGACGATCCGGAGGAGCACCGTGAGTGGGCCGCGAAACTCAAACAGCTCGGTTGTAACCCCGCGATGCCCTGGCAGAAACAATCGGGGAAGATCGAGATCGATCCGCAAAACGACTACATCAGCGACCGCGGCGACGAAGTCTGGAACGTGCTAAGACAACGGGGAATCGAAAACGTGATCCTGACCGGTGTGCATGTCAACATGTGCGTGCTTGGCCGCCCGTTTGGCTTGAGGCAAATGGCGCGCAACGGCATGCGCGTCGTGCTGGTGCGGGACATGACGGATGCCATGTACAATCCGCGACGGTGGCCGTACGTCGACCATTATACGGGTACCGACCTGGTGATCTCGCATATCGAACGGTTTGTCTGCCCGACAATCAGCAGCGAACAGATCTTGGGCGGAGATCGTTTTCAATTCCGCAATGACGCGCGAACGACCCGCGACGTGGCACAGCTCGAAGCGCCGATCGCACGAGCGGCCACCGAACGGCAGTCGCGCGATTGGAAGTCAATAGCCGTCGGCGGTACTTGGCACTCCGTGTGTGGCAGGGAAGAATATGCCGGCACCGCATGGTACCGCTGCGCGGTGCGGATCCCGGGATCCTGGTTAACGGAGGATGGTTTGGAATTGACGCTGAATGTTCCTGCACAAAAGGTGGATGCCTGGTGCAACGGCCAGGCCGCGACAGCCGTCGCTCCATCGACAAAGAACCGATCGGGCCCGGTTCAACGGCTGAAGATCGCCCGCGCGGATTGTCTGGCCGACGACTATAATCTGCTGGTGATCCGCGTGCAGCACACCGGTGGCCGCAGCATGTTCAACGTCCCGCCCGTCCTCGCCAGCGGCAAAGGACAGTTGCTGCTCGACAAGAGACTGGAATGCCGGCTTGGCAGCGACCCCGCCTGGTCCAACATTCCGTTACCCGCCAAGTTCGGTATCGCTCCAGATTACGTTTACGAGCCCTGAATCAGCTCGGAGTCTCCTGGCGCGAGGCGGAATGCTGGATGCTATTCTCCATTTCGGGACCACCAGCTACCAGGTCGATCGATTCGTAATCGGTGTCACGCCACAGGTAATTGGGAGGCGGCTCGACGGAATTCTGCAGGAGGTAGTTGAGCGTATTATTGGCGTTGAGTCGGCCCTTGGCCGGCGTCATCGGGCGCAGCCGATTCGCCCGCCGATCGGGGTTCTTCGCGAGCGGCGCAGATCGTTTCCGCGATCCACAGTCCTGCCAGTCGATGGCCATCGTCGTTCCAGTGTCCCGTGCCGAGACGGGTGTTCTTGAATCCGTGCAGGAACCGCTGCTGGTCCTGGGCATATTGCTGCAGCCGTGGAGCAAGCACCAGCACCGGTATCTGCTGGCGCTCGCAGAACGCCTCGACTCGCCGATCGGGATAGAACAAGTCGGGCACGTGCCATCGAGCTTCGACACGCGCTCGCAAGTCGGGATCCGGATGCACCTGCACGCCGTTACTTAAGGTCACCACCAGCAACTCGGCGCCGTGTGAGGTAACCTGTTCGTGCACGCGCTTCAGCAGTCGTTCCGTAATCTCCCAGGCTTCGCGCCAGTCGTCGTCCGCCGGCTCGACGTAAACCGGATCGAGTCCCGCTTCCAATTCCGGCACCTGCGGTCGGCCGCCGCGCTGCCGCCATTCGGCCCATACCTGCCGGCCAACCTGCAACAGTCGGCAGCGGTTGATCAGCGCCACCTTGAAGCGGAAATAGGGTGATAGCGCATCGCGATAATAAGGGTGATTCTGAAAGGACCGATCAAGTTCCAGATCGTTGTCCCGCAACCGATAGTACGGCCGGACGCCGTCCGCGGACAGCATTTGGGAATTGTCGCTCACGTCGTTGCCGGTCAGGAACGCCAGTAACACCAGATCCGGTTGGTACGGCCAGACATAATTCCGCAGCATCTCGAGTTCTTGCGCCGTACCGAATCCGGAGACTCCGAAGTTCAGAACTTCGACGGTTTGGCCGGCAAAACGAGGGCAGTCATTCAGTTGCGATTCGAGCACCGCCCAGAAGGTCTGATCCTGATCGACCTGCAGCGCCTCGGCATACGAGTCGCCCAGCACCGCGATTCGAAAAGTGCCTGCCGGCTTAGGCACGGGTCGTTCCCGATCACGGCGACCGTCGCTGGTGATGCGCACCCGCGCCCGACCCTCTTTGGAAAACTCCGCGGCGAACCCGGCCCGCAGTCGTGAGCCGGTGTGGGGGTCGGGTACGTACGGCAACGGAAAACTGACCCCGACGAGCCGTAGCGCCACTTCGGCGATGATCGCCGCAACGACTCCACCGCAGGCCAGCGCAATCCCGCGAAAGGCCCATTGCCGCACCCATCGCCTGCGCATGCCCGCCGATCCTTCATCACTTCGTTGGAGGATTCGATCCACGGCATACCGCGATCGGCTTCCTGATCCGTCCGTCGCGCCTGGCCGTGTCAACTCGCGGCACAGTATACTGAACTTCGACGCTTGCATCGAGTTGCGCCGCCGTTATTGGACTGACGAGTCCCTGCCATGAAGCATCGTTCGATCATTTCACGACCGGTCGCAGGTCCGACGTTAGCCGCCATGGTGCTGGCGATCGCCGGCGAAGTGGTTGCGACGCGAGCGGCGGAAAGCCCCTCCTGGAACGCCGACGTCGCACCGCTGTTGAAGCGGCATTGCGTCAAGTGCCATGGGCCTGCCAAGGCCGAATCGCGGCTCGACCTGGCGACCGCGTCGGGTCTGCTCCGGGGCGGAGAACATGGTTCGGTGGTGGCCCCCCATGATCCTGATTCCAGCCGCCTCTGGCTCCGTGTTCGCGAAAACGAAATGCCTCCCGACGAGCCGCTCGGAGCAGCCGAACGGGATCTCCTTCGGCGCTGGATTTCCGAGGGCGCTCCCGGGATGCAGCAGGCCGGAACGTCCGGCGAGCACTGGGCATTTCAAGCTTTGGACGCCCCGCGGCGCGGGCCTCGCTACTCCCCATCCGATTCCACCAGCCAGGTCCCTCCCTCGGTATTCTCCGCCTTTCGCGATCCGCTGGATGAATCGATCGCATCCCGATTGCGAGAGCGCGGACTGGTCCTGGCCGAACCAGCCAGCGAACAAACATTGACACGAAGGCTGAGTCTGAATCTGCTTGGGATTCCACCCCCATTGGACGAAGTCGAGGTCGACGAGGTCGGTCAAATCCCCGACGGTTCTGAACGACAGGTTGACCGCTTCCTCGCCTCGCCGCGCTACGGCGAGCGCTGGGGAAAATACTGGTTGGACGCCGCCGGCTACTCCGATTCGAACGGCTATTTCAACGCCGATTCCGATCGGCCGCTTGCCTACCGCTACCGGGATTATGTGATCCGGAGTTGGAATCGCGACCTGGGCTTCGATGAATTCGTCCGGCAGCAGCTCGCCGGCGACGAGATTGCCGGGTTTGTTCCCGGCGGCGAAGCGACGCCGGAGTCGATCGAGTTGCTCGAGGCGACCCATTACTTGCGTAACGGTCAGGACGGCAGTGGCGAAAGCGACGGGAATCCCGACGAGGTGCGAATCGATCGCTATACGGCGCTCGAATCGTCGATGCAGATTGTCGCTTCCTCACTGTTGGGTCTGACGATCCAGTGCGCGAAATGCCACGACCACAAATTTGAGCCGATCACGCAGCGGGAGTATTACCAGTTCCAGTCCATTCTCTATCCGGTTTTCAACATCGAGCAATGGCAGAAGCCGAACGATCGGTTTGTACTCGCCCCGCTTGCCGGCCAGCGCGAGGAATGGCAGGGGCGCGTCGATGCGTTATCGGAACTGGCCAGGACAAAGCAATCGGAACTCACAGCCTGGGTCCGCGCGAATCGGCCGCGCGGCGAATCGCTGTTCGAGGCGACCTTTGATGTCGCCGACGAACGGCTGGCGGAACACTGGAGCAACACCGCGCCGGGGGACGATACTCCTGGCGGAACGCCCGCGGTACAACTTGACGTCGATGCGCGGCCCGGCGCGCGGATCGTCGACGGCCAGCTATGGATCATGGAGTCGGGCGCCGCCGGGGATCGCTGGCTGTGCACCCGGCAATCGTTCGACTGGACGCCCGCACGGAAGGACGACGTCGTTGAGGTGACCTTTGACCTGATCGCCGACACGCTGCCAGGCGGTGGCACCCCCGCCGCGCGCATCGGCTACTTGATCGCGGCCGGCGACTTCCACGATCAGCGCGATCGGCCGGGCGGAAACATCCTGATCGATGGCAACCCGGGTGGGAGTACCGCGGTCCACTTGGATTATCCGGGTGCGGACGCGCGGAGCGTCGGGGAAATCGGCGCTGCCGGATACCGCTCCGGACGCAACTATGGACTGCGCATCACGAACCTGGGCGACGACAAGTTCCGATTGGAACACCTCGTCGACGGGATGGTCGATGGTAAGAACATGACGCTTTCGTCCGCCGATCTGCCCGATGGCGCGTTCGCCTGGGAATACTGCTGCGATCGCAGTTTCGTTATCGATAATCTTCGAATCGAACTGCTTCCGGGGCGCGCTGCGACGGAGGCTGAACCGGACGAGTTCATCCGTGAACTCAAGGCAATGCGGGAGGCGACCGACCGCATTGTTCAGGAACGCGACGCGCTGACCAGGAACCCGCCGGGAAAAATCTACTGGGCCAGCGACATGCATCCCGAGCCACCGACGGTCCACTGGCTGGAGCGCGGGAATTACGCCGCGCGCAAAGACCCCGTCGAGCCGATGATGCCCGCGGCGCTCAGCGACTTCACGAGGCCATTCACTGTCGCGGTCCGCGGACCCGAAACGCGTACCTCGCTGCGACGACTGGCCCTGGCCGACTGGATGACCGCAACCGGCTCCAAGGCTGCTTCCCTGCTGGCACGCGTGCAGGTAAATCGGATCTGGCAATACCATTTTGGCGAAGGTCTGGTTGCGACCGCCGATAATCTGGGGCTGAGCGGCGCGCCGCCTACCCACCCGGAACTTCTCGATCGGCTTGCCGCGCAACTGCAGAGCGATCAATGGAGTGTCAAACGGCTTCAGCGACGGATCGTCCTGTCCGCGACCTATCGGCAATCGAGCGCCGCCGACCGCTTGTCGCTCGAACGGGACCCGGATGGACGACTGCTTTCCCGATTTCCGCTCCATCGGCTCGACGCCGAATCGATCCGAGATGCCCTGCTGGCTGCCAGTGGTGAACTCGATACGCGGATGTTTGGTTCCTATGTGCCAACGTCGCGCGATGCGGCGGGTGAAGTCGTTGTGCCAGAAAACGCGACGGGAGCCCGACGACGATCGATCTACCTCTACCAGCGTCGCACGCAGGTGCTGAGTCTGCTCGCGATTTTCGATGCGCCCTCGCTCGTATTCAACTCGGTTTCCCGACCGCGATCGACGATGCCTCTGCAGGCGTTAAGTCTGTTGAACGCGGAATTCGTCGCGAATCGGGCCCGCGCTCTGGCCGTCGATCTGACAACGCCAAACCCTCTCGAATCCGCTTCCGAGCGCCCGGTCGACGACCCGCAACGCATCGCGATCGCCTACCGGCGCACGCTGGGCAGGCCGCCCCGCACCGAGGAACTCGATGCGGCGCGATTGTTCCTCCGCGAACAGGCCGGCTATTATCCTGAATCGAGTACAGGAGTCGTCCAGGCTCTGGCCGATCTCTGCCAGTCCCTGATGGCCAGCAACGAGTTCCTCTACGTGGAGTAGCGCATGGGCGGCGTTCCGTTCCCGGTTGACATGCTGGCACGACGCGTATTTCTCCGTGGAATGGCGGGCAGCCTGGGTTCCATGGCGGTTTCGCACCTGCTGCGCCAACAAGGCACCGCGCGAGGCGACGAACCGGTCGGCAACGCGTCTCCGACGCCAGGTGCGTCCTTTGGCAGAGCCAAATCGGTAATATGCCTGTTCCAGCATGGCGGACCGAGTCAGATGGATCTATTTGATCCGAAACCGCTGCTGACCAGGTACGACGGGCAACCGTATCCCGGAGGCGACTTGGAGGCGCATTTCGACCAGCAAAAGGGGAATTGCCTCGGCAGCCCCTACAAGTTCGCGAAATACGGCGGCTGTGGGATGGACCTCTGCGAACTGCTGCCGCACACCGGTGCCATCGCCGACGAAATCTGTCTGGTGCGGTCGATGAAGACCGAATCGGTCGATCACGAAGCGGCCTTGAGGCTGATTCACACCGGAAAGTTCCTGGCGGGCATGCCGGTCTGGGGGTCGTGGGTGCTGTATGCACTGGGCAGCGAAAACGAAAACCTCCCCGCCTATGTCGTGCTCTCGGATCCGGGCGGGCTGCCGGTCGATGGCGAACGGAACTGGTCGTCCGGCTGGCTGCCGGCCCAATTTCAAGGGACGACGTTTCGTTCCGGAGCAAATCCGGTCTTGAATCTGACGACGCCGTCAGGCATTTCCGGTGCGGCACGACGCCGACAACTCGACTTTCTCAAGCAGATCAACACGGGGCATCTGAACCGGCACCCGCACAGTTCGGAACTGGCGGCCCGCTTGACCCAATTTGAGACGGCAGCCCGCATGCAGACCGCCGTCCCGGAGGTGCTCGACCTCTCCTCCGAAACCGAATCCACGCGGAAGCTCTACGGACTGGACGAACCGGCGACGCAGGAATACGGCACGCGCTGCCTGCTGGCGCGGCGTCTCGTCGAACGGGGTGTGCGCTTCGTGCAGCTGTATCTGTCGGGCCAGCCCTGGGATACCCACAGCAAGAACGCCGAGAGCTTGAAAGGGCTCTGCCGCCGCACCGACCAGTCGAGCGCGGCGCTGGTGCGGGATCTCAAACAACGTGGACTCTTGGACTCGACGATCGTGATCTGGACCGGTGAATTCGGACGCCTGCCGATCTCCCAGGGCAAGGATGGCCGCGACCACAATCGCCACGGATTCTCGCTCTGGCTGGCCGGCGGAGGTTTCCGTCGCGGGCATGTGCATGGCGCGACCGACGAATTCGGCTACGCCGCGACCCAGGACATCGTCAACGTGCATGATCTGCACGCGACGCTGCTGCACGCCCTGGGACTCGATCATCGCCGGCTGACGCTGCCCCACGATGGTCGCGAGGCAAGTCTCACCGACGTCGATGTGACCGGAGCCCAACGTGTCGATGCCCTGCTGGGGTGAGGCAGTCCGCCTTACGGAAACAGTCCGCGCAGCAGTTTTGCTTCCGTGACGCGCTGGATGCCCTCGATCAATGCCGCGGTGCGCATGTCGAGCTTCTGTTCGACCGACCGTTTCAGCGTGCGCATGAACGAGTCGGTCATGATCTTGAGCAGTCGACTGTTGATTTCGTCCAGCGTCCACGAAAAATTCTGGGTGTCCTGGACCCATTCAAAATAGGAGACGGTCACGCCGCCGGCGTTGGCCAGAATATCGGGAATGACGAAGATGCCGCGATCGTTGAGAATCTCATCGGCCTCCAGCGTCGTCGGACCATTGGCGCCCTCGGCGATGATCTTGCACTGCAGCTTCCCGGCGTTCTCCTGGGTGATCTGATTCTGCAGCGCGGCCGGAACCAGGATGTCGCAAGGCAACTGCAGCAATTCCGAATTGCTGATCGGTTCCCCCCCTGGAAATCCGGCGAGCGTCTTATGCTGGTCGACCCAAGCCTGCGCCGCGGCGATGTCGATGCCTTTTTCGTTGCGGATGCCGGTGGAAACATCGCTGATTCCGAGTACTTTCACGCCCATCTCGTCCAGAAACTTCGCCGCGTTACTGGCCACGTTTCCAAAGCCCTGCACCACGGCGGTGCTCTTGCGCGGATCGATCTTCAGGTGCTCGCAGGCGTGCTGGATCACATAGACGACGCCTCGTCCCGTCGCTTCCTTGCGGCCGAGTGAACCGCCAAGTACGACCGGCTTGCCCGTCACAACTTCCGGTACGGCGTGGCCCATCTGCTGGCTGTACGTGTCCATGATCCAGGCCATGACCTGCTCGTTGGTGCCCATATCCGGTGCCGGTATGTCCCGGTCCGGCCCGATCATGTCGATAATCTCCATCGTGTAGCGGCGCGTCAGTCGCTGCAGCTCGGCGCGCGTCAGGGAAGTCGGATCGATCGCCACCCCGCCCTTCGCGCCGCCGAAAGGCAGATTCATCAAGGAGCACTTCCAGGTCATCCACATCGCCAGCGCGGAGGTCTCCCCCAAGTCGACATCTTCGTGGTAGCGAATACCGCCCTTCGTCGGTCCCATGGTCAATACATGCTGCACACGGTAGCCGAATACGGTTTCCACCTCATTGTATTCGTCACGCCGAAACGGCAGCGTCACGACCAGCGTGCGTTGTGGCCAGAGCAACCGTTCCCGGATGTTCTCGTCGAGTCCCATCAGCTGGGCCGCTTTCATGAACTGCTGCTGGGCCAGATGAAACATCGGCGAATCCCATTCGGCGTTCTGCAGCCGCGCGTTCTTCATGGCGAAGCGGACCGCGCGAGACAGCTGGCTGGTATTGATCCGCCCTTTCACCAGATAGCCATGCGCCCCATCTTCGACCGCGCGAATGCCAAGCATCGTATCTCCCGGTTCGACGATGACGACGATCGGCAATTCCGGATCATGCCGATGAAGCCGTTCAAAAGTCGTTTCACCGTCTGAATCCGGCAGGCGGACGTCGAGCAGCACGGCGTCGACCGAGGCCTGCTTGAGCTGTCCCAAGCCGTCCGCAAAGGTCGCGACAGTACGGACGTCGAAATGGACACCGCGCACTTTCTGGAACAAGTTATGGAACTGCCGAGCCTGTTCGGCGTCATCCTCGACCAGGAGTACCGTGATCGGCTTCATGCTGCGGGTTCCTTTCAATGCTTGGGGTCAATGGGTCTTGGGGCCAACGGTCGCACGAATCGTGCCGGCATTAACCGGACGAATGACTCCAAATTCGGTGATCAGCGCGGTGATCAACTCCGCCGGCGTTACATCAAATGCTGGATTGTAGATGCCGATACCGTCCGGGGCGGTCCGTCGGCCGAATCCCTCCGAGATTTCTCCGCCATCACGAGTCTCGATCGGAATCTGATCGCCCTGCGATAGCGTCAAGTCGAAGGTGCTGGACGGCGCGGCGACATAAAACGGGATCGCGTGCATGCGGGCCAGACAAGCCACCGAATAGGTGCCGATCTTGTTGGCGGTGTCGCCGTTGGCGGCGATGCGATCCGCGCCAACGATCACAGCCTGCACCCGCTTTTCGCGCATGACTTGCGCGGCCATCGAATCGCAGATCAAGGTGACCGGCACGCCAGCCCGGGACAACTCCCAGGCACTCAGCCGCGCACCCTGCAACAGCGGACGAGTCTCGTCCACGAAGACCTGGATGCGTTTGCCGCTGGCCGCCGCGGAGTAGATCACCCCCAGAGCGGTCCCATGTTCGGAAGTGGCCAAGGCGCCGGCATTGCAATGCGTGAGGACGGTCGATCCATCCTCCAACAAGTCCGCCCCGGCCACGCCGATTGCCCGACAGATTGCACGGTCCTGTTCGTGGATGCGGCGCGCTTCGTCCCAGATTGCCTGGTGGATCACCGGGATCGATGCCTGGCCACGCAGCCGCTGCGCTACCGCGACGACGCGGTCGAGCGCCCAATGGAGATTGACCGCCGTAGGGCGACAAGCCGCCAGCCGATCGCGCGCCTGCTGCAGCCGCGTAAAAAACTCGGACTCGTCATCCAGCCGACCCAATCCCAAAGTCAATCCGTATCCCGCGGCAATGCCGATCGCCGGGGCGCCTCGAACCCGTAACTCGCGGATCGCCCGCCAGACGCTTTCGAGATCCCGGCACTCGATTTCCCGACACTCGGTCGGCAACAGCGTCTGGTCGAGCAGCGCCAGGTAACCGAGCCGATCCCCAAGCCAGCGCAGCGTTGTCGGCAGATTGGATAGCCTCGAAGTCATACGCCCCGCGCTCGGAGTCGACTGTAGGGCAAGCCGAATGTGTCGGCAACAGGACCATTGGTGACTTGGCCGTCGTGGATGTTCAGCGCCGACTCGATCGCGGGCGACTGCTCGACGGCGGCCTGCAAACCGCGCTGAGCCACATAGGCTACCCAGGGAAGCGTCACATTGCAGAGCGCAAACGTGCTGGTACGCCCGACGGCGCCGGGCATATTGGTCACGCAGTAATGCACCACGTCTTCTTCGATATAGGTCGGACTGCTGTGTGTGGTCGGGCGACTGGTCTCGATACATCCACCCTGGTCGATCGCTACGTCGATAATCACGCTGCCAGGTTTCATGAACTTCAAATCAGCGCGCGTCACCAGGCGCGGAGCCTTCGCACCTGGAATCAGCACGGCGCCGATCACAAGATCGGCCAGACGCAGCTCCTCCCGAATCACATGCCGGTCACTGTAGAGTACGTTCACATTGGGCGGCATGATGTCGTCGAGATATCGCAGCCGATCCATGTTGATATCCAGGATCGTTACATCGGCGTGGAAACCTGCTGCGATTTTCGCGGCATTGGAACCGACGATGCCGCCCCCGAGTATCGTGATGTGCGCCGGCGCCACGCCAGGGACTCCGCCCAGCAGAATTCCGCGTCCCATCTGCGGCCGTTCCAGGAACTTGGCGCCCTCCTGAATGCTCATGCGACCCGCCACTTCACTCATCGGAGTCAACAGCGGCAACAATCCGCGCTCGTCGCGCAGCGTTTCGTACGCCAGGAAAGATGCTCCCGTCCGCATCATCGCCTCGGTCAACGCCCGGTCCGCGGCAAAATGCAGGTAGGTGAACAGAATCTGCCCCGGCCGCAACAGCGCGTGCTCCGAAGGCTGCGGCTCCTTCACCTTTACGATCATCTCGGCACGCGCGAAAATCTCCGCTGCACCGGATACCAATTCGCCTCCCGACTCGGCGTACGATTGATCGACAAGCCCCGATCCGAGCCCGGCGCCTTTTTCAATCAGCACCTGATGCCCCGCACGCACCAGCTCCTCGACACCCACCGGCAACATCGCTACGCGATATTCGTCCCGCTTGACCTCTTTCGGCACTCCGACAATCACGGCCTGTTCCCCCTCGAAGAATGCCCATCAGCCGCTCATCATCTGCCTGTCACGCCGCTGCAAGCCGACCGGTGATTGGAACTTCCCGGGCGATGGGTGATAATCACGGCGAACCCCGAGCTTGCGACCAGAAAATTGTCGCAGACGGAACTGTGTTCGCCAATCGGGTAGCCATCGCCGAAAGAAAGGGACTCCCATGATCGTCGACCGACTCGTCAACGTAAACCGCTATCAAGGTATGCCCGCGGTGCTGACGCGGGCACTCGCATTCCTGCGCGATACCGATCTCGCACGGATCCCGCTCGGACGTCACGAAATTGACGGCAATCAGCTCTATTTCATGGCCCAGGAGTACGACTCCAAGCTCCTGCCGGAGTGCAAGTGGGAATCGCATCGCAAATACTGGGATCTGCATGTCGTCGTCGATGGCGCCGAACGAATCGGCTTCGCGCAAGTTGTCGATCTCAAGGTGGAAATGCCCTACGACGATGAGAAAGAAGTTGCATTGTACAACGGTGACGGGAATTTTCTGTTGCTCAAGCCCGGGCTGTTCGCGTTTATGTCCACCGACGACGCGCATATGCCCGGCGTGGCTGTGGATAAGCCGCAACGTGTGCGAAAAATTGTCGTCAAGGTCGCCGTTCCCGCCGATTAAGTCGCAGGGACGAATCGATGTCGAGTGCCTGTTTCGGCTCCGGCCCCCGCGTCGAGCAGACCTGCGACCGGTCCGCCAGAATGCGAAAGAAAAAACGCCCAGCGACTGCAAGTCTTGTTTGTCGAAAAAAAACTTTTTCAGATGTTGCTTGACAAAACGCGTTCACTTCGCAAAATGTGCTCCTTGTCGCGAACGATGAAAGTTGTTCGCGAGCACGTAGTGTGATCGTTGTGCGAAGTGTGATCTCGTCATCGAAACGAATTCGGTTTTTTCAAGACTGGTGGATTTTGCCAGTTTTTGTGAGCGGCAGCGGCTGAAAAATGATTCTAGTATTGCGCGCCGACGCCGTTGGAACCTGATCCATTTCGCACAGGAATTCATCCCGACTCGCACGAAGCGGTCGACAAGGTCAACTGCGCTGCAATTATGGTGTTGTTCCCGTATTTCGGGACTGGAAAGCAGCCTGGGGGGCGGCGAGCGAAGGATTGACGGTCGACGGCTCTGGCCGTGGAAGGGAGATCCCCCTCATGCTTTTCCTGTTCGTTTCCTGACTTCATCGCTTCAACGCGAATTCTCCGTGCAATCGGGCCACTCACGGATCGAGTGGCGTTATCGCCGGCGGGAGGGGGCGGGCTGTTCCTTCCGCCGGTTTAATGATTGTCACGCTGTCGGTAGACTACGAACATCGTTGTTCCGTGTCGTATTTTCGCCAATTCCCAACGTGCCGGCGATTTCCATGCCCGCTCTTCAGCAAGTGCCCATTCAGCAGGGGCCCTTCCAGCAGGGGCTCATCGCGTTCGGCGCGAATCTGGGTGACGCTGAAAGCATGTGGAATACAATTCTGGCGGACTTGCGCCAGTGCGAAGGGCTCACGATCGATGCCGTGAGTTCACTAACGCGAAGCCGCGCGGTGGGTGGACCGCCCGATCAACCCGATTACGTTAACGCCGTGATCCGCATGCGTACATCGCTGGATGCGTACGCATTGCTGCAATCGCTGCTGGAGCTTGAAACGCGTCATGGCAGGAGTCGATCGCAGCGATGGAGTCCGCGTACCGTCGATCTCGACCTGCTGCTGCTGGGCCAGCAGATCATCGAAACTTCCCACCTGAGTCTGCCACACCCCCGACTTGCGTTGCGTTCTTTCGTCCTGCGACCGGCGGTCGAAATCGCCGCGGACATGATCGAACCGCGTACGGGGAAGCCACTCCAGGAACTCTGGAACAATCTGCGTTGTCGGCCGTTCGTTCTGGAGTTCTGGGGCGAAACTGCCGCCAGGAGGCATTGCACTGAATTACTGGCGAAGCTGGTCCGGCAAACCAGGCCGGCGGCCGCCGCGGCAATCACGATCCGGGGCCCAACCCTGGAATCGCACGCCGATCCTCCCAACCTATTGCTCGTTTGTCGCACCCAAGGGTGCGTGTCCGCCGAATCGGGTGTGCCGCGCGCCAAAACGGACGACTGCCAGCTTACTCTTGGCCGCGGCGCCCCTGTGTTACACTTGGACCTGGCTGAAGACGAGGGGGTTCGACGTGAACTTTCGGCATTGCTTCAGGTTTTGGAAGAGTAAAGTAGCTCGAGACTTGTTGCCGTAGCTCGAAACTTGTTTCGATCCGCCCTTGGGAGTGCCACAGAAAGCACCGATGGAAGTCGTCGAGAGCATCGAACGGATTCGCGAACGGGTGTTACAGCTTCGCGCGCAAGGCCGACGCGTGGGCCTGGTTCCAACCATGGGAGCGTTGCACGCGGGCCATCTGAGTCTGATCGAGGCATCGCGGCGCGAATGTACGGCCACGGTTGCCACGATTTTCGTGAATCCTGCGCAGTTTGGTCCGAGTGAGGATTTCAGCCGCTACCCGCGAACCATTGATCAGGATCTCGCCGAATTGCGCCAGGCGGGCGCCGATCTGGTCTTTGTTCCGCGATCCGAAGAGATCTATCCGCCTGGTTTTTCCACATTCGTCGAACCGTCGTCGGTCGCGGCGCCTTGGGAGGGCAGTTGCCGGCCCGGGCATTTTCGCGGCGTGGCGACGGTGGTGTTGAAACTTTTCCAGATCCTTCCGGCGCATCTCGGATTTTTCGGACAAAAGGACTTTCAGCAGGCGCTGGTTATACGCCGGATGGTCGCCGACCTGAATCTGCCGATCGCGATCCGTGTCTGCCCGATCGTTCGCGAGGCGGACGGACTGGCACTGAGTTCGCGTAACCGTTACCTGAGCCAGGACGATCGGCACCGGGCCACCGCGATTTCACGCGGATTACGCGCGGCGCGAAACCGGTTCCTTGCCGGGGAGGCAAGGGCTGAATTGTTGCGTGAGACGGTGCTGTCGGAATTGCGCCAGTCGGGCATAACGCAGCCGGAATACGTTGCGGTCGCGGATGCGGAAACTCTGGCCGAGGTCACCGAGGCCACAGCAGCGACCGTGATCCTGGTTGCGGCGCGCGTCGGCCAAACACGACTGATCGATAACCTCGTCCTGGGTGATTCAAACGATGCTTGACACGCTGCTTCACCTGCCGCACGAGCTTGCCGGGATTCCTCTGTTCGGTTTCGGATGGGTGCTGGGAATCTGGGCCATAGCCGGGGTCGTGTGCTGGCGATGGTACGGCCAAAGCGGCAGTTCCACGAGCGAGATCCTTGGCAGCGCGCCGCTTTACCTCGTGTTCGGCGCCGTGATTATTTTCGTTTTGCCGAGAGTCGAGGAAATCGGAGTCGACGGCCGACCGTTGGGCTTGCCGATTCGAGGATTTGGCACGACCGTCATGGTGGGAGCGTTGTCGGGCATTGGGTTAGGATTATCGCGGGCTCGGAGAATGGGGGGCGATACCGAGCAGCTGTCTTCGCTGGCGTTCGTGGTCTGCGTCGCGGGCTTCGTGGGCGCAAGGGCGTTCTATGTGATTCAGTATTTCGATGAGTTCCGTCGGCCCACGGTTCTGGCGACCGTTCAACAGATGTTGAATTTCACGGAAGGCGGGATGGTGATTTACGGATCGGTGCTGGCCGGTTTCGCCGGTGGCATTTGCTTTGCGCTGCGACATCGCATGCCGATCCTGCCGTACTGCGATTTATGGGCCCCCAGTCTGGCGTTGGGGATGGCGGTGGGCCGGATAGGTTGCTTCTGCCATGGCTGTTGTTTCAGCGGAGTTTGCGCCACCGAGCAGCTTGCCGTACGGTTTCCTCAGGGAAGTCCTGCCTATTGGCATCAATTCCGGCTGGGGCAACTGCACGGAATTCGTCTGGCTGGTGCGTCCGACGGCGCGCCAATCGTTTCGGAGGTACAGGCGGGCTCGCCGGCAGCCGACTCTGGAATTCACCCAGGAGCCAGGATTCTGTCGATTAACGGCCGCGCCGTGACTCGTTTGTCCGAAGCGTTACTCGACCCGAACCATGACCTGGTCCCTGTTTTGCACCTGGAGACGGACGATCCCGGATCGGTCAAGGGACGTAAGGAGTACAGCTGGAGTATTGGTGCGATTCCCGGCCGCAGCTTGCCTGTCTATCCGATACAATTGTACAGTTTCGTGAGTTCGTTTCTGCTGTTTCTGGTGCTGTGGTGGCGTTACCCACTGCGACAGCGGGACGGGGAGGTGATCGGCCTGCTGATGCTGATGTACCCGATTGCACGGACTTTGGAAGAGATTATTCGCGACGATGAGGCGGGTCGTTTTGGAACGAATCTGACGATTTCGCAGTGGATCAGCCTGGTGATACTGGTGGCGGCGATTCCCGTCTGGGTCATCGTCGTGCGCGGTCGGAAGGGTGTACGATTTCCTCTAAGCGATTCGCCCGGGAACTTTCCGCAGCAACCGGTCGTCCAATAGTATCGAGCGGCTGTGAACGACGACGTAAACCTAATACGCGACGCCCTGAATGGGGACTCCAGTGCTTTCGGACGGTTAGTCCACAAGTACCAGGATCGCCTCTTCAATACGCTTGTCCATGTGATTGGCAACCGGGAGGAAGCGGAGGATCTGGTTCAGGACGCGTTCGTGCAGGCATTTGTCAAATTGGAGTCATTTCAAGGGCAAAGCGCCTTTTATACCTGGCTCTACCGGATCGCTTTCAACATGACGATATCCCGCCAGCGACGCCGTCGTCCGCAAAAGTCGCTTGACGCCCGCGACGACCAGCCCGGAATCGACCCTGCGGACGTCGGTGAAGCGCCGGCGGAGCGGTTATTGCGTGAGGAGCGCGCGCAGCAAATACGAGCGGCGATGGAATCGTTGAGCGACGACTATCGATCGATCCTGGTACTGCGGGAAATCGACGGTTGTTGTTACGAAACGATCGGGGAGATTCTCGACTTGCCGGTAGGCACGGTTCGAAGCCGCCTGCATCGGGCCCGTTTACAATTGAGAGATGAATTGAAGGAAGTGCTGGCCGATTCTTGAAACGGAGCATTTCGACGAACGAACGCACATGAACAAACCATTCTCTGATGAACTGATCAGCGCGTACCTGGACGGCGAATTGACGTCGGACGAGCAGGCGCTGGTCGAGCGAACGCTGGTGGAGAACGTCGCGGCCCGGCGGATGTTCGAAGATCTGCGCTCGCTGCGCACCGGTCTGCAGTCGTTGCCTCAGAACAGGCTGGATGAATCGTTTTCGGAGCGCGTTTTGCGCGCTGCGGAGCGAGCGATGTTGAAGGGGGTTGCCCCTTCGGACCCCAAGGTCGATCCATCGGCAGTCGTCGCCAACAACGGCGCGGGCGACCTGACGGACCGATTGAAGCGATGGCAGCGGGGGTTCTGGATCATGTCGACCGTGGCGGCCGGGCTGCTGATCATGTTCGCGTTGAATTTCGCCGCGGGACGGATGGATGACGCGCAACGTGGGCGTGGATTGGCTCGCGCTGACAGCGAGCCCGCGTCAGGATCGAATGCGTTTTACCGAAGTGCGTTGCCTGGGGCACCGACCGTTGATGGCGGTCTGGAATCAGTCGCGACTCCGGAAAACAAAGTATTCGCGGCAAGGTCGGAATCGACCGAACTCATGAATCGTGACAAAGAATTCCACATGGCCGATTCGCCTCCTGCGGGCGATACGTTTGCAGAAGCAGCCTCGCCGGGCGGGGTCCTGCCCGGAGCGACGAGTGGTATTGCCGCGGACGAACGAGGCGGTGCTGGCGCGCCAGAGCGTTTCGAGTCGTTCACCTTCTCGCCTCGTTCCGGTGGGATGCGTGGGGGTGCAAGGGCGCTGCCTGGTGGCGGCGGAAAAACATTGGACGGCGCCCAACCGTCCGAGCCGAATGAACGGCAATCGTCGGTACCGGGCGGAATGGGTGGTATTGGCGGAACCGGCAGAGGAACTGGATTCGGTGGTGGAATCCAGGCGCAAGGCGGCTTGCCGGGTGTGGGGGGATCGCGCGACCGCAAGGCACCAGCGCCAGCGATCCACCCACGAAAAGCGGATCGTAATGCGAGTCCCGAAGCGGAGACGCTCGAATTCAAAGTCGCACCGAATTTGGCCGACGGCGAACCGGTTCCGCTTGTCGCCAGGGAACTAAAGAGCGACGGGGAAATCCCACAGCTTGCGGCGGAACCCGGCGAGTATGGCGCGGCCAAACGACTGGCGGAACTGAACGTGCTTCAGATCGATTTGCCTCCGAGGGAAGAGGTTCAAATGCAACTGCGGGACGCCCTGGTCCGCCACGACCTTGTGGTCTATGCACTTGCAAGTCCGGAATTCGCCGATGAAAAAGCGGCAGCCGACGCCGAGGCAGCGGATCGAGGTGAAAGCCCGACGCCAGAGATGATTTTGGTCGAGGGACCTCGGGAGAGTATTACCGCGGCTCTGAATGATTTTGTCGCCGAAACCGTGCTGGGAAGACAGCGGCAGACCGATAGCTCCCTCGACAAACTCGCATTGGGCGCGAAAGTCAGAGAAGCGAACGGGCAGGAGGAAGATCGACCAGAAAACGTACCGGTCGTCGATTTCGCGGCGCAACAGCCGGAAATGCGGACCTGGTTCTGGCGATTTTCGGACCGATCGTTGGGGCGCGACACGTTGGGCGTGGCTCCAACGTTCGACGCTGGTGCGGATTCGGCGGGCGGCGAACGACAGGATCCACCGGCGGACAGTCTGGCGAGATCTCGCGCATCGGGCGCCGAGGGTCTTGCACAACATAAGCGCCGACTTCGATCCAACCAGTTCCAGCTGGTGCCACCGACGGAACTCGATCTGTACGCGAAAACAAACGAGCCGCGCAGGCGGCTGGACGAACGAATTGCGTCGAGAGAGTCTGCTGTCGAAAAACGGGCCGATTCGCGAGTCGCCTCGCGCGACGACGAGAGCCAGGATCGTTCGGCGGGCCTTGAAGCGCGCGAGGGGATCCGTGGAGATTCCGAGGTCCTGAGATTGTTAATCATCCTGCGTGCGGTTCCCGGTCACCCAACGCTCGCCGCACCCGTCGATCCTGCCGGAGTCAGGCCCGAACAGCCTGACGCGGCCAAGCAGCCGAAACCTTGACGATCTGCTAAAGTACTGCGGTTATCCGACCACCTGGATCCCATGAGGTTGTAAGCCGTGTCGAACATCCGCATACGAATTCGTGACAATGGACCAATCGTCATCGAGACGCCGGTGACAATCGCCGACGCCGAAGGAAACCAATTCACCATCGCCGCGGACAAGCCCGTGATTGCCCTTTGTCGCTGCGGCGCGTCCGCCAACAAACCGTTTTGTGATGGTGCTCACCGCAATTGCGGATTTGAATCGGTTGTGCGGGCTGCGCCTGGTTGAAAATCAAGGGTGCTGAACGACATCGAATTCAAACGACAGCTTTTCCCCACCGCCTCCGACGCGCGAAGCGGGTGTTTTCCCGGGAAATCTTCTGATTCCCGGGGTGCGCTTGTCCAATTCCGAATGGCTGATAGTTTTGAGCAACTTGATTTGCTCAATCGAAGCGCCGTCCATCGGTAGTCAAGGAAAAGCGCCATGGAAGTATCGACTCCCTTCGACAATGCCGCCCCGGAATCGACCAGTCCGCAGGCGGAACAGGCCTCGTTGGCTTTCGTCGGGCGATGGCGGCAGCTCGTCAGCACAACCAACTGGGAAAAAGGTCGCATTATCGCGCACTGGAGAGATGCGCTGATCGAAGCCGGTGCCGCGGCAAACGAGTATTCTGACGATTCCTGGAGCCGTCGCGTCGGAGGCGTCACGCCGCAGCATGTCGGCAGATTACGTCGAGTTTATCAACGCTTTGGTACCAGCTACGAGAAATTTCCGGTCCTTTTCTGGACCCATTTTCAGGCGGCGATCGATTGGAACGACGCCGAAATGTGGCTTGAAGGCGCCGTGCAAAATGCATGGTCGGTTTCCGAAATGCGCTCCATGCGCTGGGAAACCATGGGATCGGTGGAGGCTCAGCGCCCGGTGGCATCCGAAATCATCACCGTCGAAACCGACGAGGACTTCGACCTAACCGTGGAGCCAGCCAGCCGCCGCGGAGATCTTGACGGCGCCACGCACCCGGCAACGAACGAAACCGCTGACGCCGAGATAACGGGACCGGGAAACTTCGGCTCCGGTCACCGTTCGGAAAGTGACCAGGCAACCAACGACCCACTGTCAACTGAAGAAACGTTGACGAGTGCTTCCGATCCGATTCCGGTCGTGCGTCCCTTCGCCGATTTGCCGGCGCTGCCCGCCGACCTGGCTGATGCCGTGGAAGCATTCAAACTGGCGATCGTGAGGCATAAAGCCTCCGAGTGGAGTCACGTGTCACCCGAGGATGTGCTGGCAAGCCTCGAAGCACTTAAGTGCCTGGTAACCGCGCCCTCCGAAGCCGCCTGAACATGTCGCCTAAAACCAGATTCGAATACCAGCGACGAAGCTGTTGAACTGGGTATACCCGACGTCAAGGTAATCGTATCCGGAGTAGGCTTCGTAATGGTGCGTTGATGGAGCGGCACCCGCCATTTCCGTCAATGGCAATCGTCAAAAAAGTTCGCGTTGGTCACGATGCGTCGCTCGGAGACCTCGTGAGTGTCTCAGACCGTTCCATCTCGGACCGTTGCCAGCGTGCGAGCAGACCGCGGACTTTTTGGATTTGCGGCGGGTCGTATTGTTGGAAGGGCGGCGCCATGACGGAACTGCAGATGCCTTGCAGTTCCAGTGCCGCTTTCAAGCCGCGGGCGACGGAGACAAAGTCGTCACCGACGGTATAGAGTTCTCCGAGCGATTCGATTTCCTGCTGCAGCCTTGCGACGAGCTGCAATTCGCCGTTTTCCGCGGCATGGCACGCTTCGACGAACAGCTTGGGCAGCAAGTTGGCACCGCCGTTGACACCGCCGTGTCCACCGGCCAACACGGCGGCGGTGGTGAGATGTTCGGGGCCGACGAGAAACGTCCAGTCTTCGCGCAATTCGCGTAACGACAGGTAACGCCGGAAATTTTCGAGCGATCCTCCGCTGTCCTTGATTCCCAGGATATTGGGATGCTTGGCGCATTGCTCGGCGGTTTCCATTCCGATCGATACTTTGACGCAAGCGGGCATGTTGTACAGAAAAAGCGGCAAAGGAGATTCATCCGCGAGCTGCAGGAAATAGCGGGAGAGGTCTTCCGCGGCGATCGGGAAGTAGTAGGGCGGCGCCGCGACGATTCCGGAGGCACCACAATCTCGCGCGAAATTTGCAAGCTCGACGCTTTCCTGCGGTGCGCTGTCAGTGACACCGACCAGAACGGGAACGCGGCCATTGACGAATTCGCAGCTGCGTTCGACCAGTTCATACCGCAAGCGATATTCCAGGCTGGGCGCCTCGCCGGTGGTGCCCAGCACAAACAAGCCGGCAATGCCGGCCGGCACGAGATGTTCGATCAATTTTTCCAGCCCGCGCGCATCGAGTTCGGATCGACTCTTCAACGGCGTGACCATGGGCGGAACGATTCCGCGTAGCGGGCGGGGCAGGTTTGGCATGGCAGTGGACGGTACGGGGTGGTGGTTACGGTTGTACTGGCCGCGAGGAGCCGAGTGCCGGCTCAAGCAAGTATTCCCTGCCGCTCGCGATTTGCAATCGAGCGGTCAGGAATTCCCCCGCTCCCCGCGCAGCAGTTTTCTGAAATGGGCCAGTCTTTCGCCGATTTCGCGTTCCGCGCCATGGGAAGTGGGGCGATAATATTCTCGATCCGTGCCGAGATAATCCTGCGCGGCGATCCCTGACGCCGCGTCATGGGAATATTGGTAGCCTTGGCCGTGACCGAGTTGTGTTGCGCCGGCGTAATGGCTGTCCCGCAGGTGGACCGGAACCGGCAAGGTACGACCGTCACGGATGTCGCTTCTTGCCTCACTTATCGCAAGGGTGGCGGCGTTTGATTTTGGCGCGCAGGCCAGGTAAGTCACCGCCTGAGCCAGCGTGAGCTGGCATTCGGGGAGCCCGACGAACTCACAGGCTTGCATCGCGGCGACAGCCAGCGGCAGAGCGGCTGGATCCGCGTTGCCGATATCCTCGCTGGCGAGAATGACGAGCCGGCGGCAGATGAAGCGAATGTCCTCCCCCGATTCAAGCATTCTGGCCAGCCAATAGATGCCGGCATCTGGATCGCCGCCCCGCAGGCTCTTGATCAGCGCGCTGGCACAATCGTAATGTTCGTCGCCGGAAGGATCGTACTGAAGCGCCTTGCGTTGAATCGATTCCGCGGCCAGTTCCCGTGTGAATTCGATCGGCCGCTGCGGGCAGGAGAGCACGCCGATCTCGAGCGCGGCCAGTGCTCGCCGCGCGTCGCCGTCACAGATTTCCGAAAGGAACTCGACCGCATCATCGTGCAAGTGCAGCGGATAGTCGCCGAGTCCCCGCAGCTTGTCCACGGCGGCGCGACGCAGCAGCTGGCCGACGTCGGACTTGCTCAGAGGTGCGAACTGGAACAACTGGCTGCGACTCACCAGCGCGCTGTTCACCGCAAAAAACGGATTGGCGGTCGTTGCGCCGACCAGCGTCACGACCCCGTCTTCGACGTCCGGCAGCAGTGCGTCCTGCTGCGATTTGTTGAAACGGTGGATTTCGTCGACGAACAGCAGTGTCCGCATTCCGCCGGATGCCAATTCATCACGCGCGGCTTCCAGGATCTCGCGCAGTTCCTTGACGCCGCTGGTAACGGCGTTCAACTGGCGGAATTTGCGCCGGCTCTCGTGTGCAAGCAGCCGAGCCAAAGTCGTCTTGCCCGTACCGGGGGGACCGTGGAAAATGACCGAACCGAGTCGATCGGCCACGAGCAGTCGGCGCAGCAGCTTACCTTCACCGAGGAAATGTTGTTGACCCACGAATTCCGCCAACGTCGTGGGTCGCATGCGCGCCGCCAGCGGCTGAGCACGCCGCAGATTCGCCGCTTCCGATTGCTGAAAAAGTGACATCGAGTTTCCCATGCCTGTCCCGCTCATTGAAACAAACCTGACGCCCTCCCACAATCGGACGCGCCGTACCATGTTCTGGATATCCGTCTTCCTCGGCGCGGTGCTGCTGGTCGGGTTGCTATTGATCGTGGGCGGATTGCTGTTGACCGTGGACGATTGGAATCGCGATCTGCGAGAGAACCGTGCCGGCACGTCGGAAGACGCGGCCGATCCGCAGCTGCGGCCGGTGAAAACACGGTCGTCGATGGAGGATCTGGCTGCCTGCGTGATCGGGGCGGCGGCGCGGTTGCCGGACTGGCAGCTGGTTGCTGAGGAACGGGAATCCGAGACGATCGTCCTGCGGCTCGTCCATTCGACGCGAGTCTGGCGGTTTCAAGACGATATTGTGGTGACGATTCGACCGCGCGACGAAGGAACCGGCGGCGCATCGCTGCAGGCCGAAAGCCGGTCCCGCATCGGACGCGGCGACCTCGGCCAGAACCCGAGAAATCTCCGGCAACTGCTTCGTGCGGTTCGCGATTGCATTGGTGCGGACGGGCACGTATCCTGATCTTTGGCCGCAGTTGCCTCTGCGGTGACAACCCCAAACCGGCAAGAGCCAGGCGAGGACGGCATGATTGAGTTGCGGGGCGCGAAGCATCGGTTCTGTGATGGGGTTTCGCGGAGATCGTTTCTCAAGATCGGCGGACTTGCCGCCGCCGGCGGCCTGACGTTGCCGCAGCTGCTCCGCGCCGAGTCGGCGGGCGGTTCTGCTGGCCGACACAAATCGGTAATCATGGTGTTCCTGTCGGGCGGTCCTCCGCATCAGGACATGTTTGATTTGAAAATGGATGCGCCGGTCGAGATCCGCGGCGAGTTCAGGCCGATTGCCACGCGTGTTCCCGGCCTGGAGATCTGCGAGCTGTTCCCGCGCATGGCCGCGATGAGCGACCGGCTGGCGGTGATTCGTTCCGTGGTCGGCTCGGAAGGCCGACACGCCAGCTTCCAGTGCATGACCGGGCGCACATTCGATCGACAACCGGCAGGCGGCTGGCCTTCCTTGGGCGCGGTGGTATCAAGGTTGCAGGGGCCGGCGCGGGCCGGCACGCCGGCATTCGTCGGCTTGTCGCCGAAGATGCGCACCAGCACCTGGGCGGATCCTGGTCAGGCGGGCTTTGTGGGACAGGCCCACGCACCGTTTACACCGAACAGCGGCAACGCCGACCTGACATTGCAGGGAATCAGCATCGACAAGTTGAGCGATCGGCATGGCTTGCGGCAGCGACTCGATCAACTCAAACGGATCGCCGAGGTGAACAGCTCCTTGGAAGGATTTGATGCGTACAACCAGCAAGCGTTTGGCATCTTGACCTCCAGCCGCGTTGCCGACGCGCTCGATCTTGAACAGGAAGATCCTGCCGTCCGCGAACGATACGGCCGCGGCGCCAACGTACCTGCCGGTTATGGCGATGCGGGCCCGTTGATGAACGAGTATTTCCTCGCAGCACGGAGGCTGATCGAAGCGGGCACGCGCGTGGTCACGCTGGCGTACGGCCGTTGGGATTGGCACGGGCGTCCCCACGGAACAAATTTCGAGAACGCGCGCGATCACTTTCCGCAGCTTGACCAGGGGCTCACCGCGTTACTGGAAGACCTGCACGAACGAGGCATGGACCAGGATGTGTCGGTGCTGGTCTGGGGTGAGTTCGGTCGTACGCCGCGCATCAACAAAAATGGTGGACGCGACCATTGGCCCCAGGTCGCCTGCGCATTGCTCGCCGGTGGCGGCATTCGCGCCGGGCAAGTGATCGGGTCGACGAACCGATTGGGCGAACATGCCAAGGATCGCCCGGTGCATTTCCAGGAGATTTTCGCAACCGTTTACCACAACTTGGGCATCGACATCAATCAAGCAACGATCAGGGATTGGAGTGGGCGTCCGCAGTATCTTATCGACCATTCCCAGTACCAGCCCCTGCGCGAATTGGTGTAGCGTGCCGTCGCTGAACGGGAGCGATGCCGATGGAGTCCAAGCCAGATAGTTCTCCGATCATGCTGGAGCGGTTGTATTCGGTCGTGCACCCGAACGCGATCTATGGCGTCGCGTTTTCGCCGGACGGGGAACTGTTCGCTTCCGCCAGCCTGGACAATACGGCGCGCATCTGGCGCGCTTCCGACGGCGCTCTGGTCACGACGTTAACGGGTCACGGGGACGGCGTCGCCTTCGCCGGTTTCACTGCCGACGGTCGACGCGTCGTCACAGCGAGCCTCGATCGTTCCGTCCGCATCTGGACTCGCGAAGGACGACTCGTAGCAAACCTCAGCGGTCATCAGGATTACCTGGCGTGCGGGACGGTGAGCGCGCGGGGATCGTGGATTGCCAGCGGCGGATTTGACAAGTCCGTTCGGCTGTGGGATTCCCAATCGACCGCGTCCGTGGCCTCGTTCAGTGGTTCCGACGACACGGTGCAGTGCCTCGGCTTTTCGGCCGATGGAAACTGGTTGGCTTCCGGAGGCGACGATGCGACGATTCGGGTCTGGAATCTCGCCGCGCATTCCTTGATCCGAAAGTTGACGGGCCACGTTGGGACCGTGGAGGGGCTGGCATTTTCGCCGAAGGACGGCGGACTGCTTGCATCGGCGGGCGCGGACGGCACCCTGCGGCTCTGGAATTGCGACGGACCCGCGCCGACACCGTCCGCGGTCGAGACCATTTCCCCGATGGTAACGTTAGACAGTTCCGCCACGAAGTTGAAGTCCGTCGCGTTCTCGCCCGACGGCGTGTTGCTTGCCGCCGGAGGCGCTGAGGGCCGTTTCGAAATCTGGCAGGTCAACGATCGCAAGCCGCTGCTCGCGCGCACCGTCCACCAGAACACGATCTACGCGGTGGCCTTCCATCCCGACGGCCGCCGGCTCGCCACCGCCAGCTTCGATCGGTCGATCCATGTCTGGAACATCTTAGCGTCCGAGTGATCGGCGGGGATTGCTCACCAGGTCTTCCAGTCATCCCGCGCCTGGAATTTCAGTACCGCGTCGACCAATTCGTCGGGGCCGTGGCGGATGACGTCGCAGACGGGAAGCCCGAATTCGTCGCGCACTCGCTGCCGCTCCGTTTCGGCGTCGGCCTCGTTGAGTTTACGGCTGTTCATGGCGATTCCGATCACTTCGCAGCGAGAATTGGCGTTGGACATGATTTCGTTCATCTGCTTGATGCGGGCGAGGCTGGGGATCGAGACATGTTCCACGCCGGTCACGACGGTTCGCCCGACCTCATATACCAGAATCAAGGCGTGCGGAGCGCAGCCGTGCATCAGGCCCAGGGTGACGCCGGAATACGAGGGATGGACCAGGCTCCCCTGCCCTTCAATCACCAGGATCTCATGATGCTGGTTCTTGAGCACCAGTTTCTCGGCAGCCCCGGCGACGAAGTCGGCCACGACACAGTCGATCGGGCAACCGTCTCCTTCCACCATGATTCCGGTCTGTCCGGTGGCGATGAATTTGGCGTCCCGGCCGCGACGTTGCAGTGCCAGGCTGATTTCGACGGACGCTACCATTTTCCCGATGCTGCAGTCATGTCCGACGGTGTGCACGCGCAGGCAATCCGGTCGCAGGCCACGACGCCGAGCGATGTCGTGTTCGTCGTTCTTGCGGACATCGATCAGGCGGCTGCCATGGTCGAACGCAAGTCTGGAAAACTCGGGATCGTCGGAAACGAAGTCGTGGAGTCCCGACCAGATGTGCATGCCGCGTTCGATTGCCTGCCGGATGATCGGTCGCCAGGCAGCGGGTATTTTCCCACCAGGCGGCGCGATCCCCAGCAACAGGGTATCTGCCGCGGGGGCCTCGTTCAGGTTGCCGACGACCGGAAACCGGCCCACACCGAGCAATTCGCCGCTGTTCCGACCCGCCTGAGTGCTGTCCAGCAACGCGACGACCTGTTCGCCGCGATAGCGCAACATGCAACTGGCCGTCTTTGCCGTATGAGGATTTGTGTGCCCTTCCGTCAGGATGATGATGCGCCGGTTCATCACGCGCTCCCAAACCAGTTACTTTTGGAACCTATCGGACCCGTATGATACTCGACCAATTGCCGCCGGAGAATCGCGGAGAATTGACAGTGGTATCTTTGGCAATCTACGATCAATCGTCATGGGTAAATCATTTTTCGCGACCCCGGTTCCGCTGCTCCGATGTTTATGGGGAGCGCGTCGATTGACAGATCACGATCCGGTGGTCGGCCGCTTCTCGGCCCTGATTGCGGTCGGGCTCTGCATGGTGTTGTGCGGTATCTTGCTGGCCGAAGTTCCGGGGGAGACCGGGAACTCGGCGCCGCTTCCCAGGCCCCGATTTGCGCGTTCCGTGATCATCAAGTTCGACGGGGAGATCAATCTGCCCCGCGGGCAATATCTGCGGCGACAGTTGCAGACCGCGCGAGCAGCAAACGCTGACCTGGTCATTCTGCAGATCGAAAGTCCCGGCGGGGAACTATATGAGTCGCTCGACCTGGCCCATGAGATGCGTCGAATCGACTGGGCGCGAACCGTGGCCTATGTGCCGCGGGAAGCACTCAGCGGCGCGGCGATCATCTCCCTGGGCTGCGACGAGATTATCCTGCATCCGGACGCTCACTTCGGTGACGCCGGTGCCGTGAGTTTCGATGTCGAGTTATGGTCGTTTCGGCATGCCGACGAGAAGGTTCGTTCTCACCTGGCGCAGAATGTCCGCGATCTGGCGGTCGCCAAAGGACGTCCCCCTTCCATCGCCGAGGCGATGGTCGACAAGGAACTCGAAGTCTACCAGGCGCAAAACCAGGAAACCGGGGAGGTACAGTTCCTCTCGACGCATGAACTGGAAACTCCGGAATTCCGCGGCAAGTGGGAACGGCAGGGAGTCGTACTGGAAGCAAGGAAAGGCCGTTTCCTGGAGGTGAATGGCGAACGAGCGGTCGAACTGCGACTGGCCCAGGCAACCGTGCGATCGAGAGAAGAACTGCTCGGCCGGTATGGCGTCGATCGGCCGGATCGAGAGTTGGAATGGACGCGGGCCGACGCGAATAACGAACGGATTTTCCATGTGGCGATGTTTCTGAGCATCCCACTGATCACCGGCATCTTGATCGTCGCCGGGATCGTCGGGTTGCTCGTCGAATTCTCCTCGCCCGGCACCGCCGTCGGGGGAATCGTCGCCGCGGTCTGTTTTGCGCTCTTCTTCTGGAGTCAGTATATGGGCGGGACCTCCGGCTGGCTGGAGGTCATGCTGTTTCTGTTGGGAATGGCGTTGCTCGGACTGGAGGTCTTCGTCATCCCCGGGTTCGGCGTTTGCGGATTCGCAGGGATCGCCTTGATTGCCGTCAGCCTGATCCTTGCCGGGCAAGATTTCGTGCTGCCGCGCAACAGCGTAGAACTGTCGCGTTTCGCAAGCTGGTTGCTGGTGTTGTCGTGCAGCGCCGTCGCGACCGCGATCCTGACCTTCGTTGGCGGCCGTTATTTCAAGACGATTCCTGTCTTCAATCGGCTGGTATTGGATCGGCCATCGGCCGACGCACCGCCCAAGGAAGGTCCGGGGCGCGTCGAGTCACCAGGGCTGGCTGTCGGTTCACGCGGTGTCGCTGCGACCCTGCTGCGGCCCGCTGGTAAAGTCCGCTTCGGCGATCAATTACTGGATGTCGTGGCGGATGGGGCGTTTGTCGAGAAGGGCGCGATCGTGGTGGTCGAAAAGGTGGTCGGACACCGGATTGTGGTGCGACTGGACGCCGACGCAGGCCGGGCTGTCTGAGTGAGTTTCGAACCAAGTGACCGATTGATGCGGGGGCCTTCAAGAGAGGCCGCGTAACAATCCCTTGATTGCCCCCTTTCGCTGAATGCCGCCGGATAGATCGCATTCGTTAGCCTCGGCGGAGGACCGGGGATTGCTAGCGTCGAGCAGAATTAAGTGATTGGAATGCGCGTGAAATCGCGAGTATTGTGCGGCACGCCCCACTATGCCTTGGTGGCCTCGGTGGGCCTCGGAGTACTCTGACCCGCCTCGCGCTGGTCGGCTTCGCCGAGTATCTCTTGACCGGTTCTCCGCGGCTTGCCTATACTGCCGCCGCCTCGCACAGAGAAGTTGGGATGGATCCCGATCTAGAAACCGTTCAAGGAGGAATTGCCGGTGGTCAGAAAGCAGAGCGGCTCGCGCGTTGCGACGCAAGCGAATATCTTTGATCGTCGCGGATGGAAATGGGGATCGTGGCTGGTGAGCGTCGGCTGCGTGGCGGGTGTCTGCCTACTGGCGAACCGTTTGTCCGGACCGGGAGCCGTTCAAGCTCAGGCGCCGGCGACGGGGAAATCAGCGGGTTCTGCCAAGGGGCCTGCTCCCGCGGCAAACGGCGACAAAGGTGCGCCGGGCAGTCGCATCGTTGCCCCGCGTAATGGCAAGTCTCTCGCGGGCGTCAGTGCGGCGAAGGAGAGCGGCAAGAGCGGACCAGTGAACCCGTCGGCTGCGGAAAAGTCGGGCGGGGAGCGGGAACTCAAGGTGGTCGCCATGGTCGGTGGCGAGCAGATCTCCCGCCAGGATCTTGGTCGAGAATGCGTCGCTCGTTACGGCAAAGACGTTCTGGAAACGATCATTAACAAACACCTGATTCTGCAGGCCTGCAAAGAGCGTGAGATCATGGTGTCGGAACAGGATGTCGAGGACGAAGTGCGGCGCATCGCCTCAAAATTCAATCTTTCGGTCGATCGCTGGCTGCAATTGCTCTCGGAAGAGCGGCATGTCACGGCGCGCGAATACAAGACGGAGATTATCTGGCCGACGTTAGCGCTGCGTCGCATCGCCCACGATCAAGTGCAGGTGTCCGACGACGAGTTGAAGAAGGCGTTTGAATCGGAATTCGGACCCCAGGTGCGCGTCAGGCTGATCGCCGTCCGCGACGCAAGGAAGGCACAGGAACTGCGCAAGCAGGCCGCGGCTAAACCGGCGGAATTTGAAAACCTGGCGAAGGATCACTCCGAGGACCCGAGCGCTTCGGTGATGGGTCTGGTGCCGCCAATTCGCAAGCACCTCGGCGATGCCGAACTGGAACGCGCGGCATTTGCGCTCAAGCCCAACCAGGTTTCCCAGGTGATCGAAGTAGGCAAGGATCTGGGGCCAGCGAATCGTCAGTATGTGATCCTCAAGTGCGAGGAGCAGATCACCGCGCGGCCCTTGGGTGGCGAGGCACTGAAGGAAGCGCGCAACAATCTTGCCGACCGCGTCCGTGACCAGAAGCTGCGAACGGCTTCCAGCGATATCTTCGCTGGCCTGCAAAAGCAGGCGAAGCTGCTGAACGTGTTCAATGAACCGGCCCTGCAACAGAAGCACCCGGGAGTAGCGGCGTTCATTAACGGACAGGCGGTTACGATGCGGGATCTGTCGGAAGAGTGCATTGGGCGGCACGGCGCCACGGTTTTGGATGGCGAGATTAATCGTCGGATCATCGAGCAGGAGTTGCGGCGTCGCAACAAGAACGTGGAGGAATCCGATCTATTCGAGGAAATCGCGCGCGCCGCCGACGCCTACGGTTTCATCAAGAATGGCAAACCCGATGTCGATGCCTGGTTGAAGAAGATCACGGAAGAGGACGGAGCAACGGTCGAAGTCTATACCAAGGATGTGGTCTGGCCGTCCGCGGCACTGAAGAAGCTCGTCAGCAACAAGGCAGAAGTGACGCGGGAAGATCTGGACAAGGCGTTCGAAGCGAACTTTGGCGAGCGTGTCCAGATTATGGCGATCGTTCTCTCCAATCAAAGGAGCGCTCAACAGGTCTGGGAGGAAGCACGGAAGAATCCCAGTGAAACGCGATTCGGCGATCTGGCGCAGCAGTACTCGGTCGAGCCGGCCTCGCGCGCCAATTTTGGCAAAGTGCCTCCAATCCGCCGGCATGGCGGCCAGCCGCTGATCGAAGAACATGCGTTCAAACTCAAGCCGGGCGAACTGTCGCCGATCATCGGCGTCGGAGATAAGTTCATCATCCTGCGTTGCATGGGCCGCACCAAGCCCGAAGTCGTTGAAATGGATGCGCAGATCCACGAAGAATTGTCCAAAGACATTTTTGAAAAAAAGCTGCGGGTCGCCATGAACAAGGAGTTTGATCGTCTAAAGGAATCGACGGCTTGCGACAACTTCCTGACGGGATCCACATCCGATGCGAAAGCGCGGAACGACAAGTCGTTGGGGAAGACCAGCGAGCCGTCGAGTGTGGTACCGGCCAGTGCCACGGCACCGTTGCGCGGCAAGTCGACCAAGTAGAATTCTGGGCGCGTTGCACGAGGGTCCCACAGCTGCTCCGCGGGGACATGAGACAACTGTCGGTCAAGGAGCGATTATCTTTGGGATCGAATTTGGAAAACGAGAGCCGGGCGAAGACCGATCGACTTTTCACGGTTGCAGGGCAACGCGTACTCGTTTCGGGAGGAAGCCGTGGAATCGGGCGGGCGATTGCTGCGGGCTTTGCGGAGCGCGGTGCGACGGTGATTCTGGCTAGCAGGGACGCAGCCATGCTTGAACGCACCGCGGCGGAGTTAAGTTCAGGTCCGCCGCCCGCCAGCGTGCATGCGATTCCCTGCGATGTCTCCGACGTCGCACAGATTCAACGGTTGGTGCAACGTTGTGAATCGGATTTCGGGCCGATCGACACCTTGGTGAACGTGGCCGGAGTCAACCGCCGCAAACCAGCGCTGGATGTCACGGAAGATGATTACGACTTTGTGCTGAATATTAATCTCAAAGGGGCGTTTTTCCTGGCGCAGGCGGTTGGAAGAACGATGGTCGCCCGCGGCAGTGGGGGCCAAATCCATATCGCGTCCTTGAATACCGACCGCCCTTTGACCTGCGTGCTGCCATACGCGGTCAGTAAGGCCGGCATCGCGCAGATGACCAAAGCGCTGGCGTTGGAATGGGGCGATCGAGGTGTTCGGGTGAATGCGATCGCACCGGGATTCATACTCACCGACCTGACGCGCAAGCTATGGTCGGACGAGACAATGCAGGCGTGGGGACGAGCCCACACGCCGCAACGACGTCTGGGATTGCCCGAGGATATGGTCGGTGCCGCGATTTTTCTCGCCGCACCCGCCTCGGCGTTCATGACCGGCCAGACCATCTATGTCGACGGCGGATTCACTGCCGGATGGGAATGGCCGATTCCTTCCGGTGGTTCGAAATAACCGTTGTCACCTGGCGGCGTTCAGCTACCGCACGAACCAGCGAATTGCCTGCTGCGATACCTGGTCAGAGAACTTCAGCGTGTACGGATCGCAACGGCGGTAGACGACGCGCCCATCGCTTCGCGCCATCAACCAGCCAAAATCCCAATTGTGGCTCGCGTAGTGCATCGGCACACTGGGACGGACGCGCACCAGCGGATGCGATCCGAGAATGAACAGGTTCTGTTCCGTATAGAAGTACGCGGAGCCACCCTGCACGAACAGTTCGTGGCCGGGAAGTCCGCAAGGATCGTCGTCCATGTCGGCGCACAGGCCGGTGATCCCAAGTTTTATTGCGCAACCTGACGAGAAGGCATCGACCAACTCTTCGAGGGAGCCGGAAACGACCGTTCCGCTCGCCGAATGACTCAGCACTTCGCGCCACGAGTCGTTAACGCAGTAGCGGAAGCGATCGAAGTCGTAGATAAAATTCTGGCTGGGGGCGTTAGTTCCGGCATCCCAACTGTCGAGCAGATGGTATTTGGGCATGTTCGAGGGCGTGACGGGCACCGCCGAACCCAACGCTGTTGTGACGGGGCCTCCATCCAGGTACGGTCGCGCGATCGCCTGAGTACCGTCCTGGTTATACAGGAAGAATGACATCGAAGATCGCGGGCCAAAACCGACGGGCAGTTCGATCGGTTGACGCAGGCTCATGATGCCGGCAACCCACGAGCCACCGACGCGATAGGTAACGCCGAATTCGGCGACCTCGCGGATTCGTTCAGCGCTGGTCGACTGGACGTCGATATGTTCGTTATGCAGAAATTCCGTGTAAATCCGCAGGTCGGCCGCCTGACCGATGGCGTCGGCCAGCGCGGCAGGGCTGCCGTTTACGATATGCCGCTTCGCATCCAACTCCAAGGCGCTGCGCCAAGCTCTCATCGCGGGACGTCCTTTGAATCCTGGTTAAGGGGCTCGCGCAAAGCGCAGGACCGTCAGTCCATTGCGCGCCGCTGTTGCGCTGCGGTCCGCCCGTCATCTAGAATACCGGCCCCTGGACAGAGGGAAAACCAGTACGGTTCCGACTTCAGAGATCGGCCCGATGGATCGCGTCGATTACAATAGGCTGCGGCAACAGGAACGACTCCATGGTGAATGAACCCCGCCTCCAACCTCACGCTCCGCCGTTCATCGCGCGTCGGGGACTGCTGCATGCCGGCCTTCTCGGCCTGGGCGGGCTCAGTCTGTCGAGCTTGTTGCGGGAACGGGCCACAGCGGGCACGGCGGCGGGCAAAGACACCTCCGTTATTTTCCTGTTTCTTCACGGTGGCCCGAGTCAGTTGGAAACCTACGATTTGAAACCGCAGGCTCCGGCGGAAATTCGCGGACCCTATAGGCCGATTTCGACCAGCGTCCCCGGCCTGGATCTCTGCGAAGCACTGCCACTGCACGCCAGGATGGCGGATCGTTTTGCCCTCATCCGTTCCTGCACACATGGGGAAGGCGGGCATTTCGAGGCTCACGGACGATTCATGTCGGGTCATCCTGGACTGAAGCCCGGTACTTTTGAATCGACCCATCCGCAGATGGGCGCCATTGTCGGCCGAGCGTTGAAATCACGCGTTCGCGGATTGCCGGCCGCGGTCGGGATGGGACTGGTGATCTACAACAGCGCGTTCGGAGAATATCTTCCGGGGATCGGAGAAGGGTATTGGAGCAGTGCCTGGCGACCCCCCATCGTGACAAAGTCCGGTTTGCCCAACTCGACGCTGACCGTGGATGGCGGGCGGCTCGATGACCGCGTGGGACTGCTGCGGCAATTCGATCGATTGCGGCGGGATGTCGATCAGCGAGGCACTCTCGATGCGGTCGACGAGTTCAACAGAACGGCAATCGACATCCTGACCGCGGACAAAGCGCGCCAGGCATTCGACCTTTCGAAGGAAGACCCGCGGCTCGTCGCCCAATACGGCGATGAATGGGGGCAAAACGCGCTGGTGGCGCGTCGACTGGTTGAAGCGGGAGTCAGTTTTGTCACGATCAGTGTTCCGGGTGGCGTCAAGGCGATGGACGCGCCGGGATGGGACGATCACGCGATCAATATCGACCTGCCGACGATCATGCGGTATCGGTTGCCGGTCTACGATCAAGTCGTGACGACGTTGATCAACGATCTCTACGACCGTGGACTCGATAAAAAGGTGCTGGTGATCGCCGCTGGCGAATTTGGCCGCACACCCAAGGGAACTTTGCAGCCCGGAACGTCCACCGGCAAGTTGCAGTGGGGGCGCGACCATTGGCCTGGAGCCCAATCGATCTTGATTTCGGGCGGCGGATTCCGCATGGGGCAGGTGATCGGTTCGACCGACCAGCATGCCGCATTTCCTCACGAGCGACCCATCGATCCTCAGGACCTGATGGCTACGCTCTATCAGTTCCTGGGCATCGATCTGAACACACACTTCCCTGACGGCAGCGGACGCCCGATTGCGATCACCACCGGCAAGCCGATCAAGGAACTATCGTAGCCCATGAGCCTCCGTCGCCTCTTTTGTCGGCATCGCGCCGCTCGTCGATCGAGTTGCCCGCTGGCCGACTTGCGATGGGCGACTCGTTTCCGTGCCGTACTGGCAGGGATCGGACTGGCGATAAGTTGCTGCATCGCTCGTGCGGAGGACAGCGAGCGGTTTTTTGAAACAAAAATACGTCCAATACTTGTCGAGACCTGTCTGCCTTGCCACAGCGATTTGAAAAAATCTGGTGGGTTACGGCTGGATTCGCTAGACGCGTTGCTGCAGGGCGGTGCGTCGGGGCCGGCGATCATTGCCGGCAGGCCCGACGAGAGTCTGCTGATCCGGGCGATTCAGCGACAGCAGGACGTCTCAGCGATGCCGCCGGAACAAGCACGGGCTTTACGGCCCGAGCAGGTGGCCGATTTCGTGAACTGGATCAAGGCCGGAGCGGAATGGCCCGCGGTGGCGGCGAGGTTGGAGGCGGCGAACCATTGGGCGTTCGCACCGCTCATCGACGTTGCCGCGCCGGACGTTCACGACGGCGCATGGCTGACCAGTGACATCGATCATTACATCCGATCTGGTCAGGAGGTGAGGCATCTCAACCCTGCGCCGGCCGCGGACCGGCGCGCACTGCTCCGTCGGGTCACGTTCGATCTGACAGGCTTGCCGCCGACGCTTGCCGAGATGCAAGAGTATCTGCACAACGAAACGCCCGATGCGATCGCTCAGGTCGTCGATCGGCTCTTGGCCTCACCCGCTCATGGCGAACGGTGGGGCAGGCATTGGCTGGATGTCGTGCGCTATGCCGACGCACGGGACCTGATTCAGCTGCCGGCCGAAAGCGACTTCCGCGAAGTCTGGCGCTATCGTGACTGGGTGGTGCAGGCGTTCAATCGCGACTTGCCTTACGACGACTTTGTCACGCGACAGCTGGCGGGAGATCTGTTGCAGCCCTCGGATCCCACCAGGATTGATGCGGAGTCTTTGGTGGCGACGGGGATGCTGGCGATCGCCGATTTTGTTCCCGGCGACGTCGATAAGAAGCAGATGATTGCCGACTATGTCAACGACGAGATTGATCTGGTCGGGCGCGCGTTTCTGGGGCTGACGCTGGCTTGTGCTCGCTGTCACGATCACAAGTTCGATCCGATCTCGACCGAAGACTATTACGCGATGGCGGGAATTTTTTTCAGTACCCGGGTGATTCCGAGTCCCTCCGCGGGCAATACACCGCTGGTGCGCGCGCCGCTGTTGGCGGCCGCCGAGATTCAGGCGATCAACCAGCAGGCGCAGCGCGACAAAGAGCGGATCGCGGAACTGACGCAGATCGTGCAATCGGCGGCCGACCGGGAGTTCCGGTTGTACCTGGAACGGCGGCTGAATTCCTCCTTGTCGCACGACTTACCCGTTGCCGTGGCATATCTGCAGGCGATGCGGGAGCCGATTCCACCGACCCTGGACGACTTCGCCGCGAAGCATCAGCTGGACGCAGCCACTTTGGAACGCTGGGTGCAGTTCTTCCACCAGCAGCCGTCTCCCGCGGCTTTGTCGACGCTGTTGACGGAAGCCGACCGAGCGGCGGGTGCGCAGCGCGTGGCCGAAGTGCTGAAGCAATTGACGTTGGTTGCTGCGGAACGTCGCGAACGGATCGCGCGTGACTCCGTGGCCGAGTTGCTCGCCACGAGCGAGCTCTTGCGTTTCCGCTCCGATGATCGGCTGATCGCGATCGATGCCGCCGGTAAGGTCACGCGCTGGCCCGATCGTGCGTCGCTCGCCGCCGACGCCGCGCCGCCTGCGGATACGCGGGGGCCGATGCTCGCCATGGCGGACATTCGCGGTCATTCGCGGCCGGTGCTTCGTTTTGACGGCGAGGCGGTGTTGCAGGCGCCACGTGCGGTCCCACCCGCCGGCACCTTGTTCATCGTCTTTCGAACCGATCCGAATGCGCCGTCCGGAACGCGCATCGTGGGCTGGGAAGATTCCGCCGCAGGACAGCACGGGATCGGCTTGATGCCCGACTCGGCTGGTGGATTGCATGCGATTTTGCGCCGGGCCGGAGCGAACGGCGACATTGTCGCACCCGCGCCAGCGGAGTCCGGGTTTCAGCTGATCACCCTGACTTGGGGCGCTGAAGGAGCTGCCCTGTTTCGCGACGGTGTCCAGATCGGTGTTAACAAGTCGATTGACGCGGTGACGTCCGACCCAGCGATCGCCGCCCTGCGGATTGGTGGACCAGGCTCCGGTTCCGCTCAACGATTTCGCGGCGATCTGTGCGAATTGCGGATTTACGGCAGCCCGCTGAACGAGGCGGCCCGCGTACGAGTCGAAACCGAAATTTGCGCGCGATGGTTCGAGCGAACCGAGGATCGGTCTTTGGCGGCATCCGACGCGCATCCGGAGGCATCCTCCGTCAGTGCCGAAATCGGGTTTCACGATCTCTATGACGAACTGCTGTCGCCGCGAAGCCCCTATTGGATCGGCGTGGAGGACCGGACGAGCATCCTTGCGCAAGACGTACGCGACCGCCTGGTGGCGCAGCGCGACGAGCTTGAATCGTTGAAGAAAAAGCCGGCGGCGGTGATACCGCAAGCCGTGGTCGTGCAGGACGGAGGCCCGGTTGGTAGTCCGTTCGAGGGATTTCACGACGCCCAGGTGTTTTTGCGCGGCAACCCTTCGACACCAGGCAAAACGGTCCCACGCGGTTTTCCCCAGGTACTGGCCGGGCCCGATCCGGCCCCGATCACCGAGGGGAGCGGACGACGTGAACTGGCGCGTTGGCTGACGCGTCCGAATCATCCGCTCACGGCGCGCGTGATGGTGAATCGTATCTGGCAACATCACTTCGGCGAAGGACTGGTTCGGACTTCCACGAACTTCGGATTGCGTGGGGAACCTCCCAGCCATCCGGAGTTGCTCGATCGCCTGGCGCGCCGCTTCATCGATTCGGGATGGTCGATCAAGTCGATGCATCGGCGGATCGTATTGACGCGTGTCTACCAGCAGGGATCGTTCGGGTCCGATGCCTCGCGCGCCACGGATCCGGACAACCGCTGGTTGGCGCGTATGCCTCGGCGCCGATTGGAGGCCGAAGCGATCCGGGACTCGCTGCTGGGAGTATCCGGCTTGCTGGACACGATGCCGGGAGGTCCCGGTTTTCTGGAGGTCGGAGTGCCGCGACGCACGCTTTACCTGATGTCGGTGCGCACCGGTTCGAAAACGGCGGACTTTCCGAGCCTGTTCGACGGTCCGGCCGGTGGTATCGTCGAGCGGCGAAACCAGTCGATTGTCGCTCCGCAGGCGCTCTATCTGCTCAACGATCCGCTGCTGGACGACGTCTCGGCATCACTTGCGGCCCGGGTCACCCGCGAGGTACCCTCCAGTGACAACGACGAACGCATCAACTATTTGTACCGGCTGGCGCTTGGGCGTGAGCCAACCGCGACGGAGATCGCTATCGGCAGGCAATTGATCGTGGATCCCGACGTTCAGCACCCCTGGACTCGTTATTGCCGCCTCATCCTCTGCACGAACGAGTTCATCTATGTCGACTGATTGGAGCCGCCGCGAGATTCTCCGCCGCGCCGGCGCTGGCTTTGGGGCGCTGGCGCTTTCCGCGCTGCAAGCCGACGCGGCACCCAACGCCGGGAACCCACTGGCGGCTCGGCGACCCCATTTTCCCGCCCGCGCCAAACGCGTCATTTTCCTGTTTATGCCGGGAGGACCTTCACAGGTCGACACATTTGATCCGAAACCGCGGCTGGCTCAGGACGACGGGCAGCCGTCGCCGAAGCTGTACCTCGGCCAGCAACGCAAGCTGCTCGCCTCGCCCTGGAAGTTCCAAAAGCACGGGCAGTCGGGTGTGGAAGTCAGCGAGCTTTTTCCACGAACCGCTACCTGCATCGACGACATCTGCGTGATTCGATCGATGGTCACCGACGATCCCAATCATCCCGGTGGCTGTCTGTTGATGAACACCGGCGAGCGTGTTTTTTCCCGGCCCAGCCTGGGCGCCTGGGTGATGTACGGGCTGGGTACAGAGAATCAGAATCTGCCTGGATTCATTGCCATCGGGCCCGGTCCGATCATCGAAGGTGTCCGCCAATATGGATCGAGTTTTCTGCCGGCTTCATTTCAGGGTACTTTTGTTTCCAATCTCGCGCAGCCACTGCGCAATCTCAGCAGCCTTCAGGTTTCCCGCGATCGGCAGCGACGCGAACTCGATGCACTCGCTCGCCTGAACGCCCAGCATCACGCGCAACGCGCCGCCGACGATCGACTCGACGCCCGCATGCAGGCTTTTGAGTTGGCGTTTCGGATGCAGGCCGAAGCACCGGAGGCGTTCGACCTCGCTGGCGAGAGTGCCGCGACTTCCCGGTTGTACGGCCTGGACCAGCCGAAGACGGAGATGTTTGGCCGCCAGTGTCTCTTGGCGCGTCGATTGGTCGAGCGAGGTGTGCGTTTTGTCCAGCTTTACCATACGACGGGCGGTTTTCAACCGTGGGACCAGCACAGCGGACTCAAGACCGGACACGAGAACAATGCCCTGGCCACCGACCAGCCGATCGCCGGCCTGTTGCGCGACCTGAAGACAACCGGACTACTCGACGAGACCTTGGTGATCTGGGGCGGTGAATTCGGTCGCACGCCGACGGCCGAAGGCAAGGACGGTCGCGACCACCATCCGTTTGGGTTTTCGATCTGGCTGGCGGGCGGCGGAGTCCGCGGAGGGATGGTGCATGGCGCCACGGATGAATTCGGCTGGGATGCCGTCGAGCAGCCAGTGCATGTGCATGATCTTCACGCCACAATTCTGCATTTGTTGGGCCTCGACCATGAGCGCCTGACCTATCAATTCGCCGGCCGCGACTTCCGCTTGACCGACGTTTATGGCCATGTCGTCCGTGAAATCCTGGCCTGATACAAATATGGTCCTCTCCAAGTATCTGATCGGCTTCTTGATGTTGTCCGTCGGTGGTGTCGCGGCGTATGCTCAACCAGCAGCGCCGATGAATTCCACGTTGGCCGGCGAAGATTGGAGCGTGGAGTTTCAAGACCGAACGTCGTGGTGGAGTCTGCGTCCGCTCATGGTCGGTCCACCGCCGGACGTATCGGATCCGGGTTGGTCGCGGGAGCCGATCGATCGCTTCGTGCGCAAGGCGCTGGATGCGGCGGAATTGGCGCCCTCGGCGCCCGCGGGACCCGATCTGTTGCTCCGCAGGCTCGCATTCGTCTTAACGGGATTGCCCCCGGATCCGTCGCGGAGGGAGCGCTTCCTGTTGGACCTGAAAAGCGACCCTTGCTCGGCCTACGAGCGACTCGTGGACGAACTGTTGGCATCACCGCATTTTGGTGAACGCTTCGCAAGGCACTGGATGGACGTGGTGCGCTACACCGACACCTACGGATACGAAAGCGACAATCCGGCGAACGGTTCGTGGGAATATCGGGATTATCTCGTCCGCGCTTTCAATCAGGACGTGCCCTTCGACCAACTCGTTCGTGAGCAGCTGGCCGGAGATCTGCTGACACTGCCGCGTCTTGATCGGAATCTGGGTATCAACGAGAGCATGGTCGGGCCGATGTTTTACCATTTGGGTGAGCATCGCGAAGGTGGAAGCCTGATGTTCAACGGGATCCATCAGCAGATGGTGGATAACAAGATCGATGCTTTCTCTAAAGCATTTCTGGCGACCACCGTGGCTTGCGCGCGGTGCCACGACCACAAGCTGGAAGCGATCGTGCAGCGGGATTATTACTCGCTGGCAGCTGTGTTCATGACGCCGCGCTGGACCTCGCGCGTCATCGATGCGCCGGGGAGAAATGATGCGGCAATTGCGAAGCTGAAGGAACTGCGCGATGCGATTCGACGCGAGTTGGCGACAATCTGGATCGCGCACGTGGATACTCATGACGCTTGGACAATGGATATGTTGCGAGCGAAGCTCGAACGGAAGGAAGAAACCGCGACGAAGGATGCGGCAGCGCCCAACATCGAGGACGTGGCCTATCCGCTGACACGTCTCCTCAACGCCTCGGAGGAAGTTTCGAACATCTGGAGGGAGCTTGCCAGAGAATGGCGCGAAACCCGTTCACAGCGACTCAACGCCAACGCCGATTTTCACCCGCTCACCGATTTCCACGCGCCGCAGCTGCCCGACGGCTGGATTATGGAAGGCGACGGCATCCAGCATGGCAGAGTGGACGATGGCGTTCCGCTAATCGCTCTCGAAGCCGATCGCATCGTGTCGCAACTGCTGCCTCGTGGACTCTACACGCATGCGCTGTCCTCGAGGCTGCCGGGTGCGCTGCGATCGCCACCGCAGCACGAGGTACCAGGACAGAGGATGAGCTTGCAGCTCACGGGCGGCGAGTTCGCCGGTTATTTGGTCGTGCAAGGTAATGGATTCAAGAGCGAGCAGATCGGTTTCCTGAAATCGACGGAGCCGATCTGGAAGTCGTTTTCGGATCCCATCCTGAAGAACGGCGTGGGGAGGGTGACGGTCGAGTTCGCTACCACTGCGCTGAACCCGAATTTCCCGCCCCGCATCGGACTTGCGGGAGGATTGCCGCCGACCGATCCGGGATTCGACAAACGGAGCTGGTTGGGAATAACGGCGATCGTCACGCACGAAACGGATGGCACGCCACAGGACAACCTGGACCATTTCGTTTCGCTGTATGAGGCCGATGCGCCTTCGTCTTCCGAAGAAGCCGCCGCACGAATTCGCGAATGGTTCACGGCAACGGTGCGACGTTGGTGCGAAGGGCAGCTACGCGACGGCGATCTGCGCCTGCTCAATTGGCTTCTGGCGAACGAAATGCTGCCAAACAAGCTGCGGGACGGGACGCGCGCGGCGGAATTGGTGAACGAATATCGGCGCGTCGAGCTCGGTATCTCGTATCCACGTACGGTGACAGGGATGGACGAGCGGGCATGCAGGAAGTCTGGCTACCCGATTGACGCCCGTGGCGACGTGGATCAGCCGGGCGAACTGGTTTTTCCCGATTTTCTGCGTTTGTTCGCCGGCAGGCATAGGGTCGCCCAGACCAACGGCAGCGGGCGCCTGGAGCTGGCGGAATCGCTGGTAGAGAACGAACATCCACTGGTTACGAGAGTGTACGTAAATCGCGTCTGGCAGTGGCTTTTCGGCAGCGGAATTGTCACGACGCCGGATGACTTTGGCCATCTGGGTGATAGTCCGTCGCACCCGGAGCTCCTTGACTTCCTCGCGAGGGAATTCATGCAGGGAGGCTGGTCGACGAAATCGCTTGTTCGCCGATTGGTCTTGAGTGAGACATTCCGTCAGAGTGGCGTGACGACGGTTGCTGCCCGCCAGCGCGACCCGGCCAACCGCTTGCTGCATCACTATCCCACGCGTCGGCTCGAAGCGGAGGCGATCCGCGACGCGATGCTCGCCGTGTCAGGCAGGCTGGATCCCGCTCTTTACGGCCGACCGATTTGGCCATTTCGTTCGGCCGAAGACACGACAAACAAGCGGTTGTTGTCAGGCCCGCTCGATGGTCGTGGTCGACGCTCGCTTTACCTGCAATTGTCGATCATGGAACCGCCCAAATTTCTGGTCGGATTCGACTTGCCCGATCTGAAACTGCCCGCCGGCAAGCGGAATGCGACCAACGTTCCGGGGCAAGCTCTGACAATGTTGAACGATCCCCTCGTGGTGGAGTTGGCGCGGATCTGGTCTGTCAGACTCATCGAGGAGTCCCACGCGTCGGTGAACGATCGCATCACCGCGATGTTCGTACAAGCATTGGGACGCGAGCCGACCTCGATCGAACTGGATCGCTGGTCGACGGCGCTGTACGACCTCTGCGGCGAAGGCGGCGCGCGGGTGATGTCGGACCAGACCGCCTGGCGACGGTTGGCGCATTTGTTTTTCAACGCGAAAGAGTTTATCTATTATCGATGATGGTTCGAGGGCATCCGGCGATGACAACGAATCGAAACGCTTGCGGTGGCTGCCTGGGCCGAGTCGCTCCGGCCGATTCGCGTCGGGCATTCTTGCAGCAGGCTTCGGCGGGATTCGGTTGGCTGGCGTTGCAGGGTCTTGTGGGCGGGTTCGCAGCGTCACCTGCGCGCGGTCTCGAAGGGGGAGCCGGTTCACCGCATTTTGCTGCTCGCGCCCGCAGTATCATATTCTGCTTTATGGATGGCGGGCCCAGTCACGTCGACACACTCGATCCGAAACCGATGCTCAAACAACACGAGGGGCGTGAGATTGGCGATAAGGCAGTGTCCAAACGTTCCCAGTCCGCTGCCAACCGCGTCTGGTTCGGTAGTCCCTGGGAATTCCATCAGCGTGGACAGAGCGGCCTGTGGGTCAGCGAATTGCTGCCCAACATTGCCGGAGTAGCGGACGAATTATGCGTGGTGCGCTCCATGGTCGGTGAATTGCCTCTGCATGGGGCGCAGAATCTGCTGTTGCACACGGGGCGCATTCTCGGCCAGGGCCCGAGCCTCGGTTCCTGGGTCTCCTATGGCTTGGGTTCCGAGAATCTGAACTTGCCGGGTTACGTCCTGCTTAACAATGACTGGGTGCCCAATGGCGGCCTGGAGAACTTTGGAAGTTCATTTCTGCCGGCAAGCCACCAGGCCACGATGATGCGCGCCAAGGGCGTGCCGGTCGACAACATTACTCCCGCCGACAGTACGACCATTCAGCGCCGCCAGCTGGCGCTACTGGCGGAACAGGATGCCGAGTTCGCGGCCCGAAGTTCCGATGCGCAGGCGATCGAGGCGGCCGTCGCGAACTACGAAACCGCTTTCCGGATGCAGACCACGGTTCCGGAGATCGCCGACGTCAACCGTGAACCCGACTATATAAGACGACTCTACGGTTTGGATTCCAGTGACGACCACCAGCGTTTTTATGCCACTCAAGCGCTGCGTGCGCGGCGGTTGGTGGAGCAGGGTGTGCGGTTCGTGGAAATCACCTGCCCCAGCTTCGACGGCAACAATTCCCCTTGGGATCAGCATGGTCAGATCAAAGTCAACCACGCAAAAAACGCGCGGATCACCGATCAGTCGGTCGCCGCGTTGATCGTCGATCTGAAGCAGCGCGGTCTGCTGGAGGAGACGATTGTGCTCTGGGCGGGCGAGATGGGTCGAACGCCACATACTCCCAAGATTTCCGAGAGCTGCGGACGGGATCACCATGTGAATTGCTATTCGATTTTCCTGGCTGGCGGCGGATTCCGAGGTGGCTTTACTTTGGGAGAAACCGACGAGTTCGGAAACGAAGTGATCGCCGGCCGGCTCGACATCCACGACATCCATGCCACACTGTTGCATCAACTGGGGATCGATCACGAGCGGCTGACGTTTCGTCACGGGGGACGCGACCATCGGCTGACGGATGTCCAGGGGAGGATCGTGAATGAGATTCTGGCATAGCCCGACGACAAAAACTGCATTTTCATTGGGGCGGGTAAACCGATGATCCGAATTGCTACCGCGCTCACAATCGCACTCGGTCTGGCCTGCATCGCGCCGATCGGGGCCGACGAGCCTGGCGCGAAGGAAATGTATTGGAAGCTGAGCGGCGATTTTCGCGGTCAGGAGACGATGGTCAATCCGCTTTTCGATCGTGATCAGGAGCCGGTCTGGCATCTCCTGCGGACGACGGGGATGGAGGGTCCGGTTGAATCACGACAGTGGTTGAGAGACGGCAAGTACGTGCCGCTGACGGAAAAAGGCGAAAAACTTTTTGCGTCACCGATCGCGGGCTGGGCCTATCGCCCGGGGCAGTCGTTGTCGCCGCTGGTGAGCCGCGTCATGGCCGACTATGACTTGGGGCTCAAGTTCGATTTGGGTGACATTATGATCGCTCCCGGACCAGAACATGCCGTCGTGATCGGGTGGCGAAGTCCGGTGGCGGGTACTCTGGAAATCCAAGGCCAGTTCGAGCATGCGCAGAACTGTTGTGGTGTGAACTCGCAAATTCAGTGGTACGTCGAGCGTGGTCCGGCGCCGGATGAAAAGAACGGTTTTCAGCCGTTGGCACTGGCGTCCGGACGTGCTGACTTCGGCAGTGCGACCCCGGTCGGCCCGTTTCAGATCAAGGATCAGCCGATCCAGCCG
>VGZA01000047.1 GCA_016872775.1 Planctomycetota bacterium | reverse complement strand
CGAGGGACGCGGGCCTGGAAACCGATTCGTCTCCGCCAGGGACCAGGGGCGCCGTCCGCTATCCGCGATTGCCCTTGATCATGCAACCGGGGGCACCAATGCAGACACGCCGACCGCAAGGAGCCGCGCGATGAGGATTGTACGCAACAGATCCAGCCTGCGGCATTGGCTTTTCCTATGCGGATTGCTGCTGCTTTGCGCGACTTCCGCCTGCCGATCGGGAATGGGCCTTCGGGAGAGCGGCCCGCTCTCGATCGCTCGCCGATCGAACCAGCCACAGGAAACACCCGCGTCACCAGGGGCAGCGGCGACGCCCGACGCGCAGCCCCGCATCGCGGAAAACAGCGATCGCGAAGCGGCAACAGCCGTCGCCAAAGTCTCGTTCACCCCCCCTGCCCTGCCTTCCTCGGCGACGCGCGGCGCCCACGGAGTTGTCGGAGACTGCCCACCGGCATTCGAGCACGGAGAGGAAATCGCCTATCCGAATCCGTGGCAGCCGCCGGGACTCGCCGGTCCCTGGCCCTACGACGAGTATATTTACGACGGAGGCGATCGTGACTCACCCGCCGACGTGTGGCGCGACTGGTCGGTGCATGGCCTGGACACGGAAGATACGGTCATTCATTACGACACGCGTCAGGGCAAAACGGTTGTGCGGCCCTCCAACCGCGTTCCGATCTACGCGCCCCGCTTCGCCGCCGTACGCAAGGTCACGGGACCGCGTCAGCAGCAGATTGCCGAAGGCCTGGCGGCCGTCGATCGACCGATCCGGATGGAGAGCCAGGAACATCGGGTGGCGCCCGGTACGGCGGTTCAGCCTGTGCAGCCAGTCCGTCAACACGGCATCCGATCCACGGTCAATCTGATCGAACATTCCCGTGGTGTGACGATGGACGACGTGCGGACGCTGCGCGGTTTCGAAGACACGCTTCGTCCGTACGAGGACCTGGGGATCATTCGCCGAGGCAAGATCGACAACGTCGACCAGCCGCGGCTGGCGAAGGCCAATCGGGCGGCGATGGCTTGGTCAAGCGATCAAATGGTGCAGGTCGTCTTCGACGGCAAGATCGCCAACCAGATGACGGGAAATTCCGTGCCTCAGGAAACGATGCTCTACGAGTTGCCTGAGGGCAAAGATCGCGTCCGAATCGTCAAGATCGCGTCGAAGTCCGAGGCCCAGCCCGGCGAGGAGATCGAGTTCACCATTCGCTTCGACAATCTGGGCGATCAGCGGATCGGCAATGTTACAATCATCGACAGCCTCACCACGCGATTGGAATACGTCGCCGACAGCGCGGAATGCTCCTTGAAGTCGAGCTTCATGACGCAGGAGAACGAGGGGGAATCACTCGTCTTGCGTTGGGAGATCACCGATCCGATCAAGGTCGGCGAAGGCGGCATCATCCGCTTCAAGTGCCGCGTGCGATAGCAAACGCCGTGACCCGGGGCTCCGGCGTTTAACGCCTTCGGCGCAGGGAGCCGCCAGCGAGCAGGGTTGATCTTGTCACGTTGTTATCAGCCCACCCAGGGGCCCTTGGGGCTGGGCCACGTCTGCCGCAGATCGCTTCCAAATCGCGAAAAATCTGCGCGCTACTTGCGGCAGATCCCCGCCGTAATCGACAATCGGCGGGCCATCGCGCGCCTCCAGTCACTGCGAGAGTCGTAACCGGGCGCTGGACGAGTGCCGCCAGCGTTCCCCGAACTCTGCTCACGCTTTGCGGCTCGCGTCAAAGGAGTTTCGTTATGGGTTTCCCTACCCAACCCTGCGACCAACGATCATGCACAATCCGTTCCGTCACGTTGAGCCTGTTGATTTTGGCCTGGGGACCACAGTTGCGGGCCCGCGCGGACGATGCTCCAACACGCCGCCGTCCGGCGAGTGCAGCGGAGATGTTCCAGGATTATTTGCGTCGTGAGACGGTCCGGCTGCGCGATGGCTGGCTCGCGGAAATCACGAACCTTGACGACTGGAATTCTCGCAAAGAGGAATACCGTCGCCAGCTGTTCGAAATGCTCGGACTGGACCCGCTACCGTTTCGCACCGATCTTCAGACTCGCGTGGAAGGGCGAATCGAACAAGACGACTTCGTCGTCGAGCGGATCCAGTTCCAGTCGCGACCGGGACTTTACGTTACCGGCAATCTCTACCTGCCGGCAACGGTCGATGCGCCGCTGCCGACGATCCTCTATCTGTGCGGTCACGGTGCGGTGAAGAAGGGCGATGTGAGCTACGGCAACAAAGTCCATTATCAGCACCACGGCATCTGGTTCGCGCGGCACGGATATGCCTGCTTCGTGATCGATTCATTGCAACTTGGAGAGATCGAAGGCATCCACCACGGCACCTACCGATACGACATGTGGTGGTGGTTGAGTCGCGGTTATACTCCCGCCGGCGTCGAGGCCTGGAACTGCATTCGGGCGCTCGACTATCTGCAGACGCGGCCCGAGGTGGACGCCAGCCGAATCGGATGCTCCGGGCGCAGCGGAGGGGGCGCTTACAGCTGGTGGATCGCAGCGATCGACGAGCGAATCAAAGTCGCCGCACCCGTGGCCGGAATCACCGACCTGGAGAACCACGTCGTCGACGGTTGTGTGGACGGACATTGCGACTGCATGTACATGGTCAATACGTATCAGTGGGATTATCCGCTGGTCGCCGCACTGGTTGCCCCGCGGCCGCTGCTGATCGCCAATACCGACCGTGACACAATCTTTCCGGTCGACGGCGTCTACCGCACTTACCGGCAAGCGCGGCGGATCTACGAGCTGCACGGAGCCGGCGAAAAGCTGGCGTTAAACATCACGGCCGGCCCCCACAAGGATACGCAGGAGCTTCAGATTCATGCGCTGCGCTGGTTTGACCAGCACCTGCGTCAATCGGATCGTTTGATCGAGCGGGCCGCGGTGCGTTTGCTGGAGCCGGAATCGTTGCGCGTTTTCGCCGCGCATCCGGAGGACCAACGCAATACGCGCATCCAGGAATCGTTTGTCGCCAAGGCGCCCGAACCGGAATTGCCCACGAACGCCGCGGACTGGGCGGCGGAGAGTGAACGCTGGCGGCGTACGCTGCGGGAAAAAGTTTTTCGCGCCTGGCCGGAATCGGCGCCTTCAGCTCGCCCAAATCACGGTCCTCCGCTGGTCGACCTGCGTGCAAGGCACCTGCGTCTACGCGCGTGGGATTGCGAATCCGAACCGGGAATCTGGATTCGATTGTACGGACTGACTGTGGACCAACCCGATACGGACCGACGCAATTCGGGCTCGGTCAGAATGGTGGCGCTGCATCAGGAAGTCTGGCCGAGTTTTGCCGCAGAACTGAAGCGGCGATTCGAAAGTCTACCTGACGAACCTGGCGGCGATCGAAATAGCGCCGGCGTTCCGGAGCGGAAGGAAGCAGGGTCCGGCGATGCGTCCAATTGGGTGATGCACCTGTTTCGCGATCTGGACCTCAAGGGGGGCAGCCTGGCGTTCATCGCTCCGCGTGGCGTGGGCCCCGGCGCGATCGATGGCGGCGCGCAGGCCGAGACGCGGCTGCGCCGCCGCTTGTATCTGATCGGCCAGACCTTGGAAGGGATGCAGGTCTACGATCTGTTGCAAGGCTGTCGGGCGTTGTGTGAACTTCTGGAGGTCGGTCCGCCGCATTGGGAACTTGTGGGGGAAGGACTGGTTCCACTATTCGTGACCGCTGTCGCTGGGGACCTGCGGCGATTGCGGCTGGTCGATCGAGGCGACGAGGCGGGGGCGATGAACCGCGAGTCGTTCTTGAATTATGAGCGATGCCTGGGCCAGGAACGGCTTGTGGCCCTGGCGCTGCAAAACGCCGATCTGACCGTGGTGACTCGCGATCGCGATTTTGGCGGCTGGGGCACCGAAGTCGGCCGGAAACTGGGCTGGGAGCGAAAAATCACGGTCGAGTTTGAACCAACCCCGGAGGCGGCGCGTAAATGACGGGAGCGCAACGCCGCGACCGGACGGTCCGGAAAGACCTGAGTTCCACCTGCTACAACCTGGTCGGCGATCGCACTTGTCGGTCCGACCGGCAGCCGCCTGAACAATCGAGGTGACGAGCATGGACATTGGCCGCTGTTTCAACGAGGCGTTGGACGTCTACAAGAGGAACTGGCCCATTCTGGCGCTGGCGGCGTTCCTGTATGAGCTTCTCACATTGCTTTCATTGACGCTGCTGGCCGGGCCGTTAACGGGAGGAATCTGCCTGATGACGATTCAGGCGATGCGGCGCGAGGACAAGCGGATCGAGCTGGGAGCCATGTTCCAGATCTTTGATCGCTTCTTTTCCTTGATAGGCCTGTTTTATCTAACGCTTGTGCCGATGATATTCGCCAGTCTGCTCTGTATCGTTCCAGGGATTTTGCTGTCCGCCGTCTGGATGTTCCCGTGCTTCCTGATCGTCGATCGTGGCGAGGGTGTGTTCTCATCGTTGTCGCGCAGTTACGAGGCGACGACTCGCAGCGAGTTCCGCAACTATTTTCTGCTGGCGTTGATCAGTTTCGCTTTGTCGATCGCCCCCACCGCCATTCCGTACGCGGGGGTCGTCGCGGCCTGGTTTCTGATGCCGATTGCCTGGTTGCTGGAATCGGCTGCTTACCTGCAGACGTTCGATGAGAAAAAGCCGCCCGAAAAGCCACTCGTCGTCTGATCGGCGGGCGGTGCGGCACTGCCAGGATAGCTCTGTAGAATATTTATTTGTTCACGAGGGGGGTGCCACTGGCGAGGTATTCCCGAGCCAGTGCCGAGCAGGCGAGTGACGGTAGTCCTTCAATGCGACGTTCCAGCGTGCAGGTCGAACGACGACGAGGGCGAGAGTGGGTCACGGGACCGATTCTGCTGCCGACGGACCGAAAGTGAATCAATGACGCCACAGATTCCAAAGCGAGTTCGACATTTCCACGAGCCCAGACACTCTACCTGCCATGGCGCTGGACGAGAATACCGGCGCGAACAGTTGTGATTCCGACGCTCGTGCGCGTTCCACGAATGTCTGCGCGCACTCACGTGTAACTCCCAGAATCCGTCCTGCAAACTCGATGGGCCTTCGACCTCGCTCAAGTAGCGTGCTGGAACGTCCCGTTGCGGCACCCCGATCGCTCGCCCAATCAGCACTGGCTCGGGAATACCGACCCAGTGGAACCCCTTTAGTAGATGAAACATTGTTCCACCAGGGTTGTTCTAACAGAGCCGTGCCGCCGCGTTCGTCAGCCGAGCAACGCGCGGCATCCCAGTCCGTAAAACGAGTATTCGACGTCGTGCGACAGGTCCCACGCGGCGCCGTGGAATCCGCCTTCTTCGCGTTCCAGGCCGGACACGAAATGCCGTGCGTGGTCCAGATCGATTTCCCGCAGTGCGTCCAGATCCGCGAGCGTCAGCAGACCGGTGAAAGTACTCAGCAGGTCGGCGATCGGGATTCGCGTATTGGCCCGCAGTCCGCCCTCGTCATTTTGCATTTCGCAGAGGAAATCGAGCGTCGATTCCCGGATCTCGGCGTTCATGCCGCCCAGGATCCGCAGTGAGGCGATCGCCGCCGCCGTCGGATTGGTCCCGGCTCGCTTGCTGGCTCGGATTTCACGAAAGCCTCCCCCTTCGCACTGTTGTCCGCGGAGGAATTCGACGATCGCTTCGGGCGACGGCACGGGTCGTTCGATCAGCTGCAGGCAGAGCAGCACCAAGAACGTGTGGTAGGTACTGCTGGCTGCCCCGTCGCGTCCTTTGGCGAAACCACCGTCGGGGCGCTGGAACTGGAGCAGGGAGTCCGCCACGGCTTCACGCCATGTCGCCGCACTGGCAGCGAAGATGTCGATCCCCGCCGCTTGCCGCAACAGCACTGCGCCGTAAATCAACGAAAGAAAGTCGATGACTGACTCGCGGCCGGTCATTCGGCCGCGGTAGAAGCCGGCGGCATGATCGGCGAGCTGCCCGTGCAGTTCGCCGAGAATGGTCAGGCCGCGCAGCGCGAAGCCGGAGTAATACAGATCGCTGCCGCCTTCCCGCCCCGCGAAGCCGCCGTCGGGGCGCTGCGCCGCTCGCAGGTAGGCGACATGCCGATTCCGCGTCTCCTCGGGAAGCTCCCCGATTCCGGCGGCGAGCCGAATCGTCAGGTCCTCCAGATACCCCGGCATCGCCACCTCTACTGCGCCGACCACGGCGCGAATCGATCGCGAATCCACTCGGGAATGGCCATCGACTTCGGGGCGTGGCCCGCCACGATCCGGCAGCAGACAGCCGTGATCGAGCCGTTCGCAACCGGCCTGCCGCCATGCAGCAGCTGAAAGCCGTACGTGACGCTCTTCTCGCCAAGTCGGTCGACGCGAACTTCGATCTCCACCAGATCTTCGAAGTGGACCGCCGTCGCAAACGACGCCTGCACGGAAACGCGGGGCCAACTGATCTCCCCTGTCTCGTCGCGAATCACCACGCTCAAACCCAAATGCCGCAGAAACTCATGTTCCGCCTGTTCCATGTAGGCGATCAGCGCGGTGAAATGGGCGATGCCGGCGGCATCCGTATCCACAAACTCCACCCGGCGCTGCGTTCGAAACGGTTCCATGGTACGCCTCCACAAAAAAAAGCCTGCGTCGTTGCGCAGGCTCGAACGTGGATCAAATTACTGCAGCGAGGAACCGCTATTCACCCGTGTACGGCAACAATGCCATGAACCGAGCTCGCTTGATTGCCTGCGTTACCGCACGCTGGCTGACCGCCGAGCAACCTGTCTTGCGTCGGCTGACGATCCGCCCGTGGCGATTAATCAACTTTCGCAGCAGCTCAATGTCCTTATAGTCCACATACATCGGACGAGGACGCTTGCCGTCGATAAAGAGCGGATCCTTTTTCTTAGTCTTGATCCGGGTCTTATTGCGCTTTTTCGGGCGCGGCTTCATCGCGGGACGAAAGTTCATAGGCAGTTCAAGTCCGTTATGATGTTGGTCCGTGAAAACAGGCGGAAGTTATGCTGGGGAAGGTATGATCTTACCCGAAAGCCATTGCCTTGCAAGGGCAGAGGCGGACGCAGTTCTGGTAGCTGGGGCTTCTAGCGCTTCTAGGAGCCTGTCCTAGAAAGAGGCCTCCTTCTGGGGCTTGGCGTGGTTAGCCCGCGGTTTTAAGCTGGATTTTTCCCATGGGCGAGCAACTTGCAAACAAATGTCCTCACTTCTCCACCGGTAGTTCCAGGGGAGAAGCGTCGGGGTTGAGAGGGCCGGGAAAGACGTGGCACAACACTGCCGGTCTTTTCGCGACAACGTCATGGAGCCGCGCCCTTTCGCGATCGTCCACCTGACAACTGCGTTCCCGGGGAATTTTCAACCGCAAGATTCGTGAGCGCCGAAGTTACGCACAAGAGCCAACAGCGTAGCGCTATGCCCATTCCATTCCCTCACACCCGTCCCCTCTCCCAGAGTACTGGAGAGAGGGGAGCATAGGTTACTTTTTGCGCGCAACAACTATGTTCATCATGGTTCGCCCTGCCAAAGCTCATTGGCCTCGCAGCCAGCGAACGAGCAGGAAGATCTCTTCCTCGGTGAGCAATCCGGGGCGGTCGCCCTTTGCCGCACCGAAAGCCGGCATTCGATCGTTGCGAGCATAATAAAAACGGCTATGAGCCGGGTCGCGAATCAGCGCGGTCAGCCATTCCTCCGATCCCCAGCCGGTAAGGTCGGGCGCCGAGCCCAGGTCGCCCTGCTCATGAAATTTGTGGCAATCGGTGCAGGAAAACGACTCACTCAACGCCGACCGGCCTCGTTCGAGGACGCCCTGCTGCTTTGCCTGCTCGTCCGCGTCCCGCTGGTACGGCAGCTGGGCTTCGCTCGAAAGGGCGACGATCAGGTCGTTCAGGGTCGCACGACGGGGCTCGTCCAGTTCCCGAAGGTTGTCGCGGACAAAGTCAGCCATGTCGCTTTCAAAATGCGCCGTGGCCCCGAAATACTCATCGCTGGCAATTCGAGGGTGGGTGAGCAGCCCCGCCAGCCATTCCCGCGACCCGAAATGGAACAGGTTGGCGGCCGAAGTATGGGTCGCCGCAATGCCCTTTCCTTTAGGATCAAGATGGTTGTGGCAAGCCGCGCAGTTCTTCCGGAACAGTGCTTCGGCGAGTCGCGGGTCGTCGAGCGTCTTTGGCGCGCGGCCGACAATTGAATCGCTTTCGGGAACCGCTCCGCGCCCCAGCGCGACGACATGCCGGGCATACTCCTCACTATGAGGAAGTACCGGCTCGTCGTCCTCGGCCCGATAATATTCGCCCCGGATCCAGTCGACGATCAACGACAGTTCGCGGATGCTCAACGCATGCGAGGCGGGATCGGCGAGATTCGCGGCGAACGACGGCATCCGATCGTTCTCCTGCCGATAAAAACGGGCGTGCGCCGGGTCGGAGACAAACGCCATCATCCATTCGTAGGAGCCATAGCCTGTCAGGTCGGGAGCCAGGCCGACCTGGCCGTGCTCGCCGAACTTGTGGCAACCGTTGGCGCAGTTCTTTTCGATTGCCAGGACACCGCGCGCAATCCGCTCCGGATCGGCCTGGTCAGCTTGGCGCTGATCGCGAAGTCGGGCCTGTGCCGAAAGGGCAACCACGATCTCTTTGATTTCGTCCGGATCGATTTTTGCGAGATGCTGCTTCACCCAGGTTGCCATTCGACCGTCGCGATGCGCCGTGTTGCCGAAGTAGGGAGCCACAATCCGGCGCCGATGGGCCTCGGGGCTGTCGCCGGAGGCGGCCCCACTTTCCTTGTCGCTGGCGTTAGCGCCACCTTCCGGCGAGGCGGTCGCATCAGCGACAAAATCGAGTCTGCTGATCTGGTCCTTATCCAGCAGGCCTTGGATCCATGCCCGGCTGGCGAATCGATAGAGGTTCGGAGCGCCGGGCGGCGGCGGATCAAACTGCACTTCGCCGTCCTCCCCACGCGTCACCTGCGGTTTTTGAGCGGTCGGGTCTTTGACGCGCGGCAGCTGCGTGGCGCAAAACTCGACATCCGTATCGGCAGCCGCCGTTGCATCATTCCCGGCGGTGTAGTCGTGGCAGCTTGCGCAATGCCGGCCGAACAGGCGCGGGCCTTGCGTCAACGGATCATTGCGCAGCAGGTAGACCGCGCCCTGCTTCGGGATCATTAGCGGAGCGCTCTTCCGGCCGTCGACCATTTCGCGCCGCTCGACGAGCTGCACCACGCGATGCGCCTCGCGCTCGGCCTCTTCCTTGGCCAGACGGAAATCCTGGGCCGAGCGCAGCAGTTTCTCGGTTTGTTCGCGTTCCGCTTCAGGCAGCGCAGCGATCTTGGCGGCGTCGAGGCCGGTCCAATTCGCGTAGGCCTCAAAATTGTCTTCACGAAGTGCGAGTGCGGTGAGGATGCCTGCTGCCGACAGCAACACGCCGATGAAGGCGACATTCAACGCGTGGCCGATTCGCGAACGGCCGACGATCGGCATCGCGAACAGCGCAGCGACGACGACCCCGGGAATGATAATCGCTCCCACGATTTCCGAACTGCCATGGAAATACTTCAACAGCTGGAACAAGAACAAGTAGTACCATTCCGGTCGGGCGGCCGAGTACGACTGTGCCGGGTCAGCCGGCGCACCAAGTTCCGCGCCGACGCGCCACGCCAGAACCGTGACGAGCAAAAGCAACAACAGGCAGCCCACGGCGTCGTACATCACCTGATGCGGCCAGAAGTACTGATCGCGGCGCCCCAAAGTAATCTTGGCCGTGATCCCGTGCCGGCGGAAAACCGCGATGTGCAGCCCAAGAAACGCCACCAGCAACGCCGGCAGGACACCGGTATGCATGGCGAAGAATCGCGTCAGCGTATGGTGCCCGTATTCTGTTCCTCCGATGACCAGTTGTTGCAGTTGAGCGCCGAACACCGGCACCAGTGTCATCAAATTGGTGGCGACGTTGGTCGCCCAATAACCTTTCTGGTCCCACGGCAACAGATAGCCGGTCAATCCCAATCCCATCACGATCTGCATCAGGATCAGGCCGAGCCAGAAATTGACCTCGCGCGGCTTGCGGTAGGCGCCGTCAATGACCACTTGAAACAGGTGGAACGGCAGCAGCACGACCATCGCCTGGGCCATGAAATGGTGAATGCCTCGCACGAGCGATCCGCCCGCCATCTGATGTTCGATGTAGTAGACGCTTTCCCAGGCGGTCTGACTGCTGGGACTATAAGCCATCCAAAGGAAGATCCCGGTGACAGCCTGCGTCACAAAAGCAAACACGAGCATGCTGCCGCTGACATAACGGACCCGCGCTCCACTGGGGATGTTCTCGTAGAGCGATTCATGGATCAGTTTTCGGATTCCAACGCGTTCGTCGAGCCAATCCAGAAGAAAATTCATTTGCTGCCTCGGCACCCTGCGCGGCGGTTAGAGTCTACTCGGAGTCGGTCCGTCTACTTCTCAATCTGTTCCGTCTTACCCGGCAGGTAGCTGGTGAAGCGAACCCAGACCTCGCCTTGGGCCAATCGCTGTCGATCGACTTCCAGCGCGTCCAAATCTCGCGGACTCGGGCTCGGTTGGATCACCGCGCCGTCCAGCGTGAAGGCACTGGTATGGCAGGGGCATTGAAAGACCTTGCGTTCGGCCGCGAAGGCGACGAAACAACCGGCGTGGGGACAGATCGCATTGAAACAAGCCACCGTCCCGTCAGCCGCCTTGCGCAGGTAGACGGCGCCAATCGGCTGATGGGGCAGTTTGTTCCATGCGTCCACCAAATCGTCGATGACCGGCACCTGTACCGGCGTACCGTCACTGGGAATCGAATCGACACTCGCCACGCGCAGGAACGGCTTCTTACCCTTTCCATCCGCGGAAGGATCGCCCGTTTTGGCAGAGGCCCGCGTCAGAAGGGGCGATACAAACATCCGCAGGCCAGCAGCCAGCGGAGCCAGGCCGGCGATCCCCCCCGCGATCACGGCGATCAACGAGGCAATGAACCCGCGACGCTCGTCACCCGGCGCCGCATCCTGGCTGGCGCGAGGCGCCGCACGGCCCGACTCCAACCCGTAGTCCGACGCCTCTTCTGAATCGTCAGCTTGTTCTCTATCGTCCATCCGAACGGTCTCCCTATGACGAAAATCCGCCAGCGCCGCGGCCCGATGGTTCCCCTTGCGAACAAACTCCTCCCAACCCGGCTCGAAGGCAATCCATCAATGATGTACTCGGCGGCGGACCGGAGGACGACATTACTGGCGGGGAATCTCGAGTTGCGTTGAGATGGGTCAGGAGGCGGGAATGTGTGGCAGGATATTTCGGACGTTTCTACGTTGCGGCCTGCAATCGAGCGGGCCGAATGCACTGCGGTTCACGTAGTGCGATTATGTCATGGCGCCGCGAACAGCGTCAAGCACTTTCGCGGCGACGTCGGCGTACGTTCCGGCGATCATCGCGCCGGCGGCCGCCTTGTGTCCTCCACCACCAAACCGCGCCGCAAGCTGGTTGCAGTCGAGGCTGCAGCGGCTGCGAAAGCTGATCTTGAACGCGCCCGATTGCTGCTCGACGAAAATCACCGCCACCTCGGTTCCGCGAATGGCAAGCAACATGTTGATAACGTCCTCCGTGTCGGAAGGCAATGCCCCCGTCTCCTGGAAATCGGCGAGCCGCACGCAGGTATGCGCAAGCCGGCCCTCGAGTTCATTGCGCACGTTGCAGAGAATCAGTCCTCGCAGCCGTACGCGCGCCAGCGTGTCCTGTTCATACAGCTCGCTGAAGATCACGGCCGGGTCGGCGCCGGCATCGATCAATTCCGCCGCGGCGCGATAAGCCACGCTGCCCGCAGAGCGAAAGCGGAACCAACCGGTATCGGTGGCCATCGCGGCAAACAGCGGTGTGGCGATCGCCGGCGTCAACGGCACCTGTGCATATTTCGCGAACTCCAACACCAGGCGACCTGTGGATTCCGAACTCGTGTCTTTGAACGGCTCCGCGCCGAGTTCGTCCTGGCTGACATGATGATCGACGACCGCCTTGAAAGCGGCGGTGCCGCGCACCACCTCGCCCATCGGTCCCAATTGGGCCCAGGCACTAGTATCCAGGATGATGAGTAGTTCCCTGTCGTCGAGATCCTTGGCCGTGACGACTTCTCCCAGTACCTCGATGCGACGGCCCGGATCGATAAACGCCAGATTCGGCGGCGTCGCCTGTCCATTGACAATGCGGACCTGCTTGCCCAGCGCCTCCAGCACACCCGCCATTCCCAGTTCACTGCCCAGGGCATCGCAGTCCGGGCGGACGTGGCTGGTGAGCAATACCCGCTGGCGCTTCGCCAACAACGCCTTGAATTCATGCCAGGGAATCGACATCGGTGACAGTCCTCACGTTCAGGTCATTGTATTTTCTAGCCCATTTGTTCTTCGGTCAGGCGCTACGGTCGGGCGGGTTGGCAAGTTCTCGAGCATCCCAGTCGGTGACAAATTCCACGGCGCGGGTGACATCGTGCGCCAGCTGCAACTTCAGTTCGTCAACCGACTTGAACGGATGAATGTCCCGCAGTCGGGTCAGGAAGTCAACCTCCATCGTCGCACCGTAGAGCGATCCATGGTAGTCGATCAAGTGAACTTCTACTTTCAACACCTGCTCCTGGAACGTCGGATTTGGACCGACATGGATCGCGGCGCACCACGTCTTGCCTTCGGCAAACGCGCGGCCGGCGTAGACGCCGGCGCCCGGCAAGAGCGTATCGACGGCGGCGAGGTTTGCCGTGGGGAAGCCGATCCGCGCCCCGCGCCCCGCGCCGTGCGTCACCATGCCGCGGATACGATAGGGATGGGTCAGCAGCGCGCAGGCGGTATCAAGATCGCCGTTCTCAATCAGGTTCCGCACGCGGCTGCTCGATATGAATTGATCGCCCACCACCAAAGGGGCGACAATCTCCAGTTCGACCGAGGCCTGTTCGCAGAGTTGCCTCAACACGCCGATGTCGCCGCTGCGCCCCTTGCCGAAAAAGAAGTTGGGGCCCTCGATCATCACGCGCGCATCGAGCCGTTCGACGACGATTTGTTGAAAGAACCGTTCGGGGGTCAGCGACAACAGACCTTCGTCGGTCGGATAGGAAATCACCCAGTCGACGCCCTGGTCGGCCAGCAACTCCGTTTTGCGGTCGGTCCAGGTCAATGGCGGCGGCGCCAGGCTCGGTCTCAGAATGCGCACGGGATGCGGGTCGAACGTAAAGACGATCGCCGGACCGGACAGCAGCCGCGCTCGCTGCACCAGTCGCTGCAGGATTCTTGCGTGACCGCGATGCACGCCATCGAAGTTCCCGATGGTCAGCGCGCCTGGCGCGTGGTCCGTTGGCAGTTCGCTCCAGTCTCGGATCAGTCGCACGCTACTCCCCTTCCCGCGCATTCGGTTCGGAATATCGCCGCAAGGCACCGGGCAGGTAGCGTGGCAGGTCGCTGGCGATCATCCCGGCTTGGCCCAATTCTTCGGCCGCAAGGTCCCCCGCGGCGCCATGAACGTGGACGCCCAGCAGCGCCGCGTCCCACGCCGAAAGACCTTGCCCCAGCAGGCCGGCAATGACTCCGGTAAGGACATCCCCTGCCCCACCCGTCGCCATGCCCGGGTTTCCCACCGCGGCCGCCGCATCACGTACACCGTCGCTGAGCCGCGTTGGAAACCCTTTGAGCACCACCGTGACGCGCCACTCGGCCGCCAATCGCTGCAGGCGATCTTCGTCAGGGCAATCCTCGAATCGACCGGATGCCAGGCGGCGGAATTCTCCCGGATGCGGCGTCAGAATGCGCGGACCGGCGGCTCGCGGCAGAGTGGCCGGCTGTTCGGCCAGTGCATTCAACGCGTCGGCGTCGAGAACCAAGGGCTGAGTGACCGTCGTGTATAACCAGTGAACAAGAGTATCAACGCCCCGCGACCGACCAAGTCCCGGCCCGCACACCACGCATGTCGCGGTGGAAAGTTGTTCCTGGAGCTGTTCGCGGGCTGCGGCCACGATCCGTCCTTGATCATCATCGGGCAAGGAAACCGTCATGTACGATGGTTCATAACCGGCGACGATCTCCAGGATCGAGTTGGGTACGGCCAGTCGCACGAGCCCCGCACCGCTCCTCAGCGCGGCGATCCCGGCCAAACCGATCGCTCCACTCATGCCACGCGATCCGCCGATCAACAACACGCGACCGTAATCACCTTTGTGACTTTGCCGATCCCGCGCGGGGAGAAGAGGTATCAGTGGATTCATGGGAGGATCCCGTGGCACCGGCGAGCAATCGTCCCCGCGACGTAACCGCCCTTGAAACCGGCGTCAATGTTCACGACCACCACATTCGCCGCGCAGCTGTTCAGCATTCCCAACAGAGCCGCCAACCCGCCGAAACTCGCCCCATATCCGACGCTCGTCGGGACCGCGATCACGGGACAGTCGACGTGCCCGCCGACGACACTCGGCAAGGCCCCCTCCATGCCGGCAACGACTACGATGGCGTCAGCGCCGCGCAGGCTGTCGAGTCGTTCGATCAACCGATGCGGACCCGCCACACCCACGTCCTGCACGACGGTGACCTCGACCCCCATCCAATCCAGAGTCTCCCTCGCCTCCTCAGCAATCGGAAGGTCGCTGGTGCCCGCCGTCACGACCGTGACCCGTCCCCTGCGGCGACGAGAATCGGCGGTGTCGTGTTCGGTCGCCCCGGTCACGTCGACGCGTTGGAGAGCGTCGGCCCAATCGAGTCGAAAGGTGCGAGCCAGATCGTTGTAACGCCCTTGCGGAAAACGCTCGAACAGGCCGGCCCCTTTTTCCGCATCGATCCGCGTGACCAGGACATGTTGTCCTCCCGCCGCCAAACGCTCCACAATCCGCTCCAGCACGGGCAGCGGCTTGCCCTCGCCAAAGACGACTTCGGGATAGCCACAACGGCGCGCGCGGTCCAAGTCGACAACCGCATCGCCCAGATTGCCGGACGCCGTTCGCGCCAGCACCGCGGAAAGATCGGACGGAGTCAATCGCCCCGCCGCCAACTGCTCCAGTAATTGTTCGATCGCACTACCTGCCATCGCCCCCCCCCGCACGTTGGACCCTAACCTTGGCACCTTGGGCCCTGTCGACAAGCCCCTCCTCAAAAATTCCCGCGGAATTGAACCCCATCGTATCGTTCCGCACCCTCGGCATAAAGGACGCAACGCCCTGCAACGTTGGGCAGGTCCCCAACATCTGTTATCCTGAAATGCAAACCGTTCCCCGTTCCCCTCTTCCACCGTAACCCGTAACCCTCTGCCCCCGTGCCGCGAATTACCACCATCGAACTCTGGATCGCGTCGAGTCTTCTGTTGCTGGGAGTGGCTGGGCGCGTGGCGTATCCGCAGCGAATCAGCGTGGAGCATTTCGACGAGGGGGTGTATGCCAACGACATTTGGTTCGCCAATGGATACGTTTCGCATGAGCTGTATGCGCCGCCACTTCTGCCCAAGTTGATCCATTTTTCGCTGCTGTTTTTTCCGGCGATCAGTTACGGACCGGTGGTGCCGAACCTGTTAGCGGGAACCGCGACATTGCTGCTGGCCTGGTGGCTTTCGCGGTGCTGGCTGGGCCCCGCGGCGGGGCTAGTGACTCTGGCTGCCGGAGCGGTCTGCCAGTTACACGCGGCGTTTTCGCGGACCGCTTTGACCGACCCGATGTTTACCTGGTGGGTCGTCGTTGCGATGTACTTTCTGGAGCGATTGCTGCGGACGCATCGCTGGTACAACGCGGTGGGACTGGGGCTAGCGACCGGACTGGCCTGGTGGACGAAATACAATGGCTGGTTTCCGCTGGCGGTGGCGGCGGTTTCCGTGGTGGCTTTAGGCATTTTTCCGTTGACACGCAAAGGTACATTTCGACGCGGCGTCGGCGTGCTCGGCGCGGCGGTCATCGCCGCCGTTGTCTGGTCGCCCGTTTGGTGGAGCCTGCCGAACGGATACCAGCCGATTGCGGAGAATCATGCCCGCTACCTTGTCGGAGCAGGCGGCTGGTGGAGTTCGGCGTGGCGTCAACTGCAGCAGCTGGCGATCTTCGATGGCGGTTGGCCACTGATCGTCGGATTGGCCGGATTGGCAGCCGTGACGGCCGACGCGATTCGAGCGATCAGGGAACGCCGGAGAGAGGACCTGATCGCGCGGGTGGTTCTGCTGATCTGGCTCGGCAGCCTGACGTTCGCGATCCCGTTCTATACACCGTACGCGCGACTGCTTCTGCCATGGTCGGTCGCAACGTGGCTGGTCGCCGGCGCGCTGTGGGGGGAATGGCGTCGATCGGACCGTACATCCGTCATGTCCGTCGTTGCAACGCAGCCGCCCGACCGCCTGTCGCGATGGCGTCGCGCTTTTTCACGAGGCGCTTTTTCACGAGGCGCGCTACTACGAGGAGCCCTTCCACGGGGCTCGCTGCTCGCGGCCGGCTTGCTAGCACTGGGGCATCTTATCCAAGGGGGTTGGCTGCCATTTCAGGATCGCCGTGGCTTGTCGGAAGCGGCCGATTGGATCCTGAAGGAACTTGTTGATGCGCGGGTGCCGATCAACAGTTTTCGAACTTACGGCGAACCGGCACTGACCTTTCAACTGTTCGCGCGAGACGCCGTAACCCTGCCGTTAGGCGATCTGGAACTCGCCCGTTCGAAGTCGCCTGCCGCTCGGCAGATCATGTTTGTGATCGGTCCGCACGCCGAATCGGATCCATCGTTTCAGATTGCCTGGGGGAAGTACGCGACGCGGTTCGAGTTACTGCAGGAGTTGCAAGTATCACGAAGCTGGCTGGTGCGGCTCGACACAGAATCGCCCCAAGAATTGCGACGTCAGCCCGAGCTTCGGATCACGATTCGCGTCTACCGGCTGGCGTCGACGGTCCGCGAGGCGTCCGGTTCACCGCGATTGCGATGACAGCTCAGCACGATGCGAATCTGCTCGTACGTGGCGGCGCCCTCCAACTGTTCAAAGATCTGTTTCACTCGTTCTCCGGGTTGCCGTCGGGCGACGGCGAGCACCTGTCTGGCGACGGCGTCGGAGACCCAGGGCGTCCAATCGACGACGACATCGTGCTGGAGAAATTCCTGCAGGTAATTGAAGACGGTGCTGGGGGCTCGTCCCAGCGCGGCGGCGACTTCCTCGATCGATCGTCCGCTGCGAAAATAGGGGGCGGCGAGGATCGCGCCGCTCGACATGCGTGAAGTTTCGGCGGTCGAACCGACGGTTGGCGTCGGATTTTGCGGACCCGACTGACAATATTCCCGGATGCAATCCAGGAACGGATCGCCGACGTCGGCGCACTTTTTGTCGCCCACGCCCCGGATCTTGCGAAGTTCGGTCGCCGTTTTGGGAAAACGTCGCGCCATCTCGCGCAGCGTGACATCGCCGAAAATCTGGTACGACGGCAGGTTGCGGGCTTTTGCCAATTGCGTGCGTACCGCCCGCAGTTTTTCGAACAGGATCCGGTCGACACCTTCCCAGGAAACATCGGCCACCGATTTGCGCTTCGGCGCCGCCTTCTGGACGGGTCGCACCAGTCGCGGGGTCGCGGCGCCGCGCAGCAACTGGCGCCCGGCCGCCGTGATCTGCAGCACGCCGAATTCACCGAACTTTTCCAGGAAACCTTGCCCCTGCAATTGATCGATCCAGCCTTTGATCGTCCGCGTCGATTCGTCGGCAAGGATTCCGTAGGTGCTGAGCTGATCGTGCCGGTTGCGCACGATCCGTTCGTCCTGGGAGCCGACCAGGACCGCCGCGGTGTAATCGATGCCGTAACGCTGCTCCTGGCGCACCACGCTTGACAGGATCTTCTGAGCGACGATCAGCGCGTCCGGTACCAGTTCCACGTCGCCCAGGCAGACGTCGCAGGCGAAACAATTCACGCCGTCCAGCGCCTGTCCGAAATAGCGCAACAGCGACTGGTGCCGGCAGATCGGCATCGTGCAGTACTCGTAGATCGCGTCGAGCGACGCCTGTTGCGCTTTTCGGATTTGCGGCTCGGCGTCGTCGATCATTTTCTTCCAGCGGTAGAGTTCGGCCGGCGAGTAGATCAAGATGCATTCGGCCTCGAGTCCATCCCGTCCCGCGCGTCCACTTTCCTGCTGATAGTTTTCCAGCGATTTCGGCATGCCGGCGTGAATCACGTAACGCACGTTTGGCTTATCGATCCCCATGCCGAACGCGATCGTCGCCACAATGATGCTCGCCCGATCCTCGATGAACGCTTCCTGGTTGCGCCGCCGATCGAGATCACTCATTCCGGCATGGTAAGGCAACGCGGAATAGCCGAGCTCCTTGAGCGATTCGCTGATCGACTCGGTATCCGCCCGTTTCGTGCAATAGATGATCCCGGATTCGTCCGCGTGTTGCTTGATGATCGCTTCGATCTGGTCCTCCAGCGCGTTGCGGCGCAGGACTTTGTAGGTCAGGTTCTTCCGGTCGAACGACCCGACCAGCAGCTGCGGCGCGGTCAATCCAAGCTGCCGGACGATATCGCTTCGCACACGCTGCGTCGCCGTGGCGGTGTAGGCATGGATGCCGACGCCGGGGAGCACGCTGCGCAACTTGCCAAGTTCCCGGTATTCCGGTCGAAAATCGTGCCCCCATTCGCTGATGCAATGCGCTTCGTCGATGGCCACGAACGAGATCCTGGTCTCCCGCAGGAACTCGATCGTTCGTTCTTGGACCAGCCTCTCCGGGGAAACGTAGAGCACCTTGACCTGCCCCTCGCGGATCGCCTGAGCGACCTTCCAGCGTTCCGCGCCGCTCATCGAACTGTTGGCGGCCGCGGCCGGCACGCCGCACTCGCGCAGCCCGTCAACTTGGTCTTTCATCAGGGCGATCAGCGGCGAAACGACAATCGCCATTCCCGGCAGGCAGAGCGCCGGAACCTGATAACAAAGCGACTTGCCGCCGCCGGTCGGCAGCACCACGACCGAATCACGCCCGGCCAGCACCGCTTCCATCGCCTCCTTTTGCAGCGGCAAGAAACCGTCGTAGCCCCAGTACTTTCGCAAGACCTCCTGCAGTTCCACCATCCCGCCACTCCTTTGCCGCCGTTCTTTCAGTTTGTGCGCCGATTCGGCGTCTGTCGAGCGGGGGCCCCTTGCCGCCAAACGCCGATCGACTGAAAATGCCCTCGGATCGCTCCCAGGTACCCCTCAACGCAGGAATCCCCCATGCCCAGCTGTGTACTCGCCTATTCCGGTGGCCTCGATACGTCCGTCATTCTCGGTTGGTTGCGCGACGAGGGCTTCACGGTGCATGCCGTTTATGTCGATCTCGGGCAACCGTGCGAGGACCGCGAGGCGATTCTGGAGAAGGCCCGCAATGGCGGCGCCGCGTCGGCTCGCATCGTCGATGCCCAGGAGGAACTCTGCCGGGACTTCGCTTTCCCGGTGCTGATGTGGCGGGCCAAATATGAAACCGACTACCTGATGGGGACTTCGATCGCCAGGCCACTGATCAGCAAGAAATGCCTGCAGGTCGCACGCGAGGTCGGTGCGGAAGCCTACGCGCATGGCGCTACCGGGAAGGGAAATGACCAGTGCCGATTTCAACTGGCCGCGGATGCCTTGCAGCCCGGCGTCCGCGTGATCGCCCCCTGGAGAATGGAGTCGTTCCGGCAACGGTTTCCGGGACGAACCGAAATGATCCGTTATTGCGACGAACGCCGCATCCCGATCAAAGCCTCCACCAGTAAACCGTACAGTTCCGACGAAAACTGTCTGCATATCAGCTACGAAGCCGGACGGCTGGAAGACCTTCGGGTCAACGGTTTCGAACTCGTTGAATTCGGCATGACCCGATCGCCGCAATCGGCCCCCGACACGCCGGAGAACGTCAGCATCCGCTTTGAAGCCGGCGTACCCACCGCCATCAACGGTCGCTCGCTCAGCCCCCTGGAAATCGTCACGTCCCTCAACGCCATCGGCGGCCGTAATGGTATCGGACGCGTCGATATGGTCGAGAACCGGTTTGTCGGCATGAAAAGTCGCGGTGTCTACGAAGCGCCAGGCATGACGATCCTCTATGCCGCGCTGATGTATATCGAGCAACTGACGATGGATCGCGACCTGATGCACTTGCGCGATCGCCTGGCGCCCGAAGTCGCCGAAATGGTCTACTACGGATTCTGGTACAACGCGAAACTGGACGCGCTGATGGCCTTTATCCGGAACGCGCAGCGTCACACCACTGGGGATGTCACATTGCAACTCTACAAAGGCAATATCCTCGTCGATTCGCGTTCCAGTCCCAACAGCCTGTACGATGAAGGAATCGCGACCATGGAAGGCGGCGGCTCGTACAACCAAACCGACGCGGAGGGCTTCCTGCGCATCCAGGGACTGCCCAGCCGTGTTCAAGGTCGTGTCACGCCGAGGAGCTTGGAATAGGGTTACGGGGAACGGGGATGGATCAGCAGGCTGTCCAGCATCTTTTGCAGTCGGATCGAGTCTTGCGCCGGATCGTGAACAAGGTCGGCGATTGTCAGTTAGTTCCTCAGCGTCGGCGTACACCGTTTGAATCGCTGGCGACGGCGATTGCCCATCAGCAGTTGAATGGCACCGCGGCGAATACGATCTTGAATCGCTTCCGCGGGCTGTTTCCCGGCGTTCGATTTCCGGCACCGGCGGATCTGGATCGCGTGACCGACGAGCAATTACGCGGGGTTGGCTTTTCCCGCGCCAAGGTCGCCGCCATTCGCGATCTGGCGGCAAAGTCGCTGGACGGGACAGTGCCGCCGAACCGCCAGTTGTCGCGGATGGAGGACGAGGAAATTGTCGAGCGGCTGACGCAGGTCCGCGGCATCGGACGCTGGACAGTCGAAATGCTTTTGATTTTTCAGCTCGGTCGCCCCGACATACTGCCCGCCGACGACTTTGGAATTCGAAACGGATTCCGCCTGGCCTTCCGCTTGGACGAATTGCCTGGCCGCAAACAGTTGCTCGAACGGGGCGAACGCTGGCGGCCTTTCCGGACGACGGCAGCCTGGTACCTGTGGCGTGCCGTGGACCTGTTGGCCCAATTGCCATCCCGCAAATGAACCGGTATGCTGTCGACTGCTTTTTTTCGATGATTGACGGAGGAAGAAAATCATGCCACTGACGCTCCCCGCACTGCCCTACGCCTACAACGCATTGGAACCGCACATCGATGCCCGGACGATGGAGATCCATCACACCAAGCATCATCAGGCCTATATCAACAATGCCAATAACGCGTTGCAGGGCACGGGCCTGGAATCCAAAACGGCGGAGGAGTTAATTTCGAATCTGGCTGCGGTCCCCGAGAATATCCGCACCGTGATTCGAAACAATGCGGGAGGGCACGTGAACCACTCGTTGTTCTGGACGTTCCTGGCGCCGAACGCTGGTGGTCAACCCGCGGGCGATCTGGCAGCCGCGATCGACCGCGATCTGGGCGGCTTCGCGAAATTCAAGGAGGACTTCACCAAAGCGGCAACGACACGCTTCGGCAGTGGCTGGGCGTGGCTCAGTGTCGCGGCCGGCAAATTGATCGTGGAAAGCACTCCCAATCAGGATAGCCCGCTGATGGAAGGTCGCACGCCGATCCTGGGACTCGATGTCTGGGAGCATGCATATTACCTGCTTTACCAGAATCGTCGTCCCGACTACATCGGTGCATTCTGGAACGTTGTTAATTGGGCGGAAGTGGCTCGACGCCTCGCCGCGTCTTGATCTCTTGCCTTTGCCCGCGTGTTGAGCTTTGGGCTTGACCTACGCATCGTCGATTTCTATTCTCGCCCCCGCGGCTGCGGCAGCAGCTCGCGCGTTTTCGTCGAACTGTTCGGGGATTTGGCTAAACTTTTCCGTGAAAGCGGACCGAAAATTTCCCGTAAAGTTTCCGTCAACACCGTGCATTAAGTCTCGGATTCACTCTTCAAGCACAAGGATGTGCTGTCATGCGCAATCGATCGGGGCGCTACGCCAGGCTGTCATTGGTAATCGGCGTTCTCGTGGGGACACAAGGTTGTCAGTCGGGGACCGGGTTTTCCAGTCCGAAGTGGCTAAGCAGCTGGCGGCAGCCGTCGACCTCGTCGCTGGCAGCGAGTACACCGGGCAGCAATAGTGCGTTGCCAAAATCACCGTCGTCGGTTCAAAACCCCAGCCCCGGATTGGTGGCCAGCCGCAATGGCTCAACGAGTTCCCAGTGGCAAAACAACGCTCCCGCTGCGGGGAATGCCGGATCGGCATCGACTCCCGGCGCGGCCTACGGTGGCTCCAATTACCAGACCGGTCCCTATGCAATGAGTGGTGGCGGTGTCAGTGCGGCGGGTGCCGCCGGGCGGAGTCAATATCCCCAGGCGGGGAACGCCCATGCGGCGTCGAACGGCGGCGGCATCGGACTTTATAGCGGTTCGCTCGCGGGAAACAGCCCGACCGGCAACAATCGAACCACGTTGCCTGCTTCGTACAATAACGATGGCGCTCAAGGCTACGGAACGGCGGCCCCGGCGGGTCGAGCGCCGAACGTCGGCATCGGTTCGCCTGCTGCGCCGGCAACGCACGGCGGTTACAGTCCTGGCGCCGGTCACCCCACAGGTCCTGCGGCATATAGTGGGGCCAGCGGTCAATACGGGAACCCGCAAGCGGCCGCTAGTCCGTCCATGAACAACGCAGACCGTTACGGATCGCCGTCGTCGAATTACGGAAATGGAACACAGCCGGGCAACGCAGGCACGCTGCCTGGATCTCCGAGTGCCGCGCCGAATTATGGTCCGGCGGAAGCCGACAGCGGCGATGCGGAACCGCCCGCCACTCCAGGCCGATCGACTTACCCTTCCACAGGCGATAGATATCGAACACCTGACAGTCGCTGGCAGCAGAGTTCCGCGGGGAGCGCTCAACGCCCAGCAGCGGATGCCAGGGCGCGTAACGCGGAGGGAATCGCTTCCGCAGGCACGGAGCAGTTTGAATTTCAGAATCGAGCGGCCTACCGACCGGGTAGCACGGGGCGAACCCGTTCGATCGAATCCCAATGGACGGAAGATCCGACGGAAGATGTTCGCGCGGCGAACTATCAGCGTCAACCGCCAGCTTCGCAAGAAGGCACTGCCGGGGCGGGGGCGAACGAGCCCGCCGACGGGCCAACGGCCGGCAGTCGCTGGCAGCGCTAATCGACCTTGAATCGGCGCTCGAGGCACAGGCGCGACCTGCGGGTCCGCCGACCAACAGAAATGGATCGACCGGCTACCAGCCCATCACCATATTCGATTCGATAACACGTCGAGCCCGTTCGAGATCGTCGCCGGTTTCGTGCATGTAGAGTCGGATCGCATGCACTTTGTCCCCCGCGGCTTTGGCGAGGCAATCGCGCGCCACATTACAGGGACTGTCTTTTTCCGCCAACCCCAGCACGCCCTTGGAGATGACCCAAGTATCCCGGGGACGCTTGGTCAATCGAATCACGGTATCATTCGGATAAGCGTTGGCGACGACTTCATTGGCCGCCTGGTCATTAGCGGCCCAGGTAATAATGATGTGCGCGTCAGTTTCGATCTCAAAAAGCGGCATGGGAGACTCCTTGAACTAACAGAAATTCGAACGTGCCGACCATTGCGCATACGATGGTACTCGATCGTCCTGAGATGGAAAAGCCGCACTTGCACCGCGGGCCGGGGATCCCGGGACTTCGCGTGGGGGCGGGGTTGCCAGCGGGCGGCGCTTGGCGTAGGTTGGCGGAAATCGGGCCGTACCCAGGCCGGAAGCCCGATGCCAGCGCTCGACGAGGCCTCCCAAGGTGTGGGGTATAAAGAGGGCGGCAAACTCGCTTTCACCCAACCGTCCGACTGCGACCGATGTCCGACCTCACCTTTGTAGAGCCGCCTCGCCCCGCCAATTCGCCCTGGTCGCGCCGTCTGGTATTGGTGGCCACGATCGGGCTGGTAGCGGGGCCGTTGTTCTGGCGAGCCTGGCCCGAAGAAATGGCCCGTTGGAAAGGGGCCGCGGCCGAAGAGTTGCAATTGGCGGGAAAGATCACGGCGGCTCGGGAACTGGTCGAGAAAGCGATCGCCGCCAGCCCGGATGCGCCATGGTTGCGGCAGTTGCATATGCAGTTGCTCGCCGAAGAGGGCTTGTTCCAACGGGCGATCGATGCCTGTGGCTGGCTGCTCGAACGCCAACCGAGCAACGTGGGATTGCTGTTGTTCCGCAGCGGTTGTTATCAGCAACTGCGCCAGCACGCTCAGGCGCAGGCCGATATCCAGGCGATTTTTGAAACGCTCGAGAAACAGGCGATCGCGCTTGCCGACCCGGGTCCGCTGGAATCGTTGTTGCTGGAAGGGGTCGACGATCGGCGCGAACAATTGCTCGCCGAAGCCCACAACACGCGCGCCTACGGCATTGCGGTGGCACAGTGGCACGCCACAATCGAATCCGAAACACCGCTCGACGCGAAGACGCTCGAAGCGGCTCGCGATGATGCCGAAAAGGCCGTTCGCTGGATGGAGCAGACGCGCCGCGCTGAATTGCCCGCGCTGCTCGACACCCGCGGGTTCCTGAACTATCTGCTGGGAAATGACTCCGCGGCACTGGAGGATCTGACGCGCGCGTTAAATGACGAGCAGAGTTCGTTGGAGCGAAACGTGAATGAGATCCGCCAATCGACGCCCGACCCGCGCATCGCGGCACGGGCCTTGCGCAGCCACATGCGCAACACCGCCGTGATCCGTTTTCATCGCGTTCTGGTCCTGCGGCGGCTGGAACGGCTCGACGAAGCACAGGCGGAACTGAAGAAGTTGGTCGAAAAGGGATTCGAGCCGAACGCTAACCTGTTTTGACGATTCCGCGCACCCGCCAGACCCGCCCCACCCCGCCGCCGGAAAGCGTGCTACGCCAGCAGTTCCGTGATTACCCGGCCTGGTCGTACGAAATGCGGTCGCCCCGACGAATCTTCGACCGTCTGCTCGGGCGCCACACCCAGCAGATGGTAGACCGTCGCAAACAGGTCGACAGGCCAGACCGGGTCACTGGCGGGGTAGGCCGCATGCCGGTCCGACCGACCGTAGATCGAGCCCGGCATCACGCCGGCGCCCGCCAGGACCGAGGTGAAGCAGCCGGGCCAGTGGTCCCGGCCGTCGGGCCCCGCACCGGCGTCGCTGTTGCGCTGCCCGATGCGCGGCGTCCGACCGAACTCGCCCGTCCAGAGAATCAACGTGTTGTCGAGCATCCCCCGGTCGCGGAGATCGTCCAGCAACGCCGAGAACGCCCGGTCGGCCACCGGCATCAGTCGCTCTTTCAGGTCGATAAAATTGCGGCTGTGCGTATCCCAATAGACGCTGACATTCTTGATCCCGTCGTTGGGCCAGAATACGGTGACCAACGGAACGCCTCGCTCGATCAGCCGTCGCGCTTGGAGCACCGACTGCCCGTGCGGATTCCGGCCATACCGGTCGCGCATTTCCGGCGACTCCTGCTCCAGGTCAAACGCCCCTTTTTCGTCGGCAGCCGAAGTTAAGAGCCGAAGAGCGCGCTCCATATTAGCGCCGTGGGCTGCCATCGGCGGTGGCACCCCGAATGGTCCCGCGGAAAGCGTTCGGCGGAGCAACTGCCGGTCGCGCAAGCGCGCTTCGTCTAGCCCGTCGCGCGGCCGCAGTTCCCCGATCCGATAATCGTCGCGACTGGGATCCTGGTCCAAAGTCATCGGATCGTACAGCGGCCCCAGCCAACCCGCAAACTGTCCCTGGCTCTGTTCCACGAATCGCGGAACGTCGTTTTCCAGTTTCGGCCGCATCGAAATAAATGGCGGCAGTACTCCCTGGCCTCGCCCCAGCCGGCTGAGCACCGACCCCAGCGCCGGCCACTGTGCCCGAATGTCGGTGACCGCCGGCGGCGGCATTCCTGTCAACAGATAGTGCGTCGAAATCGTATGATCGGCATTATTGTGCGTCATCGATCGGATCTGGCAGAGCCGATCGGTGCGGAGCGCCAGTTCGGGAAAGTGTTCGCCGATCGTAATTCCTGGCACTGCCGTCGCTATCGGCCGGAATTCGCCGCGGACTTCGGCCGGCGCATCGGGTTTCAAATCCCATGTATCCTGGTGGGCTGGTCCTCCCCACATGAACAGCATGATGCAGGCTTTGGCGCGCCCGAAGCTGGCGTGGAGCGGATCGGCGGTGCCACCCGCTTCCGGTCGGGAAGCCTGGCCAGCGTCTTGTTCCAGGTTTGCGAACGAGGGGGCGCGATCCCGCGCCGCAAGATATTGCGGCAGGCTGAGGCCGCACAAGCCCAGTCCGCTCGCGGCGAGCATCGAACGGCGCGTGATCCCGTCATGCTTGTGAAACTGCCCAGAGCCCGTGTCCGCGCCTGCCATTGTGGTATCTCCCTAGCCTGTGTCATACTCTAGACATCGCTTCGGCCACGGGCCCGACGCCTCCAACGCAGATTCCTACCTCGACGAACATTCTCACTCGTTGTATTCCCCATGGCAAGCCAATTGACTTCGAATAACAAAGCCCGCCGTGTTCCGGGCGGCCGGCTTCCCTGTTATGTCTTTGATTCCGGCAGCGAACTGGCGCGGCATGTGGCGCGGATCGTCGCCGGGGTGATCCGCGAGCGCAACGCGCTGGGCCAGACCGCAGTGCTTGGGCTGCCAACTGGGTCGACTCCCGTCGGCGTCTATCGCGAACTGATCCGGATGCACAAGGACGAGGGGCTCGACCTGTCGAACGTCGAGACGTTCAATCTGGATGAGTATTTCGGAATAAGTCGGGGCCAGCTGCAAAGTTACCATCGCTGGATGCGCGAGCATTTCTTCAATCAGGTCAACATTCCCGAACGCAACATCCATATCCCCGATGGCACGGTGCCGACGTCGCAGATGGCGGCTTATTGCCAGGAGTATGAGGCGCAGATCGATCGGGCGGGCGGGATCGATCTGATGATCCTCGGCATCGGGCGCAACGGGCATATTGGCTTTAATGAACCGTTCAGCGCGCGCAGCAGCCGAACTCGGCTTTGCACGCTCGATCCCGTCACACGCAAAGCGGCGGCCAGCGATTTTTTCGGCGTTGATAATGTGCCGGCCCAGGCAATTTCACTCGGCATCGATACGATCCTCGATGCGCGAAAGATCCTGTTGCTGGCCCTGGGCGAGCACAAAGCGCCCATCATCAAGCAGACGGTCGAGGGACCGGTATCCGAACGAGTTCCCGCCAGTTACCTGCAGGATCATGGCGACGCCATCGTGCTGCTCGACGGCGCCGCCGCCGAGGATCTCACCGGTTTCGCCACGCCATGGCTGCTGGGAAGTCTCCCGTGGACGAAGAACATGATCAAACGGGCCGTGTTGTGGCTCGCGGAAAAAACCGGCAAGGCCTTTTTGAAGCTCGACGACGAGGACTTCCGCGAACACCATCTGCACGAGTTGCTCCGCGAACATGGCCCCGCCGAAAAAGTCGCCCATCAGGTTTTCCGCTGGATGATGGAGACGATCAACTACCATCCGGCCGGTACGGAACGCAAGCGGATCATCTGCTTCAGCCCGCACCCCGATGACGACGTCATCAGCATGGGCGGGACACTGATCCGTTTGGTTGAAGACGGTCATGAAGTCCACATTGCCTACATGACCAGCGGAAACATCGCCGTCTTCGACCACGACGCCAAGCGGGTCGCCGATTTCGCCACGGAATTCAACCGGTTGTTCGGAATCGACCAGGAAAAAACGGAGCTCGTTGAACAATCGGTGAACGAGTCGTTTGTGCGCAAACAACCGGGGGATCCCGATGTGGATACGGTGCTGAAGATCAAGGCGCTGATTCGCTGGAGCGAAGCGAAGGCCGGTGCCCTGGAAGTCGGCTGCCGGGAAGAGCACTTGCATTTCCTCGACCTGCCGTTTTACCGCACGGGCACCATCGCGAAACGTCCGATCGGTCCGGAGGATGTCGCCATCATCCGCGAATTGATCGACCGCGTCGATCCGCAGCAGGTCTACGTGGCGGGCGACCTATCCGATCCCCACGGCACTCACCGCATGTGTGCCGAGGCAATTTTTCGCGCTATGCGGGAAAAGGAATCGCAATCGGGGAGTCGGGCGGAAGCGTTGCTGTACCGGGGCGCCTGGCAGGAATACGACCTGCACGAGATCGAAATCTGCGTGCCGCTCAGTCCCAGTGACCTCTACCAGAAGCGTGAAGCGATTTTCATGCACGAGAGCCAGAAAGACGACGCGCTGTTTCCGGGAACCGATCCGCGCCAATTCTGGCAGCGAGCCGAGGATCGCAATCGGGGTACCGCCGACAAGTACAACCGTATCGGCTTACCGGAATATTTCGCGATGGAAGCGTTTGTGCGCTGGGATGGAAACCTGATTTAAGCGTCCGGGGGTCGAGCCGGTCGGGACGTCTTGCGACCCTATTGCCGCTTCGATCGCGCTATTCGAGTTGTTGAAACTGGAGGAGGTCGCCGAGCCAACCAAGGTGACGGCCGCCAAGCACGCCCGCAGGATCAGCGCCAACATCACGGCGTATTCGACCGCGGTTGGCCTCTCCTCGGAACGCAGGAACCGTTTGAGTTTCTTCATCGGCGATCCACCCTATCGGTACGGGGCTTTCTGCCGTTCTGGCACCGCCATGTCGGATGCCGCAAATCTCATGATTACCACGGGGGCGAAAATCCGACGGCAACTACAAGGAGCTTTAGGTCACAAAACGGCGAGGGATAAATCACCGCGGTCGGCAATTTCTGGTGATTTCAGGTCGGCATGCCCCAAGCCTTGTACGCCCCAAGGGCCTCGTTCGCCCCAAAGGCTGGGAACCGCCAGGCCAAGGCGCGCGGTCGGATCCGCGCACGCACGTCCGGAATTGCACGCATTCGGAGGAACAGGTGGCTGCGAACCGGGTTTGCACATGGAAAACAGCAGCGATTTTTCCCGCTGAAACGACAAAAAGTCCGCCGTTTTTTCACGTCGGACCCGAATGGCACTCGGTTTGCAATCTATTAAGGGCGGTGCCGGAGTGGAAGAACGGCACCTTGTGGCTCGTTGCTGCAAGATGCCGTTTGTTTTCCTGTTTCGTGGTGAGCAAGGAAGCCCCCGACTGAGTGCACCCAATTCCTCCCCACGTGCTGATTGCCACTCTATTGGCAGCCTGCTCTTCTTGCAGCTTGCTCGATTGGTAGCTTGATTGTTCGTTGAGATCCTGGCACAGTGGATTCTTGGATAACTGGGATCGATCGTCCCAGGGGTGGTTCATGTTTCTGGAACTGACTCGTGAAGAACTGGCGATGCTCGCGAATCTCGTCGAAGAACGCATCCGCAAGAATCGGTGGAGCGAGAAAAACGGCGAATTGAATGGGGTACCGCCAAGTCACTTCTCCGATTTCACGCACGAACTGGACGGGCTGGAACGGCTGCTGCACAAGCTGCACAGTTGCGAGTGCGACGTGTTTGCTTGACAGCAACGTTGGTTCGTCCGAAGATTGCCGGCGGGCCTGAACGAGGCCGATGCCTCGAGACCATTACGGTGGCCCGCCATACTTCAACGAGCCGGTGGTTCCTTGATCGACCGTAGTGGAAACCGTATTACTCGGAAGTGGTTCGCCGCCTTGCAGGCATCGCTGAAAGCACTGCAGTTCGTTTTTCTCGCCGGTGGTTTCTCTATCGGTGGTTTCTCTGCCAACAGGGAGTTCCTGTTGAGCGCCGCGGAACCGCCTGGTGCCGCAGTTCTCGCCGATGCCGTCGTCGACACCGAGCGTCGGCCCGTTGCGATTGTGCTCCGCGACGATCCGTTTGAAATTCTGGTCGCCAACCGCGCGGGTACCCTGGCGGTGATTGACGGAGCGTCGAACAAGTTGCTTCGCGAGCACGTTGCTGGAACGCGGTTGTCGCACGCGGTGTCGCTGGAACAAGGCCGGAAAGTCCTTGTTGCCGACGAAGCGGCAGGCGAGTTGCGGCTGCTGCACTGGTGCGACGCGGACCTGAGACACGCGTGGAACCGGCCTGTCTGTCATTCGCCGATTGCGCTGCTGCCGTCTTTGGACGAGCGATCGGTGTGCGTCGCGTCGCTCTGGGGACGCCGCCTCTATTGGTTGGCATTGGATGCGGCTCCGGCCCCGGCGGTCGTCGAAAACGACCCGCGCGATCGATGGTCCAGCGACTTTCTCGACCTGCCATTCGCGCCGCGCAGGCTGGTGCGTTTGTCGTCGGAGCGGATTGTCGCGATCGATGCGTTCGGCGGTCGTTTGGCCGTCGTGAATGAAAGCTCCCGCCGAGTTGAATTCGATCATGAACTCGACGCACACAACATCGCCGGCGCTTGCCTTTCCCACGATCAGAATCATCTGCTGGTGACCCATCAGCGCCTGAGCGCGAAGGAGCCAACCACCCCATCCAATGTGCATTGGGGCGAGGTGATGCGCAACGTCGTACGGCGGTTGCCGGTCGACTGGCTGTTGAGTTCCCAGCGGGAGGCGCCGGCAGGCGGTCTGTTTTTCCTTGGTTACCCCGACAGCGCAACCGGTGATCCCGCCGCCATCCTCGAGACCACCGATCGACGACAGATCGTGGCTCTGGCCGGTATCTCGCAGGTCGGCATCAGTGATGTCGGCGCCAATTATTTCCGGCAGATCGACGTCGGTCGCCGCCCGATCGCGCTGGCGGTTTCGCCGCGCCGACAGCAGCTCTATGTGGCCTGCATGAACAGTGATTCGCTGGAGGTTATCGACCTGGAGCGCCTCGAGCGATCGGCGACGGTGATGCTCTGCAAGGCGGATTCTCCGAATTCGACGGCTACCAATCTGGCGGCTCGAGGCGAGGAACTTTTCTACGATGCTCGCTTGTCGAGTGACGGATGGTACAGTTGCCACAGCTGCCATACTGAAGGGCATTCCAATGGCCGACTGAATGACAACGCGACCGACGGAACGTATGGTGATCCGAAACGCGTCCCGTCGCTGCTAGGAACCGCCGATACCGGACCGTGGGCCTGGAACGGGCGCTTTCAAGAAATGGAATCCCAAATCCGGCACTCGATCGAAACGACGATGCAGGGACCTTCTCCCAACGAAGACGACGTGCGCGCGATCGCGGCGTTCTTGAAAACGATGCCGCCCGCCCCATCGCTGGCCGAAACCCGCCGCCCTGACAGCTCTCCTGGCCAGGAACTTGCTCAGGCTCGCGCCAGGGATCGCGGCCAACAGTTCTTCCAACGCTCCGGATGCGCCGACTGTCACGCTCCAGCGCGCTACACAACACCCGGGACCTATGACGTCGGTCTGCATAGTTCCCAGGGCGAGCGATCGTTTAACCCGCCGTCGCTGCGCGGCGTCTCGCAACGACAACGACTTTTCCACGACAATCGCGCCACGAATCTGCGCGAGATCTTTGAGGAATTCCAGCACGGTCTCGATGCGCCACCCGCGCCAGGCCAGCTCGACGATCTGCTGGCGTTCCTGCAGTCGCTCTGAACCGCCGGAAGCCTGACCGTGAGTTGTTCCTGAGCCTGGCGGAAGCTCGCTGGGTCGTCGATTGCTGGCGGCTCGATTACAATCACCGCCGACTACATAGTGCGTTCGACTACCAGACCCCGGCGGAGTTCGCGATCCCTTTACTCCAGATCCTCGCATTCAGAGTGGTACATAGATCGGGGGAAGGCCAACACCAGTCCGGTGAATCCCAGCCCCATATCGGCGAGAAATGCCCGGCGACGAATATTCACGGTCCAGGGCATGACTGTGGTACTCAAAACTTGGAAGTCCGCTAGACGGAGTGCCAATTTGACCGGTAAACGACCATGCGGGGCTCTTCTGACGATCCACCCCGCAGGATATACAGTCACAATTTTATCGACCCAGGCAAGTGCGAAGAGTCGGCATGGCAAGGCAGCCCGGTCCCAGTTTGCCATCAACAACCGATCTATCGGCGCCGGACCTTGAACTGTAATATTTGATACTGTTTGGAGTTAAGGATTCTAGGAGGCCGGGAGCCGATGAGCACGTTGCGGTACTGGACTGCGGGAGAATCGCATGGGAAGGCGTTATTGGCGCTGGTTGACGGTTTTCCCGCCGGGTTCCGCCTCAACTTGGACGTGATCAACCGGGAACTCCAACGCCGACAGGGCGGGTATGGTCGAGGGGGACGGCAGCGAATTGAGTCCGATCAGGTCGATTTGCTGTCCGGCATCTGGAAAGGGGTTACGATTGGCAGTCCGATCGCCCTGCAGGTCGTGAACAAGGACTACAAACTGGAACGGCTGGGAGAGCTCGACCGACCCCGGCCAGGACACGGCGACCTACCCGGCGCGATCAAGTATCTCGGGTCGATTCGCGGGATCTTGGAACGGGCCAGTGCCCGGGAAACGACGGTACGCGTGGCCGCAGGGGCGCTCGCCAGGCAGCTGTTGACCGCCTTCTCGATTGAGACCCTCGGTTATGTGGTCGAATTGGGTGGGATGGCACTGCCCGCCGCGCCGGGAACGATTCCCGAGCACCGTCAGTTACGCGATCAGTCCAGCATCTATTCGCTGCGCCCCGACCTCGACTTGCCGATTCAAGAAATGATTGACGAGGCGGGCCGTGCCGGCGACACGCTGGGTGGAATTGTCGAGGTACGGGTGGAAGGTCTGCCATTCGGATTGGGCACGCACGCACAATGGGACTTGAAGCTGGACGGCCGGTTGGCCCAGGCGGTGATGGCGGTCCAGGCGATCAAAGGCGTGGAGATCGGGTTAGGGTTCGAGGCGGCTCGGCGGCGAGGCTCGCAAGTCCACGATCCGATTCAATTTGACGCCGCGCGTGCCGGGCAGACCGGGCTCGGCTACCAGCGGCCCACCAACAACGCCGGTGGGCTGGAGGCGGGGATGACGAACGGCCAGCCGCTGGTCATTCGCGCCGCGAAGAAACCGATCAGTACGCTGGCCCAGCCGTTGGAGTCGATCGACTTATCGACCAAGCAGCCCGCCGCGGCCGCCTACGAACGCAGTGATGTTTGCGCGGTTTCGGCGGCAAGCGTAATCATCGAGAATGTGGTCGCATTTGAGGTCGCTCGCGCACTGGTCGAGAAATTTGGCGGAGACAGCCTGGTCGAAATGCAAGCACGCTGGGACTCGTTCCAGGAACTCGCACGTCGGCGCTGAGGGATAGCGTTACCGCGCAAGGAATTATGATGGACGAACGGATTCGTCGCCGGATCTTTCGACTGGGATGGGTTGCACTCTGCGCCGTTCCTACCTGCCTCAACGCGGCCTGGTGCTGCTATCGCCATACGCCGCACTACGCGCAAGCCACTACCGAGCAGTGGCAGCAGGAGCTCACTCGCAGCCTGGGAGCGGAACTGTTCATGGCCAGGGTCGAACAGCCCCAACCCGGTCATCTCCGATTTCACAACCTGCGTGTGGTTGACCCTGAAACGTCGATTCCTTGGGTGCGGATCGATCGAGTGGACGCAGTCCAGAGCGACCGCGGCTGGGTACTCGTCGTGCCGCGTGCGGAAGTACTTGGAGAGCAGCTATCGGAATTCCTGGCGATCGTCCATGATCGATTCCTGCGACGGGCTCGGCCCCACGCCACGGAATGGGAACTTGTTGTCGAGCAGGTCACGCTTCACGAAGCGGCATCGAATCGATCGGCAAAAAATCTGCAGGTTCGAATTCGCAACACCGTGGAAGGGCCCCGAGCGGAGATTGAAGCCGCGGTGGTATCCGGGGCGGAAGACAAACCGGTACGCCTGACCGTCGCGCGGCATCGTCAACAGAGTCCGGCCCTGACACGTTGGACAATCGATACGCGCGAGTCATCGTTCCCCTGCGTCGATTTGGCGCGGTGGTTGCCGGGGATGGTGATGCTCGGCGAGGAATGCGTCTTCGAGGGTCTGCTTACATTCCAGAACTCGGAGGCCGGCTGGGAAGGCAGCCTGCAAGGCCGTTTCGCCCCAGTGGACCTCGAATCGGTGGCGCGGAAGGTCACCGGCCATACCCTGACCGGCACCGGTGAACTACTGATTTTCGACGCGGAGTTTTCCGGTGGACGCATTCTCGAGGCGACCGGAGAACTGCACTTCCAGGACGGCCGTATCGGACGTCCACTCGCCCTCGCTCTCGCCTCGAACAACGGACTCAGGCTTCGCCCCACCAGCCGACTCGAGAAAATGCGACAAGCCGATATTGGCTTCCGACAACTCGCGCTGGCATTTCGGGTCAGCGAGAAGGGATTGGAACTTCGTGGTCGCTGCGATCCTGACCGATCGGACGCGATCATGAATGACGGGGAAGGCCCGTTGCTGGTGGAACCAGGCTCCTCGCGCGTTCCTATTGCCGGCCTGGTTCGCGCGTTGTCCTCGGACCGTGATGCGACCGTGCCCGCGACGCAAGAGGCCGAACGGGTTTCGGCAGTGCTTCCACTGCCCAGTGCCAATGTCGCCTCGGGCGATCGGTCGCAGTCGCGTTGATCGTGTGCCACGGGGCCATCGTGTGCCATGGGTGAGGGCCATCCCGTGCCAAGGGACAAAGCAAACGTTGAGCCCTCAAGCCAAGGTATGGTCAAGAGATCTGGGGGAGGTTTTGTGGTCCCGTGCCGTCGGCACGGCCTCGGGACGGCCCTCAATCGTGGCACACTGAGCCGGCTCACGTCAAGGCACAGGTGACCCGGCTCACGTCAAAGGAACCGGGGCTTTCGGGGGTCCGGCCTGCATCACTCGCGGTTACGATGCACTGACGATGATCCCTTCCGCGGCGCCACTTTCCAGTACCTCCAGGTTGGTGCTGATGACGCTCTGGTCATCCAGTTTCAACACGGCCGGCGTTAACGATTCAACAACGCCACCGATCCAGTTGGCACCGTCCTTGTACTTGATTCGCATGCCGACGGCGAACCGGCCGTTGGTCTTCGCGGCGGCGGGCGGGGATTTTACCGGTGCCGCGCCCGCCGGTTTTGCAGCGGTGGTTGCGCCTTCCGCCTTCGCGGGCTTGGCCGGAGCTTTGGCCACTCCTCGGACACCCGCCAGATCCTGCAGCACATGCCAGTTCTCGAGCCGGTCCTTCTTGGCGAACAACAGCGTCTCGCTCGGATTCCCTTCCTTGTCGAAGTGCTTGCCAAAGCGGCCTTCGCTGCGAGCAAAGTCGATGAAGTCGACCATCTGTCCCGTCTTGGGGTTGGTCCACCAGTCGTCGTTGATCGCCGGATTTCCCTGCAGCGAAATTCGCTCCCGGATCGTATCGCCCTTGCGGGGATCGTAGATCACCAGCGGAAACGCCCGCGTATCGACGGCCAAACGCGCTTGATCGGTCGCCATATTGTCGGCCACTCCATGTTCCGGCTGACAAGTTGTATAGCAGCAGACGATCGCCGGACCGTCGAACTCCATCGCGTCCAGAACGGACCGATAGAAGTGGTTGATGTGGGCGCAGGTCGTTTGAGCCACAAACGTGTGAGGATGCATCATGGCGATCTGGGCGATCTCCTTGCGACGTTCCTGCTTGCCGGCGATGACCTTGCCATGCGTGCTCATCTTGGTGTTCTGGCCCGTGTAGCTGCTGGTGGAAGCCTGCCCACCCGTGTTGGAATAGACCTGCGTGTCGAGAACAAACACCTTGATGTTCATTCCCGAGGCGAACATGCGCGACAGCGACTGGAAGCCGATGTCGAACATCGCGCCGTCGCCGCCCAGGCACCACAGCGGGCGATCGGTCCATCCCATCTGGTCCCAACGCGCGCGGAGTCCCATCGCCATCGCGGGAGCATTTTCGAACAGCGAATTGACCCAGGGTACCAGGTAGGGATTGTAGGGGTAGGTCGAAGTGTAAACCGTGTTACATCCGGTGGCGGCAATGATACCCCATTGGTCGCCGTACTTGGCGCCCGTGGCCGCGCATAGCATGCGCAGTGCCGTACCTTCTCCGCATCCGGCGCAACTTCCCGCGCCGCCCGTGTAGATATGGGTCTTCTCATGGAGCATCATGTCGATCAGAAGATTGTCGCTGACGTAGCGCTTGTCCGACGGTCCAAATTCCTTAAACAGTCGGTGGCTCTTGCGGACCGTGGTCATGATCTGTTCGGTCTTGGGAATCATCTTCAGCGCATCGTCATCGCAGACGGTGACGCACTCCGCGCAGCCCTTGCACTTGCTGGGATCGATCATGATCAGGAACATTCCGCCTTCGCCCTGTTTCTTGGCGGGCCCTTCGTAATATTTCCTGGTCTTCGACCATTGGGCGGCAAACATCGCCCGCTCCTCGGGGTCCTGGATCGTGGCCATCTTCTGGTTGTACTCGCTTTCGCTCAGCACCTTCCCGAGGATAGCCGTGTCGGGACAAAGCGTCACGCAGTCCATGCAACCGGTGCAATTGTTCGGCAAGTACTCGGGGATATCCGGAGCGATATAGCTGAAGTCCCGCAACGTCGCGGTGCCGGCCGGGATCAGTGAACGAGCGACCGCCAGATCGGCGGGCAGTTCTTTTTCCGCGATCCCTTCCTCGTAGGCGCGGATCACCCGATCGTTGAAATCGTTGACGTTCAATACCGGCAGGCTGACCATGCGGTAGGGAGCGTCGACGAGCGTGCCGTAACTGCTGTTGTTGAACGGGTCACGGTCGTTGGCATCGTTCATCGACGGTTTGACGGCGGTGTCTATCATGAAAATATCGCTCCTGGAGTGGATGTTCCGTATCGGCCGCCGAGGCGGCTGGTTTTCGCAACGTGAAAAACGGTGCCAGCAGTTCAGCTCGATTGGATGATCGAGGCCGGGACCTCCTGCATTTCCTCGTAACCGCGTTTCACACAGGTCATATTGTCTTGCACGACGCGGTCGCCCCGCTTGCCGAAGTACTTGCGGATCGCTTTCTCGACACCGGCATAAACCTGGTCATTCGTCATGCCGCTCTTCTGCGAATAAGGCGTCAATTTCAGAAACGCACCCAGCAATACGATGCCCTGCATTCGCATCTGCAAGTCGGCTACCGAGGCCACATCGCGGGCAATCTGAACCATGTCGGCAAAGAACACGCGAATCTTCTTCTGCCGAATGAACGTTTTGTGATGGGTCGGGATCCGGTCCCAGACATCCTTGGCATCGCGGAACGCCGATTGCATCACGATCGCGCCGCCCTCGACCAGCCCCACCAGGGGATTACCGCTCAGAATCGCCGTGGTGTCGTTCAAGACGACCAGATCGACGAACTCGAGTTCGCTGTGAAGCAGGATGTGCTGGTTCGAAATCGTCAGGTAGTAGGTCGTCGGCAGACCCTTTTTCTCCGACCCGTATTTCGGGTAGGCCTGCACGTCCATGCCGAATACGTCGCCCGCGATGGTGGCGATCACTTTGTTGGTGGTGACGCTGCCGAATCCTCCGACCGAATGGCCGCGCATCGAGAACGATCCCGGTTCGCGCAGATCGGGGTCCTCTTTGATTTTCAGCGCCAGCGGGTGTTGAATGCCGAGGCAGAAGTAATCGCGCCCGGGCCCATCCACCTCGCGCATGTTGTCGACCGCCGCCATCAGGTCGCCGGGACGCACGTCGCGGCTGCCAAGTCCAGCGGCACCCGAGAAAATTCTGGGCAATCGCTGAATTTTCGGCAGCCCGTTCTGGCCCAGCATCGCGTCGCAGAAGGCAGCCTTGATCTCCCGCGTCAGGTGGTTTCCGGTCGTCGACAGCGGATCGTCCATCCGTTCCAGGACGGTGATCGCTTTACAGTTCTTCAGCGCGGCGACCAGTTGCTGGGACGGGAACGGTCGGAAACAGGTGACCGTCACCGCACCGACACGGATTCCCAGCTTGGAACGCAGGTAATCAACCGTGGCATACGCGGTTTCCATGTAGCAGCCCATACCGACGATGACGTATTCGGCATCTTCGCATTCGTACGACTCGATGAAGTCGTAGCGCCGCCCGGTCTGCTCGTAAAACTCTTGAAACGCATCTTCGAGAGCCGGACCGACCCGGTCGTAATAGGCGCGCTGAGCGATCTTGCCTTTCATATACGAATCCTGATTCTGAACCACACCCGACATGATCGGGTTCGCGGGATCCATCAGGTTCATCAGCTTGTCTTCCGGTTTGCCGATATACGCCTTCATGAATTCCAACTCGGGCAGGCGGACCTTTTCCACGGTGTGCGTGGTAAGAAATCCGTCCTGCACATTGAAAAACGGCGTGCTGGACGCCTCGGCGGCCCGACGGGAAATCAGGCACAGATCCCCCGCTTCCTGGGCATTGCGTCCGAACAGCATTCCCCAGCCGCAGTCGGCGACACTCATCATGTCGTCATGGCCGGCGTGGACGTTCAATGAATGGCTGGTGAGCGCCCGGGCACCGATATTGAAGACGACGGGCAAGCGCTTGCCGGAGATCACGTAGAGAACTTCCTTCATCAGGACGAGTCCCTGTCCGGACGTGAAATTCGTAACCCGGCCACCCGCGCAGGCAAACCCTTCACAAAAAGTCGCCGCCGAATGTTCGCTCTCCGGCTCCACGAACATCAGCACATCGCCCCAAAGGTTACGATACCCGTTGGACACAGCACTGTTGAAACCGCCGCCCATGTTGGTCGAACTGGTGATCGGATAGGCTCCGGACGCCTGACAGACATTCGTTTCCACGTGTACTACCGTCTCAGAGCCGTCGCAGGTCGTCGGGATTCCAGGATATTGGAATTTCCGCTCGACTTTCTCTCGGACCACGTCCGGCGCGTCACTCCCCTTGCCAGCGCCGGTCTTCGGCGCCTTGGTTACGACAGCCATCGTATTGCTACTCCCTGAACATGCAGAAGCGAATTGGCATTTCGAATCATACGTCCTTGCCGGCCCCTGGGGTACGCCTGAAGCCGCATTCCACTTGAGCCCGGCGTCGACAACATATCAGGACGATGCCGCCGAGTCAAAACGGCTTGCCCCCACCGGCCGGGAGCAAGGTCACTGTACTCCGCCGTCGAAAACTGGGAAATCTAGGGAGATTTGGCAATTCCCCCGTCCTTCATGACAAATTCGATCTGTTTCATTCGGCCGATCTCCTCGAGCGGATTTCCGGCCACCGCGATAATATCGGCGATTTTTCCCTGTTCAATCGTCCCCAATCGGTCCTCAACGCGTAATAATCGGGCGGCGTGAAGTGTGGCAGACTGGATCGCCTGCATCGGCGACATGCCGCCTTGGACCATCATTTCGAATTCGCGGGCATTTTCGCCGTGCGGGGAAACCCCCGTGTCGGTCCCAAACGCGATCTTCAGCCCGGCAGCAACCGCCTTCTGAAAGGTCCGATTGATTTCCGGGCCGATCGCGGCCGCCTTCGGGCGGACGATTTCCGGGAAATAGCCGGGCTCTTTGGCTTTCTCGGCGACCCAGTTTCCCGCCAGCAGCGTGGGGACCCAGTAGGTCCCCTTTTCTTTCATCAACGCCATGACCTCGTCGGTCATGAAGGTGCCATGTTCGATCGAATCGACTCCCGCCAGAACCGCGCGGCGAATGCCCTCGGTCCCGTGTGCGTGGACCGCCACGATCATGTTGTAGTCCCGCGCCGCCTCGACGACCGCTCGCAACTCCTCCTCGGTGAACTGGGGGTTCTGGCCGCTGGCTGCCAGGCTCAGCACACCTCCGGTAGCCGTGAGCTTGATCAGATCGGCACCGTCCTTATACCGTTGCCGAACGGCTTTGCGCGCGTCGTCGGCACCGTTGATGACGCCGTCGGCCGGTCCCGGATCACGCCGGAAATCGCCACGAAGACCATTGCTCGGATCGGCATGACCACCGGTCGTCGCCAGCGATTTTCCGGAGGTAAAGATGCGCGGGCCGGGTACCCAGCTTTGGTCAATCGCTTTCCGCAACGCCACGGAGTTCACGCCGTTGTCCCCCAGATCGCGCACCGTCGTGAACCCCGCCATCAACGTCAATCGCGCGAAGTGCGTCGAACGCAATGCGAAATCGGCCTGGTCCATGAAGAATTTTTCGGAATAGGTATCGCGCGAATGCTGCGACATCAGGTGCGTGTGCATATCCATCAGTCCCGGCATCACGGTACATTCGCGCAGCGAGATCAGTGAATCGCCTTTTTCCGGCGACAAGAAGCCATCCGCAATGCGCTGGATCCGGCCGCCGTCGACGACAATGGTGACCCGTTCGCGAGCCGTTTCCGCACGGCCATCAATCAGCCGCCCGGCATGAATCCATGTCGCGGCGTAAGCGTCTGCCGCTCCCGACATCAACAGGATCAGAAACAGAATGCCTCGGGGTGTTTCGCGGCGACGTCGCATGCGCGGCTCCAAAAAAAGGTGAACGGTAGTTTCTCCCCCGCCACGTCAACGGCCGTCTTGCACGTCCCCCGACAGGCGGGAAATCGCATCGTAGACGACTGTGCAGATTTTATCGAGTTGTTCCAGCGAGATTGCCAGGGGGGGCATGATCACGACCACATTCCCCAGGGGGCGGAGCCATACCCCCTGCCGCAGCGCGAGGTCGCAGACCGCCTGGCCGCGTCGTTCCACCCAGGGGAAGGGCTGTTGAAGACGTCGATCACGCACCAGTTCCACCGCGGCGATCATCCCGCACTGGCGAACGTCGCCGACGATTGGCAATTCGGCCAGTCGTCGACCATGCTGCCGCAGCAACGCGATTTTCGGCGGCAACCCCGCCAACGTTTGCTCCTCGTCAAACAGCTCCAGGTTTGCCAGCGCGGCGGCACAGCCCAACGGATTTCCACCATAGGTATGTCCATGGAAGAACGATCGGGAGTCGGCGTACGAACCGAGGAAAGCGTCCCAGATTGCCGTGCTGGTAAGCGTGGCCGCAACCGGAAGGTAGCCGGCCGAAAGCCCCTTGGCCAGGCAAAGAAAATCCGGCGCCACCTGCTCCTGTTCGCAGGCGAACAAGGTTCCCGTCCGTCCAAAGCCCACGGCGACTTCGTCGGCGATCAGGGGCACGCCGAACTGTCGAGTCAATTCGCGGACACCGCGCAGGAACCCGGGCGGGTGCATCAACATTCCGGCCGCGGCTTGTACCAGCGGCTCGATGACAACCGCCGCCAGCGACCGGTGGTGTTGCCGCAGCGCCTGTTCGAATCGCCCCAGGTAATACGGCAACGCGTCCCCGGGTGCAATTCCTTTCGGCAGACGGTAACTATCGGGCGCTTCGACGCGAATCACGTCGAACAGCAATGGGCGAAACATGGCGTGGAAACGCTCCACGCCCCCCAGGCTGACACTGCCAATCGTGTCGCCGTGGTAGGCGTTGGCGAAAGCCAGGAACTTGCGGCGCTCGGGCTGCGGCTCCGAACATTGCCGCCAGTACTGAAACGCCATCTTCAATGCCACTTCGACCGCGGTTGCGCCGTTGTCGGAAAAGAAAACGTGGTTCAGGCCGCTCGGCGCGAGCTGCGTCAGCCGCCGCGCCAATCGAATCGTTGTGGAATTGGAGAGTCCCAGCGAAGTGACATGCGCGACTTTATCGAGCTGCTCGCGGATGGCGGCATCGATGCGGGAATGCCGGTGTCCGTGCAGATTGCACCAAAGGCTGCTGGCGCCGTCCAGGTACCGTCGGCCGGCCGCGTCGATCAATTCGCATCCAACAGCTCTTTCGATCAGCAGCGGCTGATACTCGGCCATCTGCGTGAAAGCATGCCAGACAATCTCCCGATCCCACTGCTCCAGTTGAGCAATTCGATCAGGCTCGCGTTCCCCTGAATTGCGCGGTAACAACGGATCGGACGGACCTCGACTCATACGATGGGCTCGGCCTTACCAGGCAACGACGACCGATTCGCCCACGCGGATTGCCAGCATCCGAGCGGCGTTTTCGCCGACAATCGTCAATTCCAGCGAACCCGAGGTTCCCGACAGTGCAAGGTAGGTACTCGGCACTTCGGAATGGTCGGGCTCATAGATCCCGCGCGTTTCATGTTCGTCGCAGGTCACCGTTACGCGTTCATCACGAGGTACGCCGCGCAAGCGGTCCACACTGATATCGGTAACCAGACTGCCGTCCGGCGAAATGGCGACAACTTTTCCCGTGATCTGGCTGGGCAAACGCGGATCCTCCTCGACGAGATGACGGGGCCAATTGTAAATTGCGACCGGACTCCAGCCAAGCTATCGCCGGCATCACGGCATTTCGGCGATCAGTCGAGCGCAGATTTCTCGAACTTCGGCCGGGTTAACGTTGGCATTTTTCTTCTTGGCAAGTCCCACCAGCGCGCCGGCAGCTTGTGCCTTGCCGGACTTCACGTCGGCAACGATACGAGGGTTTTCGGTCAGCAGTTGCCGGCAGAGTTGCTCGAGTGCCCCGGCGTCCAACGCCTGGATCCCGAGTTTCCGCAGGGCTGCGGCCAGGCTGAGTCCCTCGGAGAACATCGCGCCGAACAGTTCTTTGCTCCGCGACGAGGGAACTTGCCCGCCGCGAACTCCCTCAATCAGCTCGCCCAGACCGTCCGCCGAAATGGGGAAGCGATCGATGGTCCCGCCGGCACTGTTGAGGATCCTCAGAACCTCCTGGGTCACCCAGTTGGAGGCCAACTTGCCGTCACCACACCGTTGCGCCACCTGTTCAAAATAGGCGATGAACTGCCGCCCCTGATTGACGATGACGTCGGCATCGTAGGCATTCAACCGGTAAGCCGATTCCAGGCGCTGGCGCGTGGCCGCCGGCAATTCCCCAAGGGCCGCCCGCACCGCATCGACCGCCGACACGCTCACCGTCACCGGCACCAGATCGGGATCCGGGAAGTAGCGGTAATCGCTCGACTCCTCTTTCTGGCGTTGGGCGAAAGTCGCCTGCCGCTGATCGTCCCAGCCTCGCGTCGATTTCGGCACCTCGGCGATCGTACGGCCGGTTTCCCGCCAGGCGGCGAATTGCCGTTCCGCCTCGTAGGCCAGCGCACGCTCGACGGCGCGAAAGCTGTTCATGTTTTTGACCTCGACGATCGGCGTCGCCACCATGCCGCCAGCCGCATCGGCAAGATGCAGGTTGATATTCGCGTCGACACGCAAGCTGCCCTCCTGCATGTTGCAATCGGACACTTCGAGATATTCAAGCAGCAGCTTCAATTCATTCAGGTAGGCGCGGGCTTCGCGTGGCGAACGCAAGTCGGGCTCGCTGACGATTTCCAGCAGCGGTGTTCCGGTCCGATTCAGATCGATCCGGCTGTCGGCCTTGCCGGACGCTTCATCGTGCAGGCTCTTTCCCGCATCCTCTTCGAGATGCGCGCGTCGAATGCGAATCGACCGGACGGGAAACTCTCCCTTGGGGTCGGCGATCTCCAGCCACCCGGAATGCGACATCGGCAGATCAAATTGACTGATCTGGTATCCTTTGGGCAAATCGGGGTAGAAGTAGTTCTTGCGGTCCCACTTCGTGTATTCGGGAATCTGGCACTGGAGCGCTACGGCGGTTCGCAGTGCAAGCTCAAACGCCCGCCGGTTCATGACCGGCAGACTGCCGGGAAGCCCCAGGCATACGGGACAGGTTTGCGTATTGGGTTCCGCACCGAACTGCGTGCTGCAGCCACAGAACAGTTTGCTGGCTGTCTTGAGTTGCACGTGGACTTCCAGTCCGATCACGATAGCGTAGGGACCCGGATCGGATCGTTCGGAATTCATGCCGCCGGCCTCCGCTGGTGCCAATCGGTGACCTGCTGGTACATGGCGCCGGCCCGCAGCAGCAATTCCTCCGCGAACGGCGCCGCCTGTATCTGCAGGCCGATTGGGAGACCGCTGCGCGACAATCCGCAGGGAACCGACAAGGCCGGTATCCCCGCCAGATTGGCGCTGACCGTATATAAGTCTTCCAGGTACATCGACAGAGGGTCGTTTGCCTTTTCTCCCAGGCGGTAGGCGGGTGCCGGTGTCGTCGGACCGACAATCACGTCGACCGACTGGAACGCGGCGAGCAACTCATCGCGAATCAACCGACGCACGCGCATTGCCTGCAGGTAATACGCTTCGTAGTAGCCGGAGCTGAGCGCGTAGGTACCGAGCATGATCCGGCGTTTGACTTCGGCGCCGAGTCCTTCGGCGCGCGAACGGCAGTAGAGTCGCGCGAGCGGCGACTCGTCCGTGCGGTCGCGTTCCGTCGAGCGATGGCCGAAATGCACACCGTCATATCGGGCAAGATTGCTGGAAGCCTCGCAAGGCGCAATCACGTAATAGGTTGCGATCGCCTGCCGGCTGGCTGGCAATTCGATCTCACGAACCGTCGCGCCCCGCGCCCGAAACGCGCCGAGCGCCTCGCGCACCGCCGCATCGACCTCGGCGTCGAGTCCCGCGTCGAAATGGTCTGGCACGATACCGATCCGCAAGCCGCGCAGCGGCTCGGCGATGGTGTGGGAATAAGAAGGAACCTCGTTGGGCGCCGAGGTCGCATCGCGCGGATCGTGTCCGGCAATCGCCTCCAGCAACAATGCCAGCTCCGGCACCGATCGGGCCATCGGTCCCGCCTGGTCGAGGCTACTGGCGAACGCCACCAGCCCGTAACGGCTGACGCGTCCATAGGTCGGCTTCAAGCCACTGATGCCGCAGAACGCCGCCGGCTGACGGATCGAACCACCGGTGTCGGTGCCGATCGCCAGCGGGCAGATGCCCGCACTGACGCTGGCCGCCCCACCGCCACTCGAGCCGCCCGGGACATGCTCCGTGTTCCAGGGATTGCGGGTAACCGCCAAGGCGGAATTCTCGGTGGAACTTCCCATCGCGAATTCATCCAGGTTCGTCTTGCCGAAGACGATTCCACCGGCGTCGCGAATTCGAGCCACAACGGTCGCGTCGAACGGCGAATGATAATCGCGCAACATGCGCGAACCGCAGGTGGTCGGATAATCGACCGTGCAGAGGATATCCTTGACGGAGACCGGGAGACCGGCCAGCAATCCGAGGTCGGCGCCGGCCGACCGCCGTCGATCGAGTTCCCGCGCCTGGTCCCGCGCCTGGTCGGCGCGAAAGTTTAAAAAGGCGCCGACTCGAGGCTCCCAGGCGGCGTACTGCTCCAGCAACGCGTCGACCAGTTCCAGCGAAGAAATCTGGCCCGTCCGCAACATTTGCTGAAGTTGAATGGCATCGAGGCGCGCGAGTCCCGCCACGGCGTTATTCTCCGAGAACCGCCGGAACCAGAAAGTAAGCCCCATCATGCTTCGGCGCGTTGCTCAACGCCGCTTCCCGCGGCAAACCGGGTGCGAGGCAATCGTCGCGAAAGACGTTGGCCAGATCCAACGCATGGGCCAGCGGCACAACGCCCTCGGTCTTGATCGACCGCAGTTGCTGGACGTAGTCGACGATCTGAATCAACTCGGAGGTCAACGTCGCGAGTTCGTCCGAGGAAAGCTCCAGCCGCGCCAGCTCCGCAATCCTTCGAACATCTTCCCGTTCCAAAGCCATCGCTGAGACTCCCGATTCCGTTGCCGAAGACAAGCGTCCGCAGTCGGAGCCTGCGCCGTCCCGATGCCGTTGCAAGAGCCGACCCTATCTCAGGCGGCGCCGGTCCAAGATCGGATCAGCGTTTCCCGGTCGCTGCGGCGACCTTCGCTGCGGGGGCCGGGGACAATTTGAAAGGGCGTCGCTTGACCGCCTTCCGCACAATCCCTTTGCGGATGCAGCGCGTGCAGACCGCGACCGTTTCCACGGCACCGTTGGTCGTCGAGACTTTCACTACCTGCAGATTCGGGCGAAACTTCCGCCGGCTGATTCCGGTGACCTTCGTTCCGACACCACCTAAGTACTTCGCTTTACCGCGCGTTTCGATCTGGTTTCCCATTTTCGAACTCTTGCCGCAGATCTGACAAGCTTGGGCCATTGCACAACCTCACTCAACTCGGAAACCTCAGAAACCTACGAAACACCCCGTTCGCCCTGGCAAACCGCCTGAGGGAACCCTAGAGTATATCGGCATTCAGTTTGCCTGCAACGCCAGACCCCGTCCGGTCCCGGATCGGCATCCCCAGAGATCTGCTCCGAAGATCAGTTCCAGTTATCGGCTCACCCGTGCAGATTCCCGCTTCCATGCTCTCGAACGCCCTCCCCTCCAATCCAATCCGGCTCGAGTACGAGCGGCGCGGGGCGGCTGCGGAGCGCGAGATCGCGCGGTTAACAGGGAAATCCCGTTATTATTCCCTAGCGCGGGCGATCGCTTTTTTCTCGGCTGCCGCCGCGTTCGGGCATGGCTGGCTCCGTGGACACGAAGGCGGCTGGTACCTGGCGGGTGGTCTGTTTGCCGTCGGCTTCCTGGTGCTGATCACGCTGCACGAATTCCTGTTGGTGCGGTTGGGCCGATGGCAGATCGTGTCCCAGCTTCAACAGGAAGGGATCGCGCGGCTCGACCGACGTTGGAACCGCCTCCCGCTGCTCGACACGGAGGTCCCCGCCTCTTTTCGAGCTGTGGCCGACGATCTCGATCTGTTTGGCCCGCAGTCGCTGTTCCACCTGATCGGTACGCCTCGAACTCCCGCCGGGATTCGTCGTTTGCGCGATTGGCTGGTCGACCCCGCCTCGTCAGAACTGGTCACAAAACGCCAGCAGTCGGTACGCATTCTCGGCCCGCGTCTCGATCTGCGCGAAGAGTTTTTCGTCGAGTCCCGGTTACTGGACGCGCATGGCAAGAGTATCGAACAGTTCGTTGCCTGGGCCGAGGCAGGCCCTTGGCTGCGGCGCGGGCCCTGGCTGATCGGCCTGTGTCGCATCTGCGCCTTGGCGATTCTGTCAGCGCTGACGCTGACGGCAACGCAACGCATCTCCATGGAACAGGGATTCTACCTCTTCGCGGCAATCTTGGTCGTGAACCTGATTATTCTTGTGCTGTTCGCCGGGCGGGTGCACGAGCTATTCCAGGCGATCAATCGGGGCGGCAACGAAGTACGTCGATTCACGGCACTGTTCCGATTGCTCAGCCAAATCCCCGGA
>VGZA01000046.1 GCA_016872775.1 Planctomycetota bacterium | reverse complement strand
GGCTCGCTGGCGTTGGCGCCGAAGGTAGCGATTGCGGGCAGGATAACGAGGTAGGCCAGCAACCCGCCCGCGACGGTGATCGAAGCGATCCGCGGCCCGATGATATAACCGACTCCCAGCAGTTCGGGCGTGAATTCGCCGCCGAGCACACCTTTATTGAGGCCTTGGACGGGTCCGCCTGGTTCCTGACTGAACAGGTTCCAGTTTGCGCCTTCGCTGATAATGTGCAGCGGCGCCATCAGCGCTTTGACAATGCCGGCGACGATGAAGCCCAGGAATACCATGAATGCGGATGACCCACCGACTTCCCCGGCCTTGAGGACGTCCGCGCAGGCGGTCCCTTCGGGATACGCCAGTTGCCCATGCAGTTTGACAATAAATGCCCGCCGCAGCGGGATCATCATCAGGATGCCGAGCAGTCCGCCGAGGACCGCCACCGTCATCACCCGCACCAGATCCATTTCGAAACCGAGCAACATCAGGGCCGGCATCGTCACACCGACGCCGAACGCAATCGACTCGCCGGCCGAACCGGTCGTCTGCACCATATTGTTTTCGAGGATCGTCGCTTTGCGTACGCCCAGCACCTTGGAAAAGGCCCGGAACAAGGAGACGGAGAGTACCGCGATCGGGATCGATGCCGACACGGTCATACCGACCTTCAGCACCAGATACATCGACGAAGCAGAGAAGATCAGGCCTAGAATGGCGCCGGTCATGACCGCGGACAACGTGAATTCCGGCATGTCGGTGACCCTTTCCGACACGTACGGTTTGAATGTCCCTGTCGCCTGTTGCGGTTGCTTGTCGCCCGTTGGTTTTGCCGTCGCTGCCATCAGACAATCTCCGAAATGGGTAGGGATTCCGCGGAAAGTCTAGCCGAAACACCCTCCGTGGACAATCAAGCGGGGTCGATTGGCGGAGTGCGGCTTAGGAAACCCACACTGCCCCCACTGCGGCTTTGAGGGACGGCGACTCAAACAGCGAGACCGTCAGCCGAATAATCAAACGACTCCATGTGCGTGGCCTCGTCGCAATAATTCCACGAACACGCCGATGGCGCGTCACCCAATCAGGACGGGAGTTGCTCAGCCGCGTGCTCCACATCTATCGAAAGGACTGGCCTGATCAAAATGCCGCGTGAATCAGCACGCCTGTATCTTTATTCCCAACTTCTCTGGAAAATACAGAGGAGTTGGGAATAAGGATACTAAATTGCAAAGTGCGTGGTGCGCCCCGGCGTGCGAAAGCAGCTGGGAAACCGTGGAAGATGGACCGCGACCGCGCCGCTAGCTATAATGGAACCGCCTTGGTGAGGCCAAGGTGCCATTGAGCGCCCGGCCCAACGCGCCCACCGGGGAACCATTCGGGAGCCGGCAGCGTCCTATTTCCCAGAAAATCCTGGTCGACCCTCAACGTCCGCACGTCGCGATCGAATCATGTCGTGTTCGTGCCGAGGCACCCTGTAGGCGGGCCGATGCCACCTTTTTACGAAGAATTTTGTCGCAAAAACTGTCGCCAACAACAATGGAAACCGCAACCATGTCGCAGACCGTGGCCCCGATGCCGACGACTCCACTCCATGAAAATGACGTGCAGGCAATCGACCGCCTGCGGCAGGTGTACGCAAAGCTCCGGCGTGAACTGGCCCGGGTGATCGTTGGCCAGGAGGCGGTGATCGAGCAGCTGTCGATCTGTCTTTTCGCGCGGGGACATGGGCTGCTGATGGGCGTTCCCGGGCTGGCAAAGACACTGTTGGTCAGCAAGCTGGCCGAAACCATGTCGCTGAAATTCAGCCGCATCCAGTTCACCCCCGACCTGATGCCGATGGACATTACCGGAACGGATATTCTGCAGGACGGCACCGCGGGACGCCGGGAATTCCAGTTTGTGCACGGGCCGGTGTTTGCGAACATTGTCCTGGCGGACGAGATCAATCGTGCCCCACCCAAGACGCAAGCGGCGATGCTCGAAGCGATGCAGGAACACAAGGTTACGGTGGTCGGCAAATCGTTTAAGCTCGACCCGCCGTTCGTCGTTCTGGCGACGCAGAACCCGGTCGAGCAGGAGGGAACCTATCCGTTGCCGGAAGCCCAACTCGACCGGTTCATGTTCCTGATTGAACTCGATTATCCTTCGGAAGCGGAAGAGATCACGATTGCCCGCACGACGACAGGGGGAGCGTTGCCGGAGCTGGAGCACTTGTTACATGCTCCGGACATTCTGGAGCATCAGGAACTGGTGCGTCGCGTGCCGGTTCCTGACCATATCTATCGGTACGCGGCGCGCCTGGTGCGCAAGACGCGTCCCACCGACAGCAGCGCGCCGGCCTGGTTGAAACCGTATGTTTCCTGGGGTGCCGGACCGCGGGCGGTGCAGTATCTGATCCTGGGCGCGAAAGCCCGTGCGGCGCTGCTGGGGAGCTACATGGTCCGACTTGAAGATGTTCAAGAGGTGTCCAGTCCGGTGCTGACGCATCGCATCATTACGACGTTCGCAGCACAGGCGGAGGGCCTGAGCGCGAAGCAGATTGTGCGGCGGCTGGTCGACGAAACGGTTCACGAAGGCTGAATCGATGTTTCCCGCCCGCAAACCACGGAGTTTTCTGGACGCGGGGGTCCTGTCGCGCTTGGCGGCAGTGCCGCTGTTCTCGCGCCGGCCGATGCAGGGAAATGTGTCGGGGCGACACCAGAGTCCGCATCGCGGGTCGAGTGTTGAGTTCGCCGAGTATCGCAAATATGTCCCGGGCGACGACCTGCGGCGGCTCGACTGGCGCGCTTACGGCCGCTCCGACCGCTTCTATGTGAAAGAATTTGAAGCCGACACGAATCTGCGGGCCTGTTTTGTGCTCGACACCAGCGGCTCGATGGATTTCGGCTCCAAGGGGACCAGCAAGATCGACTACGCGCGGCGAGTCGCCGGAACACTTGGATATCTCGCCGTGCAGCAGGGCGACGCGGTCGGAATTTCCTGTTTCGCCAAGGGTATTGTCCGCAGTTTGCCGCCGCGGCGAAACCCGGCGCACCTGATGAACTTCTTTGATATTCTCGAACAAGCGGAGCCGCGGGGTGAAACGCAGCTTGTGGAAGTACTGCATGAGCTGTCGGAGACGATCCGGCAGCGGGCGTTGATCGTGATCCTCTCCGACCTGTTCGTGGAGCCGGAACTGCTGCGCGGCTGTTTCCAGCACCTGCGTTTCCGCCGGCACGACGTGTCGGTGTTCCACCTGCTCGATCCGCTCGAAATTGACTTTGATTTTCGCCGGCCGATGCGATTCATCGATATGGAGGGCGGACCTTCGATTTTTGCCGAGCCAAACGAGATCGCCGATCGCTACCGCCGCGCGGTCGATAATTACTTTGCGGCCCTGCGCCCCGTGATTCTGGAATCGGCGATCGACTACCATCGGATTGACGTGTCGGAACCGTACGAGCAGTCCTTGATGCGGTTCCTGGTGGGACGCTCGAAGGTGAAGGGGGTGCGATGAGCTTCCTGCAACCGCTGCTGCTCGCCGCGCTCCCGCTGGCCGCACTGCCGATCATCATTCATCTGATCAACCAGCGTCGCTTCCAGACGATTCGCTGGGCGGCGATGATGTTCCTGCTGGCGGCGAACCGCATGTCACGCGGTTACGCCCGTCTGCGGCAATGGTTGATTCTCCTGTTTCGAGTGCTCGCGGTGGCGGCCCTGATCCTGGCAGTGAGCCGGCCCCTCGCCAGCGGCTGGCTGGGCTTGGCCGCGGGAGGAAGAGCCGATACCACCATCATCCTGCTCGATCGGTCCTCCAGCATGCGCGAACAGGGACTGGCTTCCGTCGGCTCGAAACTTGAAACCGGACGGCAGCAGCTTGTCCGCACGCTGCGGCTGCTGGGGTCGGCGCGGTGGATTCTGATCGAAAGCGCGCAGCTCAATCCGCGCGAATTGCGCGCCTCGGATGACCTGTTGAATCTGCCCGAGTCCGAGCCGACCAGCGCGTCGGCCGATATGCCGGCTCTGTTCGAGGCGGCGCGGGACTACATCCGTGAAAATCGCACGGGGCGCACGGAAATCTGGATCTGTTCCGACATTCGCGCCAACGACTGGAACGCCGAGAGCGGGAGGTGGCAGGGGCTGCGCGATTCGTTCCTGGAATTCGCCCAGACGATCCGCTTTCATCTACTTGCCTATGGTGACGTGGCGACAGGTAATGCCAGCGTGCGCGTCACGGGAGTGCGCCGGCAGACGACCGGCGATTCGGTGGAACTGCTGTTGTCGCTGCGCATCGAACGCGACGCGGCAGTCAGCGAACGGGCGACGTTGCCGCTGCAAATTGAGATTGAAGGAGCCCGTTCAGAGATTTCGCTGGAAGTGGAGGGTGCGGAATTCGACTTGAAGGACCACCGCATCCCGATCGATCGGAAGCAGGAACGCGGCTGGGGCAGAGTTTCCATTCCGGCGGATTCGAACCCATCCGACAACGAATATTTTTTCGTCTTTGACAAACCGGCAGCTCGGCGGACGGTGATCGTCGCCGAAGATCCGGCGGCGACATTCCCGCTGCAACTGGCGGCGACGATCGCGCCGGAGCCCACCCTGCGCGGCGCCGTCGATCTTCTAGGTCAGGATCAGTTGGGGAGTGTCGACTGGGATCAAACGGCGCTCGTACTGTGGCACGCGCCGCTCCCGGACGGTGACCTTGCGCGGCTAGTCGACGCCTACCTGGATCGGGGCGGACAGATCGTGTTCTTTCCTCCGCGCGATCCAGACGACGCGGAATTTCTTGGACTCGGCTGGGGCGCTTGGGAGGAATCGCCGCGTGAACTGCCGGTCGAAACCTGGCGCGGCGACCAGGATCTGCTGAAAAACGCCTTGAGTGGAGCGTCGTTGCCTGTCGGTCAATTGCAGGTGCGCAAGTACTGCGCGATCCGCGGCGAAGGCACCTGGCTTGCCAGCCTGCGTGGCAACGTCCCGCTTCTGGCACGCGCCACGAGCAATCGGGGCGGAGCCTACTTTTGCGCGACGACCACCGCCACGTCCGACTCGTCCTTGGCTGCGGATGGCGTCGTGCTGTACGTGATGATCCAGCGCGCGCTGGCGAGCGGCGCTTCGGTGCTCGGCAATACCCGACAACTGTTTGCGGGGGAGGGGGGGAGCGCCGCGGCCGACGATTGGGCCCAGTTGGCAGGATCGCCCGATGCCCTGTCGACCGAATACCCATTTCAGGCCGGTGTCTATGCGGCTGGGGAGAAACTGCTCGCGGTGAACCGACCCGATGCCGAGGATCGCCCAGCGGCGCTTGGCGATTCCCGACTCGACGAACTGTTCCGTGGACTCGATTTCGTGCGCGTCGATGACCGTGCCGGGAGCCTCGCGCAATTGATCCAGGAAGTGTGGCGCATGTTCCTGGTTTCGATGATGGTCGCGCTGATGATCGAGGCGGGCCTCTGCCTGCCGAAGATTGCCCGTCCGTCAGGGAGCAGTGCATGAATGCCACGCGGTCACTGACGTTTCTTTACACACCCTGGTCGGTCGCGATCTCGGTGGCGGTCGTGCTGATTACCTGCACCCTCAGCTACGTGGCTTGGCGCCGCAGCGGCTTTCGCCGCGCGATGGGACTGCTCGAGGGGATGCGAATCACAATCGTCGCCGCGCTCGCTTTGATCCTTAATCAACCGGAGTGGATCGAGGAATATCGGCCCGAGGAAAAACCGGCGATCGCGATTCTTTGGGACAATTCCGACAGCATGCGGACGCGGGACGCTTCCGCCGTTTCCGGGAATACGGGCGGCCCGTCAGCGACGGGTGGCGGCGCCGCGGGGGCCGAATCGACGCGCATCAGCCGCAGCGAGGCGATCGCCGAATTGACCCGTCGCGAAACGTGGAACACGTTGGAAGACCGGATGTCGTTGGTTCTCGAGCCGTTTGCCGAACCGGACGCCGGTCACGGCAGCGATCTGCACCAGCCGTTGGCAGCCGCCCCGGAGAAATTCAAGAATCTTGCCGGAGTTGTACTGATCTCCGACGGCGACTGGAACGAAGGCCCGCCTCCCGTACAGGCCGCCGGCAGGTTGCGGTTGATGGGCGTGCCGGTTTTTACAGTGCCGGTCGGAAGTCCGACGCGCTTGCCGGATCTCGAAGTGGTAAGCCTCGACCTGCCGACGTTCGGCGTCGTGGGCAAATCGGTGCGGATTCCCTTTACCATCGACAGCTCACTGCCCCGCGATTTTGTCACGACGATTACGTTGAAGACTTCCGACGGCGAGGAGCTGAGTAAGGAAGTGCGGATCGCGGCGATGGGACGTACCAGCGACTGGGTACTCTGGAGGCCGAAGACCATCGGCGATTACACGGTGAGCCTGAACGTACCCCGGCATGTGGACGAGACCTTGCCGGACAACAATCAGATGGCCGCCCCGATTTCGATTCGCGAGGAACGCCTGCAGGTCCTGGTGATTGAATCGTATCCGCGCTGGGAGTATCGCTATCTGCGTAACGCCTTGTCGCGCGACCCGGGAGTCGACGTCTCATGCCTGCTATTTCACCCGGGGCTCAGCAAGGTCGGTGGGGGCAATAAGGATTACATCAAAAAATTTCCGGACGGCCTGGATGAGCTTTCCAAGTACGACGTGGTTTTTCTGGGCGACGTGGGGACCGACGACGGACAGTTGACCACCGAACAATGCCGGCTGATACGCGGCATTGTGGAGCATCAGGCGAGCGGACTGGTTTTGATGCCAGGTTGGCAGGGTCGCCAATTCGGTCTGCTGGATACGGAACTGGGGGACCTGTTTCCGGTGCTGATGGACGATGGCCAGCGAGGAGGCTGGGGGTCGCGAACGCCTGGTCACTTTGAGTTGACCGAACTGGGGCGACGCAGCCTGCTCACCAAGCTGGCGGACACGCAGGAAGAGAACATTGATGTCTGGGAGGATCTGCCCGGTTTCCAATGGTACGCCCCGGTGGTCAAAGCCAAGGCCGGCAGCGAGGTACTTTGCACCCACAAGGATATCTCGAATGAATCCGGCCGCCTGCCCTTGCTGGTGACGCGAACGTTTGGCGCCGGCAAGGTGTTGTTCATGGGTACCGATGGCGCGTGGCGCTGGCGCAAGGGCGTCGAGGACAAATACCATTACCGGTTTTGGGGTCAGGTCGTGCGCTGGATGGCTTACCAGCGCAACATGGCCAAAGGGGAGTCAATGCGGCTGTTCTTCTCGCCGGATCAGCCCCAGATGCGGCAGACGGTCGCTCTGCATGCGAATGTCATGGAGCGGAGTGGCGAGCCGTTGGCGCAAGGCGACGTCACCGCCCGCATCGTCGCACCTTCCGGCAAAGTCGAAACGGTGCGGTTCGTTTCGGAGGGCGAGGAGTGGGGCGTATTTCACTCGAGATTTACGCCGTTGGAGCCCGGAAAACATGAGGTTCTGTTGGCTTGTAAACAGACCGGCGCCAGTCTGACGACATCGTTTTTCGTGCAGGGAATCGCCGTGGAACGGGTGGGTCGGCCCGCGCGGCCGGAGGTTCTCGCGGAACTGGCGAGGGTCACGCGGGGGAAAATGGTGGCGGTTGACAAAGTCGATCAGGTCGTCCGATCGTTGCGGGAATTGCCCGATCCGCTGCCGTCGGTACGCCGGGTTCAGTTGTGGAGCCACCCGGTTTTCGCCGCATTGCTGGTGACGTGTTTAGGGATCTTTTGGATAGGAAGAAAGGTTGTGGGACTGATATAATGCCGGCGGTAAATGAGCGGAGCGTTGTCGGCACAAGGCTCCGTGGTGCAGAAGTTGAAACGACGAGGAAGAATTCATGAGTACGACGACATCGGGGCGGCTGGAGCTACCCCAATCGCTGCAGGATCAACTGCGGCGTTTCCGCGGCCGCGTCTGGTGGGTCAAGACGCTGGAAGCGCTGGGCGGCGCTTGTTGCGGGTTCCTTGCCGCGTACGCGGCGGTATTCGTCCTCGATCGATTCTGGGACACGCCGTTTCCGATCCGCGCGAGCATGTTCTTGCTGGCGATGCTCGCCTGCGCCATGGTGCCGATGGCCGTCCATCGTTGGGTCTGGCGGCACCGACGCCTGGAACAACTTGCGCGGCTGCTGAGCCAACGGTTTCCCAGTATTGGAGATCAACTGCTGGGAGTGATCGAATTGGTGCGAAGTGAATCGGAACAAGCGCGCTCCCGCGACCTTTGCGAAGCGGCAATCCTGCAGGTGGCGGACGCGGCCGGCCGTCGCGATATGACGGAAGCGGTTCCGCGACCCGCGCATCGGCAACGGATCTTATTCGCGGCGACGGGCGTTGTCGCCGCCGTGGGACTGGCGATCGCTTTCCCCGAAGCCGCGGAAAACGCCTGGTCGCGATTCCTCACGCCCTGGCGCGACACGCCGCGATATACATTCACGCAGATTGTGCCGATCCCGGAGACACTCGTCGTCGCCCACGGAGAGTCGTTTGTGTTGCCGGTGGAACTCGCCGAGAACACGAAGCGGCATCCGACGCGGGCCTTTGCCCGCATCGGACAGCAAGCGGTCGTTACGGCCGAAACGACCGACGGCCGATTTCAGCTGACGTTGCCCGGGCAACTCGAGGAGTCGGTACTCGACTTGGCGATCGGCGACTTCCAACAGCGCATTCGTATCCAACCGAAACTGCGTCCGGAACTGGTCTCGCTGGTGGCACAAGTCGATCTGCCGGCCTACCTCGAGCGCCATGGCGCGCAACAGAAAGATGTGCGCGGCGGATCAATTTCATTATTGCGTGGCAGCTCCGCGACGTTTTTCGCGACCGCCAGCCGGGATCTGGCCGAGGCTCGCGTGGATGGCGAACAGCGAGCTCCCCAGGGTCCTACCGTCGCCAGCCGGGAAACGCCGATCGAAACCTCGCGTAAAGTCGAATTTGAATGGAAGGACGCCTACGGATTGGCCGGCAAGGAGCCGTTCTCGCTGGGAATTAATCAGCGGGACGACGAACCGCCCTCGCTGGGATGCGAGGATCTGCCGCGCCAGAAGGTCGTTCTCGACACCGAACTGTTGAAGTTCAAGGTGAACGCCCAAGACGATTTCGGCGTCAAACGGATCGGCGTCGAATGGCAGGGCCTCGACGCGACGACGGTGAAGACGCCGGCGAAGGGCGAGCGAATTCTCGCCGCGGGAGGCGGTGATAAGGAATCGCTGGGAATCAGTGGAACCTTCTCCGCGGAATCGCTGGGGATCGAACCGCAGCCGATCCAATTGCGATTGTTTGTTGAGGATTACATGCCCGGTCGCGAACCTGTCTACTCGCCGACCTACACGCTGTACGTGTTGAATGCCGAACAGCACGCGATCTGGCTGACGGAGCAACTGAGCAAATGGCATCGCATGTCGCTGGAAGTTCGCGACAAGGAATTGCAGCTTTACGAGACCAATCGCGAACTTCGGGAACTTACCGAACGCGAATTGGCGAAAGCGGAGAATCAACGGCGACTGGAAGCGCAGGCGGCGGCGGAGCGGGCCAACGGACGTCGACTTTCCAACCTCGTCAGTGCCGGCGAGGACCTCGTGCAGCAGGCGATGCGCAATCCCGAGTTTGGCGTAGGCCATCTGGAAAAATGGGCCGAGATGCTGCAGATTCTCAAAGACATTTCCGGGAACCGAATGCCTTCGGTGGCGGAACTGCTGAAACAGTCGGCGCAGCTCGCGGCAAACAGCTCGTCCGCCGGGGCGCGCATCGTGGGTCAGAATCGAGGGCCGTCCGGGTCGCCGACAGGCGACAAGGATGAGAAGCCGGACAAGGACGCGGAGAAGGGGGCCGCGACGCCACGGATTGTCGACGTCGAGTCGACCCAGCAGCCGCTGGATCCGAAGGCGTCGCCACCCGCCGACGCGAAAAAGTCGTTGCCCGGCGGATTGCGTTTGCCTTCGACGATGCTTGCCGGCGGCGTCAAAGGCGGCGATTCCTGCCCCGCCAGCGATACGCTCGATCAGGCGATCTCGCAGCAGCAGGATCTGCTCTCCGAGTTTGACAAGATCTCTGACGAATTGAATCGCGTTCTGGCTAATCTCGAGGGTAGCACTCTGGTCAAACGACTGAAGGCCGCCTCGCGGTTGCAGTACAAGATCGGCGGAAGACTCGCCGATCAGATCGACGCCGTGTTCGGTACCGGGGTTGCCAACGCCGACGAATCGACCAACCGATTGCTTGGCGAACTGGCCAAACAGGAAGTGAAGAGCAGCCACGACGTGTCGGTAATCATGGATGACCTGCAGGCCTATTTCGAACGGCGACACTTCACTCGGTTCAAGATGGTGCTGGACGACATGCGGAAACTGGATGTCATCGCGGGGCTGCGGCAGATCGCCGACGATCTCCACCAGGAAAACGGCCTTTCCATTTCCCAGTGCGAATACTGGTCCGACAACATGGATCGCTGGGCGGAGGATCTTGTCGATCCTGCGTCTGGCGGTACCTGACCGGGCAGCAAATCGCGGGGCAGTTTGCCCCCATCGATCGTGCTGGAAGTGTTGCAGATTCTGGAAGCGGAAGTGAACTTGCGCGAGGAGACACGGGTTGCGGAGCAGTCCCGCCCGGCGGTTTCCAAGGAAGAACATAGTCGGTCGAGTGGCCTGCTCTCCGACAAGCAGGAAAAACTCTCGATTCGAATTCAGAAGGTCGGCGAGCGGATCCGCGAATTACCGGACGCCGAAGAGTTCGGACGCGAATTACAGTTGCTGGAGGCGGTGCAGAGGGTGATGGATGATGCGGCCGAAATCCTCGGCGCGTCCAATACCGGCCCGCAGGCGATTGCGGCGGAAACCGAGGCGATTGAATTGCTGTTGCAGTCCAAGCGATTCAATCCGCGTGCAGGCGGTGGCGGCGGATCCTCGCCAGGCGGCGGAGGCAGCGGCACGACCAATGACTCGGCGCTGGCGTTGCTGGGAACCGGCAAGAACGAAAAGGAATTGCGCGAGGACCATGGAGTTTCGCAGGCGACGGGCGAATCCGGCGCGGGATTGCCGGAGGAATTCCGAACGGGGCTCGATGAGTATTTCAATCAACTAGAGAAGAAAAATAGAAATTGATTTTAAGCGGAAGGCATTCTCGCTCGCGGCGCAGGTCACCGCGAGCGTTGAGGAGTCTACTATGGAGATAACGATGACGCGGGTTGCCGCGTGGCAACCTGTTGTGGGTCGCGCCGCACTGCGAACTGCGAGGCGACTCCCGGCGTGGATCGGGTTGGTCTGTGTCAGCTTATGCGCCGTACCCGTTCTGGCACAGCAGCTCAAGCTGGCAATTCCTGCCAAGGTGCCGCAAGCGGCTCCCGCAAAGGCCCCCGCGGCAGCTCCACCTGCCGCAAAGCCCCCCGCGGCAGTTCCCTCCACGGATCTGGCTGCGGAGCCGGATCCATTTGGGGAGGATCCGCCGCGTCCCGCGGAGATCGTGATTCCGGCGTTGCGACTACGTCTCGTCGATGCCTTGCCCGCTGTCCGAATGGGACCGGCTGTGGAACGTGGTTTGGCCGACGCCTTTCTCGCGGAAATTCGGGAATTGCGCGGGCCGCTCGTCAAGCAGGATGCGGGGCAAGTCGCCGATTTGGAGGTCGCTGTCGCGGGCCAAATTCTGGCGGTGCCGGCCGAACCGATAGTCGCCATGGCGATTGCGGACCCACTCGAAGCCATTGCGGGCGGGGATCTGGCGAATCAACCGGCCGATGCGGAAGCGATGCAACTGCAGGCATTCGAGCAACAGTTCCAGGGACAATTCCGCGGGATTCTGAAGTCGGAACTCCATTTTGTCCGCAAAGTCTGCCAGCCTGACGATCAGCAATTCAAGCCGGTGGTCGCCAAGGCCAACGACGCGCTGAAGCAAGCCACGAAAAAATTCGCCGAAGTGCAGCGCAAAATGATGCGAGGCGGGTTTCGGGCGGGAGAAGACATGAGTTACCCCGACCCGCGCAAGACTATTGCCGAGGCGTTGCAAAAGGCGGTACGTGAGAATCTCGGCGAGGAGCAGGCCGAGCATTATGAACGGGAGATCGTCAGTCGCGCCGAATATCGCCGCAAGGTTGCTATTCAGAACCTATTGTTTCGGCTCGATAATCGCCTGGTGCTCGACGACGACCAGCGGGAGAAAATTTCCGAAGGACTGGCAGGCCATTTTCAGGAGAGCTGGTCCAATCAACTCGAATATATGCTCTACGACCACTACCAGTCGAACATCCCCGACGATGCCGTGGTGCCGTTCCTGAACGACAGCCAAAAGACGGTGTGGGAGCTCTCCAAGTCGAATGTGCAGTCGTTCTGGGGGTTGGGCGGTTTTGGGATCCAGGTTGCCGACAATGTTTGGGATCTACCCGGCGTCGATTTGCAGGTCATTGATAATGGGGCGGCCGCGGTGGAAGTGTTTGCCGCTCCGGTAAACATCGCTTCCCCATCGGCGAAGGAACTCGATCCACAGCCGGCCGAGGACGAGCCCGCGAAAGCCGCGGAGCCAAAACAATGAGCAGTTCGCAAAACAGCCGCCGATTCGATCGGGCGGCCGTCTTAATCGTCTTTGCACTCTGCGGAACGCCGTTTGGCGCGGCATCGGTCCTTGCGCAGCAACGGGGAGTAACCGTGGTGGCTTTACCGGTCGACGAGCGAACCCGCGCGGCGGACCAGGAAGAAGAGGAGGCCGAACGCGCGCAACGCAATCCGGCGAATGGCCACTTTGAGATTGCGATGGAGAATTTTGATATTTGGGTCTACGGCCAGCAGGGTGGCGGCCAGGGGTTCGCGCAACGCCTGGATGCTCTGTTGCGCTTGCGGATCGAAGAAATCGATCGGGTCTGCGGGCTGTCGGAACTCCAGAAAAAGAAACTGCTGCTGGCCGGCAAGGGAGATCTCAAGCGGTTCAATGACCGCGTGGATGAACTGCGGGTGAAATTCGAAAAAGTGCGTTTCGATCAGGAGAAGTTCAACAACATCTGGCAGGAAATCGGCCCGGTGCAAACCCAGGTGCAGCAGGGATTGTTCGGTCGCGGATCATTTTTTCAAAAGGCGGTTCGGCCGGCTTTGAAGCCGGAACAGCTGGAAAAATATGACGGAGTCGAGGGGCGTCGGATGGCCTACCGCTACAAGGCTCGCGTTGAATTGTGGATCGCTTCGACCGAGAATACGGTGCCGCTCACCGCGGAACAACGCGAAAAACTGCGCGCGTTGATTTTGAGTGAAACCACGCCCCCGGCTGCGTTCGGCCAGTACGACACCTATTTCGTCGCCTACGCTGTCTCAAAAATCGATGAAAAGAAGTTGGAGCCGTTATTCGACGAGACCCAATGGAAGGTGCTGAAGATCATCATCAATCAAGGGCGCGGCATGGAGCAGTTTTTGAAGCAGAACGGAATGATCGATGGAGATTTTGAGCCGCCGGTCACGCCAGGAATTACGCAGTAGCTCCGCACCGTCAGGTGCCCGGTTGCGGACAACGTCGAGGTCGGAATGCGACAATCCATAGAAATTCCCAGACGAATGGTTGTGGACAGAAGTGACAGGCTCGGTGCAATGCAAGCCACGCCGCTCTCGCGCGGTGCCTTTCTGAGACTGCTGGGGCTGGGATGGCTAACCGGCTGGATCAAGCCAAATACCGTCGTCGGCCAGCCTCCAAACGCGCGTATCGGCGAACAAGTTCCGCGCGATGTTCGGGAAATGTACGAACGCGGGCTGCAGTATCTCGCCAAATCGCAGTCGGAGAAGGGCGATTGGCCCAACGGCGGTGGTGAAACCGGGCCGGGTGTCGTTGGAATGGCACTGATGGTTTTTCTTGCCTCGGGGGAGGATCCCAATTTCGGTTTGTACAGCAACAACGTCCGCCGCGCGGTGCGTTCGATTCTCGGCGGTATCGACAAACGCACAGGATTCATGGGGCACAGCATGTACCACCATGGATTCGGCATGCTTGGCCTGGCGGAAGCCTATGGCACCGTGGATGATCGCAATCTCTGGCCGGCCAATGCGAAAGACAATCTGTCGATCGGAGCGGGACTGGAATTGGCGGTACGCGCGGCGATTACGTCGCAGAAAAAGAACCCGCTGGGGGCCTGGCGCTACTCGCCCGATTCAAACGACGCCGACACGTCGGTGAGTGGTGCCGTGCTGGTCGGCCTGCTTGCCGCGCGCAACGCCGGAATCGAGGTGCCGGACGCCGCGATTGACAAGGCGATTTCTTACTATCAGAAAATGACGTCGCCATCGGGGCAGGTCGGCTATTCGGGCGGTTTTGGCGGTTTCGACGAATCGTTCGCCCGGATATCGATCGCCTCGCTGGTCTATGCGATTGCCCGGCGCCGCGACCTGAATGAGTTCAAGGCGACCGTCGGCTACCTGTCGCAGCGGCTGGAGAACTCGATCGCGACCCCCAACTATCCCGATTACACCCGCTATTACCAGGCCCAGGCGCTCTTCCAGGGCGATGTCGACGTCTGGGAGAAATGGAACAAACTTCTGATCCGCCATCTGAAGCAGTCTCAGAACGCCGATGGCAGCTTTCCCAGCCAGTTTGGCCTCACGGCCGGAACCGCGCTCTCCTGCCTGGCGCTGGCCTTGAATTTTCGCTTCCTCCCGATCTACGAACGATAATCACCATGATTGCGATGAACTTCTCCAACGCAATTGCCGCTCGTGCCGCTCGCGCGTCGCGAATTGCCTTCGCCAGCCTGATGATCTGCCTGTCGTCGGCAGGCCCTTGGCTGTCCGGGCAGGAACCCGACCGCCCGGCTGCGCCGTCGGCCGAACGTCCGCAGCCAGCGTCGCGGTTGTTCCTCACCGATGGAGGCTGGATTGCGGGCAATCTGCTCGATTCCGACAACGGGCAACGGATTCACTGGCAGTCCCCACGTTTCGTTGGCCCATTTCAATTTCAGCGCGAGCGAATCAGCAGCATTCAGTTCCCATCGCCCGAAAATGTGATTCGCCCGCGAGGTGAGTTCTGCTTCGAAATGGCCGGGGGCGATTCGTTCTTCGGTCGACTGATCGGCATCGATCGGCAAGGTTTGCATGTGGAATCGGATCGCATCGGCAAGGCGACGATTGTTCCGGAATTCTTGCAACGCGTGTTCCGCTGGAACCTCGGCAACGAACTGCTTTACCTCGGCCCCGACGGGCTTGCCGGCTGGTCCGAGTCGATGGGGACTTCGCACTGGCGCGACGATGGCTGCCAGCCTTTTACGAATCAACCGAACACGGCCATTTTCCGCGACTTTGCCCTGCCGGCTCGAGTCGCCATGGAACTGGAGCTTTCCTGGACTACGAAGCCCGATTTTGTACTGGCCTTCGGTGTCAATGGCGACGAGCCTGTGATCAAGCGGGCGTTTCGCATGGAGGTCTGGGAATCGGAACTGGTGCTGCAACGGGAAGTGGAGAGGGCGGCCGATCTGGTCATTCTGCAATCCCTGGAGTCGGGACCTGGCAGGGTGCGGATCCAGGTATTGCTCGATCAGGAGGCGGGCAGGATGGTCGTTTACGCCGCCAGCGGCGAACCCCTGGCGGACATGCTTCTGCCCGCCAAGAAACAACAGGTTTATCCCGGGATCCGATTGAAGAACAACCGCGGCGATGTCCGCCTGGAGCGGCTTCGCATCAGTCGCTGGAGTGGTGCGGCTGCGACCGCGTCGGATATCAACCATGCCCGGGTCCTGCTGACGGACGGGACGGTGCGCACCGGAGAGATTACCGAATACGACGCCGCGACGGGACAGTGCACGCTGGTGCACGACGGTCAATCGTCCGTGCTCTCCTTCGATCAACTGGCGGAAATCATCCGTGTCAACAACGCGTCCCCAGCGCGCCGCGTTCCTCGCGACTTTCGCGTCACCTGGCTCGACGGAACACGGCTCAGCGGTCAATTGGACCGAATCCAGGACGGACGGATCGATTTGCGCTGCCCGGCGATTCAAGAGCCGATGTTGATTGCTCGGGACGGTATGCGATCGATGGTCGTCCTCAGTGGTCTCGAAACCGCGGACGAAACTCCGCTCCCACAATTCGTTGCGACGTTGCAAATCCCTGCGACCGACCCCGACACGCTGCTCCGCGGCTACCTGGAAGAATCCTCCGCGATGCCTGGGGCAAGCTGCCTGCAATGGCGTCCCTTGGCCAGCAGCGTTGCCAGTCGGTTGGTCCCCGAAGTCTCCGGGCAAATCGTCTATCGTGAACCGCCGCCTCCCCCTCCGAAGCAGCCGCGTGGCCGTCCGCAACCGCTTGCTCCCAATCGAGGCGGAATCGACTCCTTGTTGGACGCCTTGACCGAAGCCAGCAAGTATCTCGCACGCTCGGCGGCAGCGCCGAAGGCGGCCGACGCCAAGGGATATCTTCACCTGAACAGCGGCGACACACTGCCCTGTGAGATTCTGGAGATCGACGAGGAAGGAGTCCATATCCGCACCGAAGTCACCGACACCCGGCTGGTACCGCACCAGCGAATCAAGGCGGCCGAACTGGGCTCGACGACCTCCATTCCGAAGTTGAACAAGGCCAAGCGGGAACGTCTGTTGACGCTGCCACGGATGCAGAAATCGTCGCCTCCGACCCATCTCCTGTGCTCCGCCAACGGCGACTTCCTGCGCGGTCGAATCGTCGCCATGAATGATCGGACGATTCGCCTCGAAGTACGGTTGGAAGAAAAGGATGTTCCCAGAGGTTTCGTCAATCAGATCATCTGGTTGCATCCCGAATCGTTATCGGAGAACAGCGACTCTCCCGGCGATACGGGACTTGTGACGCGCGTTCAGGCGCTGCGCAATGATGGCGTACGGGTGACGTTCAACGCCGAGCAATTCCAGGGGCAGGTGCTGTCGGGGACCAGCGATGTGCTCGGTCCCTGCCGGGTCGACATCGCGTTGACCGATCGAATTCTCCTGGGAAATGCGATCGAGCAGGCCGCGGCCGAACTGGCCTACCAGCGCTGGAGGTTGCAGAACGCTGTGGAGCCTCGGTTCGTCCAGGAGGAGGGAAAAGCGGGCAGTGACACGTCACCTGGTACCGATTCACCGCTGGTGGGTCAGCCGGCTCCCGATTTCAAGTTGGATCAATTGGACGGCAAGCCGTTCCAGTTGGCGGAGCAACGAGGAAAAATCGTCGTGCTCGATTTCTGGGCCACTTGGTGCGGTCCTTGCATGCAGGCGATGCCTGAAGTGGAGCGAACGGTGGCCGAGTTCGCCGACCGCGGCGTCGAGTTGTTTGCGGTGAATCTCGAGGAAACCGAAAACCAGATCCAACAGACCATCGAGCGGCACAAGCTGAAGGTGAATGTGCTCCTCGACCGCGACGGTGTCGTGGCGCAACGCTACGCCGCGACGGCCATTCCGCAGACCTTAGTTATTGACCAGCAAGGGAAGGTCGTGCGTCTATTCGTCGGTGGGGGGCCCAAGTTGTCGGAACAGTTACGGCAGGCGATCCAAGCGTTGCTCGATCAATCCCCGGCCGTACCATGATCGACGACGGAGACGGATGACAACCGCCATGTGATCCCCAAACAATCCACAGACATTCTTCTCAGGAACGAATCCTGGGAAACGATAGACCTGCTGTAACTGCCGAATAGTTGCCATCAAAATATCGCGACAAATTTCTCGCAAACGGAAAAGCGCCTTGCGACTCGGAAAACACGGACCACAACCCACTTAACCACACGAAAATCATCCACACTAAAACGCGAAGAGCCTCTATTTTCAGGTGGACGATATTCAAGCGACGCATCAACGGCTTGTGGATGGCGGCGTGGCATTTCGGCAGCCTCCGAATCTCATTGCGAAGTTGCCCGATCGCGAAGTCTGGATGGCGTTCTTCGACGATTCCGAGGAAAATACCCTGGCACTGATGTCCGAACCGCGGATCGGTTGAACGTTACGAGCTCGCGTCTTCGCGCGAGGCGTTTGCGGTGGCCTGCACCCGGCGCGGTTCAGCTGCCCATGATCGGGAACATCTCTTTGACCATGGTGACGGCGGCGGGACCGACCAGCACCACAAAGATACCCGGGAAGATGAAGATCACCAGGGGGAAAATCAGCTTGACCGCGGTCTTGGCCGCTTTCTCCTCGGCGATCTGCTTGCGTCGGGTGCGCATCGCGTCGCTTTGCACGCGCAATGCCTGCGCGATGCTTGAGCCGAATTTGTCGGCCTGGATCAGAATCGACGCCAGGGATCGCAGGTCATCGACACCGCTGCGTGCGCCGAGTTCCCGCAGCACGTGATTGCGGGTGCGACCCATCTGCATCTGCAGATGGTAGAGCCCGAACTCGTCGGCGATCGTCGGAGACGATTTCTTCATTTCATCGGAAACTTTCCGCATTGCCTGATCGAGTCCCAATCCGGCCTCCACACAGACCACCATTAAGTCGAGCGCGTCGGGTAGTCCGAGAAAAATCGATTCTTTCCGGCGGCTGCGGAGCAGAGTCAGCAGCAGTTCGGGCAGGTAGAAGCAGATTCCGGCGGAGGCCACGACTTTCATCAACGAGCCAAAATCAACTTGTCCCTGGAACAGGGTGAAAACGCCGGCGGAGACAGCTCCCAGCCCCAGCCCGCATACCTTCAGCCCCAGGAAGACGGTCGTGGCGTTTTCGAAGCGGAAACCGGCTTCGCAAAGCCGCTGTTTGATCGCCGAAGCTTCCTTCTCGTTTTTGGGCTGCAGCGGCTTTGCCAGCGCCGGGGTGGCGGCTTCGAGTACGCGCGTCATGGCATTACCTGACTGGTTCTCTTCCTTGCGCCACCGCAGGTTGGGATTGCGAATTTCGTCGAGCCGCTTCTCCGAGCGGTTGGCGCCATTCGCCCAGGACTCGAGGACCACCCAGACGACGGCCCCGATGCCGGCGAAAACAGCCAGCATCACGATCAGTCTGGAATCGAAACTGGCGAGCAGAACGGCTTGGTCCATGATTACACTTTGATGTTGACGATTTTTCGGATCACCATCGCGCCGATCAACTGCATCACGATCGCACCCGCCAGCATCTGCTGGCCGAGATCGTCGGTGAAAAGCACCATGCAGTATTGCGGGTTGAGTTTGTACATCACGACGAACAGCACGGGCGGCAGTGCCAACAGCACGATTCCCGAAAGCCGCCCCTCTCCGGTCAGCGCCTGGACCTGGCCCCAGATCTTGAAACGTTCCCGGATCAGGTATCCGATCTTGTCGAGAATTTCGGCCAAGTCGCCACCGGTCTGCCGCTGCAGAATCACCGCGGTGGCGAAAAACCGCAGATCGACGTTGGGTACGCGATCGGTCATCGCTTCCAGGGCTTCTTCGAGCGGTTTACCGAGGTTTTGTTCGTCGTAGCACCGCGCGAATTCCTTGCGGATCGGGTCCGCTGCTTCGGAAGCCACCAGACTGAATGCGGCGCCGAGACTGTGCCCCGCGAGCAACGCGCGACTGACAAGTTCCAGGGCATCGGGCAACTGTTTGCCAAATAGGGCGATCCGGCGTTTGCGTTTGAATATTACGAACATCAAAGGCAACGTCGCCGCGGCGATCGCCACGAACGGTGCCAGATACCAGGGTGCGCGCAACGCCAGCGGCAGCACGAAACCCGCCAGGGCCAGGCCGCCGGTGAGCAGGCCAAATTGAGAGGCGGTGAGATTCGTGTCAGCCTGCTCGAGGTACTTCCGGAAATCGCCGAACTGGCTGAGGACCTTCAGGACCAGGTTTTCGCGACTCTCTTCGATGGTCTGCGCCAGCAGGCTTCCCTCGGCGAACAGATTTCCGCCGCGGCGCTGCTCGCTGGCAGCCGCCAGCTGCTGCAGCCGGTCTTCGGTGGGGGTCGCGTCGCCACCGCGAAACATCAGGGCGATTCCGCCGACCATGGCGGCGACACAGCCAAATACGGCGACGATCGTAATGATCGCGAATGTACTCATGAATCCCCTTCGGCGGACTCGACGGCCGCGAAGCTCCTGTTAATAGTCGAGCAACATCGTTCGCTGACGGAATGCGCTTGCGGGCAAGCGAACACCAGCGGACTCCAGCTTCTCCATGAACTTGGGCCGAATTCCCGTCGCCACAAAATGCCCGCGAGCCTTGCCATGCTCGTCGATACCTTCCTGCTGATAGTGATAGATGTCCTGCATGATCACCGTGTCCTGCTCCATCCCCACTACCTCGGTGATGTGCGTGACCCGACGCTTTCCGCCCTGAAGCCGATTCGCCTGGATGATCAGATTCACGGCGCTGGCGATCTGTTGCCGCAGCGCCTTGATCGGCAGGTCAAAGCCCGACATCATGATCAGTGTCTCGAGTCGGGCGATGCCGTCACGTGGCGTATTCGCGTGGATCGTCGTCATCGATCCTTCATGGCCTGTATTCATCGCCTGCAGCATGTCCAGCGTCTCCGATCCGCGGCATTCGCCGATGATGATCCGTTCGGGACGCATGCGCAGCGCGTTCTTGACCAGGTCGGTGGCGGTCACGGCGCCGCGCCCCTCAATATTCGGAGGACGGGTTTCGAGCCGAACCACGTGCTCCTGCTGCAGCTGCAATTCGGCCGCGTCCTCGATCGTGACGATCCGCTCTTCGTTCGAAATGAAACTGGACAGGGTGTTCAGCAGAGTCGTTTTGCCGGAACCGGTTCCACCGCAAATCACGATATTCAACCGGGCCTTGATCGCCCCCTCGAGCAGCATCACCATTTCGGGCGTGAACGCTTTGTAGTTCAGCAGGTCTTCGAGCTTCAACGGATTCGAGCCAAATCGGCGAATCGAAACCGACGGGCCATCCAGCGCCAAGGGCGGAATAATGGCATTGACGCGGCTGCCGTCGGGAAGCCGGGCGTCGACCATCGGGCAGGTTTCGTCGCAGCGACGGCCGACTTTGGACACGATGCGATCAATGATCTGCAGCAAATGCGCATTGTCGCGGAACTCGATGCTCGCCCGTTCCAGTCGGCCGCGCCGTTCCACAAACGTATGCTTCGGTCCATTGATCAGGATGTCGCTGATCGTCGGGTCCTTGAGCAGCATTTCCAGCGGCCCGAAACCGAACGTCTCATCCAGTACCTCCTCGATCAGCCGCTCACGCTCGATCCGGTTGAGCAACGTCTCTTCGGTATCGCACAGGTGTTCGACAACCAGTCGAATTTCCCGACGCAAGGTGTCGCCCTGCAGGTCGCCGACACGCGTCAGATCCAGTTTGTCGACCAGCTTGCTATGGATCTTCTTCTTCAAGCTCTCGAATTCCTCGGCCTTGGTGGCCTCGGCCGATCGCGGATTGGATTGCAGGAGCTTCGCCATAGTATCGTGGGAAAAAAGAGGACCTTGGAGGCCCAGCAGGGATACACCCCTCCCGCTCGAAAAAACATAGCTCACGAAAAGAGCGAGCGGTGACGGAATCTGACCGGGTGTGGCGGACCGATAGCAAGAGGGACGGTCGTGGCGAAGATGACGGTCGGAATGGGGAACGGGGATCCGGTAACGGGGAGTCTACTTCGATTTTGCCTTGGCCGGCCAGAATCGCAGCCAGCTTTTCGAAGGGGACTCGGCCGTTTCGGACTCGGTACCGCTGGATCCGGAGAGAGCGTTGGACAGTCCCATGATCGACTGGGTCAGCGCCGAGCGGGGAGCCTGTTCGAGCAAGGGAACTCCGTTGTTTCGTGCCTCGACCATCGTTCGATAGTCATTGGGCAGTTGCCAGAAGATCTCGCGGCCGATCGTTTCCTGGGCCTTTTTCAGGCTGATCTGGCCGTCATCCAATCCGACGCGATTGATAATGACTTTGACCTTTTCCTTGAGCCCCTCAATTTCATCAAACGACATCAGCAGCCGCAAGGCGTTCCGCAGGCAGGGCAGGTCGAGCTGTGTGAGCAGCAGCACATTGGTGGCCGAACTGATTGCGACCATATCGAGCGGGCTATAGCCTTTGGAAGTGTCGATGACCAGATGGGAGAAGGTAGCCCGCAGCAGCGAGAACACCCGTTGCAGGTCATCGGGGGTGATCAATTGCGAATCCTGCAGCTGGATCGGGCGCGGCAGCAGGTAGAGTCCCGACACATGCTTGGTCAGCGAGCGTTTGAGCAGATTGATATCGAGGCGCGCCACATTCTGGGCCACGTCGACGATCGTGTAATCGGGGATCGTATCGAGCAGCACATCGGCGTCTCCCAGTGCCAGATCGAGGTCGATCAGGGCGACGGAGTTCGCGGCGGTCGATGCCAGGAAGTTGGCCAGGTTGACCGCGACGCTGGTGGAGCCAACACCTCCGGTCGTCCCGGCGACAGCGATGACGTTGCAGCCGCGCGACTTGCCCTCTCCGCGACCAAATCGCACGATCGAGATTCGTTCCAGGGCGCTCGACAGGTCCTCGACCTTGATCGGCGCTGACAGGAATTCCTTGGCCCCGGCCCGTATCGCTTGCAGAATTAACTGGCCGTCGCTCGAGTCGCTCACGATCAGGATCGCGCATTCCGGCGACGAGGCCCGCAGGTTCTCGATCAACTGGATTGCCTTGCGGGTATCGGAGTCGACGTTGACGATTCCCAGATCGGGGTGGGTCTGGCCCACGACATCCGCGAAAAATTCGTAACGCGAACACTCGGCCTCCAGCCAGACGATTTCCATGCTCAACAACATCGCCTTGAGATGTTCTCGAGACGAGTCGTTGGGATCCACGATTACAAGTCGCAGTACGTTGCTCATTTCGGCGAAGTCCCTGCTGTCTGCTCGGTGCTGCTGAACGGATTATTCATCGTAACCCTGCGGGCCAATGATCTTCGGCCCTGCCCGGTCGGAGATCTTCCCGCTGGTGCTGTTGCCGCGCGACCCAGAAGGTGCGGCTTCCGCCTGGGCTCTTCGCGACGATGCCGGCTGGTAAGCGGGAGGATTCGATGCGGCATTTCCGCTGTGGGAAGTACGCTGGGCAGCGGGCCGGTTGCGGTCTCCCACCGACGAGGACGCCGAGCGGTTGGCGGGCGTGGGCGTGTTAGCTCCGGACCGCCTGGCCGTCTGTGCCGACGCGGCGTGCGGTGCCGCCTCCCGCGGTGCCGGTCCGTAGCCGGACATCGCTCGCGAGCCGCCGGCAATTCCTTCGCAATCCTCGCAGCGCGGAACTTCCATGTAGCCGCGAAAATACTGGTCGGGAATGCCCGGCGCCGTGGCGAATTGACCGGGGCCACAAGGCGGTGCCTCCTCTGCGTCCATGGCGTCCGCGAATTCCGGTGTCACCGTGATCAACAGTTCCACCTCGTTCTTCACCGTCTGCGTTCGACGGAACGGCGCGCCGACCCAAGGTAATTCCGAAACGAATGGCAGGCCTTTGTTTTCGGTTTCTTCCCGCTCGGATAGCAGACCGGCCAGTGCCAGCGTCTGCCCCACTCGCATCTCCACGCCCGTCTCCACCATGCGCGTCTTCAAGCCGGGGACGGCAATGTTGTTAATGTTGACCGCCGTCGAACGATCGATTTCGGTGACCTGGGGGCGAACTTCCAGTCGCACGGTCTGCCGGCCCAGCACGATCGGCACGAAGTCGACGCGGGTACCGTACTGCCGGTACTGGATCGAAACCGTTCCCAGGCTCTGGGGAACCAGGATCGGGAATTCGCCACCAGAATTGAACGTTGCGGGTCTCCCGTGGATCGTGACCAGGGTCGGCTCGGCCAGTACGCGAACAAGATTGTTCTGTCGCAGCGCTTCAATAAAGCCGAAAAACTGGCTATTGCCGTTAATCAGCCCGAATTGCAGCGTCGCGCCGCCGGACCCGGCCACGGTGGAGACGCCACCGGGAGTGAAACCGAATGCCGAGATCAGACCCGAAGCGGTCTGGACCGCGTAGTCACCACCGGAACCAATCGCCGACCAGTCAAAACCAAGTTTGCTGAGTTTGGTACGCGACACTTCCATCACACGCGTGTGCAGCAGGATTTTCTGGCATCCGCCCACACTCATGTTATTGATCACTTTCGGATAGTAGTCGTTCGCCGTTTCAATGATGCGCGACATCATTTCGGCCTCGGGTACAAAGCCCGAGATCATCACGCTGGCGGTCAGTGGCTGCACACGCAGCGAGGCTTCCGGAAACTGAACCTTCAACATGTTCTCGAGTTCCCGCGCGTCGCCATAAACAACGACATCGATCGAGATGACCCGGTCATCTTCGTTCCAGACGTTAAGCTGCGTGACCCCGGGCTTGAGCGCCGAGATCTGAATCTGGTTGGGTGAAAGGGGAGTCACTTTGACAATTTCGGTATTATTCACCAGCAACCGAGGGACCTTGAAGTCCATCGAGAGGATCCGGCTGGTGCGGACAATCATCTCCAGGCGGTCGACGGAGTCATCGACGCGGAAATTGGGAGATGAAGCGCGCGACGTTGTCGACGAGGGCAGCCGGCTGTCCTGGGCGGAGATCCTGGCGGTCAAGCTCACGAAGCCACACAGCAGCAGTCCCGCGACCATCCTGGTCCAATTCCGAATAGCCATCCCTGTCATCCTTGAGTAGGAGAGGCCGCGGCCTGGTCGCTGCCCTTCGCATTTTGTCAGGCGGGCGAATCGAGGAAACCAATCTCCATCCGCCGCCTTTTCAACAGTACCGTGCGTTCTACCGATCTGCTACACTCTGTCGTCCGGACTCTTCCGGAGGTCCACTTGTTTCCGAACCGACTCCACCGTCGGGAGTCGCCGATTGCGGTACACTGAGTTCGATCTGCGGTACCAAGTCGACGATATGATGGCCGATCGCCAGCAGCTTGCCTTCGCGATCCAGCAGCATGATCGTCGGTACCTGTCCGATCCCGTGGCGGGCCACCCATTTCTCGGCGTCCGGGCCGGTGATTGTCGGCCAGCCGATCTTGCGATCGAACAGGAATTTGCTTGCCTGGGTGGTGTCCTGGTCCAGGCAGACCCCCACCGCCGTCAGGTTGCGATCCTGGAAATGTTCCAGCAGACCGCTGACCAGCGGCAGTTCCGCGCGGCACGTCGCGCAGGTGCTCTGCCAAGCGACGACGAGTGTCATTCGTCCTCGGAAACCCTTCTCCCAGTCCAGCGAACCGCCTCCAATCAGCAGCCCATCCAGATTGATCTTCTGGCCGATGAACTGAAACGGGTTGATCGTGGCGCGGGCTCGGGCAACCAAAAGTCCGCTCGACGCCTTGGCCGGTCCTTTCCGCGGTAGTTCGTTTTCGTCAACCCATTCGTACGTCTCGATACCGCCCTCGGTGACCACAACCGTTTCCCAGAGAGCGGCCGGGGCGGCCGCCGTCGCTTGCACCGACATCGGCGGGTTGTTCGCCGACTGTGCGGTCTGGTTTTTCAGCCAGTCCGCAAACGAGTCCTGGGCCGCGGGTTGCGGTTCGGTTGTCGTATGATCGGGACTCGCGACCTCGCTGGGCGACGACAGGAATTCCTGGAAGTCCAAATCCTCTTGTTCGCCGTCCGGGCCGGTTTCGACCGCTTCCGTCTGGTTTCGCAGTGTGAACTGGAGCCGGCCAAGCTCCATCGCCATCAGCACGCGCTGGGCCTGTTTGGGCGTTACCAGCAGCGATACGGTTTGTGCCTGGCAACTCTTGCCGGTCTCGTCGACAATTCGCTCCGTCGCCGCGCCCACCGAGTAGACGCGAACGTCCCGCAAGATGATCTTGCAGCCTGTGGCGCGGATGTCGGAGTTCTTGCGGAAGAACGCCAGCACGTCGATGCGATCGCCTGGCGACAGCAATTCGATGACGGTTCCGTCGCTGGTGACCTTGACCGGAATCACACGGTAACCTTCGGGAATCTTGTCCGTGGCCGTGCCCGGTTTGTCGCCGATCTTGGCTTGCAGGATTGGCTCATCCGGGAAGAATCGCTGCCGCGGATATTTGTCCTTCAAATCTTCAAATTTGGTAATGGCGCCGACTGGCAATCGGTCCTTCGGCCATGCCTCGATGCGCACGTTGGCCTCGGTAAGGCGATTGCCGATGTCGATTGCCGCCAGTGCCACGTAGATCTTCTCCGTCTCGACTTTTGCCGCGGCGTTGGGGTCCATGACCTGGCTGATGCCGATCGAGGCGACCAACCCACAGCCAGCAGCGATTGCGATGAGTACCAGCGTTTTGCCGCGCATACGGTTTTCCCTGTGTGCTCGAGCGGTCGGCCTGATCTCCGTTCCAGGCTGGCCGTCGAATTAGCCTTCTGCTGGTTTCCCCTGCCGCAATCAATTCACTTTATCTGAGGCTGGTCGGTACGTCCGGCGCAGCCGTTACACTGCCACGGAGCGCAATATCGAGCGCATCACTCGCCGTTGCGCCTTGTCGAACTATTCGGTAAAACTGTCACACGTAGTGCAAGCCGCGTTTTGTCAACGCTAAACTTGCCCCGCTCGTTGCCGTCTTGCCAGTTTGCCTGATTCGCCACGCCCGCCTCGTCGGTCTTTCGGCGATCAGACCAGCAGGCCGCACCAGGCAAAATAGGCAATTGTTCCGATGGCGATCGGGATCCCGTAGGGCAGCAACATCATCGAACTCTTCCGCTCGGCTGCGATCGCAGCCAGTTGATTGGGATCCTTGATCACCATCATCTCCGTCAATATTCCGAAGAACTGTCCGTAATGTTTGTTCCACTTCCGTCGGTACAAGACCATTCCGATCGCCAGAATCGCACCGACCACCGCCGAGACGCAGAAACCGTAGAACGTCAGTGTCGGATGGACCCAGGCACCAACGCCCATCAGCAGCTTCACATCGCCGGCTCCCATGCCGCCGATCGCATAGGCTGGCAGCAGCAGCGCGAGTCCAACGACGGTCCCGAGCATCGACCAGCCCAAGCCTTCGAATCCCATACTGGCGAGGCTGAAAATCCAGCCGGAGACGATGAACGGAAAGGTCAGCCAGTTTGGCACTTTGAGTTTCAGCCCGTCGATGACCGCGGCCACGACCAGCACGACCGTCACCAGCCAGATCGCCAGCGATGTCCAGAGATTATTCAGTTCACCGAATTGGCCCATCGATACCACTCCCCAATTTGTTTTTTTCTGATGCTTGTACCAAAAATCGGTCCGGTATCTACCACGGCCGCCCCAGGAACAGGAAACTGCCGATCGCCGCACACGACGTGCTGACGTAACAGGCGATTTCCAGGCAAGTTGCGATCGTATCTGGTGACAGGTAGATGATCATCGACCAAACTCCTAACAGGATCTGGCGGAACTTGTTCGGGGCTGCGCGGTCCTCTTCATGCCAACCCTAGGTCACGCGCAAGTTGAATCAAACAAGGATCGGCCGGTTCCCGCCCTTGGACGGTAAAAAAACAACCCCGCCCGATCTCACGATCGAGCGGGGATATCCTGTCGAATTGTCGTGATGCGATTTCGACGGTTGACGACTAACTGCCCATCTGGTTCGCGACGTTATTGAACGTCGAGCTGGCTCGCGTACCGATCGCCGTGATGGCGGCGAGGCACACCACGATAATCAGCGCCAACATCACAGCGTATTCGACTGCGGTTGGGCCGTCCTCGGACACGAGGAAACGACGCACTTTCGAAGCAAGAGAATTCATAGATTCCTCCAACAATTCGCGGTTGTCCCCGGCGTTTCCCGGCCGAAAACGAGCACCGACAGATCACTTGACCTGGTCCAATTCCGCGGTCACACCAAGTAATCGCGGTCCGCCATCCTGGCTCGAACCTGTCGCGCGAACGTTGTCCCTGACTCCTCTGCTTCCTTCCCCCGGGTGATCCACAGCCAGTTTCGCAACCGCTGGAACCACATCCTTTCGGCAGTCCGGCTACCGATCTGCCGCTCGACGCATAGCGCGGCGAGTGACATCTGGCCCAAGGACTTTGCGCCCTGGCCTTGCGACCAGTTTGCCTTTCTCGAGGATGTGAGGCCACAATCATTCGTGCCGTACAGAGGAAACCTATGCCGCATTCCCGAGGTGTCAAATCAAAGGGCGGCAAAAATCAAGGGGCTTTTCGGCACAACCTGGCCTGCTGATTTTCCGCGTCACGGATGTTGGTTTTCAGAGACGGAATTATTGTCGTACAGCGAACTTGATGCAGGAATTCGACATTCCGTGAGCTAGATTTGTATCGCGTGGGAGCATCGCGGGCTGAATACGCGGCGATCTCCGCGACGCGGGGAGTTGGCTCGGGACGTTTCATCGAATCGGAATCTAATCCATGCCGCAGATGAGTAACGCCGTGTCCAATCCAGCTTCCCGGTCGGGTGCATTCGACTTCGGCCTGGCCTGCCTGGTGGCGGCACTGGGCCTGTTGGTTCGCCTCCCTTTTGTGCTGCAAGGCGAGGTGATGCTGCATTCGGACGAGGGAATTGTAGGCCTGATGGCGGAGGATATTGCGGCTGGCGATCGATACCCCGCCTATTTCTACGGGCAGCGCTATATGGGCGCGCTGGAAGCGTACTTGATTGCTCCGCTGGTGACACGCATCGAGTCGCCCGTGATCTGGCTGCGACTTGGACCAGCGATCGTATTCGCGGTGTTTGCCGGCGTGCAGTTTCGAATGCTCTCGAGCTGGTTTGGCCGGGTGCCGGCCCTGGTCGGCACCGCCGCGCTGCTGTGCGCCGCGCCCGCGTTTCTTCAATGGAGCATCGCCGCGCGCGGTGGTTACATCGAGATCTTCCTCTGGGGTTCGATGCTCTGGTGGCTGTACTTCGCACAGTTTGTGCAACAGCCTCGCCCTGCCACGCTCGCCAAACTCACGCTGGGATTCCTGCTCGGCTCGGGGATGTGGATCAATCCCATGATCCTGGCATTCGCCGCGCCCGTACTCGTGCACGCAATCGGCTGGCACGGCCTGCCCTTGTTGCGAAACCATCCCGCCAGCCGGCGAGGACTGGAGATGCTCGACAACGCCTTCCCGCGGTTGCCGCTGGCAGCATGGCTGGTCCTGACAGGAATGATACTGGCGATCAACGTCGCATTTACCGTTACGGTGCGCTCATCGGGCGTGAAGTATCGCGTCCTGTTGGGGCTCTTTCCCACGGCGGTCGCCCTCCCAATTCTGCTGATCGGTTCTCTGCTGCTGTTGCGGTTCGTCTGGATCAAGTTCCAGCCACTGCCTTGGATTCGCGGTCTGCTGTCGGCGTCCGCGCCCGCGATCCTCGGACTGCTGGTCGGTTACTTCCCCAACGGACTCTACGTGGTCACCCGCATCGCTCGTGGCGAGGAACTCGATGATTCCCTGCCGATGGCGATTGGCCCGCTCTGGACGATTGCGGAGACCGGGGAGTACCTGTGGCGCGGGTTGCCGCTGCTGTTCGGCGCGGATTCACGCTCGTTCACCGATCTGGTCCTCGTTGGCCGCGATTACAAGCTTTTTCCGCTGGAACCCGATCTGCAGCGCGCCCTGCCGCTCGTGCATGCCTTGAGTATCTTCTGCCTGCTGGTACTGGTCGCGACCACCGCCTGGGGGCAACGGCGGCAACTCCAGAATCTCTTCCGCTTAGACGCCGCACAGTTGAGTCCCGCCGCGTTCCTGGTCCTCGCCGCGATCGGATTCATCGGCCTGTTTCTGATCAGCGCCTGCGCATTCGATTTCACGTCGGTGCGGTACCTCGTGCCGCTCTGGACGATCGTGCCCGGCTTGATTGCCGCCGCGCTGGTTCAGCCCCGTCGATTCCCGCTCGCGGCACTCGCCACTTCGATTCTGTTGACGTGCTGGTCCGTCGGCCAACTAAGCTACTTCGCGCAACTCGGCGCCCCCCATCCGTTGGCGCGCCTGGCCCGGGAGCTAACCCGGCGGGGGGTCTCCTTTGCCGTAGCCGAGCCCTACGATGCCCATCTGATTTCGTACCTGACGCGGCAGCAGGTGAGGCTGGCCGAGTTCCTGCCGTTCTGGAATCGCCTGCCCCATTTCCGTGCCGGGATGGCACCCGGCGAACCCGTACCGTACCTGGTGCATGCCACCGATTGGGATTGGACCGCCAGTTGGAACTGGCCCGGTCCCGCTCCCCCGGAAACTCGGCGACGACTCTGGCCCCAATTGCAGTCGTGGTGTGCCGCGCACCCGGAAGCGTTACTCTCCCGCGAAACGCTTGTCGACGGCTTTGAACTCTGGCGGCTCCGATCACCCCTGCCGGAACCCGATTTGGAATGAACGCGACGTAAGGGACACCTTCTGAGTTTCCCGCTCCCTCGAGGTTCGATGATGCAAGCGATCCGACGCTGGCGAAATCCCCTGTTGTGGTTATCGATCTCTCTGTCGCTGCTCGTGCTGGGACGCAGCTCGCTGTTGCGCGATCCAGGCACGTTCTGGCATACGGTGTTGGGCCAGCGGATGGTGCTCCGCGGGGAACTGGTTCGCGACGATTTCTTCACGTTCACCCGTGCCTCCGAATCGTGGCTGGCGTTGCAATGGCTGCCGGAAATCGCCATGGGGATCGGGCATTGGCTCGGTGGCTGGGATCTGCTGCTCTCCATTACCTGTTTCGGATTGGGGTGGCTGTATTCCCGGTTACTCGTCCGCTGGCTCGACTGCGGCCTGCATCCGTTGGCCGCCGCATTTCTCGCGGTCATCGTGCTGCTGGCCAGTTCCCACCACTTCCACGTGCGACCACACCTGATCACGATCGGCTTGCTGGCGCTGACCATGGCATGGCTGGTGGACTGCGAGTCGGGGCGGGCGCCGCCAACTCGACTCTGGCTGTTGGCGCCATTGTTCGTTCTCTGGACAAACTGCCATGGCGGAGTATTGGCGGGATTTGCCACACTCGTCTTCGTCGGATTCGGCTGGGTCTGTTCGGCCTGGCGACGCACGGAGGACGACGCCCGGTATCGAATTCTTCGTGGTTGGGGGAGGGCGCTGCCCCCGATTTGCGGCCTGGCGATGCTCATGAATCCGTACGGCGCGGAAATGCCGATCGCCTGGGCACGCATCATGACTATGGCCCTGCCAAACATTATCGAGGAACATGCGCCGCTCGATTGGGCCCATGCGGAAACCTGGGGCGTCGTCGCTTTGGGCGGACTGTATTGCCTCGCACTCTTTACTGCCGAACGCCCGTTGCGGGCAACGTGGCTCATACCCTTGGTGTGGTGGGCACTGGCATGGACGCGCGTCCGTCACGCACCATTGTTCGCCGTGGTAGCGGCGATCGCTCTCGCCGACCTCTTGCCCCACACCCGATTGAGTCGCTGGTTGAAGCCCGGCGACTGGTTCCGCGCTCCGATCGCCCCGCCGCACCCGTCCTCGGCATCCTGGCTGACGGCCTGCGGACTGATGGTGGCGATCCTGATCGGACCGATGCTGGGCTGGCGTCTGCCTCTGGCTGGCGGCGGCTGGGCTAAACATTCGGTCGATCGCTGGCCCGTCGAACTGATCGGTGAATTACAGTCAATCGAGCGACAGAATCCTGGGGCTCGAATCTATAACTCGCTGGGGCTGGGCGGGTTCGTGGAGTTCCACGCCCCCGGATTGAGGACGATGATCGACGATCGTTGCGAGCTATTCGGCAATGCGTTTCTCGAGCGGTACGTGCAGTCGGAACGGCAGGCGGCCGGCCAGACGCTCGATTGGGCAGACGATTGGCGCTGCCAGTTCGCGCTCGTCCCGCAGCGATCGACGCAAGCGGAAGCGTTTAACAATTCGAATCACTGGCGCCTGCGCGCCGCGGCAATTTCCGCCTGCCTGTTTGAACGGACCCAATGACCGAGGAGCGGCGGAGCACCTGATTCCAGGTTGTGCCGCCTCTGGACAGGCGACTCTGATTCTCATAGCGTGGCGGTGAAATCCCAGCACCCCTTCGACGAGCCGAGTCATGCGCCACCGATTCTGTCTGTTTATCCTCTCCTGTTTCGTCTGGTTCAACAGCATCCCGACCGCATCGGCCGCCGAACCGGACCTTTGGAAGGCCGGGGTCGCCAAGGTCACGATCACGCCGACCGAACCGGTTTGGATGGCCGGTTACGCCGCCCGAAACAGCCCCTTCGAGGGCAAATTGACCGACTTGTACGCTCGAGCGCTCGTCCTGTCGGACGCCGACAGGAATCGCCTGGTCGTGTTGACCTTGGACCTGATTGAGATTCCCGGTTCCCTACGAGACTTGATCCTGGACGTCGTGTCCAAGAGCTTCGGGTTGAAACCGGAGGAGTTGCTGCTGAATGTGTCCCATACACACGGAGGCCCAATGGTCTCAAGCCAGACCGTTGCCGACTGGGGCATCGAACCGATCTGGGGGAGGCGAGCCGACAACTACGTCAAGGAGCTTTTGAAGAAAGTCGAAGCGGCCATTGGCGAGGCAATCTCGAGCCAGCAGACCGTCCAGGTCGGTTACTCGCACGCGCGCTGTGGCTTCGCGATGAATCGCCGGCAACACACGCCGGGTGGCTTCAGGTTGGGACCGAATCCCGACGGGCCCGTCGATCATGATGTGCCGGTGCTGCGCATCGATTCGAGGGAGGGAAAACTGGTGGGGTTACTCTTTGGCTACGCCTGTCACAACACCGCACTTGGCCCTGTTCTGCAGATTCATGGCGACTACGCTGGCTTCGCGCAACGAAAACTGGAATCGGACCATCCGGACGCGGTCATGCTGTTTCTTGCCGGATGTGGCGGCGATCAGGATCCGGCACCTCGACGCCATCTGCAGGACGCGGAACAAAACGGGATCGCCCTTGCCATGGCCGTAGAAGCGGGGTTGGCTGCCCCGGCGAAACTCTTGAACGCCAGACTCACGACCAGTCTGGAAACCTGTCCTTTGCCTTTTGCTCCGCTTCCCCCGCGGTCCGAACTGGAAGCCCGAGCGAATTCCGGCAACGGATTTGTTTCCAGGCATGCGCGATCGATTCTGCGGCAGTGGCCGAATCAGGGTGATCACCCACCCGATTATCCGTTGCCGGTACAAGTGATTGAATTCGGGCAGATGTTGACGCTGGTGGCACTTGGAGGTGAACCGGTTGTGGACTATGCGCTTCGCCTCAAGCAGGAGCTTGCGCAGGATCGACATCAGGTCTGGGTTGCTGGCTATTCCAATCTCGTCAGTGCTTATGTCCCCAATCGTCGTGTTCTGGCCGAGGGTGGCTACGAAGGAACCGAGGCGGTGATCTATCAGTCGCTGCCCGGTCCATTTCGACCCGAGCTCGAGGAGCGGATCGTGGAATCGGTGCATCGCCAGGTCAAGCGGGTTCGTGGACGATTCGCGCCGGCGGAGAAACCTTGACGGGCCCGAAACCGCGATCAGGTCGCTTTTGTCACAATTTCATCAGCCCGGGGATTTGGGGACTGGAAGAAATTAATTGTCCTTCGTCCCGTGCCGTCGGCACGGACTCGGGACGGCCCTCAACCGTGGCACACAACCTCCCCCCGTTCCCCGTATGGTCTTATGCTACAATCTCGATCCGTCGACGCTGATCGCGGGCGTGGTTCGATCGGCCGTTGGCACCAATTCAGGAGCAGCCTAATGAAGTGGAACGAGCGATCGGATTCGACCAGGAAAGTAACGCGACGTCAGTTCACGGCGCTGCAAGCGGCGGCGTTTGGCCATTTCCTGTTGGGGCGGAGCAGCCGGAAGGTTTGGGCGGCGGATGGCAAGTTGGAGATTGCCACGTTTCATGCCGACGTTTCGCCTCCGCAGGGACACCCGCTGTGCGGCGGCTGGATCGCGCCGGTTTCCGGCCAGGACGATCCGCTCGAAGCGGTCGGGATTGTCATTCGCGGCGCGGGAGCGCCGATTGTCCTGTGTGCCGTCGACTGGACCGGCATCCTGAACGAAGCCCACATACGTTGGAGAGAAGAACTGGCCCGCGCAGCGGCCACGTCACCGGATCGCGTGGCCATCCAGTGCGTTCACCAGCACAACGCGCCTTTTGTCTGTCTGGAATCGCAGAGAACTTGTGCTCGTTTTGAATCGCTGCGCAACGCGGTGGTGCATCTTGAATATTTCGACGATTGTGTGCGGAAGACCGCGGCAGCCTTGCAGCGCTCGCTTAAGGAGGCGCGGCCCCTGACACAGGTGGCGACCGGCAAGGCTGTCGTCGAGCGGGTCGCGAGCAATCGTCGGTTCGTCGGGCCCGACGGAAAGATCTCCGATTGGCGGGGGAGCTCCAGCCGCAATCCGGTGCACCAGGAGCTGCCTGAAGGGCTGATCGATCCTGAGCTTCGGACCGTCGCATTCTACGACGGCAATCGGCGCGTGGCGGCCTGCCATTACTATGCGACGCATCCGATGAGTTACTACGGAGACGGGAGGGTCAGCAGCGATTTCGCCGGCCTGGCGCGGAAGCGACTGCAGCAGGCCGACCCAGACTGCCTGCACCTCTATTTTACTGGCTGTGCCGGCAACATTGCCGCCGGCAAATACAACGACGGCACGCCCCAGGCCCGCCGCGAACTCACCGATCGCGTCTTTGCCGCCCTGGAATCTTCGATCGGAAAGCTCGAACCGCGACCCGTGCGGAGCCTGTCCTGGCGGACTCAGGAGCTTGTTCCGCAGCCGCGGGTCTCGTTTGCGGCGGAGATGTTGAGCAACGACATTGCCCGCGAGGACAACAGTATGGCGAACCGCATCCGGGGATCGATGATGCTGAGCTGGCTGAAGCGCTGTGAGGCTCGCGTGCCGATGGTGTTGTCCGCCTTGCATCTGGACGACACGGCGCTGCTGCATCTGCCGGCGGAGTCTTTTATCGAGTACCAGTTGCGGGCCCAGCAGGTCGCGCCGACTCGGTTCGTTGCCACCGCCGCCTACGGCGACTGTGGACCGTGGTATATTCCGATCAAGGAAGCCTATCCCCAAGGCGGCTATGAAGTAGGCGTTGCATTTTGCGAACCAACCATCGACGAGATTCTGGTGCAAGGGATTCGCCAACTGCTCGTTTAGTTGTGGGATGGACGTTCTGTTCGTGCGATGTAATACGGACATACTGTCCGCGTGAGGTAGGACGGACATCCTGTCCGTCCAAGAAGGATTGGACGGGCAAGATGTCCGTGCTACGGATTTGCGGGAGTGAAAAAATGAAAACGGTTGGAATCGGGATCGTCGGCAGTGGCTTTATGGGGTTGACCTATTCGGAAGCGGTGGCCCATCACGCGCAAGGCTGCCAGCTCGTCGCTGTCACAGGCGGCAAACGGGCCGCGGCTCTGGCGGCCGATTACGCTGTCCCATGCGAACCCACTCTGGAATCGATGGTAGCGCGCCCCGACGTCGACGCCGTGGTGCTGGCCACTCCGGACCAGGACCGCCTGCGATTGACCAGGATCGCTGCGGCTGCGGGGAAACATGTGCTGGCGGAAAAGCCAATGGCGCCCACCGTTGCCGAATGCGACGCCATGATCGAGGCCTGCCGCGCGGCGAATGTTCGATTGGGGGTGGTCAAGACCGAGCGTTATCGGAAACTGACGCAGCGCGCGAAGCAGTTGATCGATCAGGGCACGCTCGGACCGATTCGGATGTTGAGGACCGTTTCGGCCTTTCCTCTGTGGCTGACCCGGGACCTGCTCGAAAGCCGACCGTGGATGCTCGATCCGGCCGGCGGAGGATTGTTCTTCGGCATGGCGACCCACAACGCCGATTTTCTGCGCTGGCTGACCGGTCGCGACGTGCGCCGCGTCTTTGCGCAGGTACAGACCTATAGCGACCTGCCGTCGCCGGCGTTGTCGGTAATGGCGCAATTGGAATTTGATGGCGGCGCGATGGCCCAGATGTGGATCACCTCGGAACTGCCGCGGCCCAGCCTGCCATCCAGCGAAGTGCGCTTTCAGGTGCTGGGTCGGGACGGAATGCTCGACCTTGAAAATTTCGAGTTCCTCGATTTGGCGCGGGACGGCAAATGGGAACGCGTCGAGACACCGGAGCGTTTCGACTATCTCAAGGAGCCGAAGTCGCCCGTGCGGCTGTATCCGCACCGAGGCGTGATTCAGGATTTCGTCGACGCGATACGCGCTGGGCGCGAACCGGTGGTTGGCGGCGCGGAAGGCCGCGCGGCTGTCGAAATCTGTCAGGCCTGCTTGATTTCCGCGCGCGAAAGGCAGCCAATAGACCTGCCAATCGCGGTCCACGGCAACTAGCGAACCTCGACGGCCTGCCCTCCCCGAACGCTCTGCCTCAAAGAGGAGGTTCACCAACATGCCCGAACGAACCGAATCCGCCGCTCCGCCGGCTTGCACGCTTGATCCGGTGGTTCAGCGTCGCAATATGATCCTGTTCGCATGCTGCACGGGCCTGCAGTACCTCGCCGCGCCGATGCTCTACGTCGGAATTACTCAGGCCGGACTGTGCGAGTACCTGGGTGCGAACCGACGGATCTCGAACCTTCCGGCGACCTTGTTCTTCGCGATGACCGCCGTCCCGGCTCTGATTGCCTGGGTCTCGCCGAAGGTCAGTGCACTGCGCCGAAACCTGGCAATCTGTTATGCCATCGCCGGTGTTGCGCAAATGCTGCTGGCCGTCGCATTGGCCTTGCCGATCGCCCCGGCCTGGAAAATCGGGCTGGTGATCCTGCAGGGAGGCGTCTCCGGCGCGGTGATGCCGGCCGCCATTGCGCTGCTCTGGGAAGTGATCGGACGCGGGACAGACGAAAAGCGACGTGGTTCCGCGCTGGGATTGGCGTTTGGCGCCGGACCTGTCCTCGCCGTGGTAGGGTCGTTGGGGCAATCGGTGCTGCTCGGCGAAAGCTGGTTCGGCTACAAATTCGCCGGTGTCGAATTCCCCACGAAGTACGTCGTGTTGTTCGGCTGTGGTGGCCCCGCCATGTTTCTCGCGGCGGCACTCAGCCAGTTCTTTGTCATCCCGCCCGCCAGCAAGGAAGCCGAACGCGAACCGATAACGCGCGTCCTGGGATTGCTGTTGGGCGTCCCCAGCATGTTCGCATCGGTCATGGTGCTCCAGTTCCAGTCCAGCGAATCGTCCTGGCTCGTGCCGATCGCGGGATACTCGCTTGCCGCTCTGGCAGCCGTCGCTTTGATACGCCATTTCACGCCGATCCTGCGTCAGCGAGTGTTATTGCTGGCGACCGCGGTGACCATTCTGGTTTACGCTGGAAATACGATTCCCTCCAATATGAACCTGTACACCGAATCCGCGATCGGTGAAAAATCGACTGACGTTGCCGGCAAACAGAATGCGTTGCGGTTCGGCTTCAAGGTGATGGCGGGGACCGCGCTGGGATGGATGCTCTCCAGGACCAGTCCCCGCGCCGGCATCCTGGCCACGTCGACACTGTTTTTGGCAGCGCAAGTCTGGGCTTTGTGCGTCACCGGTCCCTGGTATCTGCTGGCGTTTGGCGTCTACGGTGCCGGCGAACTCATCGGCGTGTATGCGCCCAACTACATGGCGTGCGCGTCGCGCACCGGTGATTTGCGGCGCAACATGGCGTTTTCCACGATGCTGATGGTGCCGGCATCCCCGATGGGATACGTGTTCGGTTCGATCGTCGACTTGAGTCGGCATCAAGGTTGGACCATCGCGGGAATGAATCCGGACACGCTGGGGTTCCGCATAAGTTTCCTGCTCTGTGCGGTCTTGATCCTCGCCGGCATGATCGTCACGATTACCTGCCTGCCAGCCCACCCGCACAAGACAGGCGATGCCGAATAGGTTGCGCTGGCGAATCCAGCGACGCTCAGGGAACAGCAGCGACCTGCAAGATATCCGACGCTGGAACCGTTTTCATTACGCACGAGAAGGAAACAGGTATGAGCCGATTGGAAATCCTGGGTACGGGCCGCATCGATGAGCGGGAATCCGCTTTTCCGCAGGCAGTGCAGTTGCCGAACGGCGATCTGCTCTGTTCGTTCAGCGTCGGCGGCGGACAGTATGTCCACGGCGGCACCGACTGGTATCGATCGCGGGATCGCGGAGCGACCTGGGTACTCGAAGGAACGATCCTTCCACCCACGGACTCGCCACGAAGCGCGAACTACCTGAAGTTGAGTCTCTCGCCGGATGGTCAAACCGTTTTCGCGTACGGAACGCGATACTGGGGCGAAACGATTGATCGTTTCGGTCAGCGGCGGGGTGAGGCCGTCCTGTGTCGTTCGCGCGACGCGGGCCGCAGCTGGACGGCTCCGCAGGTCTTGCCGATGCCCGATACGATGCTGGAAATCTCCCATGCACTGCGCCCGTTGCGCAGCGGCCGGTTGCTGGCTCCCGCGGCCTACCTGTCTCAACAGGATCGACTCGGTGAAGAAGTTTTTGTATTGCTGTCGGACGACGAAGGTGCCAGTTGGCCGCATCGCCGTACCGTGTTCCGCGATCCGGCCGGCGAACGCGGATTCTGGGAGCAGAAACTGCTCGAGGTTCGGCCCGGGCTGCTCCTGGCGACCGCCTGGACCGTGACACTGGGCGACTACCGCGATCTGGAAAACAGCTTCTGCTGGTCGCACGATGACGGTTGGACCTGGGGACCAATTCACTCCACCGGCATTCGCGGGCAGACGATGACACCGATGGCGTTAGGAGACGATCGGCTGCTGGTGTTGTACAACCGGCGTTACGGCCGTCAGGGAATCGTCGCCGCGGTGGTCGATGCAACGCCCTCGAGTTGGCGATTGCTCGACGAAACGATCTACTATGACGCCGGCGCGATGCGCGATGGTCCTCAACAAGGATCGACAGGCGTGGACGAGTTAGCCAGCTTTCAATTTGGTTTTCCCACCGCGATTCCATTGGACGACGGAACATGGTTGGGGACGCACTGGTGCGTCGAGCGCGAAGTCTGCGGAATCCGTTGGACCCGCTTTCGGGTTCACTCTTGAATCCAACCCAGGTGCTGCCAGTAGGCGTAAATCCAGGGATGCACCCACGGGTTGGCGATCGGATATGCTGCGGAAAAGACGCTGACTGCAAACGCGACCAGCACGACACGTTTGCCCCAGGAGCGGACTCGGGAACGGCCCACGGACGTTCGTTGCTGGCCCTCCACGTCGTCGTTCGCATTCGTGCCTCGTAGATCATCGGCATCGCGATTGCGAACCTGCGCGGGATCCGCCAGCCAGTCCAGAGCGGGCACGATCAGCAGCAGCCAGATCGGGATGAACCAGTACATCCAACGAAACCCGCTGGTGACGCCCCCATAGTTGCGATCGATGGTGGGCCGGCCGATCGTATAAAATGCAAGGCAGACCAGCGCCGCCACCGTGTGGGCGCGGACCAGCCAGCGTTGGCCGCGCGTGCCGTATTGGTTCCAGAGCCAGCTTCCTGCGGGGACCAGCAGCCAGAGCGGAGTCAGTGAAAACACGCCGTGGTGTCCGATCAGGACATGGAACAGGTAGCGCGGCCAGTACGGCTCGCCACGGTCGACACCCGCCAGGCGCTCCGGTACCCAGTAGGTTCCTTCGTAGCGATACCAATCGTCCCAGACATGCACGGCTGTGCGTCCGCTTTCCGCCGCCCGCAGTGCATATCTCGATTGCGTGGCTTCGTCCCATAGCGTCCAACGTTGATCGTCGATGGGGCACACGACGGTCCGCGGGGAGACTTTCAGCCCCCCGTCATTCAGAGCCTGAACCATCGCGGCAGGCGCGGGACCGCTCTCCAGTTGCTCGAACCTGGACTCAACTTCCAGCAGTCTCGCTCCGTCGCCCCGATGGGCATAGGCCGGGCGCCAGCTGTCATGGGCCAAATAATTGCACAACAGCAACAAGAACAGCAGCGCGGCCAGGGGCGGCGTAAACCAGGCCAGGGTTCGGCGCCAGTCGTGCCAGGCCAGAATCGCGCCCAGCAACCCGGCCAATGAAAGTGCGGGAAACTCGTTGGCCACCAGGAAACCCGCGGCGATTCCCGCGAGACAATACCAGCGCCGTCCTCGCCGTTCGTCGGGTGCGTCGAGGATCCGCAGGAATGCGTACAGGCTGACTCCGACCCCGACGGCGCCCGGCAGGTGATTCGTCAGGGTCACGCTGATCGTGGTCAACATCGTCGCGAAGCAGCCCGCGGCGACCGCGATAATTCGTCCCCAATCCGAACGTCCCAACCGTTCGATGATGGTGGCCATCAGCACGAGCAAGCCCACGAGCGGCACGACGTTCGAAAGAACCAACATGATGCGGCCGACGTACATCGGCTTATCGGCGAGTGACGCTCCGGTCACCGCGCGTATCAGCCAATACTCCGCCGCCAGCGCGACGGTCAGCAGCGGCGGTTTGCTCGAATAGTAATGCTCGCGTCCATCGCGTCCTTGATGACGGACCATGTCGATGGAATACCAGTCGCGATCACGTTTTCCCTCGTGAAACACGATCGCGTCCAGCTCAAAAGTTCGATGATCGACCAGTGCGCGAATCGTCGACCAGCGGCTGCGGTCGTTGGCGCTCAGGAACGGGGTGCGCCCGCTGTTGGAGTGTACGGTCGCGATGCGGGCCAGCATCATGACCGTGCTGGCCAAAATGCAGATGGCATAGATTGCGTGCCGCAGCGGGCGGTTGGCGTTGTGCTGGTTCACGAGAACAACTCAATCGGATTGGTCGGCCGGCGGCGCTTGATCGGCGACGGAGCGTGGCGTTCCGATCCGCTCGCGCACCGAATAGGCGGCGACGTCGCGGCCGTAGTAGGACGTAATCAGTTCGGCAAGGAACCCCATCGACATCAACTGCCCACCAAACAGAAGTGCTCCCAGAGAATAGATCACGGCGGGACGTTGATGAAGGGGCGTCAATTTCCAGTCAGGATATAACTGGGCCAGTGCCCAATGCCCGCCGAGGTAGGTCAAGCTTGCGAATCCAAGCATGAACGAAACGATGCCGATCGTACCCAACAGGTGCTGCGGCCTTTGCTGGTATCCGGTGAGGAAATAGACGGTCAGGAGATCAAGCAGGCCTTTGAAATAGCGGCGAAAGCCATACTTGGACTTGCCGTGCGAACGCGGCCGGTGATTTACCGTCAATTCGGCGATCGTCCACCCTCGAGCAGCCGCAAGCACCGGGACAAAACGGTGCAATTCGCCGTACAATCGTACCTCGTCGAACACCTCGCGCCGGTAACATTTGAAACCGCAATTGTGATCGTGCAGCTTGACGCCGGTCAGCGTGCTGACCAGGCGATTGAACAGTTTCGATGCGATTTTCTTTTCCCAAGGGTCATTTCGGACTTTCTTCCATCCGCTGACAACGTCGTTGCCCGCGGCGATCAGTTCGAGAAATCTGGGAATTTCACTCGGATCATCCTGCAGGTCGGCGTCCAACGTGAATATCAGCGCGCCGCGCGCGTCGCGAATGCCGGCATCGAGTGCCGCGGCCTTGCCAAAGTTGCGACGAAACCGAATTGCCCGCACGCGGTGGTCAGCCACGCCAAGTTCCCGGATGATTCGCCACGAAGCATCGCGGGAACCGTCGTCCACAAAGATCCATTCAAAATCGAGCTTGCATCGGTCGGCCACCGCACACAGTTCGGCGTGCAATTCGCGCAGGCTATCCTGTTCGTTGCAGACCGGAATGACGGCGGAATGGATCATGGCGTGATGCAGCCCGTCATGGCGATTGGCGGTCGATCGGATTGGGCGACGGCGAACTTGTCGTTGTGGAGCGTCGCGTGCCGCGTGGGGACATAGGATATATGATAGCTGAAACAAGGACTTCCGCCAGCAACCAGAGGATGCGAACGGCAATTGCCGTGAGCACCGCGCCGGGCGGTCCGAGCAGTGTTGGCAGCATTTCGCTGACCACGATCTCCCGCGCGCCGATTCCGCCGGGGATTAGTGAAACAAATCCGGCAACCACCGAGAGTGCCGCGCAGGCCGTCAGCAGCGGCAGAACCCGCTGCACCATTACGACCCTGGCGATCGTCGCATGCGGGAGTGGCACGCAATCAGCGATCGCCATGATGGCGCACCACATGCTGAGTCCCATCACCACCCAGCTTGCCGCGATCGTCACCCAGCCGGTGACCAGCAGCGGCCAGGAGATTCCGAGCAGCTGGCGGTCAATTTCGGCGTTCAGGCGACGAATCTTCAGCAGACGCACCAGCGCGCGAAACACCCGCGGAACGACGATCAGCGTCATTCCAAAAGCGGCGACGATCGCGGCGCCGAACAGCCAGCGATGATGGCGGAACTGCACGGCGACGTAGGCCGCCGAAAGGGTCGCGGCGACCGCCAGCGACGTCAGTGTTTCCACAAAAATCGCCACGGCGGCCGGCGTCTGTTCCGTGCGTGCCGAATGCACCAGCCGCGTCCGCAACAGGACCACCATGAACTTTCCGGGAACATATTTGCCAAGGTGTCCGATGTAGAATGCACGCAGCGACTCGCCTACCGTCGGACGCTGTCCCATCGCCCGCATGACGTGGTGCCAGTACATGCCCTGGGGGACCGATCCCAGCCAGTACATGGCGGCTGCGGCCAGCAGCCACCAGGGGTTCAACCGCGCGAGCGTGAAGGTGCGCAAGGCGTCATCGCGGAGTGCCCGCTCGACGGTGCGCGTCAGGAAAATTGCCACAATCAGAAAAATCAGCCATGGCAATGCCCACCGCAGAAGTCGGCCCCAGCCGCCATTCGCTACACCCGAGCGGGGCGGCAAAGGCTCGGTCTCCGGAGCCGGACGCACGGGCTGCGCATTCGAATCGGACTGTTCGAATGTTCGCTCCGGGGCCATAATTCGGCGGCCTCTGCCCGCCTCCTGCTGCGGTGGAACTGGCAAAGGTACCTATTGTGGTTGCCGCAGCCGAATTCGACAACCCGACTCGCTGCCGCCGCAACAACCCTTTTTCGCCGACAAGGAAATCCACCGATGACGCGACTCGTTTCGTTCGCCGTGCTGCTCGGCATTCTGCTGATCGTCGGCATCCTGTTCTACCGGGTGATGGCGAACTTCCTGCTGCCGCTGTTCCTGGCAGCGCTGGTCGTCGTCGTGTTTGAGCCCTTGCACCGTTGGCTGTCGTTTCGCTGCCGTGGGCGAAAACACCTCGCCGCCGGACTCACGACACTGACGGTGGCGCTGTTGGCACTCCTGCCAACCGTCATCGTTGGCGGTCTGGGGGTTAGTGAGGGTCTGGCGTTCCGCCGTGGTTTTGATGCCCATCGGGCTCAGTTGCTTTTCACCCGTGTTCGCCAGAAGTTCGGACTGGAACTGCCGTTTCCGGAGCAGATGCCGGCGATCGAGGACCTGTTGCGATCGACCGTCTGGGAAGAGTCGGGACCGCGTGACATCGAAAAGGCGGACGAACTTCGCGACCTGACGGCGCTGATTGTGACCGGCATCACGACCATGGAAGGCGAGCGGTTGCCACTTGCCAGGGACCTGCTGCATGCAAAAGGGGAGAAACTCCTCATGGCAATTTCCGATCTTCGCCAAACACTCGAAACATCCATCGATACTCCCAACGATCCGGGACGCTTCGTAGCGCTGGCGAGCGTCGATCAACAATTCCACGAATTGCGCGTCGATCTGTGCGGAGGAGCGATCCGAGCCTGGACGATCGATCTCGTCAACCCGCCGCCCGGACGAGCGCAGGAATTGCGGCAACAGTTCGTGCGCGAATTGTCCGATGCGATGCTTCCCGTCGCGAATGCCACTTCTAGCTTCGTCGCGCATCTGGCCTTCAGTGCCTTTATCATGCTGGTTGCTATCTACTTCTTCTTCGCCGATGGGGAAGCGATGACAGCCGGTGTGATGCGCCTGATACCGCTCGATGTACGCCACCAACATGAACTGCTCACTGAATTCGGAGTCATCAGTCGTGCCGTGGTTCTGGCGACGCTGTTATCCGCGCTCGCACAAGGGCTGCTGACAGGTATCGGTCTCTGGTTCGTCGGCATCGAGTCGGTCATCTTCCTGACCATGCTGGCGATCTTGTCCGCTCTCGTGCCATTTGTGGGTGCAATGGCAGTCTGGTTGCCGGCCTGCCTCTGGATGTTGATCGTCGAGGATCGCACGGGTGCCGCAGTCGGATTGGCGATCTACGGCATGCTGGTCGTCGGTCAGGCTGATAATATCGTCAAACCGTTGATGCTGCGCGGCCGATCCAACGTTCACCCGCTGCTGGCTCTGCTCAGTATCCTCGGCGGCGTACAGGTTCTGGGCGCGATCGGAATCCTGGTCGGTCCGATGCTGGTCGTTTTCCTGCAGACATTGTTGAAGATCCTGCACCGCGAAATGACCTCATTTGAAGCGGGGCCGACGCCTCAAATTGTCGCAAGCCGGCCCCCACGCGAACAAGGTTTGAAAAACCGTCCGGGGATGCCGTTGACCGTCGTCATCGCGTCCCCCTCGAAGAGATACCTGCGATCCGGTATCATCAGGCAGTTCGTCCGGCCCCAGTAACGACCCGTAGCGACCCCCGGAAGTTATACTGTGGGCCTGCTGGATACGGCCGGCTTTACCCCTGACGCCACGATTTTGGCTTGATATGCAACTGCTGCCGATCCTAGAGCCACTGCCCGCCGCCGCCCCCGCCGCCGCCTCTCCCGATACCACCGGCAGCGCCAAGGGAACCTACGCCTTCGTGAGCCTGGGCTGTCCGAAAAACCTCGTCGATAGCGAACGAATGCTGGGTCTGTTGCAAATCGACGGATACCAACTCGTCCCGGAAGCGGACGGCGCCGACTTTGTCGTCGTAAATACCTGCGGTTTCATCGATCGAGCTCGTGCAGAGTCGTTTGGAGCGATCGATGAGGCGCTGGAACTGAAACGCAAAGGCCGCACCAAGGGTGTGATCGTCTCGGGATGCCTCGCCGAGCGCCAGCAAGAACTGCTGCTGCAGGAACGGCCCGAGATCGACTTTCTCGTGGGAGTTTTTGGACGGGAGGAAATCACGCGCGTCGCCGATCGACTCGTCGGCAACCTGCGCGAGCAACGAGCCCTTTTCCGACCGGCGCCGATCCGTGCCCTCGACGATACCAACCGATTGCGGATCACCCCACGCCATTTCGCCTACCTCAAAATCTCGGAAGGTTGTGATCGACTTTGCACCTTCTGCGCCATTCCCCGCATGCGCGGAAAACATGCTTCGAAGCCGATCGAAGCAATCGTGCAGGAAGCGAAGCAACTCAGCGAGGACGGCGTACGCGAATTGATCATCGTCGCGCAGGATACCACCTACTACGGTATCGACCTTTACGGTCAACCGCGCCTCGCCGAACTGCTGAGGCAGCTCGACCAGCTGCCGGGGATCGACTGGATCCGGCTGATGTACTTTTATCCGATGTACGTCAACGACGAACTGATCCAGACGCTGGCCTCCGCCCGGCATATCATTCCTTACCTTGATATGCCGCTGCAACATATCAACGACACCATGCTGAAACGCATGGCGCGACGCGTCAACCGCCACGATACGGAAACGTTGCTGGCCAAACTTCGTCAGACAATTCCCGCCCTGAGCTTGCGCACGACGTTCATCACCGGCTTTCCCGGTGAGACCGACGCCCATTTTGAGGAACTCCTGGAATTTGTCGCCGATCAGAAATTTGAACGGATGGGCGTCTTCACCTATTCCCTGGAACCCGATACGCCCGCCGCCCAACTGCCGGACCATGTCGCTCCCTCCATGATGGAATCGCGGCGAGATCGATTAATGGCGGTCCAACGCAAGATCTCCCGACAACGAAACAAACGGCTGATCGGCCAACGCCGTGATGTTATTCTCGATCAGGCGGTCCCCAACGAACAAAACGTCTGGATTGGACGCACCATCGGCGATGCGCCGGACGTCGACGGAGTCGTCTTCGTCACCGGCGATCAATGGTCGCTTTCCACCGGTCGGATCGTACCATGCGAAATTGTCGCCAATCAGGAATATGACCTTGTCGCGGTGGCCCTGAGCAACGGCCGATAAGTGCCCGTCTAGAAACAAAAAAGTGATTGTGGGACACACATCTTGTGTTCCGTCTGCCGCCCCGAAGGGGCACGACAAACCAGTCCAGGGCAACGCCCTGCCCGCCCGCCGAGCCGCGAAGGTACAACCGGCACCGATCAAAGTCCTTCGGTCGAGTGCACCGGCCCACCGACAACGACCGACGTTGCCGAGACCGAAATCGAAACGGCGAGGATTCGAGGCGATCGAACCGGCGTCCGTGTGCTGTGGCAGTGGCAGGAAGAACGGGAGAATTCGCCGCAAATTGGCGCTGTCCAATGAGGAGATTGACGACAAAACCGAAAGCAAGATTTCGCGGTGCCAATCCAACAAAAAAAGTGCCCTGTCCCTCGGCAGGTCAGTTTGCCCGAACCGGCCGGCGAGGGAACACGATCTCGTTTAAACGCATGGTAATTATCGGATCGGTCCAACGTCAATGCACTGGCGCAAAGTTGCCAAAACCTTGTTGTCACAGGACTTCGGTTCGAAGTGAAATTCGGCGGGATCCATCGCGGGCCGGCGAAGCCGTTGTCGGCAATCGCCACAGCCAGGCGAGTGGATTTGGGCTCTGCTCGATCTCCTGTTCGGCCTCTTAATTGCTAAGGATCGGGAGACAGAACGTCGATTGTGATCGATCCCTCAGATTCTATGGCTTGAATCGGTTCCGAGACGCCCCGGTTGTCGACTGGGCCCGAATCAGGTTGACGCCGCTCTGCTTGTTTTTCAGCTCGACTCCACGGAATCCACGACCGCCAATCAAATCCTGTGCGTCCCGATTCAGCACTCGGATTGATGTCGTTCACAGCGTCGCCGCCGCCAGATCGTAGACCGGGCTGTTGCTCTCGTTCCAACCTGCGCTCATTCGGTGCAGAATCGCTTCGAGGTCGATTCGGCCGTGGCGGTCGACCGGCCGGCCGACTTTCAGGCTGAAACCGATCGACTTGAGGACCACCAGGTTGATGTCCACCGGGTTGATGTTCGCCGGGCTGATGTTCGCCGGGTTGAGGTCCACCAGGTTGAGGACCACCGTGTTGAGGTCCACCAGGTTGAGGTCCACCAGGTTGAGGACCACCGTGTTGAGGTCCACCAGGTTGAGGACCACCGTGTTGAGGACCACCGTGTTGAGGACCACCGTGTTGAGGACCACCGTGTTGAGGACCACCGTGTTGAGGACCACCGTGTTGAGGAC
>VGZA01000045.1 GCA_016872775.1 Planctomycetota bacterium | reverse complement strand
CGATGTAGTCGTGGCTCGATTGACCGACATCGTTTTGGAGCCGGCGTGCATGGCGAGTTCCAACGAGCCCTCGTCGCGGATCGTGTAGCGCGAGCAATCATAAAACGATCCGGCGAACAGCGCGCGCGTCAGCCCCGTGCCGGTCGCGACACCCTGAAACGTCGCGGTACCCTCCGTGGGGCTCGTCCAGTCGACATGCCCAGCGTTACTGCTGTAGATGCCGTCGTTGATCTTGTCGGTGTAGTCGGAGCCGATCAAGGAGTACTGGAAGGTCCCGCTGAGCGAATAATCGTCCTCGCGGAACTGGTGCACGACTTCGCTGGCGACGGCGAGCAGTGCGCGCGACTCAAGTCGTTGGCAGATCAGGCTGCGCCGCTTCGCGGATTTTCCACCCATGGCTCTGTTCGCGCCGTTCAACCAGGCAAGCAATCGATGGCTCATCGAAATCACCCCCTCCACGTTGCATCTTGAACAGTCGCCCGATGGGGCCGGCACGGAGGTCTATTCTAGCGCAAGGGCTGCCGGAATTGAATAGCGGAATTTGTTTCGAGAAGTGTGCGTAGCTCGAAACTTGTTTCGAGAAGTGTGCGTAATCGCGACGAGCTCGACGACGTAGCTCGAAACTTGTTTCGAGAAGCGTGCGTAATCGCGACGAGCTCGAGGTAGCTCGAAACTTGTTTCGAGGCATGAGCGTCGGGTACACCGCGGGTACTGAAGGGAGCATTGATGCGCTGCCGGCCGGGCGCTTCGTCGAGCCGGGCGACTCGAAACAAGTTTCGAGCTACGTGATGCGACTCGAAACAAGTTTCGAGCTACGAGAAACAAGTTTCGAGCTACGAGAAACAAGTTTCGCGCTACCAGGCGCGCACGACCATCCCATCCGACTCGCGCTCGAGTGGCGTGCCGGCGAAGTCGGCGGAGATCTCCCAGCGGCGGAACCCGCTGAGCTGCAGCAGCAACCCCATTTCGCCCTTGTAGATCCAGCGGATGGAACTGGTGGAGCGTCTCCGTTCGCAGAGATTGCCTTCCGCGTCGAGAACTTCGACTTCATTGATCGAATGCTGGATCTGATTCACGCGATCGAATCGACGAGTATCGTACATGCGGAGCGTGCGACCCGATTCACGATGCGGAATCTCGCCTTCCAGTACGCGCGTCCCTTGGGCCGCGCCGATAATCTCGAGGCTCGGGAAGTAGCCGTCAAACGCCAGCGATCCGCCCGGCAGCAGGTGCTCGCGGCATGTTCGCAGGCAATTCAATTGGGCCTCTTGCGTAAGATTGTGTCCGAACGCGTTAAATGGAATCATGATGAGTGCGAACTTACGGTCGAGCTGAAAACGGCTCATGTCCGACTGGGTGAGTCGCGGGGGAGACCTGTCGGCGGGTAGCTTCTTACGCAGTTGATTGAGCATCGCGGACGAGTAATCCAACCCTTCGATATCGACGCCGGCTCGAAGGCACGGGATCAGAATGCGCCCCGTCCCACACGCTACATCCAGCACGGGTCCGTGTGCTTCCTGGGCCAGTCGCGAGTAAAATTCGACCCCGTAGTCGCATTTGTCCAAAAGCATGTCGTAAAGATCGGCGTCGTCAAAGGTCGATGGAAGCGGCTGGTCTTCATTTTCGTGCATGGCGGCCTGGTCCTGCATGCTAGGGCGATGTCCGTCGTTCGTTTGCACGCGCGTCCGACCGATTGATTGCCGAAACGAGCGGTATGCCCTTAGAATATCGTGCAACTCGTCAACCGCTAGAGAAGATGGAGTCCAAAATGGTTCGCGCATTGATGCCCAATTTGATCTTTCTTTTGGTTTGGGACAGTCTCGTTTGTGCCGGCGCTTTGCGGGCCGAGCAGTTTCTGCTGGAAATTCCCGGCGATCCGGCTTCGCGGTCGACGGCCGACGTGGGGTTACGTGGGATAACGATTGTCGACGCACGGGGGGAGCGATTCGATTACGCGGCCCGACCCGAGTTGGACTCCGAGGACGGGCGGTACGCCGCCTATTATTCGGCGGAAACGCGGCGGTACATTCGATTTCCGGTGGACGGGCGCGGCCCGATGGTGCTTGGCACGGCGATTGGAGCGGGCATCAGTTGGAAACGCAGCTTGATGCAGGTCCGGCCGCTGCGCGAGCGGCCCGATCCGCTGGATCGCGCCGATCCGCGCGACGCCGGGTTAACGCGGCGCCGCACCGTCGTGCGGGCGGCGCTACAGCCGGAAGTCGCGGCAGTGACCGCACCCGACGGGACGATCTGGACCGCGCAAATTGACGACGATGGAACGCTGGATTTGTACGAGCGACGGGAGAACGAATGGCGGCATAAGGATGTGGAATTGCGCGAACCGCTCCCGCCATTCACGCCGCTGGCGATGAGCTACGACGATCGGACCGACAGTCCCCGGTTTTTCGCGGTAAGTCCCTCCGGCGAAGTTGTCGAGGTGCGACGATCGCGGTTGCGGGCGCTGACCGATCGTCGCGACGTGGTCTTCCCGCGCATGGCGCACCTGGCGGCCGATAGCGATCGCGGTCGGACCTTACTGGTGCTGGCCGACGTCCAGGGCCGAATCTGGCAGGTCGACGCGGACGCGGAATCGGCCGAGTTAATCGAACGCAGACCGGGAATGTTCGAACCGGGGCTTCCGATTGGGTTTGCCGCCGAAGGCAATCAAGCGGAACTGTTCGCTTGTGATCGCGGGGGACATTTGCTGGGGTACTCGATGGAAGCCGCTGGATGGTCGAGCCCCTATCTGGTCGCCGCGGGATTGCCTCCCAGCGCCAGCGTCGCCGCCTTTCGAGCCCCTGCGGGACGGCTCGATTCCCAACTCTACCTCGCCGCCATTGATGCTCGAGGAATCCTGCACGAATGGCGCGACGTCGAGGGAGTCTTGATCGATCAGCGGCTCGGCGATGCTCGATTCCAGCCCGGCGGACCGGTCGCGCTGTTCGACGTCGACGGGCAGATCGCGATCAGTGCGGTGGCGGTCGACGGCCGTTGGATGGAGTGGCGTCGCGACCCGGTTGTTGCCGACCATTGGGAAGCTCGATCGATCTCCGACGGCTTTTCCAGCGGATCGCGGGTGGTCATGTTGCCCGGCGCGGGAGTTGGTTTCGCCGTCGACCGGACCGGACGGGTCGTGGTCGGGCAGCGACGCGGCGAGCGCTGGGATTGCCACTTCTGCTCGCCCGGTCTGGCGGTTGCGCCGCGTATCTCCCGCCGGTCGATCATTCCGAACGACCCTTTGCCGCCGGTAACCGTGCATTTCGAGAATCGCCACAGCGAGGAATTGCTGCTGCGGATTCATGATCTGGAAACCGGTGCCGCTGCGGTGGAACTGAAGCTTGCGCCCGGTGAGTCGGCTGCGCAGCGCATCCAGCGATCGTCGGGCGCGATACTCGAAGAGTCGTATTTCGCAACGCTGCCGTCCGGCCAGTTGGTCGACGACCGGCATCGCGTGCCGCTGCCGCCCAAGGCGCGGTATACCGTCACCGTCTACGCGAATCGGGAAACCAGTGTCTACTTTGACCGCACCCGCAATAAGGGTCCGATCCCGGACGAGGTCAGCAAGTCGCTGGTGAGCGTGGGAGTTTTCGTTATCCCGCCAGGAGGGCTCATCGAGGACGACGCCCAAATCGACGTCTATCGCGAAGCGCTCGGTCGCCGCAACCCAGGCGCGGTTTCCCTGCTGGAGCAACCCGAGCCCTAAGGATCCCGTAGGACGGGCCTCCTGGCCCGTCTAGAAGTGCGAATCTACGGCGAGTAAAAGGTGCGAGCATTTGCGGTTCGTAGCGGCACCGCGCCAAAGTTCCTCTTGACTCTGTACGTCCGTATATTATACTTTTGTCCACCAACAGGCCGATAACCCAAAGAGACGGTTACCCGCAACCCGCAACCCGCAACCCGTTACCCGAAACCCGTAACCCACCATGCCAATCTTCGACCAACTGACAAGCCGCCAGAAGGAAGTCTACGAGTTCATCCGGGACAAGATTCGTTCACGGGGCTACGGTCCGACGGTGCGCGAAATCGGTTCGGAATTCGCCATTAGTTCGCCGAACGGGGTGATGTGCCACCTTAAGGCGCTGGAGAAGAAAGGCCTGATCATTCGCAGTCCCAACAAATCCCGCGCGATTGAATTGGCGCAGGAGGCGATCGACGAGGAACGGACGCTGCCATGGGTGGGGACGGTGGCCGCTGGTCTGACGACCCTGGCGATCGAGCAGCCTGCCGAACGGATCGATTTTGCGGAGATGTTCAACCGCAAGTCGTATTTCGTTTTGTCGGTGCGTGGGGATTCCATGATCGAGGCCCAGATTGCGGACGGCGATTATGTGATCGTCAAGCGGCAGCGAACGGCTGCGCCGGGCCAGATGGTGGTCGCACAAACGTCGGACGGCGAGGCAACGTTGAAGTACTGGCATCCGGAAGCGAATCGCGTCCGATTGCAGCCTGCCAATGCGTCGATGGCGCCGATTTACCTGACGGATGTCTCTGTGCTCGGAGTCGTCGTCGGGGTCGTGCGCCGCATCTGATCGGAGTTACGCCGGCAGAAGCTCGTGGATCGGTTCCCCCGACGGGAGGATCGGCATCGGTCGGCCACGATGGTCCGGGAACGCATCGTTGGTGTTGATTCCCAGATGGTGATAGACCGTTGCCCAAAGGTCATTGGGAGTCAGTGGACGGTCGGCCGGGTATTCGCCTTTGGAATTCGTTGATCCGACGACTTGCCCGGTGCGCATTCCACCGCCGGCCATAATCAACGACATTGCTTGCGGCCAATGGTCGCGCCCTGGCTGCATTACGCCGGTCTGGGAACCGATTGAATTCTCCAGCCGGGGAGTCCGTCCAAATTCACCGGTTACAAGAATCAGCGTCTTTCGATCCAAACCACGTTGATAAACGTCCTCGATCAACGCCGTCACCGCTTGGTCATATATTGGAAGCCGCACGTGCAGATCGTCCCAGATATGGCAATTCACGGCATGCGAATCCCAATTGTAGACGCCCTGCTTCAGGAACGTTACTCCCGACTGGTAGGGGTTCTCCATGACCACGGTGACGAAGCTTACGCCGGCTTCCACCAATCGGCGCGCGAGTAGCGCTCGCTGCCCCCAGCAATGCCGGCCGTAGCGGTCGCGAACGGCATCCGGTTCCAACGACAGATCAAAAGCCCGCTTCGCGCGGTCGCTCAGCAGCATGCTGACGGCGCGCTGCTGGTAGCGGTCGAGCGATTCCATAGCGCGGGAAGCATCGAGTCCGCGTTCGATGCGGTCGAGCCGCGCCAGCAGCGCCATGCGTTGATCCACGCGTTCGCCCGCAGTCGTCGTCGGCGCGATGTTGGGGACGAAAAAGCTCGGATTGGACGGATCACCCTCGACATTGAACGGCAGATAGGCCTGGCCCAGGTAGGCGGGCCCTTGCGCGAAGACATCGTTGATCCGACCGCCTGGATTCATCGAGACGTAGTTCGGCAACCCGTTATCGATCGATTCACGGCACCTGGCCACGATCGAACCGGTCGCCGGCGCGTCGTTCACCGTATCGACGGGCGTCGCTGGGATTCGGCCCGTCATCATCCGCTTGTGACCGCCGCCATGGTCGGCGAAGGTGTGCGATACTGATCGGACGACCACGAACTTATCGGCAATCGCGGCATGACGCGGCATCAATTCACAGACGTCGATCCCCGGGACGCGGCTGGCGATCGGTCGGAACAAGCCGCGGTAGTCGGACGAAATGTCCGGTTTCATGTCGTACATATCCAAATGTGGCGGTCCGCCTGGAAGCCAGACAAATATGACCGAGGTATCTGGATCGATACGGCGGCCCGCTTCCGCCGCTTGTGCCTGTATTCGGAACAGGTCGGAGATGGTCAGTCCGCCAACCGCCAACGTTCCGATCCCCAATCCGCCGGCAGAGAGAAACTCGCGCCGCGTCATCGGTCCGGAACAGTGCCTTCGCTTGCGATTCATGGTTGCCTCATCTTCGGGAACGGTACGCCGGTACAACGGGCCCTTCGCTTTGAGTCTACTTGAGTGCAGATCGGCTAGCCAATATCGAGTCCCCCAGTCCTGAACGACAATTGCGGCTTGCGCCGCTAGGTTTAGGTTGTTGGGAGTTGCGAGGGAGTTTCGCCGTTGTCGGGGGCGGGCGATTGCAGGCGCATCGCCCATGCCAGCAGGAGGAACAGTCCGGCAACCTGAACGGCGGCGATGATGACGAGTACCCAGGCAGCGCCGAACAAACCGTGAGCGGGAACCAGCCACCAGGAACCGATGGCGGAAACCGCGACGATCAGGGCGAATAACGGCATCTGAGCCCGAAAGAAACGGGCGGCGGTTACGGCATAACCGAGCATCGATCCCAGGTAGCCGATTCCGGCGGCGACCATCAGCCAGATCAGGATCTCGCCGTGATCCGCGTAAGCCGGACCGTACAGCCATGCCAGCAGTGGCCGGTGCGCGACGACGGCCAGGATCACCCCCGCCACACCCAGTCCGACCGCGATGCCGCTCATCTTGCCGACGAGTTCCAGAAACTCACGTCGTTCGCCCCGTGCATAGCTTCGGGCCAATCGCGCACTGGCCGATTCGCCCAAGGCACCGATCACGATCGTTCCCGCAACGCTTAAATAGCCGACTGCTCCAAACACGCCCAGTGCTTCTTTTCCCGCGAACTCCTCGATCGCAAATCGAGGCAGATTACTGCCGAGGACGATCAGCATCATGACCAGCCCCAGGGGCAGTGCGCACAGGAACAATCGCCTGAGCGGTGACAACGCGAAACGCGGCACCATGTCGCGCCACGCGGCGGGGTTCGCGGCTGCGTGGCGCTCCGAGGGAAGGTGCAGCGCGAGTGCCGCGCGGACGTTGCGCAGATCAAAGATCAGCAATACTGCCAGGCGACAGACCATCATCGCCACCAACGCCCACTGCAGGCCGCCACCGATCAGCAGCAATATCGCGAAGCACAACCAGGCGCCACACCCGCGCAGCAGCAACGATCGCGCGATCCACTGCATCTTCTCGCGTTGTTGCAGCAACCCGTACACCACGTCGTGCAAGGCATCCACAAACGCAATGCTGAATACCGCAAAGATGACTCCGTTCGTCCGTCGGTCATATTGCTTCAGCCCGACGACAAACACGATCGCCAGCAACGCCACGCCGATCGCCAGCAAACGCAGTCCCAGATAGTCCGGGAACGCGAATTCCCTCGCGCTGTCCGTTGCCTGGACCAACCGCAGCTGCAGCAGGCAAAGCGCCATAATCGGCGTCGTCACCGTCAGCGCCAGCACGTATTCGCCAACCGTCGCCTTGCTCTCCAAGCGGGTCAAAAGCGCCAACAGGCCCCATTGGCAGACGGCGAACACGCCGTTGCCCAACATCATCCAGCCCGAATTACCACGGAGCGACGTCGAAGAGTCGGCCAAGATGCGATCCCGATCAAGTACGAGTGGGCTCGTCGGAAAACCGGCCACGATCGGCCGGGGACAAGCAGAACAATCAGCGGCTACTCTTGTTGCGATACCCAATGGTTCAAGCTAAGTCGGAAATGTCGCCGTTGTCAAGAATCCGTTACGTAACTCGAAACTTGTTTCGAACCTGCTTCCTTCTTCGCCGCTTTTCGCTACGCTACCCAAACGACGACAACACAACGTTGCTCGATCCAGTTCCGCAACCCGAATACCCGGCCGGCAACCCGGCGTTACGGTTCGGTTGCCTGCTACAGGGAGCGTGGAATGCACTGTTTGCGAACACTCTGGTGTGGGCTGGTTGTGGCCGTATTGGCAGTCCCGCCAACCATCAGCGTTGCTGCGCCGATTGTGTTGGCGGAGAATGGTACTGCGCGCGTGGCGATTTTCGTACCCAAGGAGATCGTCGATTCGCCGGAGCGAGTCCGAGCCAGGGAGTCGGTGCGCGACCTTGCGCAGTACCTCGAGCGGATGACGGGTACCAAGATCGCGATGCACACCCGTCCCCCGCAGCCCGCGGAAGTGCCGGTTCCGATCCTGATCGGCTCCCTGGCCGACGCGGAAGTCGGGCCGATCGGTATGACCACCGAATTCCGGCAAGGATATCGTCTGGTCGTTTCCGAGCGAGCCATCGGCATCCAGGGGGAGACCGACGAGGGATTGAGTTACGCGATCTACGAGTTCCTGCACGACCTGGGTTGCCGGTGGATCGTTCCCGGCGATCTGGGGGAGGTCGTGCCATCCCGACCGATCGCGACGTTCGAAGCGCGTGACGCACGCGCCGTTCCGGGAACCGCGACCCGGAACATTATCTACGCCGACGATGCATTCAAGCGCCGCAATCGACTGGGGGGATTTCCTTACATCGCTGGTCACGCGCTGGAGAGCTACCTGACAAAAAGTCAATTGGAGCAGAACCCGACCTGGAACGCGGAAATCAAGGGCGTTCGCAAGCTGCATTCGTGCGACGTCGGATTCCGAATCTGCTGGGCGAATCCGGAGGTCTCCAGCGCGGTCGCCGACAGTCTGATCGAGCGACTCAACAAGAATCCGGTCGCATGCATTTCGATCAGTCCCGGGGACGGCGTCGATTTCTGTGAATGCGATCGATGCAAGGCCCTCGACACGGGAGACTGGGATCCGTCGATGGCGTGCGTTTCGATCACCGACCGTTACGTGCATTTTGCCAACCGGATCGCGGAGCGGGTCGCCGAGCGACATCCGACGGTCAAGCTGGGATTTCTGGCGTACGTTCAGTTCACGAGGCCGCCCACGCGCGAGAAACTGCATCCCGCGTTGATTCCGCAGTTGGCGCCGATCACTTATTGTCGAGCTCACACTTTGGACGACCCGCAGTGTGAATCGCGGCGTCGCATCCGCGAGTTGCTGGAAGGTTGGGGGCGGGTGAGCAGGAACGTGGCGATGTACGAGTACTACTTTCATCTGGCGGAAGTGGCGGCGCCTTTCCCGGCGATCGCGCGCAATCTTCGCGAGTTGCCGGTGCAGTACGCCAATGGCGTGACGATGTGGACGCCGGAGACGATGCCGAATTTCGAATCGTTCACGCCCGGGCTTTATGTCGGCATGCGGATGGCATGGAATCCTCGCGCCAACCCGGCGGAGATTCTGCAGGAGATGTACAGGGTGTTTTACGGCGCCGCCGCAGGACCGATGGCCGAGTATTGGGCTCATCTCGATCGCTGCTGGACCGATTCGCCGGAGCATGCCGGCTGCGGCTTCAGTTACCTGGCTCGATTCACCCCACAACGGATGGCCGAGGCACGGCGGTTGATGGACGCGGCGCGCAATGCATGCCGCACAACGATCGAATCCGAACGGGTCGCGCTGGCGGACGCGTCACTGCGCCAGCACGAATTGTTCATGAAGTTGCGGCGTGACTTCATGGCCGGCCGCTACGCGGAACTGGACGCCGACAGCGCGCGCTGGTTGCGGACCCATCGGGAACTGGCGGATCGATACGAAGTCAATGCGGCGTTCACCAAAACGGTCTGGGCGCCGCAGACGATTGCCGGGCTGTATTTCGATGCCTTTTTTCATCCCGGTTACAAAGACCTGGCGCGTATCGGGCGCGAGTTCGTGATCGCGACGCCGCCGATCGTTGAATGGCGGTATGCGGTGGACAAAGACAATCAGGGTAACGGCGGCGGATGGATGCTCGCCGAACATCCCGATCAGGAATGGAAAACGACCAACGTGGCGATCGAGACCTGGTCCACGCTGGGGCTCGAAGCCTATTACGGACCTGTCTGGTACCGCGGTCGCGTGCGGATTGGCCCTCTGCCGTCCGGCAAGAAGGTCTATGTCTGGGTCGGTGGCGGCGACGGCGGCTGCCGCCTGTACGTCAACGGCCAGTCGGCGAAAAGCCGCGACGCGCAGGGAAACGAATCCGAGGAACCGAACGGTTTCTGCCAGCCATTTTCCTTTGAGGTCACGTCGCTTGTTCACCCCGACGCCGATAACCAGCTCGCCATCGTCGGAACGCGAACAGGGCTGAATGAACTTGGCACCGGCGGTCTCCTGGCACCCGTGCTGATCTACCATGAAAAGTAAGGCCACGGCAAGCGGCAACGCGTATCGCGCGTCGACCGCTCGCCGGTTGACATCTCCGCGGGCAATGTTGAGAATCCAGAACCAACGGCGCGGACGCCGCGTGGATTAGTCGGGGTCCGTTCCACGGTAGCTTGTCGCAAGGTTCGTTCCGCGTCAGCTAGTCGCTCTGATCGTCGTCGCATGTATATCCTCGAAAACCCGGTGCTGCAGCGCGAACTGCTCGTCAATCTGCGCATGGCGCGGGCCTTCGTGCTGTTGCTGTTGTACCAGGCGCTGTTGGCCGTGGTGGTTTACTTTGCCTGGCCTCGCGGCGTCGAACGGCTTGACTTGAGCGCCGAACCGGACGCCGCGCGCACGCTCTCCGATCTGTTCTTCGTCGGCCAGTATATTCTGGCGTCGGTGATGGCCCCGAGTTTTGCCGCCGGGACGATTACCGGCGAGAAAGAGCGAAAGACGTACGAGATGCTGCTCGCCAGCCCGCTCCGTCCGGCCGCGATCGTTCTGGGGAAGATGGTCGCGTCGCTCACGCATCTCGCCGTGCTGATATTCGCATCGCTGCCGATTATCGTACTCTGCCTGCCGCTGGGCGGTGTTTCGTTTTACGAAGTGCTTGCCGCCTACCTTGCACTGATCGTGTCGGTACTCACCTTCGGCGCGATCAGCGTCGCCTGCAGCAGCTACTTCAAACGCACCGCCTCGTCGCTCGTCGTTTCCTACATGTTGATTCTGCCCCTCGCGCTGTGTGGCGGTCTGGCTTGGTACTGGCTGGGAAACATGGGTGAATTCCGGTTCTGGCTGACGATCATCCTGGTGCCGACCATCGGATCGCTCGTCATCGCCGTGCTGCTGGTGAATACCAGCCTACGGCTGCTGCACCCGCCCGATGTCGGCAGCGAAGGGCAGGAAGTCGTCGACCTGGAACAGGAAGCCCAGCAAGCGGTGGGACTGGTCATTCAGCGCGACCAGTTTCCCGACAAACTGTTCGCGCCGGCGAAACGCGACGACTTCATGGAGGACGGCGCAAACCCGGTCTACGATAAAGAAATCCGCAGTGAGATCTTCAGCCAGGGGACCCTGATGCTGCGGCTCGTCATCCAGATCAGTATGCTGCTGGCGATCCCGTTGATGGCCGCCTGCCTCTACATCTGGCCGCAGTACGCACCCTGGTATATCAGCTATGTACTCGTTTTTAACTTGCTGGTCGGACCTGTATTCTCCGCCGGCAGCGTCACAAGCGAACGGGAGCGGGAAACGCTCGATCTGCTGCTCACCACCGTCATCACACCTTGGCAGATCCTCTGGGGAAAACTGATTGCCGGACTACGCATCTCCAGCGTGCTCACCTTGTTCCTCGTCTGGCCTGTCGCCCTGGCATGCCTGATGGTGGCGGCATATTGGATTAATATTCCAGCAGTTCTTGTCTACCTGCTGATTGTCATTATGACCTGCATGACCACGGCGATGCTGGCCTTGTTCTGTTCGGTAATTTTCCACAAAACTTCCGTCAGTCTGATGTCGACCTATCTGCTGATCTCAACCCTGTTCTTTCTGCCGCTTGCCATCCAATCTTTCGCCGACGCGTTCTTTCCGGATGGACCGATGACACCGGTCGTCCGATTACTTGGGATGCTCAGCCCGTTCTCGGCCGTGTTCAACGTCCCGATCGACATGGACGTGATCACGACCAAGGGTCCCGAATTCGTCGTTCCCGGGAGCTGGCCATTGGTCGCCGGTTACGCGCTGGTGACCTTGTTCCTGAACGGTGGCTTGCTGCTGTTGATGATCTGGTTGTTCCGCGCACGCTGGCGCGTTTCGGGCGACGCCCGGTAATCGTGTGCCACGGCCCTCACCCGTGGCACTCAATTCCCCCCGGTCTCCGCTCTTCCAATCTCCCTTCTTCCTTCTTCCTTCTCTACGGCAGCACGGCGAATTGACCGTCGCGATCGACGATCGCGGCGGCGCCTTTTCCGGGACTCCTGGCAGAATGGGCGATGCCCAATGGCTGGTTGCGCGCGTCGTAGACGCGCCAATGTAGTTGATCGTCCTTTTTCCAGACGACCAGCGTTTCGTTCGCGGGATTGCTGAGCGCCAGGATGCCGGATCGCATTCCATTTTCGCCACCAGTCGCGATTTCGTCGAACGTGCTTTTTGAATCTGGCTTCGCAAGCAGTGTGCTGAAGTAGATTTTGCCTTGGGTCGGCCAGGCGAGCACCAACCCCGTTCCGCGGTTGCGAATCGAATAGTAGGTCATCGGGCAGGCGTCGATCTGCCAGGGCGTGCGGCTGATCCGCGAACGCGACGTGCCGCCGGTGGCCTGATCCCACAGCAGCAGATGCATGTCGCGCTGGTTTCCGGTTTCCTCGCGGTAGAAAATCGCCAGCCGGCCGTCCCGCATGTAAGTCGCCGCGGTGGTGCAGCAGTTGCAAGGATCGGCGGCCGGATCGACCTCGACCGTCGCTTCAAACGTCGCGCCGCCATCGCGGGAGATGTTGGCGTAGAGCTTGTCTTCGAGCCAGCACGCGGTGACGCGCCCTTTGCCATCGGCGGCCAGGGAAAAGCCCTCGCTGGGCACGCCGTTAATGTTGCGCAGCGGTTCAAACCTGTCCGCGCCGGGCGTTCGCCTCGCGTAATAGAAGCCCCATTGGTCCTTGGGCAATTTGAGTTTCCAGGCATTGGTGCCGAGTGCCACGTGGGTCTGGCCGTTCGTCTCCACCAGAAAATCCCAGATCGTGTATTCCAGACCAGCGGGGTCGTCGTCTCGACCGACAACCATCGGCAGTGCCGGCGAGAAATGCGCCCCATTATCGTCCGAACGCAGGTACCGCGGACCTTGATGCGTCTGGGTTGCGACATGAATCGCGCCGCTTGCATCGACCGCGGCGAACATTTTCTGGCCTTCCTGTTGCACCTGGATCACGCGAACGGCGGGTTCCCGGCCTTGGGCGGCAGGTATCGAGCCACCACCAAGTATCATCACAACGCAAACGAACCGACAAAAAAGGATTCGGCGTGACATCGTCATTGCTCCGTGAAAACTCAATTCCGTGCCCCAGTCTACGCGGGAGCGAACACATTGCCCATCGTGTGCCACGGGTGATCATCGTGTGCCACGGGTGAGGGCCGTCCCGAGCCCGTGCCCAAGGGACAGAGCAAACGTTGAGCCCTCAGGGAAACTTGGGGTCAAGAAAGCTGGGGCAGACCTCGCAAGCAGCACGGGCTCGGGACGGCCCTCACCCGAGCACACAATTCCCCCCGGTCTCCGCTCTTCTCCCTTCTTCCTTCTTCCCTTCTTCCTTTTTCCTTTTCTCACGATCCGACAAGTTGCAGGAGTTGCCGTCGTCGTTCGTCGGGGTCCACCGTACTTTCGAGGATCGCCTGAACGCGTTCGAGCATAGTCACTGCTTGAGATCGTCCAGTCTGCTGTGCCATGGCCGCAGGCGTCCGTCCCGCGGAATCGGGCTGGCTGGGGTCGGCTCCCAAAGCTGCCAGTAAAGCCAGTATACGTGGATCGGGCGAATCGACGGCGCAGGTCATCCAGGAGTTTCCGTCGGTCAGCGGGCGGCGCAGATCGATCTCTTTGGACGACTCCAACCAGAACTTCAGCAATGCAATGTTTCCGGTCTCGATTGCCCACCGTACGCGGCCCACCGGGCTGGCCAGTTTACGGGCCGCTTGAAGATCGGCCTCGGATTCCGCCACGCGCTGAATGGCGTAATACAAGAGTCCGCGATCCCGCAGCACGCCTGCGATCTCCGGCACGCCAAGTTGCACCAATTCGTCATAACCGGCAATTTCACCGCGGACGTGGGCGGCGATGCGTTCCGCGGTCTGTGTGTGCCCCATGTCCTGGGCCATCGCCCAGGGCGTGCGAACATTCTTGTCGGCGTGGCCCAACATTTTCGGTTGGAGCAGCGGGTGCCTGGCGAAATCGGTGTCGTTGACGATCGACTTGCTCTCGAACAGTCTCGAAGCCACGGCATGATGCAACGCGTTGCGTCCGTCGATATCGACAAGATCCGGTTTCAGGGGCCGGCGCAGGATTTCCTTCGCGGCTGCCAGCGACCGGCTCTTCAGTGCCAACATCAAGGCGGTCATCCCACGCGATTCCTGGGCATCCGTGTCGACCGCCAGTCTTGGAATCGCCGTACCGAGATTTCGCGCGAGGGATGCGTCCACTCCCAGGCGAATCAGCGTTGCACTGACCTCGTCCTGGCTGACGGGCCTTTTTTCGGCGAGCGCTTGCAGCTTGAGCGTTTCGTCCTCGACATCCAATAATGCCCGGATCACGTCGGCTCGATCAAACTCGGCCGCGTGCATCAGCGCATTGCGTCCCAGTACATCCCGTTCCGCCAGGCTGCCTCCCATCAGGGCCAGCGACACGACCATCGAGACATGTCCATTGGCAGCGGCGATCATCACAGCAGTCCGCCCTTGAGGGTCCTTATCATTGACACTGTGCTGACCGATATCGAGCATGCGGCGGATCGTACCGAAATCACCCCGCTCCGCCAAACGAAAGAACTCCGGCACGCTGTGGTCGATCGTTTCCCCACTGAGGGTGGCCGGGCCCCGCACCATCGATTTGCTCGAGCCCCTCCGCGGCGATTCACTCTTCATAGTCGAAAACACCAGCAGCACGATCGATCCGCAGAGTACAAGTGCTCCCCAGATCGACTTGGACGACATGTTGAACCGCAAGGTGTCGCGGTATTCCGCTCCCGAATTCTCGGCGTCGATGCCGGGGCCGGTGCGCTTGTTTCGGAGACGGTAGACACGGTAGACCCGCGCGCCGCTGGCGGTGCGCTGTATCAACAAATCCCAAACCCAAACACCCCAGGGCGGAAAGGCGACACAGCAGATCGATGCGACCACGAACGCGGTAATTGTCACCTGGGTGGCGATCAGATCGAAGCACCCGCGCAGCAGTGTCACGAAAAGCCAGACGACCACCGCCAACAGTGCAAACGCCACGTCGGCCACAAGCCACGCCGGTACCTCGATGGTTCCTCGATGGATCTCCATGCCGATCACGACGAGGCCGAGCAGGTAATAAATGGCAGCGATCAGGGCGAGCAATCCAATGATAACGGTCGAGCCAACTCCCGCGATTTTCAAAGCCCGCTCGACGCTGGGGCCGTCAATGACCTTGGAATCGAACTCCTTCCGCAGCTCGGAGCGCCGCAAGAGGCACCAGCCCCAGATCGCCAGAGGTACGGCGACGACCGACATCGGACCTGTGGGGATCCAAAACGCCGCCAGAGTCCCGCATGCCAGCCAGCGCGACCGGCAATCTGCCAATCGCACCGCGGCCAGCAACAGCAACGGCACGGCGATCAACAGGTGCGCCCCATGCAGGAACAGCGCGACGATCATTACCTGCGTTGTGTCATTCCATTGCCCGTGACGAAGGTACTGGATCCAGACCATCGCAGCCGACAACGCCAGAGACGGAATCGCCATCAGCGCCAGAGCAAACAGGATCGATCGAGCCTCCAGGATCCACGACCGGGCCTTGTCGCGATCCGTGGCTGTCGTCGTTCGCCATTGTTGCGCCATCAGCACTGTCCCCAGGCCGGCCAGCGCGATACCGACAATACTGGCGATGAACACGTGGGTCTTGCGCTCCACGCTGCGCGAAACCACGAGCGACCACGAAGAAGAGCGAAAGGCAAAATGCGAATCGGATCCATCGAACCAGATACCGTGCTGTGTGAAGAACTTCACATACCGGGATGATTCCGCAGGCTGTACGTCGAGCCCAAACACCATGCCCACCACCAACAGCAGCGAAATACCCGTGGCGATCAGCAACACCGACCGCGGCAGGAAGTGCGCCAATCGCGAGCTTCCGATCGCCGTAACCATCGCGAGCACGGCGCATCCGGCAGCCAACGCGGAAGGGTAGTAATCGATACCCGACGACGTAAATCGTTCGCTCGTCGAGCTGCCTCGGATTTGTAATGTCGTTTCCGTCCAAGGCAAGAACAATGCGAACAACCCTACGCAAGCCGCAATCACCACGGCCCATCCCGGGAATGAGCTCGAGTCAGGCGACGCGGACGCGTCGTCCGAGGTCGTCTCAACGGGGGACGATGGCCATAGCGGAGGCGACGATGGGGGCGGAGGCGATGGTTGGGCACGCTCCGCAGGTCGCGCAGGCGTGGAGGATTGCGGAGACCCGGTGATCGAGCTGACGTCGGTCTTTACATGTTCCGCCTGCTGGTAGCGGCGTTCCGGTTCCTTAGCCAGCGCTCGCAGCACGACGCCATCCAGCCGCTGATCGAGCGGCACTTTCCTGGAGGGTGGTTCGAATTGCCCCAGCGGCAGTTCGCCGGTCAGCATCTCGTAGAGGACGACCCCCAGGGAATAGATGTCCGCGCGATGATCCACTTGCCGAGCGCCTTCCATCTGCTCCGGGGCCATGTAGCGCATGGTGCCCATGACCTGATTGGTGCCGGTGAGCGTGCCGTCGATGGACGGCTGATCGATCAGTTTGGCGAGGCCGAAGTCGGCGATTTTCACACGGCCTCGCGCATCGATCAGGATGTTTTCCGGCTTGATATCGCGGTGCACGACCCCTTCGTCGTGAGCGTATTGCAGCGCATCGCATAACTGGGGCACCAGCGCAAAGGCATGTTCGGGCAAGAGATCTTTCGCCGCGATCAGGCTGCGTAGGTTGGTACCGTTGACCAGTTCCATGGCGAAATAGCAGAGCGGACCGACCTGCCCGAAATCGTAGACGGCCACGATGTTCGGATGGTTGAGTCGCGCCAGGGCCCGCGCTTCTCGAGCGAATCGCTCCGAAAATCCGGGCTGCGCCGCCGTCTGAGGGTGGATCACCTTGAGGGCAATCCAGCGGTCGAGGCTTTTTTGGCGCGCGCGATAGACGCTGCCCATGCCGCCCTGACCCAGTTGCTCGCCGATCTCGTACTTGTCCGCCAGCACGGACAAATCCAGGGCGGCGGCGGCGTTGCGACCTGGGACCGGATTATCGTTCGACCAGGACAGTTCCGCTTCGTCACCACGGTCCGCTGCGTCGTTTTCGCGATCGCTCAGTCCCAATCGCATCAGGCACGCGGGACAGCGCCCCCCCGGCGCGGGGAGTGCCGCGCCACAACGCTGGCATCGGTTCAGGTTTTCCATGGTTTCCAACTCCGACACGGGATCTTGCTTCTCCTATCCACAGTGAAAACGAGTTGAGGTTACGGGATCAGATCGAAAAAAGCACGTAGCTCGAAACTTGTTTCGAGACCCTGCGTTTCGCCAAAGAAAGTAGCTCGAAACAAGTTTCGAGCTACGTACAAGTTTCGAGCTACGGGTCATGTTGGAGCGCCGAGAAAAGTTCGAGGACTTCCCCGTCGATCTCGTCCGGGCTGGCAACCGTCTGAGCGATTTCGTCGCGCAACAGCTCTCGAAAGCGGCGTCGCAATCGGTGCAGGGCCACCTTGACCGCGGCCGGTGTCGCCCCGAGCTTGTTCGCAATCGACTCCTGGGGGACGTTTTCCGTGCCGGTCAGCAGCGGATGCAGCGCTTCGTACCAAGCGACCCGTCGCGGGTCGGTATACTCCTCGCGCAGGCGATTCTCGACTTTCTCCAGCAGGCAGAGTGCCCATTGCCGTTCAAACGCCGACTCCGGCGTCCGCGGGTCGGCTGGGTCGAGTGCCTGCTTCGTCTCGTCGAAATCCAATCGCAGGTGCCGGACGCCGCCTCCACGTTTCAATGCCTGCTCGCGATCGTGCTGGTTGTGCAGGAAGTTCTTCAGGCAGTTGAGCAGGAATGCTCGAAAACGTCCCCCGGGCCGTTCAGGCGACTCCAGAGGGTTTCGTTCCAGCAGCCAGGCGAAGAACGCTTGCGTGAGATCCTGCGCGTCCGGCTCGCTGAACCCGCGGCGTCAAACATAGCCGTACAATGGCCGCCAATAGGCCTGGCAGAGTTCGGCCAATGCGGTGCGCGCCGCCGAGTCTTTGCCGTCTCGTGCCGCACAGACCATTGTCCAACGCGTTGTCGCGAACGAGGAACCATTGCCGGGGTCCGTCATAGAGCCTATCGTAACCTCGACGGCGAACGGTCACAATTCAGGCGCCGGGGGCTAGTGGCGGCGAGTGGCGGCGAGTGGCCCGTGTTGGCGGCAGCCTCGGACCGCTTGCGATATCTGCCAAAATCCAGGACGATAGGTCGGTTTCCAGAATCCGTTCCCAGGCATAAGCGAGCGATTTTGTGACGACGAGCATACGACGCACGGCGATTTGGTTGATAGCGGGAGTCCTGCTGCAAGGAGGAGTCGCGATGTTGTCGCGAGCAGACGACGCCGAAGATCCAAACTTGTGGTTGGAGGAGGTCACCGGCGAAAAGCAGCTCGATTGGGTCCGGGCGCGTAATGCCGTAACCCAGAAGCGGTACGAGTCGGACGCCGGTTTCGGCAAGTTGCGAGACGACTTGCTGGCGATCCTTGATTCGCGCGAACGGATTCCGACGGTCACCAAGATTGGCCCGTACTACTACAATTTCTGGCGTGATCAGAAAAACGAGCGGGGCATCTGGCGGAGAACGACCCTGGAGGAATATCGCAAGCCGGAACCGAACTGGGAGGTCGTGCTGGACCTGGACCAGATCGCGGAGCGCGAGAAAGAGAACTGGGTTTGGGCCCGGGCGACCTTGCTGCGCCCGGACTACAAACGATGTCTGATCAGTCTGTCTCGCGGCGGTGCGGATGCGACGGTGACCCGGGAATTCGATCTGGAGACCCGCGACTGGGTCCCCGGAGGATTTGAACGTCCGGAGTCCAAGGGCGGCATGGGTTGGATCGATCGGGACAACGTTTTCATCTACACCAATTTCGGCGAAGGGGCGATGACTCGATCCGGCTACCCGCGGATCGTCAAGCAATGGAAGCGGGGGACGCCGCTTGCGCAGGCCTCGGTGGTCTACGAAGGCACGCCGGACGACATGTCGATTTCGGCGGTGCACGACGATTCGCCGGGCTTCGAACGCGATTTTGTCCGTCGCGCGGTTGCCTTCTACAGCTACGAACTATTCCAGCGCGCCGCGAATGGCCAGCTTGTGAAGATTGACGTGCCCGACAGCGCCAACAAAAGCGTCGCGCGGGAATGGCTGTTGGTGGAATTGCGAGATCCGTGGAGCGTGGCGGGGAAGGACTATCCGGCCGGCGCGCTGCTGGTTGCCAATTTCGACCAGTTCATGGCCGGTCAGCGTCGATTCGATCTGTTGTTCGAGCCGACGGAACGCTCTTCGCTCGCCAGTTTCGGGGCGACCAAGGACTTCCTTTTCGTCAATGTTCTGGAGGATGTGAAGAATCGCCTGTTCGTGTTTCGTCGCGACAAGGACGGTTGGAAACGGTCGCCGTTTCGCGGAGCGCCGGAATTCGGAACGGTCTCGGTTGTCGCCGAGGATCCCGACGAGACCAACGGGTACTTCATGACCACGGCCGACTACACCACTCCGACGACGCTGTATTACGGCGGGATCGAAGGCGAGCCGGAGCGGTTGAAGAAGCTGCCCGATTTTTACAACGCGGAAGGGCTGACGATCAGCCAGCATTTCACCGCCAGCGCCGACGGCACGCGCGTGCCGTATTTCATGGTCGCGCGACGCGACGTGAAACGGGACGGCAACAACCCCACGCTGCTCTATGGCTACGGTGGCTTTGAGATCTCGATGACTCCCAGCTATAACGCCGGGGTTGGCCGGGCCTGGACATCGCAGGGGGGCGTGTACGTCGTCGCGAACATTCGCGGCGGCGGCGAATATGGCCCACGCTGGCACAAGGCGGCGCTGAAAGCGAATCGGCATCGAGCCTACGAGGACTTCGCCGCGGTCGCGCAAGATCTCGTGCGGCGTAAGGTCACCAGCAAGCGGCGCCTCGGCATCCAAGGCGGTTCCAACGGCGGATTGCTGATGGGGAATATGATCACGCTCTATCCGGAACTGTTTCAGGCGGTGGTCTGCCAGGTACCGCTGCTGGATATGAAACGCTACCACAAGCTGTTGGCCGGCGCTTCCTGGATGGCCGAATACGGCAACCCGGACGATCCGAGGGAATGGGAGTTCATTCGTACGTTTTCCCCGTACCAGAACCTGCACAAGGATAGTAAGTACCCAACCGTGTTGTTTACCACCTCGACACGCGATGACCGCGTGCATCCTGGCCACGCCCGCAAGATGATGGCGCGGATGGAGGCGGACGGCCACGACGTTTTGTATTACGAGAATATCGAAGGCGGACATGGCGGAGCGGCGAACAATCGGCAGGCGGCCTACATGCAGGCATTGGCCTACACTTTTCTCAAGGAACGCCTGTTTGGTGATTGACGTCGCTATCGCGACCGATCGCCCCCGATCATGACAAACATCTCTCAATCCGCTCCGCGCCGTGGGTCGCTGCTGGTCATTTTTCTCACGGTCTTTATCGACCTGCTCGGATTTGGCATGGTGCTGCCGCTATTGCCGATCTATGCCGAGGAGTTCGGATTGAAGGACCAGGGGCTCTGGATCGGGATGTTGATGTCGTGCTTTTCGCTGATGCAGTTCCTGTTCGCGCCGTTATGGGGACGATTGTCGGACTCGATCGGCCGACGGCCGGTGTTGCTGGTGGGACTGGCCGGCTCGACGGTGTTCTACTCGCTGTTTGGCGTGGCGACGGCGATGCTGAGTCTCCCGCTACTGTTTGTGACGCGGATCGGCGCGGGGATCGCCGGCGCTACGATCTCGACGGCGCAAGCGTACATCGCCGATTCGACGCCGCTCGAAGGCCGCACCAAGGGAATGGCGCTGATTGGTGCCGCGTTCGGGCTGGGATTTACGTTCGGACCACTGCTCGGTGCGGCGGCGCTTTGGGGGCCGGGGCCGATCTCGGCCAGTCCCTGGCCGGGATATCTGGCCGGAGCCCTTTCGGGAACAGCCTTGCTGCTGGCGATTTTCATGCTTCCGGAGTCCCGGCACCTGGAGCATGCCGACGCGACGGCGCGGCATCGCTTCAGTCTGGATGCTCTGGTCGACGCGCTGCGAACGCCGTCAGTGGGTGAACTGCTGGCCACCTCGTTCATCAGTGTCGTGGCATTCGGCGGTTTCGAATCGACACTCTCGTTGTTGCTCAAGAGCGACCAGCATGGATTTGGTTTTGACCTGAAAAATGTGTTGTACGTGTTCGCGTTCATCGGGCTGGTGCTGAGTATCGTGCAGGGCGGCATTGTGCGCAGGCTGTCCGGACGTGTCGCCGAGCATCGACTGGCGCTGATCGGCGGGGCGTTGACGATCGCCGGATTTGTGGTGTTGCAGATTGCTGCTCGCTCTACCAGCGTGCCTTTGCTGTTTCTTGCCGCCACGATCGAGGTCAGCGGTTTCGCGTTTATTACGCCCTCGCTGCAATCGTTAATCAGCCGCCGCAGCGATCCGGAGAAGCAAGGAGGGATTATGGGGGTCAGCCAGAGCGTAAGCGCGCTGGCGCGAATCGCCGCGCCGATGATCGCGCTGCCGCTGCGCGGTGCCGATTCGACGCTGCCCTATTCCGTCTCCATTGTCCTGATGGGCATGGGGATGCTGCTGCTGTTCGTGGCCAATCGCCGCGGCAAGGATTTCGGGTCGTGATCTCCCGATCGCGCGGCGCCTGGTTCCTGCGCGGCTGTATGGCCGGCGTCTTGATTGCCGGTGCCGCCAACGCCGGGTCGTATTTTGTCCGTTCGGAAGGCGGCGGGAATCTGTTCGGAAGGGTCTGGGCCTATCGAGTCGCTTTGGGCGTTCCCTGGGAGTTCTGGGAGAGCGGCAATACCTATGGCGGCTACTACGTCGATTATCCTTGGCTGCTGGCGGACGTCGGTTGCGGCCTGCTGCTGGCGCTGGTACTGGGACTCGTCACGCTGACCCAGGTTCCCTTCCTGAATCGCCTGGTGGCGGAATTCGAAGAATTAGAAACCCAGCCCGAACGCAATTTTCAAGTTTCACTGCGGGGACTTCTGACCTTCATGACGCTGGCGTCCATCCTGCTGGCGCTGGGAACCCGGATCGGTTCCGCGAAACGTGAAGTGCTGGCGGCAATCTATTTTTTCGGTCCCTGGATCTTGATTGGAATCGCCTTCATTCCCCGCGCCATTCCGTGGCAGCAGCGGGCGATCATCGTGGTCCTGTGCGCGATGCTGTTGCTGACCGGCGCCGTTTATCTCGGCACAACAATGCGGCCGGCCCAGGAACTGGACCGCGTGCTGCTCGGTATTTTTGTCTGTTGGACTCCACAGACCGTTACCGCCGCCGTAATCATCACCCTCGGGACATTGATCTTCCACCGCTTCCGCCGCCGCACGTAACCGAACGCGTAGCTCAAAACTTGTTCGTAGCTACCTTCCGTAGCCGCCGCCGCCGGGCGTTTGGATGATCAGTTCGTCGGCGGGTTGAACGGCGAGCGTGGTGCAGGCGGCGAGTTGTTCCACGGCGCCGTCCGCGCGGCACAGCAGATTCACGCCCAAGGCGCCTGGCCCGCCACCGGCGAGTCCGAAGGGCGGATACGGCCCGCGCCGCTGGGAAAGGATCGACAGTTGCAATGGCTGGAGGAACTGCAGACGCCGAACGACTCCGTTGCCTCCGCGGTGTGCTCCGTCGCCTCCCGAGTGATTGCGAATCGAGAATTCCAGCAGGCGAACTGGAAACCGCAATTCCAGAACCTCGGGGTCGGTAAGACGCGTATTCGTCATATGCGTATGCACGGCGTCGGCCCCCTCGGCGTCCGGGGTCGCGCCGGAACCGCCACAGATCGTCTCGTAGTAGCCGAACCGATCGTTCCCGAAGAGCAGGTTGTTCATTGTGCCCTGGCTGGCGGCCGCAAGTCCCAGCGCGCCGAGGATCACGTCGACGACCCGTTGCGACGTTTCCACATTCCCGCCGACGACCGCCGGACAGTCGGCGGCCGTGGGCCCTGCCGGTGGATTCAACAGGCATTCCGGCAACACCAGCTTCACGCGCCGCAACAGCCCATGATTCAGCGGAACCTCCTCGTTGATCATGCAGCGCAAACAGTACATGATCGCCGCCAGGACAATGGCGCGATTCGCATTCAGGTTGGATCGCAAGACTCCGGCGGTGCCGGTAAAGTCGAATTCCAGACCGTCGGACTCGATCGTAATCGCAACACAGATCGGCGAACCGTCGTCCAGCGAATCGCGGAACGTATGGCGACCGCGCGGCAGCCGTGCCAGAGCCTGCGCCAGCTTGCGGTCGGCGACCTGTTGCAGGATCGCCATGTAGCGCTGCACTTCGCGCCAGGTATATCGCTCGACCAGTTTTTCCACCGCGAGCCGCCCGAGTTGGTTGGCGGCGACCTGCGCTTCCAGGTCGGCCAGGTTGTCCGCCGGCGAGCGCGATCCGAACGGGCCGGCCACCAGCATCGCGCGCAGCTCCTCCCAGCGCGGTTGGCCGCGGTCGACCAACTTAAACGAAGAGATCAAAACCCCTTCTTCGGCGAGAGAGGTCGAAAACGGCGGTATCGAACCGGGTGTGATTCCGCCGATCTCCGCATGGTGGGCTCGACTGGCGGTGAAAAACCAGAGTTCGCCCGACTGGGGATCGTGGACCGGAGTCACCACAGTGATGTCGGGCAGGTGGGATCCGCCGCGGTACGGATCGTTGGTAATCAGCACATCCCCGGGCGCGAGTGGCGGAAGGTCGGTGACAATGCGCCGCACGGTTTCTCCCATCGCGCCGAGGTGTACAGGAATATGGGGCGCGTTGACGACAAGTTCTCCGGCCGCCGTGAAGATCGCGCAGCTGAAGTCGAGCCGTTCCTTGACGTTGACGCTCGTCGCCGTATTGCGCAACGCGATTCCCATCTGCTCGGCGATCGACGTCAGGTGGCGGCTGATGACCTCCAGACGCACGGGATCATAGTCCGAGCCATGGTCGGTGGCCGCCGACCGGGGTTGGCTCGACGATCCGCCGCTCGCGACCGGTGCGCGACGCACCAGCAGTGCACCGCCCGAGAGAATCTCGCCCCGCCATTCCGGCGCCAGCACCGTGGTAGCGTACGGTTCGGCGACGATCGCGGGACCGGGGATACGCGCTCCAGGCGGCAATTGTTCGCGCTGGTAGACCGGTGTGGCACACCATGCGCCGGCGAAGCAGGTTTGCGAACTGCCTTGCGGAGTCGCCTCGCGCCCCGCGACGGATACCGATGGCGGCAAGGTGCAATCCGAATGCCCGGTGGCAACGACGCGTGCCGCTACGAGCTCGAGCGGCCGCTGGGCGTAGTCGTACCCGTAGCGGGTTCGATGCAGGGTCGCAAAGGCGGCTTCGTAGTCGCCATCGTCCGGCCGCTCGACGATCAACGAGGCGTCGACGCCGACATAGCGCAGCTCCAACGACTCCTGGATCGTGATCCGATCGGGCGCGATCGACTCCGCGAGCAGCTCGGTCCGGCATTCGTCGGCCAGGCGCGCGAACGTGGCGCTAAGCTCCGCCGCTGGCACCTCGCTCAAGTTGCGATAGTATGCCTGCAGGCGATGCCGCACCGCGTCCGCCAGACCAATCCCCAGCGCGCTCATCAGTCCCGCATCGGGATGACTCAACCACTGGTCGATCTCGAGTTCGCGAGCCACATCACAGGCGTGCTGTCCCGCCGCTCCGCCGAACGGAACCAGCAGATAGTCGCGTGGGTCGTAACCTTTGGCGACGGAAATCGAGCGGATCGCCTGGGCCATCTGGGTATTCGCGATCGCCAGGAGGCCTTCGGCGATTTCCAGGCGGGACGGGAGATCGGCCACGGCATCGCGCATCGACTGCCGCAGGTCGTCCAGAGCCTGTTCGACGGGCGCCGCATGCAACGGAAACGGGAAGTAATCGGGCAGGATGCGACCGAGAAAGAAATTCAGATCGGTCACGGTCAACGGACCGCCGCGTCCGTAGCACGCGGGTCCGGGATCGGCGCCGGCACTGGCGGGCCCGACAAACAGTCGCACCCCGTCGAAGCCGCAGATCGACCCGCCACCAGCGGCGACCGTCTCGATCGCCAGCATCGGCGCCACGATCCGAACGCCGGCCTTCCGCGTCTCGTATTCCCGTTCGTACTGCCCATCAAACCGCGACACATCGGTGCTCGTGCCGCCCATGTCAAACCCGATCGCACGATGAAATCCGGCGGCCCGCGCGACGCGCGAATAACCGACCACGCCGCCTGCGGGACCGGAAAGAACGCTGTCTTTGGCGCGAAAGTCGCTTGCCGGGACCAGGCCGCCCGCGGACGTCAATACGCGCAGCGGGCGGAAACCTGCATCGCACGCCAGCTGCTGTTCGATCCGCGCCAGATAGTCCCGCAAAACCGGCTGCAGGTAGGCGTCGACCAGCGTCGTGTCACCGCGCGCGACGATCCGGGCCAGCGGTGCCACTTCATGGGACGCGCGCACATCCCGGAACCCGATGCTTCGCGCCAGGTGCGCCAGTTGCCGCTCGTGCTCGTGGTACCGATACCCATGCATCAGACAGATCGCCACCGATTCGATACCGGCCGTGCGAAGTTCCATCAGCTGGCGTCGAGCCGCATCGAGGTCCAACACCGTGAGGACCGCGCCATCCGCGGCGACCCGTTCATCGATCTCGACCGCCCGTTCGAACAGTGGCTGCGGCTTGACGATGGCCAAGGCAAACAGTTCTGGCCGGTCCTGATTCGCGATACGGAGAATGTCGGCGAATCCGCGCGTCGTGACGAATGCGGTGCGGGCACCCGTGCGCGTCAAAAGAGCGTTCGTTCCGCGGGTCGTGCCCAAATAAATCTCGACCGGCGGCAGCGGGGTGCCAGCGCCGAGTCCCAGCAGAAAACGAACCGCCACCGTGGGCGAGTCGAGTTCCGACGCCAGTTCATACGCGGTTCCGATCGGCGGCAGCTCGTGATCTCGGATCCTTACGGTCAAAATTCCCCGATCGCGATCCGACCCCGATATCAGCCCGCCATCGATCCATTGCCCGCTCGAGTGCCGCCAGCGCAACTGCCAGCCTTGCCAGAAATCGAGCGGGTCTCCCACGCGTCGCTGGTCCGCGAATTGATCGGCACGGGGGCGTGCGCTGATCTGCCCTTTCGTGACCGCGGAACTCAGCACTTTCCGCCGTCGCAGCTCACCGGAGGGCAAGCGCGCGACGCAGTCGGTGAAGGTCCCCCCGACATCGATCCAGAATTGCCAGTTACGCACCAGCGCCCGCCCTCGGCGTTACTCTTACTCTTACTCTTACTCTTACTCTTACTCTTAATCGTACTCGCATTCGTAGTCGCCAGCATGGACAAACTGGAGTTGGATCAATAGATGTGGTCGAGTACGAATACCGCTTCGCTGAGTACGAGTAAGATTAAGAAGCTTACCTTGCCTGCGCAAGAGTCGACTTCGCGCCAATACAGATCAGATGCGAGTAGGTTCTGAGATACATTCTGCCTTTTGCCACCGCCGGGGTGGCGCGGCTGCCTTCGCCCAGCGGGGTGCGGCCCAGCAGGCGGAATTCCTTGCTGGCGGCGATGACCACTGCGTCGCCTTCCTCGCTCATGCAGTAGACCTTGTCCGCGACGCGAACCGGGGAACCGAAGAAATTCCCGCCCACGCGTTCCGTCCAGTGGATGGTTCCGTCAGCCGCCTGGATGCAGCGCACAATGCCGTTATCGCCCCAGAGAAAGGCCAGTTCACCGTAAGGAACAATGCAGGGAACATACGGTGCCGGTGACTTGATGTCGTAGGCAACGGACGGTGTTTCGCCCAAGCGGATCGCGCTAACGTAATTGCCGCCCCCCCCCGAGCCGGTCGAACCGAAGACCAGATCGCCGATGATCACCGGCGAGCTGACGGTGCGCTTGGAAAATGCCGGGACGTTCCAGAGCGGTTTGCCGCTACGGGCGTCGAGGCTGAACATTCCCGATGTCGTGTCGGTGCACAACAGTTGTGTCGGGCCGTTCGCAGGTTGGTACAGACAAGGGACCGAATACGAAGCGGTGCCGACTTCGCGCGGCGTCTTCCATCGCAGTTTTCCGGTCGCGCGTTCGACGGCGGCCACGTAGCTTTCCTTGGGTTTGACGTCGTCGCTGTTGTTGGTCGGTGACTCCTGCGAGGCCGAAACGACCACCAGATCATCAACCAGCATCGGGGAGGTCCCGAATCCGTGCATGCTAAGCCAAGGCCCCAGATCGATCGACCAGGCTTCCGTGCCGTCGTGCCGGAACGCGCGCAGCCAGGTATGGTCGGGATCCGACCAGGCGAAGTAGACAAAATCGGCGTCGACGGCGGGAGTGCTCGACCCATAACTGCTCTTCAAATGCAGTTTATGCGGCTTCGACGGAAAATCCTTGCGCCAGACGACCTGTCCGCTCTCCGCGGCCAGGCAGGTAAGATAGCGCTCGGACGATTCCAGATCACCGCTCATCAGGAACAGCAAGTCACCCCACAGCACCGGCGATCCGTTTCCTGAGCCGGGCAGTTCCCGTTTCCAATGAACATCGGTGTCGGTCCATTTTTCGGGGATGGTGGTGGCTTCACTTTGTCCCGTTCCGTTCGGACCGCGAAAACGTGTCCATTCCTGGGCTTGAATGGACAGCGTCGAGTTGCTGAGGGCGGCCAACGAGGATAGGGCAAGCAGAGCAAAACGATAGATCGTGGTTTTCCCGATCGGTTGCGGCGCGTGCATGGTTGGTTTCTCGAAGTACGTGATGCCTGGAACTCGATTCGGCGTCCGCCGGATCGCCACCATCATAGCTTCCCGTCAGCCGCAAACCCAATCCACCACGCGCCAATCGAGCCAGCGGCGGTCGGGATCATCGCTGGCGGCGGCGATATATCCGAGGTGTCCGCCATGCCGGGTCACGTGGACCTGGACTCTGGGCGATAGATCGGGGCGGGAGAACATTCGCACCGGAATAAGTGGGTCGTCGGCTGCCGCCAGGATGGTGGTGGGGACGTCAATTCGCCCTAGGAGTGGAGCGGCACTCGCCTGTTGGTAATAGTCCAACGAATCGCGAAAACCGGCCAGCGGAGCGGTAATGCGATCGTCGAACTCCTGGATCGAGCGGGGCTGGGGAGTGATCGGCAGGCGGCGCAGTTGCGGCAACGTCCTCCGTCGCCGTCGGATCTGGGCGCAAAGTGACCGGACAAACGCTCGATCATAGAACCGATACTGGCGGATGTTGGCCGCGCAGAGTTCCAGATCGATCGGTGGGGAGACGGCGAGCACGCGGTCGATATGGCCCGGCGGATGCAGTTGTTCCCCGAGCATTTTCAACACGAGGTTTCCTCCCAGGGAGAACCCGGCGATCCGCAGCGGGGCCGAGGGACAGGTTTCACGGATCCGCGCGACACAGGCCCGAACGTCCTCGCTGCGTCCGGCATGGCCCGGACTTACCGCCAACGCGTGCCCCGCGCCGCAACCGCGCATGTCCATGCGAAACACGCGGATTCCGCGCTGATTCAGTTTCTCCACCAGTCGGACCATGTAGGTCGACGCGTACGAGCCCCCCAGGCCGTGCAGCAGTAACACGCACGGCGCCGTGGAGGACCACGACGTTGGACAATCGTCGTGCAGTACCAGTTTCTCCTGACTGTCCAGCGTCACCAGGTGTTGCGCGGCGCGGTACCGATGCCGTCGGACGGTCCATAACGCCGACCAGATCGTCTGCAAATGACCGCTTCGCAGCAGCGGGTGCGGTTCGAATTCCGGAAACAGGCTCAATCCCAAACTGATCATGAACTCCGTCTCACTCCTGTTCGTGTCTTGGTCCTGTCCCTGTTTTGGCAGGCCGGATCTCCAGACCCGACCGGCGTTGCTGGGGCATCTTGCCCCAGTTCAACGCACAACCGACAGCTAACGCGCAATCTGGTACTCGCCAGCTTCCGATACAATGTCGCCCGGCCGATGCCGAGCAATTTGGCCGCTTCCGGCACGTTGTTTTGGGTCCGCAGCAAGGCTTCCTGAATCAGCTTTCGCTCCCAAAAGTCGAGCCGAAGGGTCTCCATTCGATAGGTATTGCCAACATCACGCAAGCCCAAATCGTGAAGTTGGATCTGGTCGTCTTCCGCCATCTCCACGGTGCTGTCGATGACATTGCGGAGTTGCCGCACGTTGCCGGGCCAACGGTATTCGAGCAGTTTTGCCCGGGCGGCGGACGACAGTTCCAGTCCGGGTCGGCCGTGCTGGACACGGAAATATTCCAGAAAATAGTGGACCAGGACGCCGATATCCTCGCCCCGATCACGCAGGGCAGGGATCAGCAGCTCGAACAGGCTCAGGCGGTAGTACAGGTCTTCGCGGAATCGGCCATCGCGCACGAATTCGCTCAGATCCCGATTGGTGGCCGCGATGACGCGCAAGTCGACCGAGATTTCGCGAGTCGCTCCGACCAGTCGGTCGGAATGACCCGTTTGGACAGCAGTTGGCCGCTGTCGCCAATCGACGGAAATCCGACCAGCGACGCATGCAGGCGCGAGCACCGCGGGTCGTTCAAGGCGATCTGGCAGTCGAGTCCGCGCCCAATGCGGTTCTCGGTCGATGGGTCGAGCGGATATCGCGAGCCAAGGCTTGCGCCGTTGATCATCGTCAGAAACGACCGGGACCGCTCATCCATAGTCAGCATTTGCTCCGAACCCCATCCACTCGACGGTTGGCAGGCCACTAAAATATAACAAAACCATTCTGGAGGGCACCCGCCGCAACACGTTCCACGGGGGGCGATTGCCGTATCCGATCGGCGGAGCCTACCGTAATTCGGAGAATGCAGAATGAGCGACCGACCGGCGCACCCCGCCGTTCTGCTTGTCGGACACGGAACCCGTGACCAGACAGGGCAACAGGAATTTCTCTGCCTGGCCCAACGCGCCCGCGAGCGGCTCGCCGACGCACGCGTCCAGCCAGCATTTCTGGAACTTGCCGCACCATCGATCGCCGAGGGACTGGCGACATTGGATCCGCACCCCGACGAACTATTGATCGTCGTCCCGGTACTGCTCTTCGCCGCCCGCCACGTCAAACGCGATATCCCGGACGCAATCGAGGAAGGGTTGCGTGCCGCGTTCCCATCCCGGGCGATCAACGTCCGTTACGCATCCCATCTCGGCTGCGACCCCGAACTGCTTCAGCTCTCCGCCGCCAGGTTCTGGCAGGCCTATCGCACGCTGGGAACGCCCCCTTTGGAACATTGCACGTCTCTGTTTGTCGGGCGGGGAACCAGCGATCCCGATGCGATCGACGAGGCCTGCCGGTTTACGGAACTGCGCCACAAGGCGACCCCCACCGGCAATTCGCGGCTCTGCTTTGTCGCGGCGCAGCCGCCGTCGCTGGCCACCACCCTGCGGGAACTCGAGTCTCGCACGCCGGGGCCGCTGATCGTCCAGCCGCACCTGCTTTTCCACGGCCATGTGCTGGAACAGATTCGCCACGATCTGCGGGCCTGGGCCGACGCAAACCATGGCTGGGACGTCGGTTTCGCCGACCATCTGGGGCCGGATCCCGCCCTGGTTGAACTGATCGAACGGCGGGTCCGTACCGAATTGCAGGCTAATCGATGACTCGCCATTTCCGGCGATCTGCGTAAGATAACAAAGTCAGGACCGGGTCCGGCTTCGATATTGCGTCACCCGACTAACTGACCTACCATCTACAACTCATTATTCTCGGGACAGTTACGCCAGGGACGGCTCACGAAAAGAGAGGACTCGTAATGGATATCCTTGGGTTTTTTTCTGGTCGAGGTTCGCGAGCGGCGCGAGCGGCTGTTATATGCTTCGGAGCGGTCCTGGTTTCCGCTGGGTGGACCGCAATCCCCGCCGCGGCTTGGGACCTGGCCGACGGGCCAAGCCAGACCGATCGTCGCATCACGAATCTGGTGACCCGGTACCTGAAGACCGACCACCTCTCACGACACCCCTTGGACGACGAGATTTCCGAACGATCGATCAAGCTGTTCCTGAAAACGCTTGATCCGTTAAAGAACTACTTCCTGCAAGCGGATATCGATGAGTTCATGCAGTCCCGGCGCGAGATCGACGACCGTTTGAAGGAAGCCGGCGACGTCAGCATCGCCTACCGCATCTTCCATCGCTTTTTGACGCGTGTCGACGAACGGCTGAAGTTGATTGAGCGGCTGATCCCCGAATCACCCGACTTTGCTGTCGATGAAGAATTTGTAACCGACCCGGAAAAACTGGAATACCCACCGACCGCCGCGGAAGCGGAAAGTCGTTGGTCGAAACGGATCAAGTACGATTTCCTGGTCCTGTTGCGTGACAAAGTGGAAATGGAAGAAGCCCGCAAACGTCTGTCGAACCGCTACCGCGGCTACGCGCGGCGCATGCACCAGGTTGACGGCGACGAATTGCTGGAGTGGTTCCTGACTTCGGTGACCTCCAGCTTCGACCCGCATACCTCGTATATGTCACGCCGTAACTACGACAATTTTCTGATCCAGATGCGTTTGCAACTGGACGGCATCGGCGCGGCGCTGCAGTTGGTGGACGGTTACACCATCGTCTCCAAGATCATCCCTGGCGGCCCGGCGGACAAAGACGGGCGGCTCAAGGCCGAAGATCGAGTCATCGCGGTGGGGCAGGGCAGTTCAGGGGAAATGGTCGACGTCGTTGACATGAAATTGAACGACGTCGTCGACATGATTCGCGGCAAGGCCGGTACCGTGGTCCGGCTTACCTTCATCCAGAAGGCCACGAACGAAACGAAGTCGATTGAGCTTACCCGGGCGCATATCGAGCTCAGTGACAGCGAAGCCAAGGGCGAAGTGTTTGAGGGCGGCCGCAAAGCCGATGGTTCACCGGTCAAGGTCGGCGTGGTCGACCTGCCGAGTTTCTACATGGATATGCAAGGTGCGCGCGAGAATCGCAAGTCGTTCAAGAGCAGCACGACCGACGTCAAACGAATTCTGGACGACTTCCGCGGCAAAGGCGTCGACGTGGTGGTGCTCGACTTGCGGCACAACGGCGGCGGCAGTTTGAATGAAGCGATCAGCCTTACGGGGCTGTTCATTAACCAGGGGCCGATTGTCCAGGTCAAAGACCCCGACGGCCGCGTCACCCAATACGACGACCTGGAGACAGGCATGGCCTGGGACGGACCACTGATCGTCGCCACCAGCAAGTTCAGCGCGAGCGCCAGCGAAATTCTGGCCGGCGCGATCCAGGATTACGGCCGCGGATTGATCGTGGGCGATGATTCGACGCACGGGAAAGGCACCGTCCAGACCATGATGGATCTGTCCGAAAAACTGTTCGGCGACCCGCGAAACCGGCCGAACTACGGCGCACTCAAGATCTCCGTGCAGCAGTTCTACCGGCCGAACGGCGACAGCACGCAAAAGCGCGGAGTGCTCGCCGACATCAAGCTGCCGTCGATCACCAACCATATGGACAACATCAGCGAGTCGGACCTCGACTACGCCCTGGAGTTCGATCGCGTCTCCGCCGCGCGTTTCGCCAAGATGCCGTTGGTCAACACCGAGATCATCCAGGATCTGCAACTGCGGTCCGATGCGCGACGGGCCGAATCGGAGGACTACCGCAAGCTGGCCAAGAATATTCAGAAATATCTCGACATCAAATCGCGGAAATCGGTTCCGCTGGAAATGTCCAAATTCATGGCCCAGCGCGGTGAAGTTGATGTCGAAAAGGAAGACGATAAGCAGATTGAGCAGCAGGCGAACGGCCGCAATTCGATTCGCCGCGATTTCGTGATCGATGAGTTTATCCAGATCGCTTCCGACTACCTGGAAAAACTGCCAACGAAAAAGCTGGCGAAGAAATGAAGAGGGGAACGGGTTACGGGGAACGGTGGAAGAGGGCGGCAGATCAATTTGAGATTCAGCTCGGTTTTTTGCGTTTAGTGGTAACCCCTTAAAGGCCGTATCCGGCCGTTCCCCGTAACCCGTAACCCTATCCCTACAACGGGATCCGCAGGCCGTCATAGGCCAGTTCCATGCCTGGGGGCAGCGTTGCATTCACGGCGTCGTAGTCCAGTTCATGGGAAACATGAGTGAAGTAGGTTTGGCGGGCGCCGATCCGGCGTGCCGCGCTCACCGCCTCGGCCAGCGAGAAATGGGTCGGATGCCGGCGATCCCGCAGTGCATCGAGAATCAATACGTCGAGCTTTTCGAGCAGCGGCCAACTGGTGTCGGGGATTTCATTCGTATCGGTGCAATAGGCAACATTGCCGAACCGGAATCCGAGCACCTCAAAACGCGGCCCATGGCGCAGACGGATCGGAACGACGGGAGCATCCAGCACCTGGAACGGTTCCAAGCCGATGGAATGAAACACCAGTTGCGGCACCGCGCCGGCATGGGTTGGCTCCTGGGCTCGGAACGCATAATCGAACGAATGGCGAATGCGGGCCTCGACGCGCGGCTCGCAATAGATCGGTACCGGATGGCCCAGGTAAAAAGGGAACAAACGAAGATCGTCCAATCCGAACAAGTGATCGGCATGTTCGTGGGTATAGACGACGGCGTGCACATTTCCGATCTGCTCCCGCAACAATTGCGACCGCAGGTCGGGCGAGGTATCGACGAGCAGGTTCCCTTGGGACAGGCCGAGGATAACGCTGCTGCGGGTGCGTTGATTGCGCGGGTGGCCGCCGCGGCAGACGTGGCAACCGCAGCCGATTGTGGGGACGCCGACCGAGGTTCCCGATCCAAGAACGACCAGTTGGCCTCGAATAGATACGTCGTGACGAAGGGGTGGATTCACAGCGTGGCCCAAGGGTACGGACCCATTGTCGCGGCCTGGACCGGATGAGCAAGTGGTGGAGAAGCGGCCGCGACCGGTCGTTTGTGCCAGCCCGGTCTCATCTCACTGCAAACCTACGTTGCCCTGAGGTCTCAACGTTTGCACGGTCCCCTAGGGGCACGGATGGGTACTGGCTTGGGCATGGGCGGGCACGGGTTCGGGACGGCCCGCACCCGTGGCACACGGGGCGTGAAAAGACGGCGTTGACCCTGTTTGCGCATCGTTATAAGCTACGTCACAGGAAATGTTTGCGCGCGTTGCCCCGATTTCCGCTCGGCTCGTATCGCGGTCGCGAGGGTGGATCGGCAACGGGGGCATCGGCAGAAGGCTGGATCAAATATGGAAGTCCTCGAAGGCATTTGGGAAGTCGTTACCGGCTCGGTGAGCGGCGTCATGCGGGGTATCGAGCGTAGCGTAACGGCCTTATTTGGTTCGGCGAACGCGCGCTACGTCAAGCGACTGCAGGGGCGGGTCGACTCGATTAACGCCCTCGAAAGCCGTTTTCAGGCCTACTCGGACGAGGAGTTGCGTCAGCAGACGGTACGGTTCCGCGAGCGACTGGCGTCCGGTGAAACGCTGGAGGACCTGCTTCACGAGGCATTTGCGGCGTGCCGTGAGTCAGGACGACGCTACTTGGGCATGCGGCATTACGACGTGCAGTTGATCGGTGGTATGGTACTGCACAATCGAGCGATCGCGGAAATGGTGACCGGGGAGGGAAAAACGCTGGTCGCGACGCTGCCCGCCTATCTCAACGCGATCGAAGGCAAAGGCGTGCATGTCGTGACGGTAAACGATTACCTTGCGCGTCGCGACATGGAGTGGATGGCCCCACTCTACATGGGATTAGGAATGACGGTCGGCGCAATCCAGAGCCATATGGAGGTGTTGGAACGCCAGCGATCGTATTCCTGTGACATTACCTACGGCACGAACAACGAGTTCGGGTTTGACTATTTGCGGGACAACATGCGGCCGGCGTCCCGTGGCGACGAACGATATCCCAAGGAGTACCAGCAGTCACAAGGTCGGCTGAACTTCGCCATCATCGACGAAGTCGACAACATTTTGATCGATGAAGCACGTACGCCGCTGATCATCTCCGGTCCCGCCTACCATGACGTTCGACGCTACGCCGACGCCGATCGGATCGCGCGAATCCTCAAGCGAGAACAGCATTTTGTCGTCAACGAAAAAGACCACTCGGCGCATCTCACCGACGCGGGCGTCCGCGAAGCGGAGCGGCTGGCGGGGGTCGAGAGCTTCTATACCGCGGGCAATATGGAATGGCCCCACCTGATCGATAACGCACTCAAGGCGCATTACCTCTACAAGCGCGACGTGCGATACGTGGTCAAGGACGGCAAGATCATCATCGTCGACGAATTCACGGGACGACTTATGGACGGCCGGCAATGGAGCGATGGATTGCACCAGGCGGTCGAAGCGAAGGAAGGCGTGAAGATCAAGGAGGAAACGCAGACGCTGGCGACGATCACGCTGCAGAACTTTTTCAAGCTCTACAACAAGATCTGCGGCATGACCGGAACGGCCATGACCGAAGCCAACGAATTCTGGAAAATCTATAAGCTCGACGTCGTGGCGATCCCGACTAACCGGGACATGCGGCGCATCGAGCATCCCGACGTCATCTACCGCACCGAGCGCGAGAAATACAACGCGCTCGTCGACGAAATCGAGCGGATTCACAAATGGGATATGCTGGAGATGGCGGACGGCGAAATGAAGGTCGGCACGATCGTCAAGCAGTCCGACGAACTGGTCGAATTCCAGCCTCACGATGGTAAGACCAGGGAGCAATTGCCGGCCGACAAGGTCCGATCGACGCAACGCCGCGGGCGGCCGATCCTGGTCGGCACCGTTTCGATTGAAAAGAGCGAACTGATCGCGGAACAGCTGGATCGACGCGGCATCCCTCACGCCGTTCTGAACGCCAAACACCACGAACGGGAGGCTTCGATTATCGCGCAGGCCGGACGCAAAGGCGGCGTGACGATCGCGACGAACATGGCCGGGCGCGGCACCGACATCATTCTTGGCGGAAATCCGGAGACGATGGCCTGGGCGATGTTGCAGCACAAATACGCGACGCGCCTGGATGTGCCCCAGCAGGAGTGGATCGACCTGATCCGGCAAATCGACGAGAAGGAGAAAATGAAAGAGGAAGGGCGATTCGTCAAGGAAATCGGCGGACTGCATGTGATCGGAACCGAGCGCCACGAAGCGCGCCGCATCGACCTGCAGTTGCGCGGCCGATGCGGTCGCCAGGGCGACCCGGGCAGCAGCCGCTTCTACCTCTCCCTGGAAGACGACTTGATGCGGATTTTCGCCGGACCATGGGTCAAGTCAATCCTCGATCGGCTCGGGATGCAGGAAGGCGAGAGCATCGAAAGCCGGATGGTGTCCCGCCGCATCGAAGCCGCGCAAAAGAAGGTCGAGGAACGGAACTTCGAGATCCGCAAGAACCTGCTGGAATATGACGAGGTGATGGACGAGCAGCGCAAGCGGATCTACAAATATCGCCAGCGGATTCTCGAGGGGATCAACTGTCGCGACCTGATTATGGAAATGGTCGCGAACCAGGTCGACGAGCAATTCACGCAGTTCCTCAGCCGCGACTTCGGCGTTACCAGCTTCGCCGTCTGGGCTTCGAAACAACTCGCCGCGCAACTCGAAGCCAGCGACTTTCGCGGCATGGACTTCGCCATGGCCGATCGGCAGGCACGCGAATCGGCCGAACGCCAGGCGGAAACGCAGGTGCAGGACGCGATCGATGAAAACCTGCCCGACCTCGATGATGGCGATACCTCCGAGTGGAACTGGAACGCGCTCGCAAATCTGGCAAACTCCCGCTGGAACATGCAGACGAACGAGCGGGACCTGCGCAAGGTCGGCCGCGATCTGATTTCCGAACATCTGTTGAATGGTGCCCGCAAAGCGATCCAGGCGGTCGATCTGCGGGACGGCGAACGATTTCTGGCCGAGGATTACGGACTCACAACCGCCACCCAGTGGCTGCAATTCAAATTTGGCGCGTCGATCGGCGTCGATGAAATCAAGGGCCAGGAACCAGAGACGATCAAGGACCTGGCCGCCCAACGGGCCGCAACCTGCTATGCAGAACGGGAAGCCGAATACCCGATTCTGGCCGCCATCAGTCGCTTCACGCGCCGCGACAATTCCAAGACCTCCTTCGTCGACGGCTCCGCGGTCTACGACTGGGCCTGCAAGCGATTCGGTTGCCCCATCGATCGCCAGGTCCTGGAACAACGCAGCCTCGATCTGGTCCGGCCGGTATTCATCGAGGCCAGTCGCAAATCCCACGAGACCGGCGCCGTGCTGCGCTCCCAGGGCGACGAGTTTCTGGAACGCATTTTCGCTTCCGCCGTGGAGAATACGACCGCCGCGGAAACCGGACGGACCGACGAAGTCGAGAAACTCTCGGACTGGCTGGAAGAGAACTTTAACGTCGACCTCACTCCCGTCGAAATCGGACGCATGAAGCGGAGCGAACTGGCGACACGAATCTCGACCATCTGGAACGACCGTTTCCATCCCGAAATCCGCCAGATGGAGCGCCGCGTACTGCTGCAGATCGTCGATGCCGCCTGGAAAGAACACCTGCTGGTGATGGACCACCTGCGCAGCTCCGTGGGACTCGTAGGCTATGCCCAGGTCGATCCGAAGGTCGAGTACAAGCGTGAAGGGATGCGGCTTTACGAGGCGATGTGGAAGTCGATCGGCGAGCGTTGCACCGACCTGGTGTTCAAAGTGGAACAGCTCGACGACGAATTCATTGGTTCAACCTGGGTGGAGACATCGGCGCGGCACGATCAGGCCCAGTCGACCAGCGATATCGCCCGCACCCAGCAGGACGCCATTCAGGCCAGTCAAGGCGAGATCAAGGTGGAGACGATCCGCCATCGCGGCGAGCGGGTCGGAAGAAACGACGCATGTCCCTGCGGTTCGGGGCGCAAATACAAACAATGTTGCATGCGCAAAGCATCGGCCTGACGCACGGCGACCATCGTGAAAGGAATCGCGATGCGCTATTTGTTCAATCTGGTCTACCTGTTGTTGATCGTCGTGGCGCTGCCCTGGTTCGTCTGGCAGGCGCTGCGGCACGGTAAGTATCGCGCTGGCTGGGGAAGCCGCTTTCTCGGACGCGTGCCGCTGGAGCCTGCTCCGCACTGCAGCGGTACACCCTCGGCGATGTCGCCGGGTGCGCCTTGGGAGGAATCGGTCGAAGGCGCGCCGCGACGCGCGACGCGCCGGATCTGGCTGCACGCCGTGAGTGTGGGCGAGGTCAATCTTCTGGAATCGATCGTGCGGTCCCTGGCAAGCGAATTGCCCGACCACGAATGCTGGATCTCGGTTACCACGCGCACGGGGATGGAACTGGCTCGCCGCAAGTTCCCCGGAAAACGACTGTTCTATTGCCCACTCGATTTCAGCTGGAGTGTCTCCCAGGCGCTGGATCGGGTGCAACCCGACCTGCTCGTGCTGGCAGAACTGGAGATCTGGCCCAATCTGATCGCGGAGGCCCATCGCCGGGGCGTGGCGGTCGCCGTCGTGAATGCCCGCTTAAGCGAACGGAGTTTTCGAGGCTACCTGCGCTGCCGCCGCTGGTTGCGATCCACCTTCGCGCGATTGGACCTCGTCGCGGCGCAAACCGAGGAATACGCGGAGCGGTTTCGCCAGTTAGGCGCGCTTGCCGAACGCGTCATCGTGACGGGCAACGTCAAATTCGATCTGGCAAGTCTGGATCGACGCAACCCGCGCACCCGCGCGTTGGCGCGCCTGGCGGGTTTTGCGGACGACGATATCGTTTTTCTCGCCGGAAGCACGCAGCCGGCCGAAGATGCAATGGCGCTGGCGTCGTTCCAGTCGTTGCAGGCCCGCCACCCACGCTTGAAGCTGGTGCTGGTGCCGCGGCATCCCGAACGCTTCGATGACGTGGCACGCATGCTCAAGTCGCAGCCGCTGGCGTGGAACCGGCGCAGCCGTTTGACCGCCGACCAACCGGCCGACCGCAGCATGCGCGTGCTGCTGGTCGACTCCATCGGCGAACTGAGGGACTGGTGGGGAACCGCCGACCTGGCGTACGTCGGAGGCAGCATGGGCCATCGAGGTGGACAGAACATGATCGAGCCCGCTGGATACGGCGCCGCGATCGCCTTCGGGCCGGAGACCCAGAATTTTCGCGATGTCGTCGCCATGCTCCTGAACCGGCACGCAGCGACGGTGGTCCGCGACGGGACCGATTTGATCGGTTGGCTGAAACGCTGTCTTGCCGAACCGACCTTTGCCAGCGCCCAGGGCACCGCCGCCCGTGAACTTGTCGCGGAACAGCGCGGTGCGACGCGACGTACCGTCCAACTTCTGGCCGAACTGCTTTCCGCGACCTCCCACGCTTCGGCCAGTCATGAGAAAGGGGCCGATATGTCGGCGCGCCACGTCATGGGAGACCTCGATGACATCCCCTCGATCGAAGAACTACCCGTGATTCCTGACTTGCCGCCAGGACCAGGTTACACCGAACGCGCAGCCTGACAACCGGTGTCCTTCACCCTTCACTCTTCACCGACTATACTTGGCCCTTTGAGATAGATCGCTCGTTTGACAGCTAACTTGCCGGAGATACCGTTGTGGCTACAGGCAAATTCTTGTTTACCAGCGAATCGGTCAGTATGGGACATCCCGACAAGCTGGCCGACCAGATTTCCGACGGCGTGCTGGACGCCATCCTGGCCCAGGATCCGATCGCACGGGTAGCGTGCGAAACGATGGTAACGACCGGTCTGGCGGTGATTGCCGGGGAAATCACCACCAAGGCGACCATCGACTACCAGTCGATCGTGCGCGATTCGATCTCCGCGGTTGGATACACCGACGACGAGATGGGGATTTGCGGCAAGACTTGCGGGGTGCTGGTGGCACTCGACAAGCAGAGCCCAGATATCGCGCAAGGCGTCAACGCCGATACCGGCGCGGGCAAAGATATCGGGGCGGGCGATCAAGGGTTGATGTTCGGATACGCCTGTAACGATACACCCGACCTGATGCCACTTCCGATCTGGCTTGCGCACAAGATTATCAGTCGTCTGACCGACGCTCGGTTCAGGCAGGAAGTCAGCTGGCTGCGTCCGGACAGCAAGAGCCAGGTCACGGTGGAATACGACGGCCACAAAGCGGTACGGGTCGACACGGTCGTCGTATCGACGCAGCACACTCCCGAGGTTTCGCACGACGAGATCAAGAAGTTTGTGGTCGAGAGAATCGTTAAACCGTCGATTCCCGCCGAACTCATGAAAGGCAATATCACCTACCATATCAACCCGACCGGACGGTTCGTCACCGGAGGGCCGCACGGCGATTGTGGCCTGACAGGTCGCAAGATCATCGTCGATACCTACGGCGGCTGGGGACGGCACGGTGGCGGAGCGTTCAGCGGTAAAGACCCGACCAAGGTGGATCGCAGCGCCGCGTATATGGCCCGTCACGTTGCAAAGAACATTGTCGCCGCCAAACTGGCCGACCGCTGCGAAGTGCAGTTGGCCTATGCGATCGGCGTTTCGGAACCGGTAAGCGTCTACGTCGACACCCAGGGCACCGGTCGTGTCGCGGATGCCCGCATCTGCGAGCTGGTGCGCAAGACGTTTCCGCTCACGCCAAGCGGCATTATCCAGTACCTTGATCTTCGCCGGCCCATATACCGCAAGACGGCGGCGGGCGGGCACTTTGGCCGTTCCGAACCGGAGTTCACCTGGGAACGAACCCATCAGGCGGCAGCCCTTTCCGCGGCCGGCTGATCGATTCAGGATCCGTGTCAACGAGGCATGATCGATTCGCGCAATGCAGCGATCTTGAGTCCGTCGCCCTCAGCGGGTACCGGTTCGCCTGCCGATGACTGGCGGCAGGTGACGGCGCTGACCGCGACCGCCGGCGTCGGACTCACCTCGCTGTTCCTGGCATCGCGCCGCGTCGCCGGGGCACTGCACGGCGATGGTGGGTGGCGGTTGGTCGTCGCGATCGGAGCACTGTTTGCGCTGCTCTGGCTGGCGCGGCACTGGTCACGAGACTTCTGGCGCACCCCGGGACGGCAACCTTCGTTATTCGACTGGCGGCGATTCCCCGTGGGGGAACTGTTCGCCACGGCCGTCGCCTGCACCTTGGGGCTTTCGCTGACCTTCGCCAACGCAACGTCCCTCGGGTTGCTCGCCCTGCTGCTGGTCGAGGAATGGGCGAGTTGGACCGGATACAGGAACTCGCGCGGCACCTCCTCGCCGATAAGCCGACCGATCTGGACCCAGCAGTATGAACGAGGGCCCGCCGAGAATAACGGTGAAACCATTCGGGCGACGCTGCGTGGCCGGTTCCTCGATCGCGATCGGTCCCTGCAACTGCACCTTGGATTCTGTCCGCCTCTGGCCGATGTTCCCCACGTCGAAGTCCGTCAGTTGAGCGGCCCGCCCGTTCAGATCCAAATCGGCCAATGCCAGCGTTTCGGCGTCCGACTCGATTTGCGACGCGACCGGCCCGAGCCGAATCCATGCGACGTTTCCTTGTTGTTGCTCGCCCGAGACCAGCGTGCGGCGAACCTAGCCAGAGGCGTCTGCGAGGCAAGCGGCGAGGCAAGCGGCGGGAGGGGCGGCGAGGGCAGCGGCGTTGCAAGCATCGGGGATAGCGGGCAGGGCGGATTCAGCTTGCGACGTGGCGGGTAGTGGCGGAGTCGTTTTGGGAGCACACCGGCGATGGCGCGATGGCCACGAAACTTGCGATCGTCCCTGATAACCTATGGGCTGATATTCGTTTTATTTCCCTTGCTCTGCCTGTTGGCGTATGGTTGGGTACGGGGATGGTTTGCTCCCGCCGGCTAGTTCGAACGGAGATCAAAGCAAGGTCAAGCATGAGTGCCAGATTACAGCAAGAATTACTGGAACATTTGGGCCGTTTCGAGCGTTCCCAGGAACATCTGTTGCGTCATTGGGGACAATTGACCGAACCGCAGCGGGAACGGTTGGCGCGGCAGGTGCTGGAGCTGCAGCCGCCGTTGCTGATGCAGCTTTTCCGGGGCGAGGACGATGCGCCGGATTGGACCCAACTGGCGAATCTCGCCGAGCCGCCTTCGGCGGTGCGGCTCGCGGGAACCAGCGCCACCGCAAGACAAGAGGCTCGACAGCGGGGCGAACAGTTACTGCGGGACGGTCGGTTGGGAATGGTGCTCGTCGCGGGAGGGCAGGGGACTCGCCTGGGTTTTCCGTATCCCAAAGGGATGTTCCCGATCGGCCCGGTGTCCGGGCGCAGTTTGTTTCAGGTGCTGATCGAGCATTTGCGCGCCGTTTCCCGACGTTACGATACGAGGGTTCCACTTTATGTGATGACCAGCTTTGCCACGCATCAGGAGACGGTGGCATTCCTGGAGAAGCATGATCGGTTCGGTCTTGCCGCGGACGACCTGATCGTCTTTTGCCAAGGGACGATGCCCGCGTTGGACGCGGCAACGGGCGACCTGTTGCTGGCGGAGCCCGATTCGCTGGCACTCAGCCCCGACGGACACGGCGGAATGCTCCCCGCGTTTGTCGGCGCCGGAGGCCTGCGCCACGCGCAAGACCGCGGAATCCAACAGCTGTTCTACGGCCAGATTGACAATCCATTACTGCAGGTGTGCGATCCCGAACTGATCGGATTCCACGACCTCGCCAATTCGGAGATGACGACGCAGGTTGTGCGAAAGCGCGAGCCGATGGAACGCGTGGGTAATGTCGTGTCGATCGGTGGTTCGGTGCGCATCATCGAGTACAGTGATCTGCCGGAAGCGGCGGCACGGCGCACGGACGAGGCGGGGGAACTGTTGCTCTGGGCAGGCAATATCGCCGTGCATGTTTTTTCCCGTGCATTTCTGGAACGCGTAGCGGCCGACCCGCAGAGCCTGCCGTTTCATCGAGCCCGCAAGAAGGTCCCGCACCTTGACGCGCAGGGACGGCCCGTTGATCCCACGCAACCGAATGGTCTGAAATTCGAACGGTTCATCTTTGACCTGCTTCCGCAGGCGCGCAACGCGCTGGTCGTTGAGGCCGATGCGTCGTCGGCGTTCGCGCCGGTCAAAAACGCCGATTCCGAGCCATGCGACTCGCCGCGCACCGCCAAAGAGGCGATGCTCCGTCTTCACGCCCGCTGGCTGGTTGAAGCCGACATTGACGTCCCTCCCGATCTCGCCGTCGAAATCAGCCCGTTCCTGGCACTGAATGCCGCTGAACTGCGTCAACGCCTGCGGATCGGCGGCAACCTCAACGGTCCCACGTACCTGGAACCTTGAGCAACGCATCGTTGTCCGACTTTCTTTCCAGCCATGCCTGCACGTCGGTCAATGCCTGCAGAATGTCCGCGATCCTGACCGGTTTGACCAGATTCACCACGGGCACCGCCCCAGTGCCTTCGGAAGGCTGCACCCTGGCAAATGCAGAGATGATCACGATGGGAACCGGATGGAATTCCATGATCAGCCGAGCCGCCTCGCTGCCGTTCAGCTCCGGCATCCGTTCATCGGAAAACACCAGATTCGGGCGATGCAACCGGCAAAGTTCGACAAGTTCCCGCCCGTCGGCGGCAACCGGATCACAAATTCCGCGCCGCAAGGGGCAGTGCTGGCTAAGGTTAGGGTTCCCCGGTGATTTTCGACGATCGATCTGCTGATCGAGAGTCCCAGTCCGATCCCACAGGTCTTGGTCGAATAAAACGGCTCGAAGATCCGCGGTCGCGACTTGACGAACGATTCGCTGCAGATGTTCGTCGAACTTGGCGGGTGCGGCGGCGGCATTGTTCCGCAGGAAGTAGCTCGATCTATTTTTCCCGCAGCACGTACTCGCTATGGTAGGCGTATTCGATGATCGCCAGGTCCAGATCGAGCAGGCGGTCGAGCGAGAGAATCGACTCGTGGAATTCCCCGGCAGGAGCGATCCAGGCGGTAAACAGGGCACGGATCAGCTGATCGCGGATTCTCGAAAGGGCTGCATTGGTTTAGATCTGATCGAGCCGCAATTCGGCGTGCCGTTTTCCTACCTGCAAGCGTCGCCGCACGTACTCGTCGTCGTAGCGGCGCTGGAATAACTGTTCGATCCAGCGCAAGAGAGTCTCTTTCAGTCGAGCCACCTGGGCCGGCCCGCCCGTGATTACGCATTGCACGTCGTAGTTCCGAGCGATCGCTTCGTAAAAATCATCGACGATGCCCGCGAACGCCGGTTGCAGCAACGGGCGCATCGCCACAATCCGACCGACATCGGCCGTATTCCATTCCAGATATGCCTGCAGGTTCTTATAACGTTGACAGAACTGATCCAGGTTCATGCGTTTCGCCGTGATATCCCGGGCCGACGGCCCGCGGGCATACCGATCCGTACACGCGTCCGCAGCGGTCATCCAACGCTTGAGTTTCACAGAAATCGGCTTCTCTCGGAACGGGGCTAACCTGGGGCGGAATTCTGAGCCGCGACCACGCCCCAATCGGTCTCCGTCGATTATCATGTCGGGATGAACAAAGCGTTTCTGCGCGAACCGGATTCGACGGAAGAACATTGTCCGCACTGCGGCGCTGCCGGGCAGCGCGTGCAACGCGCCACCATCGAAGTCCATTGCGCGGCAGGGCCCGAACATCGGATTGCCGGAGTCGCCAACTTCTGTCCGACGGCTCGTTGCCCCGTGGCCTATTTCGACATGTTCGAACGCACCATCCTCGTCGACGCATTGCGGGCCGGCGTTTACCCCAAAGACCCTCTCGCTCCGATCTGCGTTTGTTTCGGCTTGACCACCGCCGATATCGATCAGGACGTTGCCGAGGGCACGAACCGCCGCACGAAGGCCTGTGTGCTGCGGGCGCAATCCGGCGAAGCTCGCTGCGAACAACTGGCCGCCAACGGGCGCTCCTGCGTCGCGGAAGTCCAGCGGTACTTTCTCCAGCGCCGCGGTCCATCCTGAATTCACCCCGAAACGCGAGTTGCACGAGTGTCTGTCGATTTCCCGCGGATCAAACTCAAGGGACAGCTGCGACCATCGCAGCGCGAGGTGATTGAAATTGCGCGTCGCAAACTGGCGGAAGGCAAACGCCAACTGCACATCGTGGCACCGCCCGGCTCCGGAAAAACAATCCTCGGGCTCTACCTGTGGGCCGAGTGCGTGCGCTGCCCCGCTCTGGTGCTTTCACCCAATTCGGCGATCCAATCCCAATGGGAAGCGAAAATCGAACTGTTTGAGGCGCCGCTCACCAAAGATCAACTCGTCAGCACCGACCCGAAGCAGCCTCGACTGCTCACCTCCCTGACCTACCAGACCGTGACCCTGCCGCGCCGAGGCGACCAGTCGCTGGACGAACAGGCATTCGAGCTCTGGGTCGACTCGCTGATTAACAAGGGGCAGGCACATTCCGTGGAGGAAGCGCGGCTCTGGATCGACGACCTGCGCGAGCGCAATCGCAACTATCACGAACAACGGCTGGGTGCCTACCGCAAACAGGTCCGCGACAGCGCCGCCCGTAATGGGCTGGCGCTGGAGATGCTCCACGATTCGTCGGTCGCGACCTGGGAGCGGCTCCGCGATCAGGGGCTGGGAATGGTCATCTTCGACGAATGCCACCATCTGATGGAGCACTGGGGCAGAGTGTTGGCGAGCGCCCACGAATGGCTTGGCAAACCGGTCATCGTCGGTCTGACCGCCACGCCTCCCGATCGGGACGGACAGCATCCCGAGGATGCGCGGCGTTACGACGATTTTTTTGGCGAGGTCGATTTTGAGGTGCCGGTTCCGGCGGTGGTGAAAGACGGTTTTCTGGCCCCGTACCAGGACCTCGTCTATTTCGTGCGGCCGGCGGCGGAGGAGTTGCGTTATATTGCCCAGGCGGACGCGGAGCTCAACCAGATCGTCGACGAATTGTCGGCGGCGCGGGGAGCCCCCAAAGACGCTGCGCTTCCGTCACCATCGGATTCGGAACGAGACAACGGCGAGTCGCAGCCGCCTTCTTATCCGGGGGGCATGTCGTTGCCTGAGTGGCTCAGGCGAGTGCTCGTCGAACGGCGTCTGCCGACAGGTACGGTCAAGGATTGGGGGGCCTTGGAGCGCCGTGATCCCGAGTTCGCCGAGGCGGCTCGCCTGATGCTGTTGCAGGTCGACGGGAAACTGCCCGATCAGGTGCCGATGCCACTGTTGACCTGCCCCTTGGAGCAAATTCCGCGGCTCAGGATCCTGGTTCCTGTGCTCGATCGCTACCTGCGCCACTATCTCCGCCGCTCGCCCGATGGCGACGACCACTTGCTCGCGGAAAAGGCGATCCAGCGACTGCGGCGACTCGGCGTGCAGATCACGGAAACCGGCTGCCAGGCCTGTGCATCGCCCGTGGGCCGCGTCATCGCCTATTCGCGCAACAAACTCAGCGCGCTGCTACCGGTTCTTCAGGCCGAACGGCTTGCACTGGGGGACGCCATACGCGCCGTGGTCGTTGCCGACTTCGAAAAATCGTCGGCATCGGCGGACGTTGCCGATATCCTCGACGCGGAAGCGGGCGGCGCGGTGGCGGCGTTCAAGGCTCTGCTTGCCCACCACGACACCGATGCGCTGAATCCAATTCTGGTGACCGGTACCTCGGTGCTGGTCGACGATGATCTGGCGGAGGCGTTCGAAAGTGCCGCGCGCGCATGGTTGAAAAATTCGGCGGCCGACGCGGAACTTGAATTCGGCCTGGCGGAAGGATTTCACATCATCCGCGGTTCGGGACCCGACTGGTGTCCGCGGGTCTATGTCGCGATGATCACCAACCTTTTCCAGCAGGGACTGACCCGCTGCCTTGTCGGGACGCGCGGACTGCTCGGCGAAGGCTGGGATGCGAACAAGATCAACGTGCTGATCGACCTGACGACCGTGACGACGTCGATGACGGTCAATCAGCTGCGTGGACGATCGATTCGACTCGACCCTGACCAGCCCGAAAAACTCGCCGACAACTGGGACGTCGTCTGCCTGGCTCCGGAATTCACCAAAGGGCTGGACGACTACCGCCGCTTCCTCGCGAAGCACCAGCAGCTGTACGGCGTCACCGACGATGGCGCGGTCGAGAAAGGAGCGGGCCACGTACACCCGGCGTTTACGGAATTGCGGCCGGAGGGAGTCGAGGACAATGTGGATACCCTGAACGCGGAAATGCTGGGACGCGTCGCTCGACGCAGCGAGGTGCGGCAACGCTGGAGGGTCGGACAACCGTACCGTGGACAACCGCGACGCACTGTCGAACTGCGTGGCTTGGGACGCAAGGAGCGTGCGGGACGCGGTTTTCCGCCGTATGCCTCGTCGCGCGAACCATGGTCCAACCGGTCGTTGGCCCAGGCCGTCGGGAAAGCCGTTGCCGACGCGCTGCGGGAAGCCGGACTGATCAAGTCGACGCCGTCGATTCACTTGACCGAACGAGCCGGAGGCTACGTCCGCTTGTTCCTGGAACAGGCGGAAAACGACGAAAATGAACTATTCACTGAATCGTTGCAGGAACTCTTCGCGCCGCTCGACCAGCAGCCGCGCTATTTGATTCCGCGCGACGTAATGCGCGTGCAGCCAACCTGGCTCGGCGACAAGCTGGGCGGCGCGCTTCCCGGCTGGTTGCGCCAGCGCCTGCCGACCGGCATCGGACGGATGCTGGAATCCCGGAAGCGCGAGCGGGCGATGTGGCACGCTGTGCCAGCCGCTTTGGCCAAGAACAAGGATCTCGTCGAGATATTCCAGCGGCACTGGAACCGGCATGTCAGCCCCGGACAGGCGATCTACGGGCTTCGTGAGGACGGCGATCGAATTCTCGCCGATGCGCGTCGCAACCGACTGTCGCCTGAAGGCACCGTTCATCCCAAAGAGATCTTCGAATAACTGCGCGGGACTACGTCGATACCCTCGCCGATTGTTCGTACGGATCGCGCAGTTCCGGCAGATGCCAGACCGTCACCTCGACCGTCCGATCGACACCGCCCCCGGCGCGAGGCCGGTCCTGCCAGCACCAGAACCGGTCACGCTCTCGGCCGATCGCCTGCAAACCCCGCAGGTCGCCCAGCCGCAACTTCAGGAACGGCCCACCCGACGTGCTCATCGTCTCCGGCTTCTGCCCGTCGGGCGGCCCGTGACAGGGACCCCAGAATGTGCTGACCTGGTTGCGCGGCGCGACAAAGATCTCTTCGCCCTCGACCGCCCAACCCGTGCTCTCACAAACTCGCAATCGCTCTCCATGCGGCAAGGCGTACCACCGGCTCCGCTCCACAACAATCAAGTCGCCCGGCCGCGGCCCTCGTCCCGTCGCGTCCCCCATGGTGTTGCTGATCATCTCAACTCCTTTCCCCACCCACGCCGACCCGCAAACCACGGGCCCCACAATCTAAAACGTTCCACAACGAAAAAACCGACGCGCAAAATCCCCGGCTTCGACCAGAAAGTCCCAAAAAGTTCGTCGCGCCAACAATTCCAGACACCCAACAATTCCAGACACCCAACAATTCCAGACACCCAACAATTCCAGACACCC
>VGZA01000044.1 GCA_016872775.1 Planctomycetota bacterium | reverse complement strand
GAACTGTTGTGGTGTGAACTCGCAAATTCAGTGGTACGTCGAGCGTGGTCCGGCGCCGGATGAAAAGAACGGTTTTCAGCCGTTGGCACTGGCGTCCGGACGTGCTGACTTCGGCAGTGCGACCCCAGTCGGCCCGTTTCAGATCAAGGATCAGCCGATCCAGCCGGGGGAGTTCATCTATTTCATCGTCGATGCCGCTGCCGACGGAACCGCGACGCCGCATCATGGCGACGCGACGCGGTTCGACGTGACCTTGACGGTTCGAGACGCGAGGCGCCCTCCGCCATCACGGTTTGAACAGGCGATTCAGCCACTGTTCGCGCGGAAATGCTGGGATTGCCACGGTGCGGATGTACAGGAATCGAAACTCGATCTTCGGACTCTGTCGACGATCGTGCGGGGAGGTGAAAGTGGGCCGGCGATTGTCGCCGGAGATTCGGCGAGCAGTTTGCTGATCGACCTGGTCACGCGGGCTCAGATGCCGCCGGATGGTTATGAAAAGCTCAACACCGCGGAACTGGCCGAACTCCGACGATGGGTTCAGGCCGGCGCTCCGGCGGAGGAAGCGATTGTGGCGATGCCGCTCTATTCGCAGGTCAGCGAGGCGGACAGGCAGTTCTGGGCGTTTCAGCCACCGCGGAAATCGACCCCAACGCCGGCTCGGCATGTCGATCGCGCACGAACGACCATCGACGCATTTTTGCTTGCGCAGCTGGAAGCGAAACAATTGGCATTTTCGCCGCAAACCGATCGCGCAACGTTGATCCGCCGGGCCTGCTTTGACCTGATCGGGCTGCCGCCTGAACCCGATGCGGTGCGGGAATTCCTGGCCGACCCGCGGCCCGACGGCTTCGACGCTCTCCTGGATAAGCTGCTGGCGTCGCCCCAGTATGGCGCGCGTTGGGGGCGGCATTGGCTTGACGCGGCCGGCTATGTCGACAATCGCTTGTTCGACGGAGATCTCTCGACCATCTATCCCAACGAGGGAATCTGGCGCTATCGCGACTACGTCATCAAGTCACTCAACAGCGATCAGCCGTACGATCGCTTTCTTATCGAGCAGCTCGCGGGCGACGAGCTGGTCGATTGGCGAAACGCCGATGAGTTCGCACCTGAAACGCTTTCGCTGCTTTCGGCCACCGGGTTTCTGCGCTGTGTTGAAGACCACACCAGCGAGCCGCAATACGGCATCGACAAACGTTATGAAGTGATTCATCAGGTGATCGACATGGTCTCGACGTCGGTACTCGGACTGACGATGGAGTGCTGCCGTTGCCACAACCACAAATACGATCCTCTGCCGCAACGCGACTATTATCGCCTGATGGCCTGCTTTGAACCGGCGTTCAACGTCCATGACTGGAAACGTCCGCAGGATCGATTCCTGGCCGATGTTTCGCCGGCGCAGCGAGCCGCGATCGATGCGCACAATGCCGAAGTCGATAAACAGATCACCGAATTACAGCCGCCGTTGAAGGCCGCCGAAGAAGCCAAAGACGAAAACCGGATCGCCGAACTGAAAAAACAGATCGGGGAGGTACAGGGACGGAAGTCGTCGTATGGTAAAGTGCAGGCATTGTGGGATGTCGGACCCGCGCCGACATCGCGCGTGCACCGTCGAGGAAATGTCCATGCGGCAGGCGTCCTGGTTGAGGCAGGGTTTCCGCAGATCCTGCAGCCAGAGGGTCAATTGGTGGAGGCGGTATCGAACGACATGCCCGTCGGTTCAACGGGCCGGCGGCTGGCCCTGGCGCGCTGGCTGGTGCGCCCCGACCATCCGCTCACGGGACGCGTGATCGTCAATCGTATCTGGCATCTTCATTTTGGGCGCGGGATTGTGGAAACGCTGGGGAATTTCGGCCGATCCGGAAGCCCTCCGACGCATCCGGAGCTGCTCGACGGATTGACCGCGGACTTCGTCGAGCATGGCTGGACTATCAAGCGGCTGCATCGACAGATCATGCAGTCGACGGCCTACCAGCAATCGTCGCGGCGACCCCGGATCGATACGGTGCTGGGTACGGATCAGATGCTTGGCGAACAAACCGACCCCGGCAACCTGCTGCTGTGGCGCATGAATCTGAAACGGCTGGAAGCCGAAGTCGTGCGCGATGCGATTCTCGCCGTGTCCGGCGCGCTCGACCTGGCAGCGGGAGGTCCGCCCGACGAGATCAGCAAGCCCACGAATGGCCTGTCCCAGACAGCGTCGCGCCGGCGCAGCCTCTACCTGTTCGCGCGTCGGGTCTACCCACTCAAATTCCTCGAGATCTTCGACGCACCGATCATGCCGGTGAACTGTACGCAGCGCACGAGCTCATCAACGGTCCTGCAGTCGTTGGCGCAGCTTAACAGTCAGTTTGTGATGGACCATGCCGAACGAATGGCCCAGAGCGTGTTCGAGCCTGGCGGAGTCGATTCCGGCGCTCAAATTGAGGCGGCTTTCCAACGGGCGTTCGCGCGACAACCTCGGGCAACGGAGTTGGAACAGAGTCTCGCGTTCATCCGTGAGCAACTCAAGAATCACGAATCGGCGGGGACACCAGCAGACATGGCCGTACAGGTGGCCTTGGCCGACCTCTGCCAGATGTTGCTGTCGGCGAATGAATTTCTGTACGTGGAATAACGATCACGCCAAGGCGCAAAGGACCTGCCCGCCGAACTGCGGATGGTCCGGGATGATTCAAGCCTGGCGGATCGCTTAACCTCGAACCGGATTCGGTTGTCGCCAGGGTGGAGGACAGATTGCGTCCAGCTTGGGAAAGTGATCCACGGGAACCGTGACACTGGCCGCGGCAACCGCGTCCTGAATCTGTTCCAGTGTTTTGATACCGACAATCAGGGAACTCATCGCGGGCTGGGCGAGCGTCCAGGCCAGGGAGTATTGCGTCATCGACAGATTGGCTTCGGCCGCCAGTGCGGCGATCGCCTCCAACCGGTCGAACAAGGGACCATCCTGATTCCAGACCCATTCGGGCTTTTCCACCGCACGTGAATTGGCTGGTGCCGGCCGATCGCGGCGGTATTTTCCGGTCAGCAACCCGCCTTGTAACGATTGGTACGGTGTGACGCCGATTTGATGCCGCTCACAGAACGGCAGATCGTTCTGGAACTCCCGCCGCAGCAGGCTGAACGGAATCTGGGAGCTGATCACACGCGGAGATTGGTTACGGTCGGCCAACCATAGCATTTCGCACAACTGCCATGCGGCATGGTTCGATGCGCCGAAGTAGCGGATCTTGCCCTGCCGTTCCGCTGTCTCGAGGGCTCGCAGGGTGACGTCGAGCGGAACATGCTTGTCGGGCCAATGGATGATGTACAGATCGATCGTCTCGGTCCGCAGTCGTTTCAAACTTCGATCCAGTTCCCGCAGGATGTGGGACGCGGACAAGCCGCGATCTTGGGGACCGGGACCAACCGGCGCGGCGACTTTCGTCGCCAGAATGACGCGGTCGCGCCGGTCGCAAATTGCCTTGCCGACGATCTCCTCGGCGACCCCGCCCGGGCTGCCGAGATAGCGAGCATAGCCTTCGTAAACATTGGCCGTGTCAACGAAGTTGATTCCGAGGTCGATCGCGGCGTGGGTAAGCCGTATCGCATCGGACTCGCCGACCGGTGTGCCAAACGTCATGGTGCCCAGGCAGACCGGGGAAACCAGCAGACCGCTGGAACCGAGCGGACGTAAGAGCATCGGATTTCCTCCTGAAAATGCGGGAAGGTGGTCGAAGGTGGTCACCATCTTGCCGCATCCGCATTCCGAAGTCACCTGGGGAAGGCCGAAAAAACGGGGGACCGACGGTCGGGCAATCACTGAATTCCCATCCCGATCGGCAGGATCTACAATAGTCAACCTGACCGGGATCGGATCGATCAAATGACAGCGCGGGAACGGACGCAATGATTATCATCTGGGGATCGAGAATCTGCGGCGACGTCGACCATGTTCCACAAATCGGCCATGTGGCGACGCTGATCGATGAATATCGTTGAGCCGTCTCAACGGCCGTATTCGATCGGCGGGCTCGAGACATCCTGATTTGCGCTTTCCACACGCTTGACTGCTTTGCGGCGAAACAGGTCGTAAGCGAACGTGTGGTGGCTGGGTGCCCGCGAGCGCACGCTTTCGACCAGTTCAAACTGGTCGATGAATGCGGGGCGGCCGCAGTCTTTGGGCAACACCAGCCATTGGCAGGCCAGCACTTCCTGGTGACTTTCGAGCGACGAGAAAAACACCTCACGCCAGTCGTTCCGGCCCTGGAAGACATGCCAGTGTCGCGCGGTGCCGGCGACGCGATCCGATTCCGGGATCCACTCGCGTAATCGCTGCGCGACCGAATCGGCGCGTTCCTCCGGCCGCAACGTGGCGTTGAACCAGGCCGTGACCACCACATTGTTGGCGGCGAACACCAGGCAGGCCACGATCACGACTCGTACCAGCTCGATTCGATACGGGCGTTGTTCACGGTAGCGGCTCCCGGCCTCCCGCGATTCATGGACATACTCGATCAGCGACACACCCAGGCAGGGCAGCAACAGCATCTGCATTGCGCCCAGGTAGGTGTAGGCTTCCGGTCGCAGAATGGCGACGACCAGAATCCCGCCGATTCCGGTTCCAAGCAGCGACCAGACTTCGCTTGGAATCGACCGTCGCTGATCGCGTCCGCGAAGCGCGACAACCAGCAGGCTGACCAGCAACAAAGCGGTCGCAGGCGCCTGGCCGGGGCTGTACAGGAACGAACTGCCGAGTCGCCCCAGTTGGCTCAGCCAATCGCTACGGACCTGTGTTGCACCCAGGTGCCGCATGGTGCCGAGGAATTGATCTTCAATGGAACCAGGAAAGGCCGCCTCCGTCGAGTTATACCAGACCAGCGCCATCGCCAGACTGACCGATCCGATGGCCAGTGCGTCGCGCAACCCGAATGCGATCAGGATGCGTTGGACTCGCGTCTGCGCGCTGGATGGCGAAAACACCCCGGAGATCGCTCGAAAAAGCACCAGTACGCTGCCCATGACACCGACCCAGGGCGACGTCAATCCCGCGGCGCCGAGACAAAGGCCTTGCAGTAGAATCTTCGCCAGCCACGATGGACGCGCGGACCCGGCGGTGAGCAACCAGCCGGTCCAGAGATAAATGAGCGCCAGTTCCTCCAGCCTGTCGAAAAAGGCCAGATTGCACAGCTGCACCAATCCTGTCAGTCCGGCGAACCACGCGACGTACCGCGGTCGATAACGGGCCAGGCTGGCATGCCGCGACAACAGCTCGCGCGCAACCGTCGCGACCAACAGCGCATGGATCAAATGCACCGAGAATCCAAACGCGAGCGACGAGTGAAGCGAGACGCCGAAGCAGTAGAACCAGCCGGCCAGCACGACCTGAAACGCCGCTGGGTAGCAGGCAAATATCCGATCGGTCTGAGGCAGGAATCCTTGAACAAAGGGGATCGCCAGTCGCCCGCTCTGGATCCATTCGGCCGACGGACTCTTGTAGTAGGCATCGTCGACGGCCGGACAAGGAACCTCGGCCAGCACTCCGTAGATGCTCAGCACGGTCCCCACGAGCAGGATGACTGCCAAGGGAAAACGAAATCCGGTTGGAGCGTTTGGCGGGGCGGCTTGATCAGGCATGAAGAAACCATACTATGCGATCGGCCTGAAAGTGCCTCTATTCAGGATCTCGCTGCCAACGTGCGGGCTGCAAACGGCGGCGATCGAATCGATGGTGCGGAACGTACCGGTCGTACAGCGTTTCCCGGACGACGGTTATGTTCGTCCGCGCGTACCCGGCTCGGCTGCCGGTCCTGTTCCTTGCGGATGCTCGTACATTTCGCGTTTTGCACGATAAAGAACGTGACGCGAAAGCCGTTCGATGGGGATCTCGACGGCCCACAGGCCGAATCCGTGGTCGTCGAAGGGGCGTTGAATGCGGGCTGCACTGGCGTTGCTCTCGGCTTCCGTAAGTGGACTGGGGAAAAACTCCATCACCCTCGCATCGGCGTTCATTTCGGCGAATGGTTGAAGATCGCTCGGACGCCATCTTCGAAGCAGCAACCGCTGCGTTTCAATCTCGGCGACGGGCAGCCGTGGACTCGTACTGTCGGGAGTTTCCATGGGCTTCCATTCAACGGATGACGGTGCACCGCCCATCATAACAAGATCCCAACGGTGAAGGACGTCGTCAAGGCTTGTGACCGGGCCGTAGCCACCGCGGCAGTAACCGGGTGGCGGCATCATCCTGGATCGTCTGGGTAAGCCACAGAAAAGGCGGATTCGACGGCGGCTAAGCCTGGCCCCCTGGCCGCGTCCTGATTCGAAACGGTATTATGCGGGGACTGCCCGCCAAGAGATGTCGTGCCGCGTGATCGGGGCTCGAATCCCACCGAATCTGTAAGACAAAGGAACTTCGATGACCCAGCCCTGCCTGATCTTTGACGCGCACCTCGACCTCAGTATGAACGCACTGGAATGGAACCGGGATCTGCGATGGACTTTGGAGAAAATCCGGCGTCGCGAATACATGATGAATGATCGCGTCGATCGGGGAAACAACACGGTCTGCTTTCCCGAAATGCGTCGCGGCAAGATCGGACTTTGCGTCGCCACGCAGATCGGGCGTTACTCACCCTACTTTCACCGGTTACCTGGCTGGAGCTCCCCGGAGCAGGCCTGGGCCAGCACGCAAGGGCAACTGGCCTGGTATCGAGCGATGGAGGAGGCGGGGGAAATGACGCCGATTCGGAATCGCGACGAGTTGGATCGACATCTCCAGCACTGGCTACAAGCACCCCCTTACGACGACGGTACGAATTATGTTGTCGATTCACGGTCGCAGCCGCCGAAATTGCCGATCGGTTACATTCTGAGCCTGGAAGGCGCCGATTCGATTCTCACGCCGCGGCACCTCGAGCGGAGTTACGCCGACGGACTGCGTGCGATCGGTCTCTCGCATTACGGGCCCGGCCGGTATGCGAACGGCACCGATGACGAAGGGCCGTTGCATCCGCTGGGGCGCGAGCTGCTCAAGGAGATTGAGCAGCTTGGGATTATTCTCGACGTGACTCACCTGTGCGATCAGGCCTTTTGGGACGTTATGGATTGTTACCAGGGGCCGCTCTGGGCCAGCCATCAGAACTGCCGCACGCTGGCGCCTTGGAATCGTCAGTTCGCCGACGATCAGATTCTGGAGGTGATCCGTCGCGGCGGGGTGCTCGGTATGGCTTTCGATGCCATCATGATGGTGCCGGGTTGGATTCACCTGCGCAGCAAACCGGCGGACTTCCAATTACGGATCGAGCGGATCTGCGAGCATATCGACCATATCTGCCAGCTCGCCGGCAACGCGCGGCATGTCGGGATCGGGACCGATCTTGATGGAGGCTACGGCACCGAGCAGACACCGACCGACCTCGATTCGATCGCCGACTTGCAGAAGATTCCGGATCTGCTGCGAGCGAGGGGGTATTCGCAGGAGGACATTGACGCGATCATGTGGCGTAATTTTATCGATTTTCTGCGGCGGAACTGGTGATTGCAGCCAGGGGCTGCGTGACGTCCTGCCTCCGCGACATCTCGCCCTGCCCTGCCCCGTCTTAGGACTCTGCCTCGCGACTCGATTCCGGCCCGTCGGGGCGCGCCACGAAACGGTATCCGGCGTCGCGCAGCGTGAGAAAGTGCCGTGGATTGGCGGGATCGGGTTCAAAAATCCTGCGCAGCCGGCGGATAAACTGGTCCGGAGCACGGGTATTCATGTAGCCCGGCATTTCCCAGACTTTCTCCAGCAGTTCGCTGCGCGGAATCACACGGCCCTCGTGCTGAATAAAATACCGAAGCAGTTTCATTTCCAGCGACGTCATGGACTCAGGGACGCCGCGCACGACGACCTCGTAGGTCTGAAAGTTGATCTTCGCCTCGCCAAATTCGAAACGCTGCCCCAACACGTCCGTTGCAGGCGCGGCAATTGGAACGCCGCGCCGGTAATGGGTCAGTAGATTACGGACGCGACTTATTAACTCTTCAAGTTCAAACGGCTTGGTGAGATACTGGTTGGCACCGACGTCAAAGCCTCGGGTACGGTCCTCGGACAACGTGCGCGCGCTGAGGATCAGAATCGGCACGTCATTGCCCCAGCCGCGGATCGTCTCGCAGACGGCATAGCCGCTCATGCCGGGCAACATCAAATCGAGAATCAGCAGGTCATACGAGGCGTCGGATTCCAACAGCTGCAGCGCTTTGGGGCCATCGGCGGCCACGGTTACGGAATACCCTTCCGCTTCCAGATTGTAGGCGATTCCGCGAGCCAGGTGCGGTTCGTCCTCCACGACCAGGATTCGTTTCTTCGCGTTCATAAGCTGTTCTTTTCCAGCAACAGGCGTTCGGCCAGGAAACCGACTGCTTGCCGAGCCATCCGATTATAATAGTCAAATCCATGCCCCCCGCCGCTGGACTCCAGATCGCAGGTGTGTGGCACACCCAGCGAGTAGAGCTTCATCCGCAGCCGATCGGCGCTTTCCCACCAACGTTCGTCGGCCGGATCGCAACAGAAGAACTGGTGCTTCGGCCAGTTCAGCGGATGGACGTGCAAAGTGGCGGTGTCCTGGCGGACCGATTCGGGATCGGGATACATTTCGGAAATCGTGTCATGCTCGTCGTAAAATCGGATCTGGTAATCGATCGCGGGGGAAAGCGCCGCCACCACGGGGAACAGACGCGGGTACTTGTAACTGAACCGCAGTGCGCCTTGTCCACCCATGCTTGTGCCAAAAAGTCCGAGCCGCGGCGGCTGCGATTCGAAGCGCTCCGCGACAAAGGGCAGGACGTTGTCGAGCAAGTGCCTTTCGGCGGTCAGCCTGGAACTGAATTCCGGACAGATTTTGTCGGTCCACCAGGACCGCTTCGTCAGCGGTGCGACCACCGGCAGCCGATGCGCGGCAAAAGCGTCGACAAACGGCTGCTTGTCGACCAGCCGTTGCTGGTGGACTCCATGCAGATAGATCAGCACGAATCCGTGGGGATTGGGCTGTTCCGGTTCGTACAGATCACAGGGATGCCCGGCGATACTGATTTCCGACCACCTGCCCGACATGCCGTTTACTCCCCGGCGGCTCGACTTCCCCGAACGGCCAATGCCCGGCTGGCAACGATCGCATCGGCCGGGAGTACATTGGACTACCCGTATACCATAAAATGTTCCCCGCCTGGCATGAAGAGTGGGCGAGGGCGAATCCTGGTGAAAGTACTGCTGAGTGAATCCGAAATTCGGCGCGGCGTCCGCCGCATGGCCGAGGATATTGCGCGGCACTACCAGGGCCAACCGCTCACAATCCTGGCGGTAATGACCGGAAGCGTCGTTCTCCTGGCCGATCTCATACGGCTGCTCGACCTGCCGCTGCGCGTCGGCGTTCTGCAGGCGTCCAGTTACCGTGCCGGCACCACTCGGGGTGAACTCACCATCAATTACGATCTGATGCCGGACGTTGCGAATCGCGACGTCTTGCTGGTGGACGATATTTTCGATACGGGACATACGTTGGAAGCGATCACGCGGCTGTTGGCGGGCATGGGGCCACGCGGCGTCCGTACCGCCGTGCTGTTGCGCAAGCAGGGGCGTAGCGAGGTCGCCCTGCAGCCGGACTTTGTGGCCTTTGAGATTCCCGATGAGTTTGTCGTGGGCTACGGCCTGGACTATCGCGACCAGTTCCGGCACCTGCCGTTTGTCGCGGCGCTTTCGGAGTCCGACATTGCGAGGGCAGCTCGATGAGTCCCTTGCGGCTGGCTCTGGTGACGCGGCGATTCTGGCCGTTGGTGGGCGGCGCGGAGATCGCCATGGCCAATCTGGCCACGGGGTTTCTGGACATGGGGCATCGACCTCAAATTGTCACGGCGTTGTGGGAGCGTGACTGGCCGAGCGAATTCGTGCATCGCGAAGTTCCCGTACATCGCCTGCCGAACCCTCCGCAGCGGGGCTGGGGCACTCTGCGGTACATGATGGCGCTGTCGCGCTGGCTGCGCGAGCACCAGGGGGAACTGGACGCGGTGTATGTTTCGATGCTCAAACACGACGCCTACGCAGCGATCGGAGCGTTGCGTGCGACGCGAATCCCCGTCGTGTTGCGGGTGGAAGGGGGAGGCGAAACCGGGGACTGTCACTGGCACGAGACGGCGCGATTCGGGATGCGGATTCGGCGCCGCTGCCAGCAGTCGGACTCCATCATTGCGCCGAGCGAATCGCTGCGGGACGAGCTGCTCGCGGCCGGGTTCCCCACGTCGAGGATTTCGGTGATCGTGAATGGAGTGGCGATCCCGATGCCGCGCGACGGCGCATCGCGCAGCGAAGCCCGCATTGCGCTGGCGGAAGTTAATCCCGATCTGGGTGTGCATGACCTGGCCCCGGTTGTGCTGTTCACCGGCCGGCTGCACGCCGGCAAAGGCCTGCACGACCTGATCCGCGCCTGGCCCGTGGTGCTGCAATCGCACCCCGAAGCCCGACTCTGGTTGATTGGCGAAGGGCCTGAACGCGATGCTTTGTTTGAGATGATCGTCGACGCCGGCCTGCGCGGTCAGGTTCTGATGCCCGGCGCATTTGATGATGTTCAAGACCTGCTGGCCGCCGCCGACCTGTTCGTTCTGCCTTCGTACCAGGAGGGACTTTCGATCGCTTTGCTGGAAGCTATGGCGGCCGGTGTTCCGACAGTCGCCAGCGATATTCCGGGGAACCGGGCACTGATCCGGCACGGGGTCGATGGGCTGCTTTGCCCGGCAGGCAACCCCTCGCTGTTGGCAGCCACCATTGTCGATGCGCTGACCGATCGCGTTCCGGCGCGTACGCGAGCCGCCGAGGCACGTCGGAGGGCCGTGAGTGAATTTTCCCTGGAGCGATCGGCACGCGAGCATCTGGTCCTGTTCGAGACGTTATGCCGGCAACGCGCCCAGACGCCGTTCGCATGCCCGTAATCGTCAATCCGGCCCGCTGTCAGCCAAGATCGGCGACCGGCTTGCCGATGCTCAGCGCGTGCGGCTGTCCCTGGAATTCGTCGAGATAATGCTGCGTTGGGTCGACGCCCAGGTGCTGCAGGATCGTGGCGGTCAGATCGGCGGGAGAAACGGGTTGTTCCACGACCGAACCGGCGTGTTTGTCCGTCGCTCCGTAGACTTGTCCCCCACGGACTCCACCTCCGGCCAATAACGCCGTAAAGGCGCGCGGCCAGTGATCGCGCCCGGTCTTTCGCGTATTCGCACTCTGGGAAAACTGGCCCATGTGCGGTGTGCGGCCAAATTCGCCGATCGCCACTACCAGGGTCGTTTCCAACAGGCCTCGTTCGGACAGATCTCGCAGGAAAGTGGGGAATACCTGGTCGAACAGCGGGCAGAGCAGGTTCTTCAACTTGGGGAAATTGTCCTGATGCGTATCCCAGCAGGTATTCACACCATCGATTTTCGTCTCGTCCTCCCAGTTAACCGTGACCAACGGCACACCGGCCTCGACCAGCCGCCGCGCCATCAACAGGCTCTGGCCGACCAGTGACGAGCCATATTGCGCGCGGAGCGACTCCGGTTCGCGCCGCACGTCGAGCCATTCGCCGGCCCGCTCGCGCAGCATCGAATATGCCTGTTCGCGGTGCCGATCGAAAGTCTGCGCGACCGCCGTGTCGACGACAGCGCCGTGGCGTGCTGCATGCAGGGAATGCAACAGCTCGCGGCGCGTACCAAGCCGCTCGATCGGAATCGTCTCGTGCAGTTCGAAGCCCTCCAAACGGAATTCGCCGCGCTGCGAGTCGCCCTGGATCAGCAGCCCGTTGTGACGTTCGCCCATCCGTCCACCGGTTTGACCGGCGATTCGCTTCGCCTGGCCGGGAAACTGCAGGTACCAGGGCAATACCATCGATGCCGGAATCCCAGGGCGACAGGCGGCATAACGCATCGCCAGCGCGCTTAGCGACGGCCAATCCAGATCGGTCGCCTGATCGGTCGTCGGCGCACCGAAATACTCGCGGCCAGTGAAGACCTCGCTGCAGGCCGGACCGTGCACGTTCATGGTGTGCTGCATCGAGCGAAGCAGGCAGAGCTTGTCCATTTCGCGGGCCAGCCGCGGCAAATGCTCGCAGATCTGGATCCCCGGCACGGCCGTCGAAATCGGCCGGAATTCGCCGCGCACTTCCAGCGGCGCGTCGGGTTTCATGTCCCAGAGGTCGATTTGACTAGGCCCGCCAAACAAAAATAGAAACACGCAGGAATTCTGCCGCATCCGTTCGCCGGACGCTCCGGCAGCCTGTGCCTGGCGGAGTCGCGCGAGTGTTTCCGCCGAGAGCCCCAACATGCCCAGCCCGCCGATACGCAGGAACTCCCGTCGCGATCGGTCGCGTCCCGCCATTGCTGAACGGAAAAGCGAGAACATGAGGTGGAGGCCTCGCAACAGGGAACGAACCCGTGCCGTAGAGACAACGATCTCTACAGTCTATGACCGCTGTCCGTCAAGTCAATCTTTAGGGTTGCTGGAAAACGCATGCCGACTTCGGACGGGCGGCTGTTCCCCCTGCGGTTGGACGCGTTAGGCGTGATCGTAACCGTGGTCCCGCAGCCGTTGGCGGAGGCGGGCCCAACGCATGCGAATGAACGCGGGATCTCGGGCGAGGATTTCCGCGGTCTCGGCGGTGCTGTGACCGTCGAGTTTCAACTGAATCAGTCGCCGATCAAAATCGTCGACTCCCGTGAGGATCCGCGTAAGATATTCTTCCGTGGCGGCGTGTCGGGCTGGCGAAGGGCTCAAGGACCGGTGCCTGGCGCTGATCCAATCCCGGCCGTCTCCCGTGGGGCCCGTATCGAACGCGGTGTGAATCGTCGCGTAGCCGTTCGATTCAAGGTCGAGGAAATCACTCTCCGCATCGAGTTGAACGAAAATATCCAGTTTCGATGCGGCGCGGGGCCTCAGCGTCAGGTATTTCACCCCGACCCAGTCATTGCCTGAACCGGCGTCGATGGAAGTGGTCGCTAAAGAGTACTCTTTTACGTCCATTTTCAGCCGATCATCGCCCGCTCCAAGATCGATCGTGACTCGGAACGCGAAAGCGCATTCCACGCATGGGCGGCGCGCCGCCGCTTGCACGTCGACGCGAAACCCTGCCTTACAATGCCGGGTATTGATGGGATACCCGTAAGAGCGGTTAGCGCATTAAAAAAATTGTCATTTCCCGCGACGTATTCGGACGAGGGGGTCGACGAGCGGGAACCAAGGGTCGCGGAGTTGGCAAGGAACGCTTGTCCGCATGAAGCAATTCCGGCAGGCCTTGCAGCCGTTGGCTGCGGGGACGATGCCACGCTATATTGGAAGAGCCCGAACCCGAGGTATCCCCGGTTGCGGAGACGCTTTATGAAGCGAATGGTCGTTCTTCTACTGTCGCAGTCGCTGCTGCTGGCGCTTGTCGCCTCTTCCCCCGTACACGCCGATAACAAGAAGCCATCCACCGCCGATATCAACCGGCAGAAACAGGATGTCAAAAAGGCTCGCGAGAAGTCCGAAGAGGAAAACAAGGATCTGCGCGAGGCGCGGCAACGGCTAACCCGTCAGAAAACCGCGCTCGATCGCGCCATGACCGAAATGCAATCGGTGCGTCGTCGTGTCGAAGAGGAACTCGATAACACTCCAGCCCTGGTACGGGCGCGGCAGGAAGCCGATTCGGCGCGCAAGAGCTTGCAACAGGCGAGCGAACCGTTGCTCGCCGAGTTACGCCAACGCGAAGTCTATCAGCAGCTTGTCGCGGAGCGCGACGCGTTGAAGCGGAAGATCGATGCCGGACAAGCCGGTGGCCGAGGGGATGCCGCGGCCAAGGAACTGGCCGCCCTTACCGCGCAGATCCGCGACCGCGAAACGGCTGCAATCGACGCGGATCCCCAGGCTCGAAAGTGGAAAACCGAAATCCCCGAACTCGAAGCTCGCGTCAAGGATCAGATTAAGAATCGGGATCGGTCGCTGGAATCCGATCGGCGCATGGCCGAAGCCCGAAAAGATCTCGAAAAGGCCAAGGCCGAGCTGGCCGATGCGGAACAACAATTGTCCCGTGAACTCAAACAGGCGGCGTCGGCGGACCAGAAATTGCAACAGGAACAGCAGCAGCAGAGAAACCTCGAGAACAAGAAAAAACAGCAAAACAAGAAAAACAAAAAGAATGCCAGTTATCGTCGCGGCAAGAGCAGCAGCGCCTAGGTCCGGGCCGATTGGCCGACCGGTTGCTTGCGCTGCCGACCTCGATCTATGCCCGATTGCTTGACATCGCTGTGTCGCGTGTTAATCTCGGTCGTCCCCCCTGCCCCCCACTTCACTGCGTTGCCGATTTTCACCCGCCTTTATCCTCCCCAAGAATTCGAGGGTTTCCCATGTCGATGAATCGATCCCATGCCTTGCGAGCCACACGCCGTGATTTCCTGCGCCAGACATCGCTTTGCGCCGCCGCCGCGATCGGTGGTGTTCATTCGCAACTGTCGGCGGCGCCTTCGAAGTCGCCGAACGAGAAACTGAATATCGGCTGTGTGGGAACCGCGAATCAGGCCACGTTCAGCATTAACAACGTCGCCCATGAGAATATCGTCGGGCTGTGCGACATCGACGATAACTTCCTTCACGAGGCATCGAAACGATTCCCCCAGGCCGCCAAATACAACGACTTTCGCAAGATGCTCGACGAGCAAAAACAGATCGATGCCGTCATTGTCGCCACCCCCGATCATATTCACGCGCCGGCGACACTTTGGGCCATGCGCCTGGGCAAGCATGTATACTGTGAGAAACCGTTGACGCATTCGGTCTACGAATCGCGACTGCTGGCCGAGACCGCGGCGCAGATGAAAGTTGCGACGCAGATGGGGACGCAGATCCATGCCGAAAACAACTATCGTCGTGTGGTCGAGATTATCCAGGCGGGCACGATTGGCAAGATCAGCGAAGTGCATGTCTGGGTCGGCAAAGGCTGGGGTGGTGGTGAACGGCCCGCGGAGATGCCGGCGGTGCCTTCGCATGTCCACTGGGACCTGTGGATCGGACCTGCGCCGAACCGCCCCTACCATTCGACTTATCTGCCAGCCGAATGGCGTCGCTGGTGGGATTTCGGCCAGGGAACCTTGGGCGATATGGCCTGCCATTACATGGACCTGCCGTTCTGGGCGCTGGGACTGCGCCATCCGACGACGATCGCCGCCGAGGGTCCGCCGGTGCATAAGGAAACCGCGCCACTTGGTCTGATCGTGCGCTACCAGTTCCCGGCTCGGGACAACAATCGGCCGCCCGTGAAACTCACATGGTACGACGGCAACCTCACTCCCAAAGAAGTCGCCGGCCATCCCGTGCCGGGAGCAGGAGTGATGTTCCGCGGCGAAAAAGGCGATATGTTCGCCGACTACGGCGGCTATAAGCTCTATCCCCAGTCCCAGTTCAAAGACTTCCAGTCGCCACCCAAGTCGATCCCGGATTCCATCGGCCACCATCGGGAATGGCTCAAAGCCTGCCGGGACGGAAGCCCCACCACCTGCAACTTCGACTACGCCGGGGCCTTAAGCGAAGCCGTATTGCTGGGCAACGTCGCTTACCGAACCGGAAAGACCATCGAATGGGACCCGAAGACGTTGACTGCGAAAAACTGTCCGGAAGCGGCCGGCTACATTCGCCGCGAATACCGATCCGGCTGGGGAGTCTGAGCCGACAGAATTGGCGGTCGATTGTTGGACGATTGTTGGTCGATCCTAGACGTTTTCGCGCGCCCAAAGCCCCAATTGGCTCGTCGGCTACTTCGGCCTATAATCCCACATTCGCCCGGTAGGAATTGCCACCATCCTCGTTAGCGGAAAGTGACCGATCGATGGCCAAACAAGGACCCCGCAAGAAACTTCCCAAAGAAGTTGCCGTCATAAATGCCGACAACTGCACGGGTTGCGAGTCGTGCCTGGAAGTCTGTCCGGTCGATTGTATTTCGCTTAAACAGATGCAGCACGGCGTCAAGGGAAACCAGGCCTGGTGCGAGATCGACGTCGAACGATGCGTCGGTTGCGAAGTTTGCGTGCATATTCCCCAGAAGAAGTCCAATCCCTACGAATTGACCGTCTGCCCCTGGAACGCCATCGAAATGATACCGACGGAATTGGTCGCCACCGTCATCGCCCAGATCGGCGGTCCGCCCGACTACATCCAAGCCAATTGGGACCGCCTGGTCGGAACCGCTCAGCATCTCGCGGAACTCAAAGCTTCCGGCTGATGGCCTAGCTCGAAACTTGTTTCGAGATACGACGAGTTACGGGGTTTCGCGTGGTCGGAGAGGCAACGTGGCGATCAGGTAGACTACCGGCATGACGGGTGCGCGCATTCTTGGGTTGGACCAGTAGATTGCGTGCACGGCGGTAAAGACAAGTACGAGCACGACGCCGTCGGCAAGGGCGGTCGAGGCAATTCGTCTTCGGTTGGTCCAGAGCGACCAGCCAAAGACGATCAGCAGCGCGGTGTACCAGACTGCGGACAGCCGGCGTGCGTTGTGCCGCAACGTTGATTCCTCGTCGACCGCGTGTCCCCAGGGGCTCCAAAATTGGCCGACGCGATAGACGCACGCGGCAACGAATGCCGCGGGACGTTCGCGGATCGTATGCCATGCCGCGCGCGCGAGTTCGGCATCAAGCTGTTTCTCGTCGCGAACCAGGTTCCACTCGTTTCGCGCCAGCGCGTCATCGATCGTCGCCTGCAGTGGCTCAGCGCTCCAGGGCCGCGTCGCTTCGTCCTGCGAAACCCGGGACGGTGCCCGAGTCGGCGGCGGCAACAGCGCATCGTAGAACGAATCGTTGTTGCCGAGTAACAACGTATAACCACCATGCGTTGTCGTGACGATCCATGTGTCGAACTGCAGTCGATTTCGGACGGCCCAGGGTGCCAGCGTGATCCCAGCCGCGGCCAGAAAACAGACGGCATGGGCCCACGGAATGGTCCGCCATCGCCGGATAACGGTGATGGTGGGCGCGGCCAGCACCCAGGGCAGAAACGTCGGCCGGCAAAGGATCGCCAGTCCGGCAATAATACCGGCCAGCGCCGCACTATGACGGGTTGGCGTCGTACGCCATTTCGCCCATTGGATTAGCGCGAATATCGTCAACAACGCCGCCAGGGGCTCGGTCATGACCTGGACCGATTGCAGCAACAACAATGGATCGACCGCCAGCAAACCGGCTGCCAGATCGGCCCGCCATCCCAAACCCCAGGCTCGTCCCAGTCGCGTGACCGCGTACGCACTGGCTGCGCCAATCATGATGTGCAGAAAAGCGATGTTCCTGGCCGGAATTTCCGGGCTGAGGGAAGTCGCCGCCAGTAGTACCGGGTAAAGCGGCGGCCGGAATGCGGTCGGCCAAAAAACGCCCGCGTCATCCGGGCGCGCATACTCCGCCCCTGTGCGCAAGCTGCGAGCAATCGTGCGATAGAGATCAGGATCTTTCTGCAGCGACTCCGCCTGGAACCAGATCGCCATCGATCGTGCCACGAGCAGCAGCAGCACGAGCATGAATCCGGCGTGGGAACTCCAGTTTCGGCGGCGGGTGATGCGAGTCGGCATGAAGGCGTCGAGCGTGGCTCACGAGGAAGCCATCCATTCCGTGGCGGAAAACCCAGGGTGAATGCGGCTCGCCTTTGGGTCGGACGACGAGTACCGAAAACGCCAGGCTCGGGATAGCATGTAGACTGATCCCGCCGGCCTAGATTAGCTTACGTGGTCGTTGATTCCCAGTCCACGCGGCGCAAGCCTGTCCGACCCTGGCTTGCAACACGGAATTCAACGATCGACTCGACGCTGTTAAGGATACCTCGTCTCCCGAAAACCTGGCAGGTTGGCGCGTGTTGACATTGAGTGAAGGAACCCCTGCTGACGAGCCAACCCGTGGTCTTTCCTGGCTGCTGATACGCTGGCGCTTCCCCTTGTTTGCGGCCGTGGCAGCGGTATATGGCTGGAGCCTCCTGGCCGGCCCGCTGCAGTTTGATCGTTCCCTGGAGAGGATGTTCGTTGCCGGCGATCCGATTCTGGCACCGTTCCATCATTTTCAGCGGACGTTCGGCGGCAACGAGGTTGTCCTGGCGGTCTATCACGATCCGGCGTTGTTCGCTGACGACGGATCCGGGCTGCAACGGCTGGAGGATCTGGGCCGGCGGTTGCGGGCGGTCGACGGCTTACGAGACGTATTCAGCCTCGATCGGATCCTCGGTGGGCCGTCGGTCAATCTTGCCGACCCCACCGTCCAGAGGCTGACGGAGTTATTTACCGGCATCACGCATGGTCACGAACGAACGACCGCGGCGCTCGTCTGCCTGCTGGACAACCAGCAGCCTGCGCGGCACGCGGCGGCGGTGCGCGCGTTGCATTCGATCATGCAGCATCCGTATCCCGGTGCTTCCCCCGGTTTTGTCACGGGAGAACCGGTTCTGGTTCACGAGGGGTTCAGTCTGGTGGAGTCGGACGGGCGGCGATTGAGTCTCTGGACGCTGGTGCTGCTGTCGGGAACGATCCTGATTTGTTTCCGCCGACTGCGCTGGATGGTGGCGACGTTGCTGGTAGTGCACGTGTCGATCTACCTGACGGAGGCGCTGTTGGCCGCGAGCGGCCTGCAACTCACCCTGGTGAGTTCCATGCTGGCGGCGATCGTGGCGGTGGTGGCAATCGCCACGATGGTGCATTTGATCGTCTGGTTCCTCCATCAGGCGCCGGACGCGGGCTCGCCCGCGGTGGCATTGGGGCGTGCCATCCGCCGCGTGCAGGCACCGATCTTCTGGTCCTGTGTGACCGATGCGGCCGGGTTCGGTTCGTTGATGTTCGCGCACGTTTCGCCGGTGCGCGATTTCGGACTGATGACTGCCCTGGGTTCGCTGGTCGTGCTGGCCTGTGTGTTCGCTCTCTTTCCGTCGGTGACCCTGTTCCGGTTTTCGCCTTCCGCCCTGCGCGCTGGCCCGTCCGCGTCGGACAGCATCTGGCTGCGGCGATCCGTTGACCTGGTGTTCCGATACCCGCGTCGGCTCGCCGCGGCGATCGCGCTGGTAGCGATTGTGGTCGGATTGGGAAGCGCGCGGGTCGAGACCGAAACCGACTTCACGCGCAATTTTCGAGCGGACAGCCCGATCGTGCTGGCCTACGCTCAGGTCGAGGAAAATCTTGGGGGCGCGGGCGTGTTGGAAATCGCGCTGCCCGCGCCGCGAAGCCTGACGTGGAGTTATCTGCAAGATGTGCTGCGACTGGAACAACGACTGCGCCAGGCGTCGACGGGGCTGACGAAGGTGATCAGCCTGGCCGACGCCGTTGTCGCCGGCAGTCCTGTCGATATCGCGTCGCTTCCGACGTCGGAACTTCGCGACGTGGCGGTCAAGGCGGGTGTGCAGGGCATGCGATTGAAGATGCCAGCCTTCGTCGATTCGCTGGTCGCGGTCGACCCCGACGATCCTGACCGGGCCTGGTTCCGGATCATGTTGCGCGGTCGCGAGCGGCAGTCGGTTGCGGAGAAACTGGCCAGTATCCGCGCGATCGAACGGATTGTTGACGGCGCATTCGAAGAGGAGTTGGCCCGCCATACCGACCGGGACCCGATCGAACCGTTGATGGAAACTGCCGTTAAGGCCACATCCGTCGATGCGCGGCCGCAAAAGGCTTATCTCACCGGCTACTTCGTGCTGCTGGCGAACCTGATTCAAAGCGTCAGTCAGGACCAGTGGTTGACCTTCGCGATCGCAACCGTCGGCGTGGCCATCTGCCTGTCGCTTGCCTTCCGCAATTGGAAACTGGTGGCGATCGCCCTGGTGCCAAACATCATTCCCGGGTTCCTGGTGCTGGGCGTCATGGGCTGGAGCGGCCTGAAGATCAATATGGGTGCCGCGATGATTGCCGCCGTTTCGATGGGGCTGACGGTCGACAGTTCCGTGCATTACCTCACAGCGTACCTGTTCGAGCGGTCCCGCGGCGCGACGATGCGCGCGGCCCTGGATCATGCGCAGCAGGGTGTTGGCAAGGCGGCGCTGCTGTCGACGCTGGCACTGATGGTCGGGTTCTCGGTTCTCTGTACCAGCGATTTCATCCCGACCGTCTATTTCGGGTACCTCGTCAACCTGGCGATGCTGGGTGGCGTGGCGGGAAACCTGTTGATCCTGCCCCTGCTACTGCTGCTCTGGGACCGTGATCCGCAGCCGCGTGCAGCGATCGATTAGTCCAGCTTGCCGGTCGCGGGCAGCGGCATCAACGTTGCAGGGCATACAGCAGCAGATTGATGCCCAACCGAACGGCATCCTGTTTCGTATAGCCTTTGCACTCGAGACTGGCGTGGTTCTCCAGCGCGCAACTCAGATCGTACGGCGACAGGATGACCACGAAACGGTCGTCGATTTCGAGTCCTTCAAGAAAGGGCTGGACCGTCGTCATCCGCGCTTTCAGCGGGCCGTCCTCCGTGCGGATCTGCGGGTCGCGCAATGTGACCTGGGGCAGATCGAATCCGTGGAACTCGGCGGTGAACAGCGGATGATTGGCGGGAATCCGTTTCCACTTCGCGGAGGGCAGTACTAACTGTAATTCGGCGCGGAAGGCATCCGCGAACGCTTCGCTGGCACAGATCGCGTCGGCGAACAGGAATCCCCCGCGTTCCAGGTAGGCGGCAAGCGCTTTCCGCTCGGCGGGCGTGAACGAGAACTTGCGGCGACCGTGCATGAAGACGATCGGGTAGTCGTAGAGCTTGGAATCGCCGGGGTTCAACAGCTCCGTGTCGGAGCTGGTTGCCAACTGCGTCTGCTGCGTCACGGATTGCAGGAGGTTGGCCAGGGCGTTCGGCGCGTCGTCGCTGCCTCCCGCATGGCTCAGCTTGGGGATCTTCAGCGCGCCGCGCGTCAACCGATCGCTCGCGGTCGAATGCGCGATTCGAGGCCGATCGAGCTTCTCCTTCAATTCGCGGTTTGTCGCATACGTGATGACATTCGCGCCGATCTTGATCACGGAATCGACTTCGGCTTTGATCGACTCCGCGAGCCGCGCTCCGCGATGCTGCCGGTCCAGATCCCAGTAACAGGAAAGATTCCCCGGCGAATAGACCACTCCGGTTCGGCAACAGGCATCGATGCCATAAAGGGGCCGCATATGCCGCGGATCGACTTTGGACTCGGCATACCAGATCGAGTGATCGGGCGGCAGCAGTCGCAGTTTCGATTGCGGGAAAAGTTCCTCCATCAACGAGCGAAACGACTGGTCGAAAGCTTCGCCCTGGCAACCCTCGCCGTGGCAGGCCTCGACGAACAGAAATCCGCCCTGGTTCACGTACTGCCGCAGGTTCTCCTTCTGATCGCGGGTGAGTTTCAGCGGCTCGCGACCGCTGATGAACAGCACGGGGCTCTCCAACAGTTCAGCGGTCGTCGCGAAACGAGCGTCAATGGTCTGCCAGGACAGGTCGCGTTTCCAGAACTGTTCGATGCGGTAGGTCAGGTTGGGGATTCCGCGCTGGTGCAGATCCCATTCGCGGGTGTCGGAGTATTTCAGTTTTGCCACCACGACCGGACGGCGGCCTTTGGAGAGGAAGAGCAGCGCGAACGATGTGGAGATGACGGGGTCGCTCGATTCGACCGGCCCCAGACCGGTCCAGGCAAACCGGTTTCCGTCCATGATCGAGCGCAGGTAGCTGGCGCCGTCGCGATACCAGTCGTTTTTTCCCAGGAATCGTCTTCCGGACAAGCGGCCGACGCGTTCCACGGCGTAGAGATAATACAGCAGCCAGCTCCCCTCGTTGCCGGGATTATTGATGGCGGTGAACTTGCGACCCAGCCAGCGGAAAGCGTTCTCCAGCACCTGATTCTCCTGGCTCGCCCCGCAGCAGACCACCCGGTCATCGACAATTTCGGCGCCGCTTCCCTGCAGCCGTTCGGTACAGATCAGGATCGAGGCGATCGCTGCGCAGGTCATGCTGCCGGAACTGGTAGCACCGCGTCCTGGTGAATAGAGCCATCCTCCGTCTTCGCGCTGGTGGCGGATCCAGTAATCCAGACCCAACCGCCAGGTCGAAGGATCGACGGCGATGCCGACCCGCTCGGCTTCATGCAGTGCCAGCAGGGCGAACTGGGTATTGGAACGGTCTCCGGCGCCGGGGTAGCCCCAGGCGCCGCGTTCCTCCCCCTGTTTGACCTGTACCGATTCCAGCCATTTCACATTCCCCGCAATCGAGAGATGGTATTTCTGCGGGTCGCTGGCGCAGAACGCCATGGTGATCAGGGAGGTCGCGTAGACTTTCTCCGGCTTGCCGCGTGCGGCAAGGTACTGCAAGGCGCGCTGGATCGGTTCGCTCTTGGGATCTTCGCCCGCGCTGAGCAAGGCCAGTACAACCAGCGCCGTCTTACCGCCGGGCTGGGCTGGATATTCGGCCCAGCCGCCATCGACGCGGGATTGACTGCCCTTCAAGTACTTTCTGGCGCCGTCGATCATTTCGCGGACCTGATCGGCGGTTATTTCGCCGCGAGCCGGCCGCGCTATCGATACGACCGGCAGCAACGCAAGAATCGGCAGAATGATCCAACGAACCATACATCGCGTCCTTCAAACCGGGCCGCCAATTCCGGCGCGACCCCGTTTGCCATCGCGGTGACAACCCAGCCGGAACAATAAATATCGTAGGATTCCCTGGACCCGACGGCAACCGAATGAATTGCCGCCCCACCGAATCATTGCCCGTACACGGCCCGACTTATAGAATCGCCTGCGGGGACCGCCGCTTGTCCGCGCAGCCGCGCCCGCCCATTGCAGATCCGCTACAGCACAGGAGTCATCGTGGCGACCGGAAAACAACGCAGTTTGGGGGAGATCCTGCAGGAATTCAGTCAGCATCGGCAGGTGATGCAGCAGGAACTCCAGAAAGTCATTGTCGGTCAGGCCGACGTAATCGAGCAGTTATTCGCCGCGATTTTCACCCGCGGACATTGCCTGCTTGAAGGCGTCCCCGGACTCGCCAAGACCTTGATGGTCAGCACCCTGGCCCGAATTCTCGACGTGGGGTTCAAACGCATCCAGTTCACCCCCGACCTGATGCCGTCCGATATCACCGGTACCAATGTTCTCGACGAGGATGCGGGCGGCAAGCGCGAGTTCCGCTTCGTGGAAGGGCCGATCTTCACCAATATTCTGCTGGCGGACGAAATTAACCGCACTCCCCCCAAGACCCAGGCCGCACTGCTGCAGGCGATGCAGGAACGGCAGGTCACCGTCGGCCGGCAAACGTACGACCTCCCCGATCCGTTCTTCACGATCGCCACGCAGAATCCCATCGAGCAGGAAGGGACCTATCCGCTTCCCGAAGCGCAACTTGACCGGTTCATGTTCAACATCAAGGTCGGCTATCCGTCCGCGGACGAGGAGGAACGGATTCTGTCCTTGACGGCGCGGAACGAGAAAGCCGAAGTGCACAAAGTCCTTTCCTCTCGAGCGATCGTGAACCTGCAGAAACTGGTCGGTTCGGTGGCGGTCAGCGAATATATTGTGAAGTATGCGGCCCGGCTGGTCCGTGCCACCCGCCCCAAAGATCCCAGTGCTCCGGCGTATATCAGCGAATTGGTCGATTGGGGCGCCGGCCCACGCGCCGGCCAGTTCCTGATCAACGGCGGCAAAGCATTGGCGGCGATGGACGGACGGTTCTCGGTCGCCGTCGATGACATCCGCCGTATCGCTGTTCCTGTACTCCGCCACCGCATCAGTACCAACTTCCAGGCTCAGGCCGAAGGCATGACCACCGAGGACATTATTCAGCGGTTGGTGAAAGAGATTCCCGAACCTGAAATCCCCAAACTGTCGACCGCCGGTTCCGTGCCCGTGCCGCCACCGCCACCAAGCCCGCGAGGATAACGTCGCGTCGACCCGCTCTGGCAACCGCAGACTTTTCGCATGGCCGCCGTCGAAAAATACCTCAAGCCGCAAGTCATCAATCAGATCAAGCGGCTGGACCTGCGCGCCCAATTCGTCGTCAAAGGTTTCCTGCAGGGACTGCATGCCAGCCCGTTCCAGGGTTTCTCCGTCGAGTTCAGCGAACACCGCCGCTATACCGCCGGCGACGACCCCAAGGATATTGACTGGCTGGTCTATGCGAAAACCGACAAGTACTACGTCAAGAAGTTCGAGGCCGAGACCAATATCACCGGATATCTGGCGATGGATCTCAGCCAGTCGATGGGCTACTCCTACCGGCAGGAGCTGACTAAATTCGACTACGCGATCTGCCTCGCCGCGGCGCTGGCCTACCTGATGGTGCATCAGCAGGATCCGGTCGGACTGGTCACATTCGACACCCGCCTGCGCGACTGCCTTGCGCCGAAATCCAAACGCAGCCAGCTCGGGACGTTACTGTCGCACCTTGCGCGTTCCAGACCTACCGGCGAAACCGACGTGGCCAAGAGCCTGCAGCAATTGCAGGCCATGCTTCGCCATCGCAGCCTGGTGATGCTGTTTTCCGACCTGCTCACCGATCGGGAACCGGTCGTGCAGTCGCTGCATCGGCTGCGTCACCGCGGCCATGATGTGATCCTGTTTCATATTCTCGACGAAGCGGAAGTGAGTTTTCCGTTTTCAGGGGCCGTGGAATTCGAGGATCCGGAGACGCACGAGCGCATGGAAGTGGACGCGTCGCAGGAACGGCAAAGTTACCAGGCGGAGGTGGAGGCGTTCCGGGAGTTTTACCGTCGCGAGTGTTTTCAGTCGGGCATCGACTACGTGCCGCTCGACACCAGCATGCAGTTCGATAAAGCGCTCACCAAGTACCTGGTAAGCCGTCGGGCGCGAGGGTAGCAGCGTGTCATTTGTCAACGGATCACTGTTGCTGGGTATGGCGCTGGCCGCGATACCGATCGTGCTGCACTTGACGATGCGGCAGCAGCCCAAGCAGCTCGTCTTCCCGGCGATCCGCTTTCTCAAAGCGCGTCGCGATTCGAACAAGCGAACGTTGCAGCTTCGGCATTGGATCTTACTGCTCTTGCGTTGCCTGGCGCTGGCCTGTGTGGCGCTGGCCCTGGCCCGGCCCAGCACGGCGTCGACGGTTTTCGGTAACTGGCTTCTGGCGTCGGCGGCCGGTTCGATGGCGCTGCTGGCGATTGCACTGACGATCATGGCGGTGGTTTGGCGTCGTGGCAGGATGCTGATCGGGACGCTGGCAGGGCTGGCTGTGATTACCAGCCTGGGTACGCTGTCGATTCTGGTCCCCACCCTGGCCAACAGTCCTGGCGGGCTGGTTGGCGACCAGGAGGCGCCGGTTGCCGCGGCAATTGTGGTCGACACCGCGCCGCGCATGGCTTATCGCAACGCCAATCAGTCGCGGCTTGAAGCGGCACGGGAATTCGCGCACTGGATCGCGCGGCAGTTGCCCGAAGGCAGTGATATCGCGCTGCTCGATGCCCGACCCGCGCCCGCCGCGTTCGCCGTCGATCGGGCCGCCGCCGTCAAGGCGATCGACCGCCTGGAAACCTCGGGCGCCGCCGGCCCCATGACCCGCCGGCTGGAAGATGCGATCCGACTGGTCCAATCCAGCGGCAAGTCGCGCAAGGAAATCTACGTGTTGACCGATCTGGCGTCTGCCGCCTGGGAGGCTGACGCTCGCCCGCTGACGAATCTGCTGGGTGACGCGCCCGACCTGTTCCTGTCGGTGATCGACCTGGGCAACGACGATCCCAGCAACTTCGGCGTCCGCGATCTGAGCCTCTCGACCGAACTCCTGCCTCGCGGCGGCGAACTGATCGTGCAGGCCGAGATCGCTCACGTTGGATCGGGAGGAAGCCGAAACGTGGAACTGCGCGTCGAGGAACCGGACGCCACGCGACCGATCATCCAGGACGGCAAAATGCTCCTGCCGAACAGTCGAGTGCGCGGACAGCAGGTCTGCGAATTCAGCGCGACCGGCTCGCAGCGCGTCGAGTTCCGACTGCGCGGTCTGGAACTCGGCACGCGCCACGCGGCGCTGCGGATCCTCGGGCAGGACGGCCTGGAAGCCGACGACGTCCGTTTCTTTACGGTGGAAGTCAAACCGGCCTGGCCCATCCTGGTCGTGGCGCCTGACGGCGTGCTGAACTCCTTTTTTATGGAAGCTGTTGCGCCGGCGGAATGGCAGCAACTGGGCCGATCGCTGTTCGAATGCCGGCCGGTCCGGCAGGCGGAGCTGGGAAACACGATCCTGGCGGAATTCGCGGCCGTCGTGCTGCTCGACCCGGCCCCGCTGACTCCCAGCGAATGGAGACAGTTGGAACAGTACGCGCAAGCCGGGGGAGGCCTGGCGATATTCCTCGGCTCCCGTGCCCACCCCGTAACCTCGTTTAACGAAACGCTCGCGCAGGCGGTCATCGGTGGACGCCTGGCTCGAGAATGGCGCAGCACTTCCTCCGATCTGTTCCTGGCACCGGAGCGATTCGATCACCCGTTGCTCGCCGCGTTTCGCAACGCCTCGGCGCCCTGGAACCAGATGCCGGTCTATCGCCATTGGATTCTCGATCCGGTCGCCGACGACAGCCGCGTCGTCGCCTCTTACAGTAACAATCGACCGGCGATCGTCGAACGGTTACTGGGGAAAGGGCGCGTGATCGTGATGACCACTCCGGTGTCGGAACCCGCCGAGCCGATCGGGCGCACTGCCTGGAACGAACTTTTTACCGCCGAAGACGCCTGGCCAACCGTCGTGCTGCTCGACCAGATCGCTCGCTTCATTGTCTCCAGCGGCGATTCCAAACTGAATTATCTCAGCGGAGAGACCGCGGTGATTCCCCTGTCGCCCGAGCGTGATCCCGATCGCTTTCAGCTGTTCGGACCGACTGGCGAGACCCAGGACGTGGTGGCTCGGGACCGTCGGCTGAGCGTTCGTTTCACCGAAATTGCCGGACAGTACCGACTGAAGGGATTTCGAGGCGAGCCGATCTTGCGGGGATTTTCGGTCAATGCACCCGCGACGGCGGGCGACCTGCTGCGCATGCCCCGCGCGACGCTGGACAACGTGTTGGGCGCCAAGCGTTACCAGTTCGCGACGAGCCGCGACGAGGTGACGCGCGGGATCGGTGAATCTCGAGTCGGTCGCGAATTCTATTCCTTCCTGTTGATCGGGCTGGCGGTCTTCCTCGCGATCGAACAACTGCTGTCGAACCGCTTTTACCGTCGTCAGGAAGCGACCGTCGTTTCCCAGGCCGGGTTGTCACTCGCATCGCTTCCGGAGCCTGACGCGGTATGACCACCTGGTCGTTAAATCCCATTTTCGAGAGCTACCTCGTCGTCGCGGTCGCGGCGGGGGTGCTGCTGGCGTTGCTGGCCGTGTCGCCAAATTTCGCTCGGATCGACCCCCGGCGCCGCTGGACGCTCGTCAGCCTGCGGTTGGCGCTGATCGGCCTGGTGCTGCTGGCGATGCTGCGTCCCACGCGCGTGAGTTCCAGCAGCCGACCGCAGACCGCATCGCTGTTGGTACTGATCGATTCCAGTCGCAGCATGCAACTGCCGAACGGATCGGGCGGTCGTTCGCGCTGGGATGCGCAAAAAGAACTGCTGTCGGCAAGCGCGTCCCTCCTGGCCCAACTGTCCAAACAATTCGACCTCAAACTCTACAGTTACGATGCCGAACTGCATCGCCTGAACTCGAACGGTTCGATCCCGCAGCTTCCGGATCGGCCAGAAGGGCAACAGACCGATCTGGGCACGACGCTGGCCGAGGCAGTCGGCCAGGAACTGGGCCGCAGGCTGGCCGCCGTCATTGTTCTGGGTGACGGCACGCAAACCGCCGTGGAACCGCGCGTCGAAGTCTATGAGGCGGCGCGGGAACTCGCGCGGCAAGGTTATCCGCTGTACACGATTGCGTTTGGTCCGTCAGGCGACGCCGTCCAGGCCCGCGACGTGGCCGTCGATGGCATCGCCGATCATTACACCGTGTTTGTCAAAAACGAAATTTCGATTCGCGCCTCGGTTCGGGTCCGCGGTTACGTGAACCAGGAACTGCCTCTGCAATTGCTGCTGGAAGACGCGAGTGGCGGACGGGAAGTCGCAGGCAGCCGGACGGTAACCGCGCGTGAGGATGGGCAGTTGATCGACGTCGCCTTTCCATTCGCGCCCACCAAGCCGGGCCAGTACAAGCTCACGGTCAGCGTGGCGCCGCAGCCGGGGGAACTGGTAGCCCAGAACAACCGCCAAAGCGCCTTTCTCACCGTGCTCGACGGCGGTTTGCGCGTGCTCTACCTGGAAGGTGATCCGCGACCGGAACAATCGTTCCTGCGGCAGTCGCTCGACGCCTCGCCGGACATCGAACTCGACTTCCAGTGGATTGACGCGCGGCAGCGCGAACGCTGGCCGGTTGACCTGGCGACCACCCTCGCCGGCTCGAAGTACGACGCCTATATCCTCGGCGACCTCGACTCCATGGCGCTGGGCGAACGCGGTCTGGCCCGACTGGTCGAGGAAGTTGATCAGGGAAAGGGTCTGATGATGCTCGGCGGATACCACAGCTTTGGACCGGGCGGTTACGGGAACACTCCGTTGGCCGATCCGTTGCCAATTGCCATGTCGCGGCTGGAACGGCAGAATTTCGGCGAGTCGGTCCGGAATGATCTGCACCTGCCGGGACCGATCACGATGCTGCCGTCGCGCGACCATTCGATCACTCGACTTGCCGCCGGCGAGAACAACGCGGCGGTTTGGGCCAGCCTCCCGCCGCTGCCCGGTGCCAACAAATTTTCCGGGATCAAGGATGGAGCCGGCGTGCAGGTGCTCGCCCGCGGTAATGGGTCGACGCCACTGCTGGTCTCCGGCGAATACGGTAACGGCCGCGTGCTGGCCTTCGCCGGCGATTCGACCTGGCGCTGGTGGCTGCACGGACGCCAGGCGGAACACAAGAAATTCTGGCGACAGGCTGTGCTCTGGCTGGTTCGCCGTGAAGACCTGACGCAAGACGACGTCTCCTTGAAACTCGAACGTCGCCGCTACCCGCCAGGTGTCCGCGTCGCGTTCCAGGCTGCCGCTCGCACCGCGGCCGGCGACGTGATCGCCGACGCAAGCTACCAGGCGACACTGCTCACGCCCGATGGCAAACGCATTGCGATCCAGGTGGCCCGCGAAGGCGACCATGGACTGGGGCTGATCGACCCGCTGACACAACCCGGCGACTACACCATCCAGTTGACCGCCAGCCGTGAAGGCAAGGAACTGGGAACCGCACGAGCGGAGTTCATGGTTGTCGACCAGGACCTCGAACTGTCGGTCGCCGCCGCCGATCACGACCAGATGACCCGACTGGCCCTACTGACCCAGGAACACGGCGGCGGACCGATCGCACCGGAACAACTTGCGGCACTGTTGGAACAACTCGGAAATCGGCCCGAACGGTTTGACGTGGAAGTGGAATCCAAGTGGCAACTTGCCGACACGCCGCTCGACGCCTGGCTGGTACTCGTCATCTTCACGTCGATTCTCTCGATCGAATGGTTCCTGCGTAAGAAGTGGGGACTGGTCTGAGGTGCTCGCGGCGATCGTGTGGTGTGGCCTCGACGTTGCCCTAAGGGTCCGTCGAGGCCAAAACTCAGCGCGCAAACGTCCAAGCATGGTGCGCGTAGCGATCGGCGACCAATTGCGCGGTGCGGCTGCGCGGCCAATCACTGCTGACGTCGTGCGCGTTCCAGGCGTCAACGATTGCCTGAGCAAGCTCCTCGCGGCGCGCGGGGAAGTTGTCCACGAACGATGCGTGATCGCGACCGGCCCGGTAGGCGGGTTGTCGCGGCGCATGGCGCAAAAAGCGCGCCACGTCCCGCGGCGACAGATCGTACAGAACCGTTCCGTGGTAAAGAAAATGCGATCGCTTCACGCGCAGGCTGTTGCCAGAAAATTTTCGACCCCCGATCGCCAGGTCGCTCGTGCCCGCACAGCTCACACCAGGTTGCAAGCGCTGCAATCCGCGTTGCATCGTGCCCAGCACTTGGCAGTGCATTCGATCGACGTCCAATCCGCCGGTTGTCGCATGGGGCAGGACCAGCGAGTACATCAGGCAGCCTGGGCCGATCAACACCGTCGCGCCGCCGCTGCAACGGCGGCCCAGTTCGATGCCTGCCGTCCGGCAGTCCTCGACCTCCACCTCGATCGCAGCGATTGAAGACCGGCCGAGCACGACCGCCTGCTGTCCATATTCCCATAGCCGCAACCAACCGGAGTCATCGCCCGTCGACTCCGACTCCTCCAGCAGCGCTTCGTCCAGCGCCAAATTCTCGGCGAGCGTGGGCAAAGTCAGTTCCAGGCGTTTCATGGAGTGTTCCGAGGCGGCCGTCGTCCCCCTTTTGTATCCGTCGGGTCGATCTTACACTGTAAGCACTTCGCCCAGAATCCCCAGGGAGACTCATGTCGCCTTCCTTACCGCCGTCGCCGTCATTCGATTCGTCGCAGGTACCGTCGAATCGACCGCCCAACGATCGGTCGAGCCATCTGTCGAGCACGCCGAATTCCGCCGGTTTCGACGCATCCGACGCGCGCGTTCGGTTGGCGAACGACGCACTGCCGCCGGTGGAACCGCCCAGCGCTGGCTTCGTGGTGCAGTTGTTCTTTATTCCGCTGGTGATTGTATCGCTGATCGTCGGCGTCTGGTTGATGTTCAGTTGGATCGCCCACGCCGGCAGCAATCCGCGGGCGCTCGTCGCGGAGATTCGCAAGAACAATGACGCCAGCTGGCAAAAGGCGTTTGAGCTGGCGAATCTGCTGCGGAATTCTGACGCGGACGCGATCAAGGATGACGAGGAGCTTGCGGGCGACCTCTGTACATTTCTGGATGCCGAACTGGCGGCCGGTCTGCAGGATGAAGCGAAGGTAAAGTTGCGCGAGTTTCTCTGTGGAGTTCTGGGACAGTTTCGCGTCGGGCAGGTGGTGCCGACACTGGTGGAAGCGGTTCGAACCCAGAAATCGTCGGTCGATCTGCGGGTACGGACGGCGGCAGTGGAGGCACTGACCGTGCATTTGAGCAATGTTGGTGCGGAACGCGTGGCGCAGCGAAATGCGGTGCGCGCGGTGTTGCTCGACGCTTCCCGTTCGCGTTCGGATAATCCGGACGAGCGGCCGAAATACGATCAGCTTCGTTCCAGTGCGGCGTTTGCGATGGGGGTGCTGGGCGACGAGGAGTCGCTCGGGCGTTTGAGCGAACTTCTCGACGACGGGTACGCAAACGTGCGGTTCAATGCCGCCCTGGGACTGGCGCGGCATGGTGATCCACGGGCCATTGACGGTTTGATCGATATGCTCGACCCCGACAATCCAGCGGTGACGCGGGACGAGACCAACGAAGGGGAAAAGACGCGGAAGCGGATTCGCGTGTTGAAGAATGCGATCCGCGCGACAGCCCGCTTCTGGGAAGTGCGTCATGACCTGCCGCCGGGATTACTGTCTTCGATCGAAAAACTCTCCTCGGCGGACGTCGCCAAGGACGTGCAGATGGACGCAACCGATCTTCTGTTAACCGTGCGCCGAGCCGAATCGGGTGGCGATCGTTGATTTTCCACAGAACGTTTCCACGTGATTGTTCGAGAACCTTGGTCACAAGCATCGCATAACGGCATCTTTCAACGTCATCGTTCGAGCCATCCAGCATGGTACGGCAGAAGGCGATTTCCGGCATGATGTTTGTCGTGGTCCTGGCTCTGCTGGGCGCCGCGCTGATCTACGTCCCGCCACAACTGGTCAGTCAGTACGAGAAGATCTCGACTTGGGGCCGAGGCTGGGTGATCGCCTACTTCGCGATCGTCGGCAGCGGTGGCCTGCTGTTATTCGGCAGTTCGGGTTACGTCGTCTGGAAGATCTGGATCGCGACTCGACGCAAGGCGCAGCGGCGAGAACTTCGGGCAAAAGACCCGCGCGAACTTTCCGCCGCCGAACGGCAGCGCGAAATGGATGCCAATCTGGCCTCGGTGGAGGACCTGCGTGGCGACCCCGCCGTGACTCCCGAGTTGAAACTGCAGCTGCAGCCGCTGCTCGATCGGTTCGCGCGGAAACGCGAAAACCATATTCTGGAAATCGTGGCCTTCGGCACGATCTCCAGCGGCAAGTCATCGCTGCTCAACGCGCTGGCCGGCCAGGAAGTGTTCCAGACCGAAATTCAGGGCGGCACCACGGTCGATCGTAACGAGATTCCCTGGGCCGGGTCCGATCGCGTCATGCTGGTCGATACGCCCGGACTGGGAGAGGTCGATGGAGCCCGGCACGGGGAAATCGCGGCCGAGTCAGCCCGCGACGCGGATATCGTACTGCTGGTTGTCGACGGCCCGTTGCGCGATGGGGAAGTCGACCTGCTTCGGTCCCTGGTGCGCATGGAAAAGCGCGTGCTGGTCTGCCTGAACAAGCTCGATTGGTTCGCTCCGACCGACCGCGAAAAACTGTTAGGTCAGATTCGTGATCAATTGCGTGGATTGGTGCGGGCCGACGACGTGATCGCCGTGCAGTCCCGATCGGTGAAACGAGAACGCGTGCGAATGTCGGCCGACGGCTCGCAATCGTCCGAAGAGGTCGAGCAGTCGCCCGACATCGAACCGCTGGCGCGACGCATGATGCAGGTGATTCAGCGGGACGGACATGACCTGCTGCTCGCCAACCTGCTGCTGCAGTCGCGGGGGCTGGTCACGGAGGCGCGGGAGCGGTTGCAAGAGGCACTCGACGCGCGTGCATCGAGTATCATCGAGTCGCACACCTGGGCCGCCGGCGGTGCGGCGGCGCTGAGTCCAACTCCGGTGCTTGACCTGCTCGCCGGAAGCGCGATCACCGTCCGCATGGTTGTGGAACTGGCCCGCGCGTATCGGCAGGAAGTCGATATGGAAGTCGCCACGCGATTGCTCGGACAACTCGGAAAGAACCTGATCGCGATTCTCGGCGTCAGCGCGGCGACACCGGCACTCTCCACCGCCGTCGCCCAGATGCTCAAGACGATCCCGGGCGCCGGGACAATCGCCGGCGGTGTGCTGCAAGGCATCGTTCAGGCCCTGGTGACGCGCTGGATCGGGAGCGTCTTCCAGCAATATTTCAAACAGGAAATGCGCACGCCCCCGGAAGGACTCGCCGAAATCGCCCGCGAACAATGGAAAAAACTGACCAGCATCGCTGAATTGCGACAATTAGTGTCCAAGGCCCGATCCAATCTCTTTCGCCCACCTCCCGAAGCATGATAACCGTCGAACGACTGCAGTCCTGGCTGGAGAGTTTTCCCCAACAGACCATCGGTCTGGTCGGCGATCTGTTCCTCGATCGGTACCTGGATCTCGAGTCCGACGTCCATGAACTCTCGATCGAAACCGGACTGGAAGCGTACCAGATCACCCGCGTTCGCAATTTCCCGGGCGCTCTGGGAACGGTCATGAACAACCTCGCCGCGCTGGGCGTCGGAACGCTCGTCCCCGTCACGTTGATCGGCGATGATGGGCATGGATTCGACTTGCGGCGCGCGCTGGCGTCGATGCCTGTCGATCCGGCGCACGTGATCAGCGACGAGAACCGCTTGACGCCGACCTACACCAAGCCGCTGCGGCGCGGCGAGAACGGCAGCTGCGCGGAGTTGAACCGACTGGATGTGCGCACGCGTGCACCAATGTCGGAGGACGCGACGAAACGGGTCTGTGAAAGTGTGACCGACGTCTGGCAGCGCGCGGACGGACTGATCGTTCTGGATCAGATCAACGAAACGAACTGGGGTGTCGTCAACGCGACGGTTCGAGACCACTTGCGCAAGTTGTCCCGGCAGGATCCCAAGAAACTGATGCTGATCGACAGCCGTGCCCATCTGGGAAAATTTTGCTTCGGCTGCCTGAAAGGTAACCGCACCGAATTTTCCAAGGCGCTGGGCATGTCCAGTGATCAGACCTGGGTGGCGCGGCAGGCGGTCGAGTTGCTTGCGAACCGTAATCGCGTAACCGCCTTTTGCACCGAAGGGGAGGATGGTATCGCCGTGGCCCGTCCGGCGAAGTCGATCGAATCGGTGCCGGGAATTCGAGTCCAGGGGCCGATTGATATTGTGGGAGCTGGCGACAGCGCCACCAGCGGTATCGTGGCATCACTGATCGCAGGCGCGGATCCGATCGAAGCGGCCTGCGTCGGTAATCTGGTTGCGTCGATCACCGTCCAGCAGATCGGCGTCACCGGCACCGCCAGCCCCGAGCAGGTTCTGAATCGGCTGCGGGAGTCGGAGTGCCAAGAGTAGCCCAAGAGTAGCGCGTTGCGGAGCGGCGAAGAAGTGCCCCGTTCCCCGAAGGGGATGTTCAGCGTAGCCCAGGGTTGCCGGTAGTCCGGCTACCCTGGGTACAACGGGTACCGATCCGAGTTCCTCGGTCGAGCGCACCGGCCCATCGGCACCAACCGACGTCGCCGAGACCGAAACGGAAACAGCGAGGAATCGTGGCGATCGAACCGGCGTTGGTGTGCTGCGGTCTCGGCAGGCCCACAGCGTTGCCCTTCGGGGCAGGAAGAACTGGAGAATTCGCTGCAACGTGGCGCTGTCCAATTAGATTGGCGGTTGGGCTGCATGTCCCGGTTCGCCGCGCGAACCAAGGCGCCAGGCCCGCACGACCATGTAGTTTTTTACCGGCTCGAAGGTGATTTCGCGGAACGAGTCTGCCAACCGCTCCAGGTACCACTCCGGTGACTTGGTAACCACCAGCAGTTCTCCATCGGCTCGCAATGCCAACTCCGCCGTCCGCAACATGCGGTCCGCGATGCGGAAATGGGAATAGTACGGCGGATTGACGGCGACCAGATCGAAGCGTCCTGGCCCATACCAGGCTCCGGCGGGCGGCGCGGCGATCGCCGATCCGTCGCAGTCGAGCCGTACCGTGATGCAGTCGATCTGGTTCTGTTTTGCGCTCCACTCCAAGCACTCCACGGCCCGCGGGTTCGAGTCCAATGCCAGCACTTGTGTACGCGAGCGAGTCGCCAGCTCGGTAGAAGTGGGTTGCGCAGGACCTGATTCGCCGAGCGGATGAGTGGCACGGGAGGCGGCGGCCAGGCTGATGACTCCGGAACCGCAGCCAAGGTCGAGCACCCGCATGCCCGACTCGACTCGCATCACGCGCAGCAATGCCCTTGCTCCGGGATCGATCCGACGATGGCTGAATACGCCTGGCCTTGTTCGCACTCGCAACAGCCGATCGCCATCGCGAAAGACGAACTCCGCCGTGAATGACCGGATGCGCGGAACGTGATCGCTCGTCTTGCAGCCCTGGTAGCTGACCCCTTGCTCCGCGACACTGCGCTCGACGCGCGAAAACAGCAGTTGCATTTGTGCCAGCAGCCAGCGATCGTTACGATTGTCGCTGACGACAACCATTTTTCCTTGATCCCGCAGCGCCGCGTAGCCGGCTTGCAGCATCTCACGCGTCCATTCCGCCTCGCCGTGCTGGCCAAAGGCGAACGCCACCGCGTCGAACGGACCCGGCGGTACGTCCGACTGGCAGCACCATTCCAGCCCCGGCGCCTGCGCAGGAGCGCACTGCTGCCAGTCGTACAGATCGCGCAGAAAACAAGTCACCTGCGTGCCCGGATTCGCTTCCGCGAATGCGATGGCAAACTGGCCCCGTCCCACCGTGTTGCAAAGCAGTCTTCCGACGCCACGCAGCGCTCCGCACGATGAATCGAGCAGCCGTTCGAGCGGCCGCTCAGGCGGCAACGTTGATAACGGCGAGGGGTGTTGAAAATCGTTCACGGCCGCAGCCGATCTACGCCTGCAGCCAGGCCGGAAGCTGATCGGCGGCCGGCAAGGCAATCACGCGCGCGGAAGTAATATCGGGATTGCGGGTCAACTCATCCAACGCCGACTGTGGTGGAGGGCTGTCGAGATTCATCACGCCGATCGCCTGGCCGCCCGGAGCGGAACCGGCGCGACCGACCGACATCTGCCCGATATTCACCTGGTGGCGGCCGAAGATCGTGCCCACGCTGCCGATGATCCCGGGTACATCACGATGCGTGAACAGGAACAGGTAGCCGTCGAGATACGCTTCCAATCGGTATTGGCCCAGTCGAATCAGCCGGGGCATGTCCTGGCCAAACAGTGTTCCGCCGGCCGTAAAGGTTTTGCCGTTGCAGAGCAGTTCGGCGGTAATGGAGGAGCTGAACGCGCCCAGATCGGTTCTCGATTCTTCGCGGAGCTGGATTCCCCGTTCGCGCAGCAACACTTCCGAATTCACGATGTTGACCTCGTCGTCCATCGCGCCTTCCAGCAATCCCGCGCAGAATGCGGCGGTCAACAGCCGCGTGTCTTTCCGGGTGACCTCGCCGCGGTAGTGGAGGTTGCAGCCCGACGCTCCGCCGTCGTGCCATTGCGACAGGACACGACCAAGCCGGTAGGCGACATTCAGGAAGCCGCGCATCGTCTCCAGCGTCTTCGGATCGATCGACGCCATATTCACCGCGTGGCGGACCTCACCGGTACGCAGAAAATTCAACAGCAGATGCACCGCTTCCACCGCGACCTGGGTCTGTGCTTCCTCCGTGCTGGCACCGAGATGCGGCGTGCAAAGCACATTCTTCATGGCGAACAAGGGGCTGTTGGTGCACGGCTCGGTTTCGAAAACATCCAATGCGACTCCAGCCAGCTTGCCGCTCCGTAATCCCTGCGCCAGAGCCGCTTCATCGTAGATGCCGCCCCGCGCGCAATTGATCAGCCGGACGCCCGGGCGCAACAGCTCCAATTCCTTGGTCGAGATGAGGTGCTTTGTTTCGGCGGTCAACGGCGTGTGAACCGTGAGGTAATCGATCCGCGGCAGCATTTCGGCCACGGTTTCCACCCGCTCGATTCCCAGCTTGGCGGCCTGTTCCGCCGACAGGAACGGATCGAAACCGATGACGCGCATCTGGAACGCCACCGCGCGTTTGGCGACTTCCTGGCCGATCCTTCCCAGCCCGACGATGCCCAGAGTCTTGTCGGCCAGCTGCGACCCCATGTAGGCATTGCGTTCCCATTTCCCTTGCGCCAGGCTCTGATGCGCGGCCGCGACGTTGCGCGACAAGGCAAGCAACAGCGCGAAGGCATGTTCGGCGGTACTGAGCGTATTGCCGGTCGGCGTGTTCATCACCACGATTCCGAGTCGCGTGGCGGCATTCTTGTCGATATTGTCGGTTCCCACGCCGGCCCGCACGATCGCCCGCAAGCGGCGGTTTCCCTCCAGCGCTTCGGCCGTGATTTTCACGCCGCTGCGACAGATCGCTCCATCAAACTCGGCCAGCGCCCCACGCAACTCCGCGCCCTTTAACCCGGTGCGAACTTCGTAGCTGATCGCGCTGCCGGCGGCGTCGAGCAGCGCCAGGCCCTCGGGAGAGATGGTGTCTAGTACGATAATTCTCGATGCCGGACGATTCATGATGGATCTAATTCTCTCTGAGACGGTCATTTGCGGTAACTGTCGCGGAATTCGCGCAGAAATGTTCGCAGTGCTTCGATTCCCTCCAGCGGCATCGCGTTATAAATCGACGCTCGTATGCCGCCCACGCTCCGGTGTCCTTTCAGACTGCGCAACCCGCGGCGCTCGGCCTCGGACAGAAACGCCTTTTCAATTTCCGCCGTCGGCAATCGGAATGTGACGTTCATCAGCGACCGCGATTCACGCTGGGCATGCCCCTGATAGAAATCGGGCGATTCGTCCAGGAGTTCGTAAATGCGGTTTGCCTTGTCCCGATTGCGTCGCAGCATGTTGTCGAGTCCGCCCACATCGTCGAGCAGCCAGCGGGCGACGAGGCCGACGACATAGATGCCAAATGTGTTTGGTGTGTTCCAAAGCGAGTCTTCGTCGGCGTGCCCGCGATAACTCAGGTAGCCCGGCAAAATATCCTGGGAGGGGGCAAGCAAGTCGTCGCGGACAATGACGACGGTGACTCCCGCCGGACCGGCATTCTTTTGAGCACAGGCATAGATCAGCCCGTACCGTTCAATCGGCAGCGGCCGGCAAAGGAAATCGCTCGAAGCATCGCAGACCAGCGGCGCGGCGCCCGCCGCCGGTTCGTCCAGGAACTGCACGCCCTCGATCGTCTCGTTGGACGTGAAATGCAGATAAGCGGCAGCATCACTGGATTGGTATTCATCGGCACGCGGCAAGCGGCTGTAATTGTCCGCCTTGCCATCCCAGATAACTTTTGTCGGACCTTCCTTCACCGCTTCCTTGATCGCATTCTTCCCCCAGGATCCGGTCAAGATGTACTCGGCCGTCTTTCCGCTGCCGCGCAACAGGTTCATCGGCACCATCGAAAACTGCATCCGCGAACCGCCCTGCAGGAACAGTATCTTGTAGTGGGAGGGTATGCCGAGCAGTTCCCGCAGGCTGGCCTGCGTCGCAGCCAGAATATCGAGGAATGCCTGATCGCGATGGCTCATCTCCAGGATCGACACGCCCTTGCCCGGCATGCAGACCATTTCCCGTTGAATCTTCTCCAACACCGGCAGTGGAAGTACGGCCGGACCGGGCGAAAAGTTGAAGATTCTCGCCGTAGCAGCGGAGGCAGGTGAATTCATGATCGGTACCCTTGAGAGCAATCGAATTGATGGATTCTAAAGTGCTCCACCCAAGCTGGGAACGGGGAATGGGAGGCGTCGCTGGTGACGGAGGCACCCAGCCCCGTGTCTGCAGCATCCTGCCCCAGTCCATCCCCGTAGCTGGGGCATCCTTCGCCGTGGCTGGGGAATCCTGCCCCAGTCCGTCCTCGTAGCTTGGGCATTCGAGCCCAGTTGTTCCCCGTGAATTGGGCATCCTTCCCCGTGACTGGGGCATCCTGCCCCAGTTAGTCACCATGACGGCCCACCTTACAACCTGCTGCGGCTGGAAGCCTCAGCCTCGATCTCAACTGCCGACCGCGGCGAAAAACGTGACTTGGCCCTGCATCGCATTGTTGTTGGCGATGATCTCCAGTTCGATCGCGTTGATGTTGGTCAGCGTCGCGCCGGCGCCGCCTCCGACCGTGAATGCCGCGTAGTCGAACAGGCGCCTCAGGCACGGCGACCCGCTGACCGCGACGTGCCTCGTCCTTCGCCAGATTGGACGCCACCCGAAACAGCCAGGCCGAAACGCGTTCAGGAACTACTGCCTGTTGGACCAACCGGCAGAAGGTCTCCTGCACCACGTCGTCAGGGCTGGCACACCGACCACGCAGCCAGGCCCGTAGCGGACCCGCCCACCGGTCCATCCATTCGCCAAGTTGTTGGGCCGAAATGCCTTCTTTCACGCAGCTCTTTCCAAAAACCTGGCCGTCTCCACCGTCCGCATCAGCAAGATGCCACGCCCGGTAGATTTTCTCATGCAAATTGTACCGATCAAAAATAATGGCTCGATAATGCCGTAGGACGGGTCTCCTGACCCGTCTCTCGCGCCGGCCGGCCCATGGAGCTATTTTTTCGACGCCGATCCGCACTTTTGGACGGGCCAGGAGGCCCGGTCCTACGGCCCGCGAAAGACGGGCCTGGAGGCCCGTCCTACGACCCATCCTACGACTACGGTCGCGGACGCCGTTGAACCTGGCGGGCCGCCTGGGATAATAGCCTGCGTTTCAAATCCGCGTGGTCCTGCCTTCCTCGAGGGAATGGAATGAAACCGACATTGATTTTGTGTTTCCTCTCCGTGGCTTTGCGCCTTGGTGCGTGCTGCTGTCCGATCTTGCTGGTGCCGATCGTCGCCAGTGCCGAAGACTGGCCGCAGTTCCGTGGTCCGAACTGCAGCGGCGTATCGACCAGCCGAGCATTACCGGTCCAATTCTCCGCAACCGACAAGCTTCGCTGGGAAGCGACGTTGGGGGAAGGCGTGAGTTCGCCGATCGTTGTGGCGGGACGAGTGATCAGCACGGCCATGACCGGACCCCAGGAATTTTCCGTATTGTGCCACGATGCCGCGACCGGCGGCCTGAACTGGAAAACGTCCTTTGCAACGGGCGCGTTACCCGCCATCGTACATCCCAACGTTCCAGCTTCGTCGACGCCAACGGCGGATGCCGACCGCGTCTACGTCTATTTAAGTACGCTGGGGATTCTCGGACTGGACGCGCGAACCGGGAAGGAACTTTGGCGCGCACCCTTGGAGGTGCCCAATTACCTGATGGACTGGGGCGCAGCCGCCTCGCCAATCTTGTATCAAGATTCGGTGATCTTCTGCAGCGATGACGACTTGAGCTCCTACCTGATCGCAATCGATAAGCGCACAGGAAGTGTGCAATGGAAAACTCCTCGCCCGGAGATGCTCGGCGGCTACGCAACACCGGTCATCTGCCAGACACCGGAACGGACGGAAATCGTCGTCGCTGGGACCGGCAAGATGAAGGGCTACGATCCGGCGACCGGCGAGGAACTATGGACCTGCAACACGCTGCTGCGGACGATCATGACATCGCCGATGGTCAGGGACGGTGTCATTTACCTTTCCGCGCAGAGTTACGGCGACACGGAACGCATTCTGAAATTCGCGCTGTTGGAATGGAAAGACACCAACCAGGACGGCAAGCTGTCGCCCAGCGAAGTGCCCAAGGAATTCGCCGAAAAATTCGCCAAGGCCGATAAGAACAAGGATGGATTTCTCGAAGGCGACGAACTCGATCACGCCTTCCAGTCGCCCGCGAACATGGCCGCCGGCGGAAGTATCGTTCAAGCGATCAAAGGGGGCGGCCGGGGAGACGTGACCAAAACGCACGTCGTCTGGAATCTGACGAACAAAGCGCCATCGAACATCTCCTCTTCGCTCGTCGTCGGGGATCAACTGTTTGTCGTCAAGAAGGGCGGCATTTGCAGCTCGTTTGACGCCGCGACCGGCGAGACACACTGGATCACGCGTCGATTGCAGAACCTGGGCGAGTATTTTGCGTCCCCGGTCGCCGGCGACGGGAAGATTTACGTGAGCGGTGACAATGGATTTGTGGTCGTGCTGAAGCAGGGCCGCACGCTGGAAATCCTGGCGAAGAACGATTTGGGGGACAGCCTGATCGCCACGCCTGCCATCGCCGACGGTCGGATCTATTTTCGCACCAAGGAAAAACTCCTCTGCATCGCCGAACCGGAGGGCACACGATGACGGTCAGCTCGCGGATCACGACAGCAATTACTTTGTCGCATTGCATGCTCTGGAGCGCCATCGGTCTCGCTCAACCCGCCTCGCCGATCACGATCGTGCTCGCGGACAATGCTCCGGCGTTGGAAAAACTTGCGGCGGAAGAGCTTCAGGGGCAGATCGACAAGCTGTGGGGTAGGCGCGCCAATATCATCGCAAAATCGCCCGCGGGCGGTGGGTCGGAGATGGCGATCTTGATCGGTTCGCCGGCGACCAATCCGTCGGTGCAAGCCCTGGTCGGTGACCGTTGGCCGGCACTCAGTGATCAGGGAATTGTCATCCGAACGGTCGATAGCAAGGGCGGCGCGCAACTTGTCGTTGGCGGAGGCAGCCCGGTGGCGACGTTGTGGGCCGTCTACGAATTGGGACATCAGTGGGGCATCCGATACCAGCTGCACGGTGACGCCTATCCGGCCGAAGCGCCGAAGTTCCACATCGAGGGCTGGAATATCGCGCAGGAACCAAATCTCCGCTCGCGCTGTTGGCGCACGATCAACGATTTCCCGATCGGCCCGGAATCGTGGGGGCTCGCCGAGCACCAGCGGATGCTGCGGCAGCTCGCCAAACAGAAGTTCAACCGCGTGCTGTTATCGGTCTACCCTTGGCAGCCGTTCTCGCACTTTGAATTCGGCGGCGTCAAGAAACAGTCCGCGATGCTCTGGTTTGGGTATCGCTATCCGATCGACGGTGACGTCCCTGGCCGATCGATCTTCAAGGGAGCGAGAGAATTCTATAACCCTGATCTGGCGGGTAAGAAGACCTACGAGGAACGGACGCAGGCCGGGATGCAACTGGTGCGCGGCATCATCGACGAATCGCACCGCCTGGGAATGACCGTCGGGTTGGCGTTTTCACCGTTGGAGTTCCCTAAAGAGTTTGCCGCCGCGCTGCCGGAAGCCAAAGTCATTCGCCAGCTCGAGAATCTCACCGTCGGCCCCGGCGCGAAACAGGCGCCGGACAACGCGTTGCTTGCGGAACTCGCGACGGCCCAGTTGCGGTCGTATCTGACTGCTTATCCGACGCTGGACGCGATCTACCTCACGCTGCCGGAATTCCCGGAATGGGATGAGCATACCGAGTCCGCCTGGAATCGGTTGAGCGCCCGAACGGGACTCGGCAAGACCGTTTCCCTGAAGGATCTGGAACAGGCGGCGGCCAAACGCACGACGTTGATCTCGGGCGAGCGCGGCGTGAAAGCTGTTCGCGGCAATGTGACGTCGCTTGATTTTCTGCAGACCTGGTTGAGCGATCCGAAACGGTTGCAGCGTCCCGACGGCACGTCGGTTGAGTTGTATCTGATCGAAGTCGATCCGGTCTTCTACCCGTATCTGGACAAGTTGTTGCCAAAAGACGCGGGCAGTATGCATCTTGTCGACTATACCGCCCGCCGAGTGGCGGCCAACACGGAGCTGATGAAAACGCTGCCTGGGACGAAGCGACCCCGTCCGCTGGTCGCCGATCCGTCGCTGATTTTCACACTGGCGGACGACAACGTGGGCGTTCTGCCGCAACTGGCGACCCGGCACCTCGAAAAACTGGCGAAGAGCCTGCGCAGCTCGGGATGGGCCGGCTATTCCACGCGCTATTGGATCGCCGGCGATCTCGATCCGACCGTGCACTATTTGTCGCGAGTCGCCTTCGATGACTCGGTCACGCCGGAACAAGCCTATGAAGACCTGTTGCGGCCGAATGCCGGTGGTGGAGGAATCTCCGAACGGTCGATCATCGGCTGGAACCAGATTGAGAAGGCCACCGACCTGATTGATCAGCACGATATCGGCTTCGCGTTCCCCGTACCGAACATGGTGATGAAGCACTATGCCGCAACGGAGCCGGCACCGGCCTGGTGGCAGGAAGTCAGCGATTTGTATCTAAACGCCATGAACGAGATGTACCGGGCACACGACGCCGCCGACCCTTCCGGGAGGCGACTGCTGTACACCCTGGCTCGCCGATACGAATTCGCGTTGGAGTACATGACCGCCATGCAGGCAGTGCGTGCCGCCGGCGTCGCGCGGGCGAACCGGGACTCGAAAACGCAACTGGCTAAACTCGAAGCCGCCGCCGAGGGACTCTACAATGGATTAAACGCGCTCTCCACGGTGTCGGCGGAGGATTCCAGTTACAAGGGCGTCATTGCCGTCGTCACCGAATACGGTTATCGCCCGCTGCAAAAGGAAATCGCCAGATTGCAGGACGAAATGGAAACACCGCCTTGATCGTGTTCCTCCTCCGTCGAACGATGGAGAATCTTCCCATGATTGACCGTCCACGATCTCGGATTCCACGGATAGCCACCTGCTGCCTGCTTCTGGCAGTGGGGCGGTTCGCGTCCGGGGCCGACGAACTGATCCTGGTGGAGCGCGGCCAGCCTGTCGCCAGCATCCACGCACCCGGCGAGAATCTCGCGGCTGGCGCGCGTTTGTCGCAGCGCGTAGCCCGTTTTACCGGTGCTCAGGTCGAAGTCCATGGCGGGGATCTGCCGCCGCAGGCGAGCGGGCCGATGATCGTGATCGGTTGCCGCGACAGTAATCCGATTGTCCGGGGGTTCCGATTGGCAAGTCGTTACGTTGGCATGCAGCGACTTTCGTGACGCGGCGGGCCCGTTTGCCGAATCGGGGAATTTCGCAGCGTCGAGCAATCGTGTAGAATGCCCCCGTCGTTTGCAGCTCGATTGGGAATCGACCGGACCTGGCCGCTCGTGCAATTTCCACGGTTCTGCACGCAGCAAATTGTCCAACTTCGTCCCCATAGCTCAACTGGATAGAGCGTCGGCCTCCGAAGCCGAAGGTTAGAGGTTCGAATCCTCTTGGGGATATTTTTTATTGCACCAAGCAGTCTAATCGGCGTTAGGCCGAACCACTCACGGCGTCTCCGTTTGCGGCCTCAACTCTAGCCCGTGTCGCGACTAGCGTCGGTCCCGATATCCGAAGGGCGTTCCAACCCTTCACTGCAAATTAAGCGGCCTCGTTGCAAATCCCGGCGAGCTTGATGGGACCTCTGGAGGCACATCGGGGTTCTAGAGCACCACTGAGAGCACCTCGATTCGTAATCGCGACGAGCTCCGTTTGTAAAGGACGCTATGATATTGCAAACAAATCTGGCGATTCAAAGCCCGACCTGGACAGCGTATGGTGAAACAGGACATGAAGAAGTTGGCGGCAGAGTGCTTTGGGACATGCGCACTCGTATTCGCCGGAACCGGGGCGATCGTCATCAACGATGTCACCAGTGGCGCGGTTTCGCATGTGGGCGTTGCCTTGACGTTTGGGTTGGTCGTCCTCGCGATGATTTACGCTCTTGGCGACGTATCGGGTTGTCATTTGAATCCGGCGGTTACGCTCGGTTTCTTTATGGCCCGCCGGTTGGATAGACGGTGGGTTGGCCCCTTTATGTTGAGTCAGACAATTGGAGCGTTACTAGCGAGCTTGGTGCTCCGGCTGATGTTTCCGACTCACACGACTCTCGGAGCAACGTTTCCCGCTGGCGATTCGTTCCAATCGTTCGTGTTGGAATTCATCCTGACGCTGATCCTGATGTTCGTGATCCTCAGCGTGTCATCTGGATCGAAGGAGAAAGGCGTTCTTGCGGGCGTTGCAGTGGGCGCCGTGATTGCACTGGAGGCTCTGTTCGCTGGGCCGATCAGTGGGGCTTCAATGAACCCAGCCCGATCCTTTGCTCCTGCACTCGTTTCGATGCGATTCGATCATCTGTGGGTCTACCTGGCCGCACCGATACTTGGGGCCTGCCTTAGCGTGTTCGTTTGTCGATGCGTGCAGCAGCCCGGCTGTTGCCGCTGCGAGCAGCCGGAAGAGGTGTGCTCGTGAAAAAGATTCTTTTCGTCTGCGTTGAGAACTCGAACCGAAGTCAGATGGCCGAAGCGTTCGTGCGAATACACGGCACCGGGAATATCGAAGCACATAGTGCTGGTTCACGACCATCGGGACGTGTGAACCCGAGGGCCATCGAAGCCATGAAAGAAGTAGGCTATGACCTGACAATGCATAGATCGAAGGGCTTGGAAGACTTCAATGGGAGTGAAGTGGATGTCGCCGTGACGATGGGATGTGGCGATGAGTGCCCGTTGGTGCGGGCCAAAACGAGAATCGATTGGCAGATTCCCGATCCGAGGGAGATGACACCGGACCAATTCCGTGCCGTGCGCGATCTAGTCGAAATCAAAGTCAAGCAACTTATTGAAGCGCTCAATCCCAGCGAACTTGAAGATGGCATCTCGGGGCCGGCAGCACAGCTTGGGGACCATCCCACTGAGCAGAAACTCCGGTGAGTCAAGCCTCACCGTCACGAGATTATTCTGCGCAGCACGAGCAGATTTCGGGCACGAACAAAATTATGGTCGCCGAGTATTTCGTGCTTTCGAACTTCGCACCCGATCGCGGCAATTGATGATGAGCGACAATCAAATACACATTGCCAGTCGTCGGAGTGTATGAGACCATCCCTTCTGCATCCGTCATCCGTTCGTATTCGGAATCAAAATCCTGAGAAAGTTCTGTTCCGCGTGGCACGAACGAGATTTTGGTGCCACTCAGCGGTTTGCCCTCGAATAGAAGTTGAACCTTGAAGGCCTGACCCGGACCCATGGGCGTCACAGGATTCGAAACGGGAACAAGTTCAAGCGCGTGGCCAAGGGGCTTCTCGAACCCAGGATTGTCACGTCCGATTCGATCAAGACTGTCACTGGCAACAAAGAAGGCCTTGGCGCTTTTTAATGATCGGACTGGAGCATAAGACACGACTTGATCCAGAGTATGTCCGACCAGGTACATCCCCGGTTTGGCAGTGGAAAACTTGGCGGTGAAGTATCCCTCCTTCGGAGCGTACCCAACATCGAGAAGCGACGGCTTGATATCCAGATTCTTGCCATCAGGTCCGATGACGCAAAGCGTGCTGGCATTCAAATCGACCTTGCCTGCAAGCTTGAAATCGCGGTGTTCATTGCCATGGTTGCCCAGCTTAAGATCGACATGCACCGCATCGCCCGTCCGCACAACGTTCGTATTCGTCTCAACCCACGTATCGTGCGCTATGGCCGGCCCTGCGATTAGCATTAAAACGACTAGAATTCGCGACGGCATTTGATTTCCTAACCTGAGAAACGGCAGCTGTTTTTGATAACGATGCCGACAGTATAGCGACCAGCAGTTTCCGCAGCACTTGGCGTCCCCCCAAAAGCAAGAGATTATGACATTGACGTAGACTGCCCTTTTCTTGACGGCCGAAAAATGCCGAAGATAATAGGGGCTGGAAGAATTTTCTCTTTGATTCCACGCAGTCGTCAATCGTCGAACCGTCGACAGCGTCGTTTGAATCTCGAACGACTTGAATCGAGGCTGGCGCTCGCGCTTGCCCATCTCCACCACGATGTTGTTCCAAACGCAGAGCTGACCATCGTTGGTTCGGATAGCGCCGACCGCATTGAACTCAAGTTCGAGCCGCAGTCCGACGCCTTGATCGCGATCCGCAACCAAGAGGTGATTGGTTCATGGTCCGTCCACGACTGGTCCGCCGTTCGAATATTCGCGCAAGGTGGCGACGACCAGATATACATTGATCCACAACTGCCAGTCCTAGTGGATATCGACGGCGGAGACGGGAACGATACTGTCTATGGAATCCAGCTTGGCCCAGCGCAGGATACTTTGCTGACAAGTGGCCAGCCCATGTCGTTCAACAATCGCTATTGCTCGGGAGTCGAGTGCTTGCGAGTTGCCGATGGTGAATCCGATTCGGCGAATTCAATCGTATCATCGAGTGCGACCAACAATGCCATCGGTTCTGCGGCCACAGCGTTAAATTTCACCGGGAGTTCCACAAGCCTATTGAATGCGACGACGATTTCGGCCAGTGACCATGATCACCAATCGATGCTGGGCGCCGCCGGGGCAAGTGCTTCGGCGATGACATCACATTCACACGAGTCGACAACGACCACGGTTACGACCGTACCGAGCGTACACCATACAACGCAGCTTGAGATGGCGGACGTGGGTTCAAAGCGGACCAATCGCGTGGACATGGGTGTGAGCGACATCGGGTCGCCAAAAGTGAAAGCATGTTTCGTCCAGAGCACGACATTCGAGCCGCGACTCGACAATGGCAACGTTTTGGTCAGGGAGATTGTTCCGCTCAAACCGGGCTGCCAGTGAGCGGCCATGCAAAAGGACCGGGTCCGGTCCGACGAATCGATCGCGAATTCAACGCGATCCAGTCCAACGGCGAATTCATCGTCACGAAACCTGACCGATATCGTGATCGGTCACTTAGTTGCCAGCCAGGGCCCGACCGAATCAGCGAATGCCATTAGTGACGAGACTCAGCCGGCAACGGACGCATCTACTTTGTCGTTGGCCGTTGATACCGTGTTCAATTCAGAGTCGGGTAGTTCATCGTGGAAACTGTGCTGCTTTGCGCCGGCAATCGGGGCCATTGTCGCTGGCGTGATATTGCAACGTCGGCAAAGTAAGTCTCGCCGCCATTTCGACTTTGACGAGTACTCTTACACGTCGTTTTTTGCGTTGCCCCAACGCTAATTTCGCATGCATCATCGACGCGGCAAAATGCATCGGCTAGGATGATCGCAATTGATATTCAATTGCGGGATTCCTGGGTATGCCGGCTGTCAATTTTCCAATTCGCCGCAGTCGTGCGCGAACCGTTACAGCGGTCGCGGCATTGATCGCGTATCTCGTCGGCACTATCGGTTATCCGTTGCCTGCAATTTCCGGTGCAATAGCGCGCCATGATGGCAGCGATCATGCCTGTCGCTGCACACCGGCCCTGCGCAATTCCGGGCAGTGCTGCTGTCGCAAGCCAAACGCCAACGTTGGCAAATCAACCGATGCTCCTAAGAAGGGATCGTCTTGCTGTTCGAAAAAATCAAAAAACTCGCCGCAAACGCAGGTAGCCACTACTTCCAAATCAAATAGCCGCACAACATCAACATCCATTTCAGAAAACACCTGCCCCGGCATAACCATGTTATGGGTTTCATTAGGAGCGGTGTCGTCTCCTCCGGCCATCATTGATCTTAGCATCGAAACTCTATCGATAGACACGATCAGACTGGACGATCAGATTTTGAAGAGTCGCTCAATCTGTCCAGCGAGCCCACCTCCAAAAGCAGTCGCTTGACCGAACCATCTGCGCACCGTTTTTTTCTGCGCATAGCGGTCCTTTCTTGAAGGAATGGATTTGCACCGAGCGAATGCCGGTGCAATTCCACCTATCGCGCATCTTCCAAGACGACTGGTTATGGAGACTTCGCTTTATGAACGGCTCATTCAAATGTCGACGCGGCTTCACTCTTGTTGAGCTGCTTGTCGTGATCGCAATCATCGGTATTCTCGTCGCACTCTTGCTTCCGGCCGTACAGGCAGCCCGCGAGGCGGCGCGCCGCATTCAATGCACAAACAATCTCAAGCAAATCTGTTTGGCGCTGCACAACTACGAATCGTCCAATCAGATGTTTCCGCCATCTCGCAATCCGTACCCGCTGGTTCATTCGGCGCTTGCTCGGTTACTGCCCTACATCGAACAGGGACGGTTGCACGACCTGTGCGATTACACTACGCCGCCGACGAGCCCCACAAACACGGCAGCGGCGCGAACTCAGGTCAAAACATTCATCTGCCCATCCGATCCAATGCAGGGCAAGATTCCAAGCTTGGCGGAATTCGGATCAAATTATGTGGCCAATAACGGGACGGGTACAATTTCGTTTGGTCTACTCGCTTCCGGTGACGGAATGTTCGCTCAAACGTACTTGGCCTTCAAAGATGTTCTGGATGGGACATCGAATACGGCTGCGTTCAGCGAGAGCATTTTGGGCAACGATCAGATATCGAGTGGGCCAAAACCATCTGATCCGCGTCGTGAGGTACTCGAGGTCCCTGGTGGAAACGATCCGACGCCGGCAGCGTGCGACGCCGGAGCTGGAACCTGGTCCGGGCGCCGGGGTGGAAAGTGGATCGATGGTCACTACGGTAACACGCTGTATAACCATTACTACGTACCCAACGTGAAAACCTGGGACTGCGGCAACGGCAGGCACAACAAGGCGCTTTCGACAGCACGCAGCTACCATCCAAATGGTGTGAATTTGACGTTTGTCGATGGAAGCGTTCGATTTGTTGAGAACACAATCTCGTTGGAAGTCTGGCGAAACATCGCGACTCGGGACCGATCGGATGCGCCAACCGATTTCTAGAGACGGATGTTGAGATCGAATTTCGTTGAATACGGGCAGACCCGGCATCGCCGCGATCGCGGCGGTTGGTTTTCGGCGGTGCCGGCAGTGAGGGTCGCCTGCTATTACGAATCACGCAGCCGCTCAAGCCATGGTTTCCGCTTTGGCGGGGCTTCTGGCGGTGCTGGCAGCGCCGCGATCGCGGCCGTTCGGTCGCCTAAGTCGGCGTGAGCGTAGACACCCAAGGTCAACCGAATGTCGCTGTGTCGCGCGAGGACCTGGGCGACCTTGGGACGCACGCCCGCACCGAGAAGGGTCGCAAGCTGCGAATGCTCGTCGTCATTGACGAGTTCACCCGCGAGAGTCTGGCGATCGAAGTCGCCTGGTCTTTCACGGCCTGCCGC
>VGZA01000043.1 GCA_016872775.1 Planctomycetota bacterium | reverse complement strand
CACTCCAGATCACGGAGCAGACCTACTACCGTTGGCGTCAGAAGTATGGCGGGATGGCCCCTGAGATGACCAAGCAGCTGCGGGCCTTGGAGAAGGAAAATGCCCGCTTGAAGAAGCTGTGGGCCTCTCGCCTCGCCTGGTTCAGCGTTGGCGAAGTCGCTGGCCAACAGCGTCCGTAGGCTGAATCCGTGTCAGTAATCGTCTGGTTGCCTGGCTCGATCGCCTCGGGGAATTCCGGGGAATCCAGGCTAGGAGCGCGGTGCTTTGAGAAAATATCGCACGGCGTTTTCCAGTTCGCGTCGCGTCGTCTGGGAGTACTCCAGGTCCAGCCAGAGAATCCTGCCGTCGGAGTCCAACACGTAAGTGCGCGGAAAGCGGCTGGTGGCGATTTGCGCGAAAGCCTCGCGCAGCGGATCATGCAGATGGGTGACCGGACTCTCGGATCCATTCAACCAATCGCGCAGTTGATCGTCCGTATCACCAACGTTAACCGCCACGACGTTCACTCCGGTCCCCTGGTACAAGTCCGTTGTCTCGAGTTCGAGACGATTGACCTGCTCCACCGCGTAGACCGACCGGGAGTTCCAGAGCACGACGATGGTGAGCTTCTCTCCCAGCAACTCGCGCCAGTTTCGAGTCGCACCCGCCAGGTCGTTGAGTTCGATTTCGGGAAACGTGTCGCCCACCTGCACAAGGCAACTGTCGGAGTGCGCCTGGCTCAGCACGACGATCGGTTTGTGGAGGGGCCGCGGATCGGTCAACACGCGGAGTTTCCTGGATGGAGCGTCGCGGTTCACCGCCGCCGAATTGCTGCCGGAAGCGGGGGAGCCTCGGGAAGATCGACTCCCGGCGGTCGTATCGAGTTCGCTCTCGCCTGCATCCCTGGCCGGGTCGCGATCGGCATCCCGATCGGAATCGTCTGGCGCCCGATTGTTCGAATCCAGTTCCGGTGTGCCGCGATCCGCTGCCGTCGAGATCCGCTCGCTGACCGGTCGCGTGGAGCGCGCGGTGCCAGTCTGCCCGGCGATCGAGTTGGTTGTCCGACCGGCCGCGGACGCCGGCGTTGCCGCAGTCGCCGGCGTTGCCGCAGTCGATCCCGTGTCCGGCCTACAGCCAAACAACAGCAACGATGTCGACAGCAGCAAAGAGGAGATCCGCCACATCGGCAACGTCCCCTGGCGGACGGTCGCCCGGTTATCAACGACGCGATCGGCTACTTCGAAATATCGAACTCTCACCATGGCGGTTCCCTCCTTGGAATCTCGTTTGGCCGCTCCCTGCGGCCAAACCGCGGTCAAGTTTGCGTGCGCACGATCTGAATGTTCAGTTCCTTGAGCTGTTTCGATTCTACCTCGCCGGGCGCCTCGGTCATTAGATCGGTGGCACGCTGCGTCTTGGGAAAAGCGATGCAGTCGCGGATGCTGTCCAATCCCGCGAACAGCATCACAAAGCGGTCGATTCCCAGGGCGATGCCGCCGTGCGGCGGCGCGCCGAACTGCAACGCGTCAAGTAAAAATCCAAAACGCTCCTTCGCCGAGTTCTCGTCGATCCCCAACAGCTGAAAGACGTCCTGTTGCGACTGCCGATCGTGGATTCGAATCGTGCCTCCGCCCGCTTCCGACCCGTTGATCACCAGGTCGTAAGCCTGAGCGCGACAGTTTCCCGGATCCGACATCAGGGACGCCAGGTCCTGCTTGCGCGGCGCCGTGAAGGGATGGTGCATCGCCACCCAGCGATCTTCTTCCGGATCCCGCTCAAACATCGGAAACTCGACGACCCAGGAAAAGTGCATCGTCTTCGGGTCGTAAAGTTTAAGTTCGGCTCCAAGCCGCTTGCGCAGTCCGTAGAGTGCCTTGCAGGTGACCGGCCAACTGTCGGCGACGAACAGCAGCAGGTCGCCGGGTGCGGCGTGCATTCGCTGAGCGAACTTGGCCAGCAGTTCGTCGGGAAACTGTTTCGCGATCGGCGACCAGAGCTTGCCGTCGGGCTCGACGCGAAACCATGCCAGTCCCTTGGCGCCAAAATCGTGTTTGACAAACTCGGTCAAGGTGTCGATATCTTTGCGCGAATATTTCGGTGCGGCACCCGCCGCATTCATTCCACGAACCTTGCCGCCCGACTCGACCGTTCCACGAAAGATCCGGAATTCCGATTCGGCGGCCAGATCGGTACAGTCGATCAGTTCCATGCCAAATCGCAGGTCGGGTGCATCGTGCCCGAACCGCTCCATCGCCTCGTCGTAAGTCATTCGCGGCAGCGGCAGCGCGACATCCAACCCCAGGATCGACTTGGCCAGTCGTTTGACCAGGCCGTCGATCATTCCGATCACATCCTCGGCGTCGACGAACGACATTTCCATGTCGAGCTGCGTAAACTCCGGCTGGCGATCGGCACGCAAGTCCTCGTCCCGAAAACAGCGCGCCACCTGGACGTAGCGGTCGTAGCCCGCCACCATCAGGATCTGCTTGTAAAGCTGCGGCGACTGCGGGAGCGCGTAGAATTTGCCGGCATGGACACGGCTGGGGACCAGATAGTCGCGGGCCCCTTCCGGCGTGCTGCGCCCTAGAATGGGCGTTTCCACATCGATGAACTGGTGTTCCTCGAAATAATCCCGCATGCCTTTGATAATCTGGCTACGGAGCATCAGAGTCCGCTGCATCTCGGACCGACGCAGGTCGAGAAAGCGGTATTTGAGTCGCAAGTCTTCGGACGGCAGGTCGTCCTGTCCGGGTGTAAAAGGCGGGTTATTGCCGGCGTTGAGCAACTGGAACTGGCTGGCGCGAAGCTCGATCTGACCGGTGGCCAGCGAGCTGTTGACCGTGCCTTCCGGGCGGGCCGTGACTTTGCCAACCGCCTGGACCACATCCTCCGATTTCAATCGTTTGGCCTGATTGATCAGTTCGGAGCCCTGGGGCGGACCAAAAACGACCTGCGTCTTGCCATAACGGTCGCGCAGGTCGACGAATACCGCTCCGCCATGATCGCGTACGGTATCGACCCAACCGCAAAGTGTCACCTCGCCGCCGATATGCTCCGCTCGCAACTGTCCGCAGGTATGGGATCGATACAATGTAGGAGTCCAAAGGTTCCAATGAAGGTGGGTATTGTAGACAGATAGGGTATTCGCGCAAAGGTTCGTTTTTGGGGGCCGGGGGCGGAGGGTTACGGGGAACAGGGAACAGGGAACAGGGAACGCCGTGGCTGGGGCATCTTGCCCCAGTCCCAACTTACGGGAACGGGGAACAGGGATTGCGGAACGGGGGAAAAACCGCGCTGCTTTCAGGCGCGACGCGCGTCCTTGCGGCGGTCGTGTTCTTTGAGCAGGATCTTGCGCAGTCGGATCGTCTTGGGCGTTACTTCTACCCATTCGTCCTCTTCGATGTACTCCAGTGCCAGTTCCAAGGGCAAATCGCGCGGCGGTTTGAGCAGGATATTTTCATCGGAGCCGGTGGCGCGCATGTTGGTGAGCTTCTTTTCGCGGGTCGGATTGACCGGCAGGTCGTTATCGCGGCTGTTTTCGCCGACGATCATCCCTTCGTAAACCTCGTCTCCCGGCTTCACAAACAGTTCCGATCGTTCCTGCAGCGTGTTCAACGCGTAGGCGTTTACGCGTCCGGAAACCATGGAAACCAGTACTCCGTTGGCTCGGCGAGGAACCTCGCCCTGCACCGGCCGATAGCTGTCGAAGCGGTGGTGGATAATCGCGGTGCCTTGGGTGGCGTTCAGCAGTCGGGTTCGCAAACCGATCAGTCCCCGTGCAGGGATGGCAAAGCTGACATGCGTGAATTCGCCGCGCGGGTCCATATGCACGAGCTCACCACGCCGGCCTCCGACCAGTTCCATGACCGGTCCAAGTTTCTCGGTGGGAACTTCGACGACCAACGACTCAAAAGGCTCCTCTTTGAGGCCGTGGTTGTCGTGCAGGATCACCTTCGGCTTGCCGACCGAAAGCTCATATCCCTCGCGGCGCATCGTCTCGATCAGCACGGAAAGGTGCAGGACGCCGCGTCCGGAAACGGCGAACGACTCCGCGCCCTCCATCGGTCGCACGCGCAACGCGACGTTCCGCTCCAATTCGCGTTCCAGCCGATCGCGCAACTGCCGCGTCGTCACATACTTGCCTTCACGGCCAGCGAATGGCGAGGAGTTGATCGTGAAGACCATTTCCAGCGTCGGTTCGTCGACGGTGAGCCGCGGCAACCTGCGCCGGTGCGCGTTATCGGAGATCGTGTCTCCAATTTCCACGTTCTCCAGGCCGACCACCGCGACGACATCCCCGGCCGTCGCTTCCGCGACTTCGACGCGTCCCAATTTGTCGAAGGTGTACAGCTGCGTGATCCGCGACTCCACCACTTTTTCGTCCGCCTGCATCAGGGCCACTTGCTGGCCCTGGTGGATACTTCCGGAAGTAATCCGTCCGATGGCGATGCGGCCGACATATTCCGACCAGTCGAGAGTCGTCACCAGCATCTGTAGTGGGGAGTCGTTATCGACGGCCGGGCCGGGTACGTATTCCAGGACCATATCGAGCAGCGGTCGCAGCGATTCCCCAGGCACTTTGGGATCGTCGGTGGCATAACCGGCCCGACCGCTGGCAAACAGGTAGGGGTACTCGTTTAGTACGTGATCGGTGTCCATCTCCATAATCAGCAGCAGGGCCTGGTCCAGTACATCGTGGGGCCGCGCATCCTGCCGGTCGATCTTATTGACCACCACGATCGGCTTCAGGCCGCATTCCAGCGCCTTGCGCAGCACGAACCGGGTCTGGGGCAGCGGTCCCTCGGCCGCGTCGACCAGCAGCAGAGCTCCGTCGGCCATCCGCACGACCCGTTCGACTTCTCCGCCGAAGTCGGCGTGTCCAGGCGTATCGATGATGTTGACTTTCACGCCGTTGTAATTGATGGCGATGTTCTTTGCCAGGATCGTAATGCCTCGTTCCCGTTCGAGGTCGTTGGAGTCGAGGATGCAGTCGCCCTGCAGCTGGCTTTCGCGAAACATGCCGCTTTGGCGCATCAGGCCGTCCACGAGCGTCGTCTTGCCGTGATCGACGTGGGCGATAATGACGATGTTTCGAATGTCGTTCCGGCGTTGCATGTGGACAGTTTCGGTGATGGGTAGTGGTGGGAATCCCGCTGCGGGGGATTAGGCATCGTACCAGAAGGCGTTCCGGGCGGAAAAGGCCGCGTACCGAACGAAATGCTCCCGGGTCTCCCGTGTCGAAAAACGCCGGCCGTCGGGTTTGACTCTCGGACGAGTCGCCGCTGATCGTGCTCGCGACACGAATCTTCTGCGGTATTCACCCGGTCCATCCCTCCATGTCGATCGCGATGCGCGTGGTGCTGGATCGCATCGGTCGTCGGCTTTGCCGCACTGTTCCTGTTGCCTGGCCGCGCGGGTCGCAGCCCTGGAAGCATGGCGCGACCGTCGAGATTGCGACGAGCACAACCGTTCGCAACGCGCCGCTTGATCGACGCGTCGCGCTCCGAAACGGAGATGCCCGGCGGCTCGAGCCGCCGGGCGAAACTACGTCGGGGAGAACCGGCACGCACGCGGCGACGTCGAGCGGCCTGAGCACTACTGTTTATTCGCTGTCACGCCCGGCCAGTCGTCTGTTCGAAACGGCGTCAAAGGCAATCCAGCTTGGCTGTACATATTGCAGACCGGGTTGTCGGCCCAGGCATAGCGGACGGCGACCGGCGCCGGTACCTGATCGCTGGCGACCTCGATCCGACCATCTTTGAGGATCGTCGCTTTCGCCAAGACAAACTTCTTGTCGGCGCCGGCGATGGCAAATCCGCGAGGCTCGTTAACGTCGAATGGCCTCCAGCCACCGTCGACATGTTCGAAGCTCAGGACGATCTTCGCGTCCTGTTTTTCCATCGCCTTGAACTGCGGACTGTGGTGGGCGATCTTCACGCCGTAATCCTTCGCCAGCGCCCAGCGCGCCAAGCGTCGCCCCACATCGACTTTGTTCTTGGGATGGATATCCTTGCCCTCGCCAATGTCAATGATGACCGCTTCCCCGGTATTCGGCAGCCGCGACATCGTCATCGTCTGAGCCTCTCGCAGCTCCGCCCACGAGCTCTCGGCAGGCTCCGGTTTCTCGGCCATGAAATCGGCGAGCTGCACCCAGTAGAACGGGAAATCACCCTGTCCCCATTCCTTGCGCCAGCTCTCAATCATCAACGGGAAAAGGTCCCGATACTGATACGCGCGCCCGGCATTCGATTCGCCTTGATACCAGATCGCTCCGCGGATTCCGTACCCGAGATGCGATTTAAGGACACCGTTGTAGATGTTGGCCGGTCGATGGTTGCCCGCCATCTGCCCACGCAGACTATTGAGCGTTTTCTTCTGGTCTTCGTTGAGGTCCGACTTCCCGGACAATTCGGCGAACGTGGCTTCGTTCTTGACCCAACCGTCCAGCATGACTTTGTACTTTGGATCGGCCGCCAGCAGCTCGCGACGAATCCAGGCTTCGCATGCCGAACCGCCCCAGGCATTATTAATCAAGCCGACGGGAACATCCAAAGTCTGGTGCAGCTGTCGCCCGAAGAAATATCCGACCGCGGAGAAATTACCCACGGTTTCGGGCGTACAGACCTGCCAGTTTCCATTGAAATTCCATTGCGGCTCCTGAGTGCCGACTTGGGGGATATTGACCATGCGCAACTTTGGGAATCGGGCGGCGGAGCGCTCCAGATCGGGGTCATTCGAGGCATTGACCGACCATTGCATGTTGGATTGGCCCGAGCAGATCCAGACCTCGCCGACCAGAACGTCCGTGAACTTGATCGTCGTTTTCCCTTGCACCGACAACTCGTGCGGCCCGCCGACCGACAACGGATCCAGTTGCACCATCCAGCGCCCGTCCGCGCCCGCGGTGGTTTTCTGCGTCTGCTTGTCGATCGAAACGACAATCGGTTCCCCCGGATCGGCCAGACCCCAGACGCGATTTTTCTGTCCCTGCTGCAAGACCATGTGGTTGCCGAAAATATTCGGCATTTTCACGTCGGCGCGGGCGACGCCGGCAACTGCTGCGGAAAATGTCAGCACTAATGCACTCAACCAGATTCCCGATGATGTCCGCATTCGCGTGTCTCCTTCAAAATCAGATACGAGTCGGCAAGTTCAAAAACGCAGTGGGGCGTGCCGTCGGATTATAGATATCGCCGCCGGGCAGGTCTACAATCCATGCGCGTGCCGCCCCTGCCTGACCTTGGAGTCATTCCCCAATCGATTCACCGAGGAGTTTCAACAATGTCCCTCCACCTTTCGCCGCAAGTAAGTCCCCATGCCGATTCTGGTTCCGGAACCCGCCGCCGGCGTCTGACGGGGTCGTTGCTGGTGTTGTCTCGAGGCATCGTCTTCCTGGCGGTTGCCATCCTGGTCTCCGGATCGACGCGAACAGTGGCTGCCGACGAATCGGCCGACGCCGAAGCGATTGGAGAACTCAATGAGCGCTATGTGCGGGCGTTTAACGAACGGCAAGCCGAGAAGGTGGCCGACTGTTTCACCAAAGTGGGTGATTACGGTATTCTGACGGGAGCGATCCTCAGCAAGCGGCCGGCAATCGTGCAGGGCCACAGTTCTTTTTTCAGCAGTAACCCCAAAGCCAAGTTGTCCGGCAAGCAGCTGCAACGCCGTTTCGTCCGCCCCGATCTGGTTGTGGCCCATGGAGAATGGCAGGTGGAAAATGGGCCCGAAGGATACCCTCACCGCGGCCTGTGGGATTCGGTGGTAGTGAAAGTCGACGGTCGCTGGCTCTACGAGGCAATTCGAATCTACGCGCCGGTCCGGCCGTAGTTTCGCCGCGCGACGTGGTGGGGGCTTCCAGCGCCGCTTGTTTGCGTGGGGTCGGGAGTCTTTGGCTGCAACACGCTTTTTGATCGGAAGCCGTTTGGTGCCAAAGACTCCCGACCCCGCTGGTTTGCGTGGGCTAGAAGCCCCAGCCACGCCACGTTGCCGGTTCCAACAGGTCGCGGTAGAGGCGATCGAAGAGGTAAACGCCGAGTTGCAGACCGTTGCCGATATCGCGTTGGCGCGCCGCGTTGCCGACGCTGCCTTGAAGCGGCGCGAACAGTTCCGCCGCGTGCTCCAGGTCACGTTCTGCGTGCAGGCGGTAATGCACAAGGCTGTTACCGGTCAGCCAGCCTCGGTCGACGACCGCCTGACCGATCAGGTTCGAAATACTGGCGAATGCCAGTTCGATGATCCCCAGGCAGGCAAATCCGAATTCGATCGACTCCGACTGGCAAACCCCCAACAAGGCGCGATTGAATGCGCGGACCACGGGCCCTTGCTCCAGCAGCCCCGGATCGAATTCCGTTCCGGCGAGTCGGGTGCAGAACTGGCGAAACGTCGTGGCATGGAATCGTGCCTCCTCGAAAAAACCGTGCTCTTCGACCACATTATCGAGCAACCCCAGGCGTGCTCCCGGCGCGGGGATGCGCGCCAGCAGGCAGAACATCGGCCGCGGAAACTCCAGGACGGCGAAATAGAACTGCTGCTGCGAACGGACAAACAGATCCCGCGCCATCTGTCCGCTCGTCAGGGACTGAAAGTACGCGTTATCGAGAATGCCGCTTTGCACCAGAACCTGCCGCGCCAGCTCCATGATCTGGTCGCGATCGTACTCGGCCGTCGTCCCCGAATGCGCCATGGCTCTAAATCTCCGCCGTATGCAGGTACCAGTCGAAACCCGATTCCAGACCGCTGCCCCAGATCGATGCTCCGGTCGACATGACCGCGTCCCGAGGCCAAGCGGCGGTCCATTCTTGCCATTCCGGCGACGCGGATAACAGCTCGGCGCGACGGTCCGGGAGGGCCATAAACAGCCCTGGAATACCTTGGGACGCGCACTCCGAAAGTGCAGCCCGGATCACGTCGATGGCGGCCCGCGGATCCTGGAAAGCCAAACAACTCAGATGCCCGGACACCAGTTCTGCGCCGTCGTCCAGGTATAAACGTTTGGCCAACCTTGTATCCTCCAACAAGCCGCATGCTCTCCCGCCGTCAAGCAGCCAGGCTCGAGGCCGCATTTTGCTGCGTTCTTCTCGACTTGGTGCGGCCTCTCGGGAAGGCGATGGCAGCGTGCGTGGATGCTCAAGAATATAGCCCCCCGCCGTCAAACGCCGAAAGTGGTCGCCCAATTCGCTCGTCGGGATCTCCGAAACTTCCCGAGGAACAGTCGACATCGCTGGCGGTTCAATGCGCCAGATCGTCACATGCCCGATCGATCGGAAGGGTGGCAGCCCCAGTCTCCCGGTGTAGTTTTCCGGTACGACCGCGGTGCCGTCCATCACGATCGCCATGCCGCGGCGTGTGTACGACTGGGCCCAATCGGCGGCGCGCCGCAGCAGGCCGGCGGCTACCCAGCCGGCCGATCGCTGGGGATCTGCGAGCCGCACTTTGAAGTCGCCAAAATAGGCGGCCGAGTGGCTTTCACCGGAAGGTACTCGCAACTCCACGCGCGCCGCGCTGATCGCGCCGACGACCTGAGCCTGCGATTCGGCGATCCAGGTTCTCGCATCGCCGATCGAGGCGAAGAATCGACCGTAGTCCTGACCGTGATCGATGCGAAACCACCGCCCTCCGCCCAGCGGATAACGGAATTGTGCCTCGAAGGCGCCGAGCGCCGCGCTGAACTCGGCAGAGGGACCGTCCGGCAGCCGTTCGATTCTCACGGCAGCCGCCCCAAGTGGAGTTCGCGGTAGAAAAAGCTGCGGTCGTTCCGATGCAGGTCGGACGCGTCGAGCCACTCCAGACGTCCGCCCAGGTTCCGCACAGGGAGTGTCGAGTTGAGTTGCCGAATCAAGACCAGTCCTCCAGGCCGCAACAGCCGCGCACTGTTGCGCAACACCTGCTCCGCGGTGGCGGGTTCAAGCCAATCCAGAATGTTAGAGAGGTGCACGAGATCGTAGCACGCGGAGGGCTCGGCCGACAGCGTCTCCTCCATCGTGCCGCGCGTGAAGCGAATCGGCGGATCGAGAAATGCCTCGCTGGGCAATTCCAACCATGGGAAAGGATGCCCTGGAGGAAATTCGCCCAGCAACATCTGCCACAGATAGGGATTCGTCGACGCCGCGAAGTTCGCCAATGCGTCGCGAATGCGTTCAGCAAAGTGCCGCGAAAATGGCTGCCGGCGGTTCGACGTGGCCAGTTCGCCGAACAGTGCCCGCAGGTTGTCGAGAGACATGACGGAATCGAGCGCGGCGTCGAGCGCTCGGCCGAAAACTGTTCCGGGCGCAACGCGGCGCGATTGTTCCCCGGTGTCGTTCAATGCCAGGAGACTGCGCAAGTCGGCGTCATATTCGCGCAACTCGAACCGCAGTCGGGCAAACAGCCATTCGTAACGGCCCACGTTGTCCGGGCCATATTCCGCCACCAATTCCCACGGGCCGATACAGTCGCGGGAAAGACCGAGGGACTCGCAGATCCCGCCCAACCAATCCGCGCGACGGTCGGATGCCAGTGGAGCGTGGCCCAGCAACTGCAGGCGCTGAGCCGGCACAAGCGATTGCAGCATCTTCAGCTTTATCCGCGCCAGACTTAGTTGCGCCGGATTGAAGTCGACGATATGCAGCGACGCGACGCAAGGCTCCGTGGCCAGCACGCAGGCAGTGCAGCCGCCAGAGCCAATCATCAGAACGTCGGCGGGCCTGCCCAGGCGCCGCAGCGATTCGACATCCAATGCCGGATCCTCTCTCACCTGCGCAAACGCCAGGGGAAAGCCGGCGGCAAACGATAACCACTCCGTGGCACTTTCAATCGGACTTCCGCAACTCCAGTTCACCCATTCGCTCCAGAACCCAACAAATGCCCCAGCAAAAAAGGAAACAGAAAAATCCGGCGATCAAGTCCACGCCATAATGGAACCGCAGGTAGACAGTGGAGCCGAAAATGCCACATGCCGGCAGCAATACCATCCAGAAGCGGATTCGGCAGTGCCGCCAGTCACAGGCCAGCAAGGTCAACGTAACCGAAACGTGCAGACTGGGGAACGCGTCGTAGACCGAGGATCCCCATCGCACAACATTCGCTGCCAGCCAGGTGATTGGGCCGTCCGGCAACGGTTCAGCGAACAGTTCCGGGTAGGCTCTCCACGGCCCGACTGCCGGCATCAACAGATACGCGCCCAGTCCAATCGCATAGGCCGTGCCCAGATGAAGAAACAGAGGCCGGCCAAAACGCCTCGGCGAAGCCAGGCCATGCCCGATCGCCAGATGCAGGTAGACAAGATAGGCCAGGTAACCGGCGCTCATCCATTCCGTCAACCAGGGATGACGGCTCGCCGATCGTCCCCAGTCGATCAGCAGGTCTCCAAACAGCCATTGGTCGGCGGCTCGCAACTGCGAATCCCAACTCGTAAGGTCGAATGCCTCGACCATTCGTCCGATGCTCAAATAGGTCCAGAGAATAAAACCATAACTTGCCAGATAGCGAATGCGCAGGACGCCGTCGCCGAAGGCTGACCAGCGTCGGGCGATCAGCGCCGCCCAGGCCAAGAGGATCGCGAGCAATTCCAAGGCCAGTCCCGCCCGGTCGGTACGGAATAACGCGAGCGACACAAACAGGATCATGCCGAGCGCAAACAGCAGCTTCTCATGCGCCAGCGCCGGTAAAAGTCTCGCGGGCGGCGCCGGCGATGGCACTACCGCTAATGACGGTACACTATCTCCCGCGGCATCCGTCGCCCCGGCCGACGAGGCGATGCCGACGCCGGGCCGGAACCGGTCATCCCCCAAAGGGCCGCGGGCCCAACTCCCTGCCGCAAAATCGCGGACAAACGCCAGGTACGAGGAAATGAACGGAGCCTGCCGCGCGACGAGTTGCGCGCGCAGCAGATCGTGGAGTCGACGCAAGTTGTACCAGGGAACGCGCGGAAACAGATGGTGCTCGAGGTGATAGTTCTCATTGCACATGAAAAACGCCGTCAGCCGATTCGTCAGAATGGAGCGCGTTCCCGCCACCGGGTCCGACGCATGTTCCAATAAAGTGTGCTGACTCATTCCCCGGATGTTTACCATGCTGTTGATGAACAACATCGGGATCAGCCAGCCATGCAGCAGCAGGCTGCCGGGCAAAGGCAGCCAGCAGACCGTCACGATCAGGACCGCCAGCAACAGGCACTCCACGACGATCCAGGCGCGGTCGATGCGCGTCCCCTGCCGGAACCCGAGAATCGGAATCATCACGATGTAGACCGGGTAGCCGATGATCAGTCGCAGCCAGTGCATGACGAAGACCAGCCAGGTCCAGCGCGTATAGTTCGGATAGTGGTCCGGATCGCCCTCCATGCCCAGGTGCCGATGGTGGTTCAAGTGCAGCACTTTGTACGCCGAGTAGTTCTGCAGAACCGGCAAGGCACATGCGATCGACAGCAGCCGGTTGATGTCGGATGAAGTGGAAAGCGTACCATGCACGCCTTCATGCGTGAAAAGGCTGATCCCATGCAGGGCGGCGGCGGCGAGAAGGTAAAATGGAGCCGCGAGAAGCAACAATTGCCAGGAATCGCCAGGCCCCGTCGCCGCCAGCCACCCTCCCGTGGCAGCGCCAAGATACAGGATCAAAAACGCCACCAATCGCCAGCCATGTTCGGGACGAATGGCCTGCAGCGATTGCAGCAGTTCGGCGTCGATCGAAACACCGTGCGCCGTGGTCAGCGACTTCTGCTCCGCGGAGTGCGTTACTGATCTGCTCACGGTAGTGCCACTTCCCGCTTCGGCCGGATGATCCCTCTTCCCAACGAAGTCTATTATCGCCGCCGTTGCATGAACTTTGCAACATTGTCAGCGTTCCAGTACCTCGCACCGCCCTACGGCGTGAAGTCGTCCTCAGCGGTAAGTTGCACCGCGAATTCCGCTAACAACTCGGCAGCGTAGTCAAGATCGTTCAGCGAAATCACTTCGACCGCACTGTGCATGTAGCGGTTGGGGATGCTGACCAGGCCGACGGCCACGCCGTCCCGGCTGATCTGCAGCACGTTGGCATCGTTGGGTGTTGCCCGGGCGATCGCCGATATCTGATAGGGGATTTCCTTTGACTTCGCCAGGGTGATCAGTCGATTCGTGACCCGTGGATTCATATTCGGGCCTCGGAAGATCACCGGCCCTTTTCCGACCGCAATTTCGCCCTGCTGGCGTTTGTCGATCGTGGGGCAGTCGGTGGCATGCGTCACGTCGACCGCGATCGCGACTTTCGGTGCGATGCCGTGAGCGCTCGTCTGCGCGCCGCGCAAGCCGATTTCCTCCTGGACCGTCGAAACCGCGTACAGCGCGCAGCCTGCGCCGCGCTGTCGAGCTCGCCGCGCCGCTTCGATCACGACCCAAAGCCCTGTCTTGTTGTCCATCGACGGCGCATTGGCCAATCCGTTCAGCAACGGCTGGTATCCAAGCTGCAACGTGACCGGGTCGCCGATGCGCACCATCTCCGCGGCTTCCGCCTTGGAACGAGCGCCGATATCGAGCCATAGATCCTGCAGCTTGACAACCTGTTTGCGTTCGTCGTCGTTCAGCAGATGGATCGGTTTGCGCGAGATCACCGCCGCGATCGGTCCGGCGTCCGTCCAGATCGTCATTCTCTGGCCAACCAGCTGTTGCGGATCCCATCCACCAATCGTCTGCGTGTAAATGAACCCGTTGTCATCGATCTGCGAAACAAGCAATCCGATCTGATCGCAGTGTCCAGCGAACATCAATCGAGGCTGCGCGGTCGGGTTGATTACCGCAATCACATTTCCGTGCAGATCAGTACGAACCTCGTGGGCAAACGAGGCCAGATAGCCGCGAACCAGCTCCTGAACCGGGCGCTCGTAGCCGGACGGACTGGGTGTCGCCAGCAAACGCTTGAAGAAGTCCGATGCCGACTCGTCCATGAGTGCCTTCGCCCGCCTTCCGTCTGCTTAAGGATTCCGTTCTTTCCACATCGTAACGCAGTTTCCGCAGTCGTTGAACTCCACCGAATTCATGAAGCTGCGCATCAACATGATGCCTCGCCCGGACGGGACTTCCAGATTCTCGTCCGCGGTCGGGTCGGGCACATCGGTCAAATTGAATCCGCAGCCCCGATCCACAACGCGAATCCGCAATTTGTCCCGCGAAACGTCGATGCTCACACCGACCGATTTGGTGGGATCATCCTGATTGCCATGTTTGATCGCGTTGGCGATCGCTTCCTCGACGGCGAGATGAACACTGAACACGTCGTGGTCTGGCCATTGCAACTCGGCCAGCCGCGTCAGCAGCTGCTCAATCAGTTGTTTTCCCGCCACGATCTCGCTGGGAATCTCAGAATCGAACGACCACAACCAGTGATTATCCGCCATAAGCATATCGAAGGTACAACTCCCATGCCCGAATGCGATTTTCCGTGCAAGGTTCAACGTAACAGTTCGAACATGGCATGTCACCATTCTAACGGGGAGTCCCGCGAATTAACGGCCGCGAGATGTGTGTCATCGTCCTCAAACCAATCATGGGTCGTCAAGACAATTATGACGAAGTTGCACGATTATTCCGCGGGAAGCGGAGGGCGCGATGGAACCGACGGAGGCGACGGAGGCGACAGCCTGGTCGCTTTCGGGAGAGCGGAGATCGATTTCGAGTTCATCACGGCTCGGTTCAGCAGCAGAAAGTTCTCCCCTTGAAACTCGGTCACCGTCCCGGTCACCAGCCAGACCCTGTCGGACCGGTTCTCGTCCAGGCTCCGAAGTACCCGTTCCAGTGCCAGGTTCTCCAGGAGGCGGAGCTCTGTTTTGTCGTCGATCTGCCGGAAAACTGCCGGCCTCCCGAAACACGGAAGATCCCCTCGACATCCGATAGTAGTGATCCCTCCCGATGACGGGGGACGACATCCTTGGCACTGGTCGAGCCATCTCGCGGCGGCTCGGACGACAGCGCGCCCACAGCGGAGCATGCAATGGCCGCCGCTGCGACCAGCGCGGCGACCGTGGTTGCCAGGGCGTTGACTCGGGCTCCGTGGCGCGTTGTCGCCATCATCGATTCTCCTTGCTGAAGTGTAGCATCGAAAGTTGCTCCTCAACGGGTGCAATCCGGCCACGCCCTGTTGTCAAATGGCAACATTCGCATCCTGATGGCCGCTGGGGGCCGGCGCGGTTCAGGCTTCGAAAACAGGGTGTTGTACGGGGCCGCATGGCCTCGTCCCCCATTTCCCGGTCGGGCGGCACGACGGCTGCACTTTCGACTGCAGCGTCTCCAGGCAGCTTTCAAATCTCACTTCTCGGTTCGTATGTCCCAGCTGTCGCATCGTTGGAAACTGATCTTCTACGGGTGTGTCGGCCTGATCACTGCCCCCGCGCTAGAGGCGGCCGCTCAGCCTCCGAGCCCGGAACGGCGGGCGAATCGGGAAATCCAAGTCCAAGGTGCCCCGGATCTTTCGGCGCTGGAGCGCGTCACGTCGGCAAGGCTGGATGGACTCGCTCTACCACGACCTGGCGCCGATGCGCGCTCCTCCAAGCCGCGGGCTTTTGATGTCCGGGAAGTCGATGTCCGGGAAGTCGATGTCTTCGCCCGTTACGCCGTCTGGTTTGATGGCGGTCCGATCGCCGGGTTGCGTCTGCAGATCCTGCCGCGCGATGAAGCCGGGGAGCTGCGAGCGATCAACGGGCAAGTCAGCGTGGAACTGTTCGTGAAGCGCTCGACCGACTTCGCGGCGAATGGAACCGCAGGCGGATGGCGGATCGAGCGCGGCGCAAGTTGGAGCGAGACCATCTCCGCCACCCAGTCCACGTCCCGCGGCATCGTGCTTTGGCTTGCCTATCCGGAATGGTTGCGGCAGGCCGATTCGCGGGTTGCGCCCTGGGGTACGGTGCGCGTGCGGATCTTGATCGCCGGCGAATCGCCCTTGGAATACGAACTGGATTCGGTGCGCCTGCGGCCCTTCTCGCATCTACGCGACACGCAGGAACGACAGACAGGGCGCCGCCCGAAGTAGGCTGCGTCGAAGTGGGCCGCGGTCGCGTGACGGAACGTCAGGGTGCGCTGCGGCGCGTCTGCTCGAAATAGAAGATCCCTTTCTTATTCGCGACGATGACATCCAGCGCGCCGTCGGCGTTCATGTCGACCACCTCGAATTGAGTGCCCACGCCGCTGTCGTCGTCGATCCGATGCGGAATCCAGTGCGATTTGCCGGCTTCGCGGACCAGTTCGAACCAGAACAGCACGGCCGGTTCATCCTCACCGGGATCGCGCCCGTTATGGGCGTAATAGCGTTTTCCCGTCACGATATCGGGGAGACCGTCGCCGTTGATATCGGCAAGACACAAGGCATGGGTCTGGGCGATGCGGTTATCAATTTCATGGGTCACCCACTTGTCTTCCGCTAATTGCTCGTGCCACCAGATGCCGCGCTGGTGTGCGCTGCTGGAAAGCACGTCGCTGTCTCCGTCGCCATCGAAGTCGAAGACGTACATCTGGGCCGCGGGGCCGCCAAAATCGGCCGGATGGAATCTCCATTCGCCGCCCTTTTGCGATGCGGGGGATTCCCACCACCCGGCGGTCACGAGCACGTCATCCCTTCCGTCGCCATTCACGTCGCCGACTCCCAATCCATGCGAGAATGGCTCGCCACCCGGCGCGCCGACCGCCGAAAGGGGCGAGAGATCCCACTCGGCCGTCGGATCGATCGCGGGACGACTGAAGCCGATGCGAGATCCCGACATCCCCAACACAAGTTCGCGGCGCCCGTCTCGATCCACATCCAGATAGGCCGGGCTCTCATTGTTGGTCACGGGTGTAATGACCTGCGCGGACCAGGCCCCGCCCGCATTGCCTGGGTTGCGAAACCAGCGCGTCGGTCGGCCGGGAAAATCGACGACGATCAGATCGAGCCGCCCGTCACGATCGACGTCCTCGCTCCAGTTGCAAAACGAGTTTGAATATTCCCGGATCGAAAATTCCCGGGGCGCATCAACGATCGAGTGACGATCCCAGTTCGGCGCTTCGAACCAGATGCTGCCCGCGGCGATGTCGAGCCTGCCGTCGTTGTTGAAATCGCCGGAGGCAACACCCTCGCCACGGAAGACCGGTTCCAGCACGCGCTTTCGAAATCCGACCGTGCCACCGGCTACCGCGCCTCCGATTGATGAACGATACGTCGCCTGGAGCGCATCGCGCCGTGTGAGGTCGACCAGTTTCAGATCGCGGAACCGCACTTCCATCGCCTTGCCGGCGTGCAGTTGAAAGGCGATTACGCCTCGACGGTCACCCAGCGGGTCCTCCATATCGACGCAGCGTTCCCCATTGATCCAGGTGCGAATACGGCTGCCAATCGCAATGATGTCGTACTGATTCCAATCGCCAACGCGCACGTGCATCTCGCCGGATCGCGGCCAGAGCAACCCGCGACCATGCTCCTCGTACAGCTTCCCCCACCAACCGGCTCCGATGTCGGCCTGGTAGCCTTTGATCTCGCCATCGGGCATCGGCTGGCTGCGGAACTGAATTCCGCTGTTCTCGCTGTTGGGAATCAGCTTGACCTGCAGACTCAACTGAAAATCCTCGACCGCCAGTTCGCTGAACAAAAAAGCGTTGCGGGCCAGCCCGGCTGTGCGCCCCACGATCTCGCCCTGCTCGACGCTCCACAACTCCTGGTCGCCAACCCAGCCGGTCAGGTCGACGCCGTTGAACAGGCTCTTCACGGTTTCAGGCGTCGCCAGTACCGGAGACTGACGGCTCGATCCGAGATAGGCGATCAGGGAACGTGCTTCGTGCATCGTCAGCGGCTTCAACAGGTCATCCGGCATCATCGATTTCTCGCTCAGTTTCATCTCGTCGATGTCGTCTTTCGCCAATTCGATCGATTCGGTCGCCGTGCGAACGGTGAAAACATTTCCGGCCGATTCCCGGATGATTCCGGTAATGGTTCGTCCCGACGCGGTGGAGATGATTGCCGGTTGATACTCTTTGGCCATGACGGCGCTCGGATCGAGGATATTGCTGAGCAGGTAATCGAGATTCGCTCGATTGGAACCGGTTAGGTCGGGTCCAAGTTCCGCGCCGCTGCCAAACAAGCGGTGGCATTGCTGGCAGGTTTTGGCGAACACCGCTCGCCCCAATTCCAGATCGGGAGTGCGGCCCGGCAGATCGATCGACGCCTTCCAGCGGGAAATCTGTCGCTGAATATCCACGGAGGTATCCCGCACGGTGCCCCAGATACGTTCCACATCGGCGTTGAGCTCGGCGTCCCTGAGATTTCGCAGCTGCCGCACGAGATCGGCGGACAGATCGGCCGACGGAATTTGTCGCTGGGACACGGCGGCGAGCAAGCGGCGTGCGGTGGCGGGCCGGGCCGACAAGGTTGCCAGGATATCGCGTCGGAGATCGGCCCGCGATTGTGGATAGCGACGCAGTAATTCGTCACTGGCCTGCGGATCGTCCAGGGACGCCAGACTGCGTATTGCCGACGCCGCCATCAAGGGATCGTCCAACAGCGACCGCACGAGTTCCGCCGCTTGCGGTTTTTCGGATTGCACCAGCACCGACAACGCGTTTTGTCGCCAGGCCAATACCGCCTGGGGATCGCGCACAATCGCCGTGGCCCGATCCCAGCCGGCCGCACGTTCGCCACGCAGGTCGATGAGCGACGCCAGATAACGCACTTCCGGCGAGTCGCTCGTGGCGAACTTCTCCGAGATCTCGTTCCATGCGGCGGGCGCCGCGATGCGTCGACGGCCGCGCAGAGCGTGATTCCAACCTCGCAGAAATGCCAATTGCCCCTCCGTCGATTGGACGCGAGTCAGCCGGTCGACAACCACAGACAACGTCGATTCGGATTCCTGGGCCGCCATTCGGCGAACCATGAATTCGCGCAGCATCGGCATCCGTTCGCCGGCGGCCAGCGCCCAGTCGATCGCGCGCGCCGCATCGACAGCCGCCAGCGGCTCCGCGGCATACCAGATCATCAACGGCAGATTCTGATCGCCCGCATCCTCGGCGTGCGATGCAAGTCCCTCGAGGATCGTCCAGCGCCGCTCGGGTGGAATGCGCTGTGCGGCGCTGGCGAGGTACAGGCGGACCCGTGGCGAGTCGTCCTCCCGCGCTAATCGCTCCAGTTCCGGAACGATGCGCCCGGTGACTTCGCTCAAGGCCTGATTCGCGCGCGCTGGCTCCAGCGCCAACTGGATCGCCCAGGCTCGGACCGCCGCCGATGCGTCTCGCATCGCCATCCGCAACAACGGTTCGTCAATATTTCCAGTGCAATGCAGGCACCACCAGGCCCGCAATCGTTCCCGGTCGCGAGGCGACGAGGTTGCCAACCGTACGAGTTGCGAAACAGCTTGCGGCTCCAGTTTTTTCTGGGAAGCGCGGTACTGAAGGATCTTCCGCGATTGCCGTACGTACCAGTCATTGAGATCGGTCTGCAGTTCGACCAACGCAACATCGGATAACGCATTCAGGTCGACGCGGACCGGAGGCGCATTCCGGTAGCTGATCCGGTAGATCCGCCCGTTGGAGCGGTCGTGCAGTTCGCGATCCCGGTGATGACATTGGTTCGCGTCATACCAGTCCAGGACCCAGACCTGGCCGTCCGGACCGTAACGCAAATAGAGCATCTGCGACCACTGGTCACCGGTCAACATAAAATCCGGGCCATGGCTGCCGACAAACCCCGATCCGCGCGGTTGCAGGATGTCGGCATTCAGTCGATTGCCGTGGATATTATTCATGATGACGCGCTGACGATATTCCGCCGGCCAGGCGCCTCCCAGATAGATCATCGCGCCGGCGTGGGCGTGTCCGCCGCCGAGGCCATCCGATTCGCGCCGGTCAGAATTGTTCCACTGATTGCCGGTGTAATGCAGATGATCGGCGATCGTCTTGATGTCGGCGTAGGTGTGCTCGTTAAAGTGATTCCCGGCCTGCCGTTCGTAACGTCCACCTTGAATCATGTGAAACAGGTGCGGAATGACGCAGGCCGTGATGAATGCCTGGCCCTCGTCGTCGAAATCGATGCCCCAAGGGTTGCTTGTGCCCTCGGCAAACAGTTCAAAATCGCCGCGCAGCGGATGGTATCTCCAGACTCCCGCGTTCAACCGCACGCGCTGATCGTCCGGCGTGCCGGGCTTGCCAACCTTCGAATGGGTAAAGACGCCGTGACAGCCGTACAGCCATCCGTCGGGACCCCACATCAACGCGTTCAACGTTTCGTGGGTGTCCTCGAATCCCCAGCCATCCAGCAGCACTTCGGGCGGGCCATCAGGTCGGTCATCCCGATCCCGATCGGGAATGAACAACAGATGTGGGGCTGCTCCAACGAACAGACCACCGAATCCCACTTCAATTCCGCTGACCAGATTCAGCTGCTCGGCAAAGACGGTGCGTTTGTCGAGGGATCCGTCGAGGTCCGTATCTTCGAAGATCAAAATTCGATCGCGTTCCTCGCCCTCTTTGGCGCGTCGTGGGTATTCGTACGCCTCGGCGACCCAAACACGTCCGCGCTCGTCGATCGTCATCGCGATTGGCTGTCGAACATCCGGCTCGGCGGCCCCGACTTGCACTTGAAAACCGTCGGGTAACTTCATAGCCCGAGCCGCCGCCGCCGCTTCCAATCCCGCGTGCGGATAGAGCTGACCGAATTCGGGTTGCGGACGTCCCTGCGCGGAAAGCACCGATTCGAAGAGCAAGGCACAAATTGCCAACAACAAGACAGCGACAACTCGGATCGCACCCATTGCTTCCCTCCGCGGAAAAGATCAACGCGCATTCTCGCGTCCGCGGTCAGGCTGTCAATCAGAGAGGCTGCCGTGCCCGCGACGGGTCAGTCGTCATGGGCATGGAAATGGAGTGAATCCAAATGGTCCCATTCCGCGTCGAAAACGTCCGCGCTGGATCCGTCCGAATGGCCGGAGCAAGTGGTGTCGAGGTCCTCGGTCTGAAGCAGGCTTGAAAGAGCCCGATCCCAGGCGGCGGCAGGAATTACGGACGCAAGCTGATCGAATCGAGGGTCGGAACCGGCAAACAGCGGCAACTGCCGAACGGATTGTGCCAGAGAGGATTGCACGCTGCGGATTCGATTCTCTAACGGTGACCAATCCGAGCCCGCTGCAGAGGTACCTGCGCGGCTAGCAGGCGTTTTGATTTCCCGAGCGGCCTGACGGGGTAAACTCGAAGGCTCGCCGCCGGCAGTACAATTGTGGCAGGTGCAGTCCTGGGAATGCAGCACGTCAAAGTCCAGCAGCGTCGAGCGGCCTGGCTGATCGCCACGCAGCACGACGACGTGTCCGGCCGAGGCGTATTGGGCGGCCAGTCGTTCGCCTTCACCGCCACCAAATTCGCCGCTTCCCGCGCCGCCGCCGGAACCTCCGGTCGATCCACCCCCGGTGGGCGAGCCGGAATCTGTCGATTCGCCGCCACTTCGATTGGCATTCAGGTGGTTGATGACCAGGATCACATCGATCGGCAGCAACTTGCCGTCACCATTCACATCGTAGAACGGCGGTGGCAGAGACGGACCGCCTTGGAACGGCAACGAACCCGCTTTACCAGAATTCAATGCATTGATCAGCACCAAGGCATCCAAGGCAGCGATGATGTTGTTGTCGTCGACGTCAAAAGGGCTGACGGGATTCTGCCATGGCGATCCGTTCGAATGGGCGGCGAAGTCGATCTGACCTAACGATTCCCCCTCGCCCAGAACCAGGGTGCGATCCGAAATCGGGTCCCCACTCCAATTCGTCGGCGGGGTGACTTGCAGCCGGTAGGTGCCACCGGAAAGGCCCGTCAACGCGTAAGCGCCCCAGGCGTCGGTGAGCGCCATGTCGCGCGGCCCGAATCGCAGATTGTCGAACTGGACGGTGGTCGAGACATGGCCTTTGGCGAGCACATAGGCGATGTCGGCGACAGGACGGGTGAGCACCATCGATTCGACAGCGCCGGCGTTAAGTCGCTTCGTGGTGTAGCGGCTCAACAACTGCCCTTGCGCGTTGTACGCCTCGAGGCGACCGTAATCTCCCGCACTGTCGCCAATCGCGTCGAGTTGGACCGTCGAAACAGGAGTTGCGAAAGTTGCTTTCAGCTGAACGAACTGGGACCAAGACGACGACCAGCCATAATAAACGTCGTTGTTCTGGAAGACTTTGAACGCCGTCGATGCGAACTCGCTGTCGTCGACGCCAACCTTCCCGTCCACACTGGCCCCTAATGCGGCAAAGGTCACCAACGGCGACACCGTTCGCAGGTCGGTCTGACCAGGATAATCGTCCGGCTCGAACGACTTCTGCAGACCCAACGCGGCGCCGTTGGCATCGAGCAGCTGCACCGTCCAGTTCGGCAGGCCCCGTTCGCCAGAATCCCAGGCGCCGTCGTCGCTGGTATCGTTGTAAATCGTGCCGTTGATCCCTTGCTTCAACGCCGTTGACGGGGCGGTCGTCGATCCCGTGAAGATGGGTGAAGTGACTCCGGTCGCGGTGTCGATGACGCGTAGTTCGACGGAATGCGGGCCGCTGGCGACCGGGATCGATACGTCGATGGTTGCGGTTGGGGTGGCATAAGAAGCTGCCACCTGCCAGCCACTCCCATCGATCCGATACTCCAATCGTGAAATCCTGGCGATCGAAATATCGTTCTGCAGCCCTGAGGAATTTAAGTTCGGCAGCGTTTGCACCCTGGCCTGACCGACGAAGCGGTAGGTCGCGTCCGCGGACTGGTAGTAGCCCGAACCTTCAAGCAGCAACGGAACATCCAGCATGTCGAAGATTCCGTCGCCGTCGGAATCGCGCCACCCGACCATTTCCAGCGGAGGCGACGCGTTAACGTGCGACAGATAAGCGCCATCCATGAATGAGCCGTTCGACATGATGCTGTTCTGGTGCACAAATCCCGGCGTCGGATTGTCCTGGGCGTTGAGGTTCTGCGTGTTGTAGTAGCCGCGGCGGTCGAGATAACTGCCGCCGCCGAAATACTCGTCCCGCGCCCAGAACATATGACCGACCTCGTGGGCATACGTCGCCGCCGGTCGGCCCGAGGGCACCACAATGAACCGCCCCCCCGCATACGAAAACGCACGGCTGAAAGAACCGCCGACGGCAAAGGCGTCGTCATTGTCGAGGTCGGAATTGACCACGAACAGGGTGAATGCCCAGTCGGCTCCCTGCGACTGACGGACCGCGTCATTGTAGGCACGAGTGTCCTTGCTGAAATCGCCGGTCGAATTGTAGCCGACCTGGTCGAGGAAATCGTAGATCCACGACTCGAAGTCGTTGGACCGTCGTGTTATCGGTTCGTAACCCGTGCGCACCGGGTTGTCGGCGAACTGGTAGTCCACCACGAAGTTCAATTGCCCGGTATGGACACTGTTCCTGGCGGCAAGCGAATCCTGCCACCACTTCAGTCCGTCCTGGATCTTCTGTTTGGTCTCGATCCGGTGGGCATGCGTCCAGTTTTCCGTGCTGCTGTCGAACGGAGCCAGCGACGAGTCCGATTCCATGAACACGACATTGACATAGACGTTGCCTAACATGTATTCCGCGGTGTCGTCGGGCATGGCACCGTAGGGCAACGAGGCGAGCATATCCCGCCGTTCGAGCGGCTCCCATTGACGCAGACGTCTGCGAACGGAATTGCGCAGCGCGGGCCGCTTGCGGACAGGTTTTGAGTCCAACTGGATACGTTCGAACGGGAACATACGCGTCTGCAGAGTTTGCCGGACCGGAACGATCACGTCGCCAACCCTGATCGTAATCGGCTGGTGCCGGGACCACAAGGAAATGGTCACTTCGCGCCGAGAACGGCCGGCTGCAGTGTTCCGATAACCGGATCGTAACGATTCGAACACGGTCCGAACCGTTACGACCGGTAAATTCGCGAGCCTGTTCAGTTGTCGAACGAGGCAAAATAGTCATCCAGGGCGTCGACTTTACGGCGTGCCGACGCAACCGAACTGATCCAGTCCTCCATACTCCGGTCCAAGACCTCTTCCGCTCGATCGGCCACCGCTTGTACCGCCGCATCGCCCAAGCCCTTGCGCGGGGCGACCGCGAAGGCAAATTCGGCCACGGTCGGTGCCGAAACCGGCCCGTTCGATTGCGACGGTTGCAGCCCCGGGCTGGAGACTCCCGCGCCCGCAATCGCCACCGAAACATCGAACGTGCCTGAAGCGAAGTTACCGGCTTCTGCGGGCAAGCCGCTTTCCCCTTCGCCCTCCGGTGAGGCAGGCGGATTATTCAAGTAATTGATGACCTGAATAATGTCGCTGGGCGTCAGTTGGCCGTCGCCATTAAAGTCCATGTAGTTGGCCTGCAATCCCGGTCCCGGATTGGGGAATATCGTCGTTCCGCCGGAAACAAACGGCGGGGGATTCGGCAGGATCAGGTTCGGCTTGTACTTGTTGAAGAAGTTGATCTGAATCAGTGCGTCCAACGGCGTAACCTGGCCATCGTTCGAGACATCGTAAGGATTGACCGGATTCTGCCAGGGGGCGCCGACCAGCGTCACCAGGTAATCCTCGACTTCGCCGTTGGCCGCCGGTCCTGAAGGTCCCAGTCCGCCAGCGGTGCTGAATCGGAATCGAGCAAAGCTGGTTCCCAGCACGATCGAGCCCGGCACGACGAAACTGACACCGTTGACTCCGGCCGCCATCAACACGTTCGACAGAACCTTTTCGCCGGGATCGTCAAAGTCACCGTCGATGTTGTAATCGACAAAGGCATCCAGGCGGCCGGCGGTCGAGGCCACAATCGACAACGACTTGGTGCCGTTTCGCGACAATGCCCGATCAAACGTTACGCCGTCATCATCGTCCAGGTTGGTGAGATCGTCCGAGTCCGCGGCGAGCGAAGCCTGGCCGGTCGGCTCCGCGTCGATCGCCAGCCCCAGGAACATGGCCGGATTGATCGCATGACTGGCCGCATTGATGCCAGTCGTTGTATACGATGCCGGAGCGTCACCGTAGTCGACGCCGTTACCCAGGAAGACTGTGAAGGTCGTCGATCCCAGGTTGTTGTTGGACTTCAAGTCATTTCCCGCAAGATCGCGGATCGCTGACGTGAAGGTGGTCGGGAATCCCGAAACGGTCGTTGCCCCGCGGATCACGACTTCGACCACATCCCGGGTGGTCGTCGAGTAGCCGCGCGTGGTCGTCCGCACGCCCTGTAGATTTTGACCCTGGACCGCCGTACCGATCGCCTGGGCGATCTGCAAAGCGCTCGTCTGCGGCGTCTTGTTGTCCGAGGGCAACACTCCGGCGACAAACGGGATCGCAATTCTGCCGGCGCCAACGCCAGGCCGACCGGACAGCACCAACGTGCTGTTCGTGACGGTCACGGTATGATCGACCGTGCCCCCGAGTTGAACGCGGCCATTGCCGATATTGCGCGGCGTCAATCCCAGGCTCGGGACCCCCGAAATCGCCGTGACCATCGCTTCGGCGATCTGTGTCGGCGTTGAGGTTGTCGTAAAGGGAACTCGCACATTCCCGGTGGAAACGAGATTGTTGCGATCAAACTCAAAAGTCACGGCGGGGTTCGATCCGTTGCGAATCACGAAACGGTTTCCGTCGCCAACCCCCGAGGTCGGTACCTGGAGGATGAACCCGGTTTCGAACTCAAACACGGTATTGTTCACCGTGAACGAAACGCCATCACTGAGCTGAGTGCTGTCCGGTGCCTGGAAAACGTGTTGGTCTTTGTTGACCAGATCGATGAAATAGGCGCGATTGGTTTCCCAGACGCCGGCCAGGGGTTGCAGGCGAATCACGTTATTCGTGGCGTCGTAATCGAAGCTGTAGTCGACGCCTTCGACCTGCAGCAGATTGTCCTTCAGTACAAAGACCTTCAATGCATCGACGGTCGAGTCATCGACGCCCACGCCATTCACCGGATCCGCCGGCTCGACTCCGTCGACCAACTGGATGGAGAACTCGGCCAGAGGAACATTCGGCAACTGGACGATGCCCTCGACGCCACTTTGATCGCGCGGGGTGGTGCTGACCGGGGCGGGGCCGGTGAAAATCTCGTCCAAAGGTCCGATCATGCTCGCCACCGAGCCCGAAAAATCGGCCCGATCGACGGCACCGCGGTCCTTGAACACATTGTTGCCGAATCCCGGCGGCGGACTGACGTTGGGGTCGTCGACGCGCAACAGGCCGAACACGTCGCGTTCCGGCGCGAGCACGGGCGAAGGATCGATTCCCAGCGGATTGCGAACGGTGATCAGGCCGGCGCGATCGGTCAAAGAGTCGATCGAGCTGTCAATGGCGAGGGAACCGGCGGCAAGGTAGTAGTTCTGTCCCGACGCATTTACAAACAATGGATCGGTGCTTGATAGGATGGTCGGAAACGCTTCGTTGGTGACACCAACGTTGTTGCTGCTGTTGTTCTGGTAGACGGTGCCGCCGACAACCGACGATTGCGAACTGGCGTCGATCGAGATCGCGGTCGTAGTGTTGGCGATCACGTTATTCAACAGCGTCGGACTGGCGTTGTTGTTGACCAGAATTCCGGTCGTACCGCCGACGATCGTGTTGTTGAAGATCCGGCCGAATGGAACAGCACCGTCCGCGGGGTTGACCTGGCCGCTGAATTGAATACCGCCCGAGTTGCTGCCGAAGATCAAGTTGTTCATCAGCACCACGCCCGGCACCAGCCTGTCGACATTCTGCTCGCGAAGTACGCGTGTCTCGCCAGGATGATTCAGCGATGGCCCTCCGGCGTACGGTGCGCCGGCGTCCGCGACGATTCCGAACGACGACGATCGCGAAATGGTGTTGGAACTGATGACAATCTGTCCCTGGTCGCGGAACAGATTCTGATCGCCCGTTTCGTGATAGGTAATGAAATCGGTGCGTCCCGGATCGCCGAAGCTCACGCTCAAGCGATAAAAACCGGTGCTGCCGTCCTGTGCCGTCCCCTCGATGTTCGGGTTATAGAGCGTGAACGGGGCCACCACCGGCTGGCTGGTCCTGCCGCTGACACCGATGATATACGTTCCCGCGGAGAAAGCGGTGAATGCAAGGAACGGATCGGCGCTGGGCAACTCGTCGGTATTGACTCCGGCATTATTGAAGACCAGCGGCGTTCCGGTGGCGCTGAATACCGCCAGTACGGAATCCAGAGTCGAACCGATTTCGCTGGCATCGATATCGATCTGCACCGTTTCACCCGCGTTGAGGAACATGCGGAACAGGTCGACGTCCTGGCCGCGTTTGAGCGGGAAATTCGGATTATCGCCGATCGTGCCGGTGACGACGTATTTCGGCGAATTCCCACCCAGGATACCGGTATCGGTCGCGGTGGCGATCGTATCGTTCGATTCGGCAACCGTGGTCTGTAACGCACCCAGAGTCACAGGGCCGTACAGGTTGACGCGATTGCTCGTGCTCGGTCCGACATTCACGATGCCATCGGTGCCGTCGCCCAGCGAAGCGGCGACGCCGGGGAGCTGCTGTGTCACGGGCTGGCTATTGATGGCGTCACGGATCGTCGTGGCAACCTGCCAATCGGCGTCGGACGGATTGAAATCGATCGGGACGTTGCCGGGCGCTGCTCCGAAAGCGAGGTCGCCGGGCCGAATCGAAAGGTCGTTGTATTCGAACGTGACGACGCGGATGCCGTCGCTCAAGGTGAACGTCTCCCCGTCCGACAATCGGTCGCCGGGCTGGGCCACCAGCGTGATCGCGTTCGCGAAACGGTCGTTCGTATCGAACGTCGTCTGCGGCGGGGTTCCGTAGTCGGTGGAGCGTCGGATCTCCAGCTGGTACGGTCCCTCCAGGATTTCGACACCGGGGTGCGTCGGCGGTCCGACGAACGACGTGTCCACCGCCGATCCGGTCACCATCTCACCTCGCTCCGCGAAGCCGATGATGATGTCATCCAGATAGAATCCCTCGAAGACGTTGTTCTGGCCGCGGCGATTGTCGTTGTATCCGTGGCAAGACGAGCCGAGGCAAACGCCTGGCGGAGCGCTTGGCTGGTCTCCGGGAAGCAGTGCGCTTTGCAGGCCCAGCGGGCCTCGATCGACAACCGAGTGACCGATCACATGGATCAGGTTGCCGTCCTGTTTGACGATATCGATCGGGTTCGAGAAGGAGATCGGCGGATTGCCGGTGCCGACGGTCAATGTGAGCTGGTTGCCATTGATCAGGATGCGGCGGGGAGTTGCGGGATTCACGGAAGCCGTTGCGCTGAGATTTGCGCTGTTGATCGCTGCCGACACGACGGCAGCGGTATTGGCGGCCGTGAAGGTGGCGCTGGGCCCGAACCGGATCGGGACCACATTGTCACCCGGAACGCCCGTACGCACGATGTTGACCAGTGTGGCGGAATTCACCGTCACCAGGTTGGTTTCACCCAGGTTGATCAGGCCGAAGGGACCGGTTGTCGGCGCGACGTTCGTCAATCCTGAAGCGCCGATCGTGGTGGCAATCGCCGTGGCGATCGCGTCGGGATCGGCATTGGCGGTGAACGGAATCACCACGCTGCCGGCCGCGGTCACTGCATCGTCATCCAGTTCAAAAGTGACGGTCAATGTCCCGTCGGAGATCGTGAATTTCTCCCCGTCCTGGACCTCACCGACGCGACCCAGTTGCACCAACGAGGTCGTCGTGAGATCGATGGTGTGCGTCGAGTCGCTGCCGAGATCGATCTGGCCCGTACCGGCCCCCAGATAACTCAACGACAAGCCGTTAAATCCGACGCCATTGATCGTCCCGATCACCAGAGCCGCTATCTGGTCGACGTTATTCAGGGAAGAAAACGGAATCGGCAGGTTCCCGGCGGTGATCGCGCCATTGGAATCAAACTCAAACGTACGCGTCAGCGTACCGTCGCTGATGGTGAATGTCTCTCCATCACTGATCATGGCGGCGCCCAGGCGCGGAACCTGGATCCCCAAGGCTCCGGGGACGGTGAACTGCACCGATTGGCTCACACCGGGCCGGCCCTGAACGGAAATCGGCGCTGAATCGAATTTGATTTCCACGTCGGAGTTCGCGTGTACCTGCAGACGTGAGCCGCTGAGCACATTCGGCACCAGGCCCATCGGGGCGCTCTGGGCCGCGGTCTGAATCGCCTGGCGGAATTTGTTGGCAACGCTGAGAATGCTGTCGCCGTCCGTAATTTCGACCGCCACGTGTCCCGGTTCGACGAGGTTGTCCTTGTCGAATTCAAACACCACGCCATGGGTGGTGCTGTCGAAGAATCGGACGGTGTCGCCATCGGTCATGCCGCGGCCGGACGCCAAGGTGATCACATAACCACTGTCGAACTCGAATGTGACCGACTTCACGCCGTCGTCAAGCGAGAACTGGTCGCCGTCGTCATAGCTCAGACCACTGGCGACAATCATCTCCTGGCTGTGGAACGCGGGTTCGATCGCCCCATCGATCGCCGTGGCAACTTCGGTGGAACTCATCGTCTGATGAACGGCGACGGCGACGTTGCCCGGATTGACGCCAAGGTTCCCCTCCAGCACCACACCCAACTGCGCGAATCCCGGCGCCAGTCCTTGAACGACCGAAGTCGCATTCTGGAGATTCACGCGGTTTCCAGAAACGCGGGGTATGATCGATACCGGTCCGCTGAATTGCACGGCCGACGCAATCTGTCTGGCGACGTCGGCCGACGACTGTTGGGCGCCGAGAAACACGCGCACATTCGCCGGATTGAGCAGGTTGTTGTCGGAATCGAACTCAAAAGTGACCGCCGGCGCAACGCCATCGGTCACCGTGAACGTCTCCCCATCGTGGATCGCTACGCCCGACGGTGGAACCAGCGTGTAGCCCATTTCGAATTCGAACACCGAGTTGTCGATCTGGAACGTCGCTCCGTCGCGCAGCTTCGATCCCGCGACCGCCCAGAGCTCGTCACCGCTAGTGGCGGCGTCGCCGACATTCATGTCGCCGGCGGAGCTGAAGTCAAAACGTAATCGCAAATGGTCCTGTCCGGTGAATCCGCCCAGCGGAACCCGCGCCTGCCGCCAGCTGTTGGTGTTGTCAAACAGGTTGACGCTTGGCAGCGAATCGTCGTTATGCGCGACGCGGACCCAGCGTCCATCCTCGCCGGCGACGAAGACTCGGATCGAGTCCTTCTGGTCGGAAGCGCTGTTGGAATCCTCCGAGTTCAGGAAATAGGTGAAGTAAAGCGTTGGCTGGTCGGCGGCGGCGTATCCTTTCAGACTGAACTCGTTGCTGACGATCGATCCGTCCGCCCCGCCCGGGAAGTCGTAGGAGCGGGCAGCACCATTCACATGGCCCTGGCCGAATACCAGGCTGCGATTGCCGCATTCCGGGAACTGGTCGATCCCGGAGCGCTGCGCGCAGCTGACACTGGGATCAAGTTGTCCGAATCGACTCTGGTCGTAGCTGCTCAAGCGGCCATGTCCGCGATCGAGCTGCCGTTCGTCGACGACGATCGCATCGCCGACGTTCCCCGCGATTCCCAGCCGTACGTCCATCGGCGTGGCGCCGGTTGCGAATGGTCGCAACGTCGACTGGTGCCACAAATTGCGATTCAGCGTCGTGAAGGCGGCACCTTGAACGCCGCCGTTCCCGAAGTCAAATCGCGAGTACTGTTGGAGTGGGGTGTTGGAGTCGATGTTGATTGAAACGCTGGTCCGGCCGTCGACCAGCACGGGCTGCAGGACCCCCGTCGTGTCAAACGCGTAAATCTGACCTTGGCGGGTCACGCCGAATAGCAGGTTGTTGTATCGGCCGTTCTCGACGCCTTGGGGACCGGCCGACAGGCCTTCGAATTGCAACCCCTGCAGGTCGGAGGCGGACGAGGCGATGTAAGTTGCCGTCAAACTTGAAAGCGGAGCCGCCGGCGGTACGTTCGCGAAAAGGCGGACGTTCAATCGGTACAAACCGCCGCGATTGCTGATGGCGTAAATCTGATTATTGACCGTGGTCAACCCGGTAATATCCCCGCCGGGTCCCTGACCGCCTGCGATAATCGGCGACACCCGGCCGCTCGGCGTGGGCGGCGTGATTACGGTCACGCTGCTCGAAACATTATCCAGGGTAACTTCTCCGCCGTTAACGACCGCCGTGACGCCGGGAATGCCGACGTTGTTGATCGCGTCTCCGATCCTTTGCGCCATGCCGGGGACAAAGAACGGCACGTTGTTGGGGGAAATCAGCGTCCGATTCGCGGCGACATCCTCCGCGCGGAACGGAATCGCAACGTGTCCAGCGGACACGCCGGTCGTGCTGAGCATATCGGTCCAGACCGGCACGCCGCGGAAGTCGGCCGCTTCGGCGATCGTGCGGCTCTGGTTTCCGGGGAACAGGCTGATCGGGGGGAAGTTGATCCGATCCAGGTCGTTGCTGGCGAGGAAGTTGCTTCGGGCGTTGACCGCGCCGACAAAGATGTCCGCCACGGCTGTGCCGATGGCGAACCCGTCGAAACTCTCCTCCACCGGAATCAGCACGAACGGTTGGATCGACATCAAGTCGACCACGGCCGAATTGGTGGAGAAACTCAACAGCTGGCCATTCACGACCACGCGCCCGTAAGTCGGATCCGCCGCGCTGATGACAAGTTGTGCGGTAAAACCACCAACTTCGACAATCGCCGACTGGATGCTCTGCGCCACCTGACGCGTCGTCGACGCCGCGGTGTATGGCACCCGAATACGATTTGGCTGCACCGCGTTGTTGCTATCGAATTCGAAGACAAAGGTGCCGACGCCACCCGCCTGCAAGGTAAATGTGGAACCTTCGATACCGGGAGTGTTTCCGGGAATTGCCTGCAGGATCGGAGCGACATTCGTATCGCCTTCCACCACCAGATTCTTCCCCAGTCCGGGGCCGACGGTTACGGTGCGATCCCCGACAAACGACACACGGTGGCCGACCACCGTCGCCGTGACGCCCAGACCGTCGGCGCCGTTCACCGCCAGCGCGATTTGACCGGCCACCGCCGAGGCATTCATCAATTTGTTGGTGATGTCCACGGTGACTGCATTGGGATTGAGCGGATTTCCGCCGTTGACATTATCGTCGACGAATTCAAAGGCGAACGCCACTCCGTTCAGGCCGTTGACCGTGAAAGTTTGTCCCGCCTGGAAACTGGCCGATCCGGCGTTCACCACCATCACCGCGCCGGTATCAAACTGGAAAATGGTCTCGTCGCGCGTGCTGGCCGGATCGCGATTGGGGTCCAGCATGAAGAAGTTGCCGTCGCGGATCACACGCGCCGGGTTGGTGACATCGATATTCTGCTGGACTTCGGGGCCAGCGTCGAACTCGAACGTGGTCGTCGTAAATCCGTCGTTCACGTCAAACGTCAATCGATCCTCGACATTAAACAGCGCGCGATTCGGGTCCCCGAGCTGCGGAATCGTGGCTTCCGGCGCGATTAACTGGCCGCCGGTGAGGATCTGGCCGACTTCCAGGATGTTGGTGGCGGCGCCATCCAAGCGTTCACCCGCGTCCGGCAGCGCCGTTCCGAGGTTTAATCCCGTCTCGTCGTTGGTGAACCAGTACATGATGTTGCGCTTCGTCGACACCCCATTGGAGATGCCGACGTCGCCGCGGTTGCCGACCGCCAGGAACGTCTCCGCCCCGACGTTGGTCGATCCTAACGGCGCAAAAGTCATGGCGTTGAACTGAATGCCGTAACCGACCGCCGTGCCATTCACTGTGTGCGCCTCGGTGGGAGCCGGAGGCGTCGCGTTGTCGGACTCGTAAGTGATGATTTCGTCGTCGACGATGACCGTGGCGGCGCCGGTGCCGGTATCGAGCAACAACAGGTTGCCGGATGCCGCGTCGGAAGGTGTATTGGGATTGCCGGTATTTTCCACATCCAGGCTGAAGGAAAACAATCGGCCGTCGCGACGCATGGCGATGTCGCCGACGTCGAACTGGAAAAAGTCCCCAGAGAAGTCGCCGTTGGCATTGACGATCGTTTCAATCTGCCCGGTGAACGGATTCACCGTGGCCAGCGTGGAACGATCGAAACGTGAGTTGTTATCGAACGTGATATAGAGCGGGATATCTGCCAGTGTGTAATCGATCGGGCTATTGTTGTCGAAGAGGTTGGTGAGCTTCGGCGTGGCCGACGTTGAAAACGGGGTCAACGGCTGATCCATCTCGCCGAGATCCTCGATGTGGTCCTCGACTAAGCGCGCGATTGAGTTGATCGGTTCAATTCGCACCAACGGGTTGGCCGGGATTTTGGTGGTGAACTGGGCCAAAGCACCGGGCAGCCGCGCATTGGAGGATACGGCGATGAAGTACGGTCCGGTGCTGCCGCGCGGGTCGCTGGCATTCCCCGTCCGCAGATTCACGGTGCCGATGTACGGATCGAGCGCTCCCACCGTTCCGCGACTCAAGTCGCTCACGTTCTCGCCGGCCAGCGGCCTGGGACGGTCTTCCGCCACGTTGGAATCGGTGCTGAACAGCAACAGCCGGCCCGTACTGTCGTAAACCGAGAGCACGGTATCGGCACGCGCGAGACCGTCGGCGTAGTCGATGTCGAGCGTTGCGCCCACCGTGTTCAGAATGTTCGTTTCCAATTCTAGGTAATCGACATCCAGCCGGTACCAGTCGACATCGTTGAACGCGGTCAAATTGCCGGCGACGCTGACCGTTCCCCGATCGGATGCCAGCAGATTTCCCAGCGGCTGAGCGCTCGCCAGCGCGTCATTCACGGCGCTCGTCTCAGACGCTTCCCCGCTGAGCGGAGAATGGGTCGGCTGGCCACTGATCGAGATTCCGACGTTGGCGTAGCGAATATCGGCGAAGTTCACCGACGTGCCGCCGAAATCATCCAGTTCCCGTAACCGCATCTGCAACTGATATACGCCCGAGGTCAATCCGTTGCCCAACCTGGCCGGATCCCGCAGGTCGCTTACCGGACTGCCCGCCTTGAGATTGCTCGAACGTACCCGGACGTGATACGTGTTGGTCGTTCCGACCGGACCCGGCAGCACGACCCGCATTCCGGCGTCGCGCGGATTGGTTGTCCAGCGGTCGAGTCCCTCGAAAGGAGGCGTCTTCTGCATCGGAAACGCCTGGGTGACTCCATCGGTGTAGACGGTTTGCAGGCCCGATTGTTCTGCGCCGGAATTATCCGACTGCGCCAGAATCGTGCCGGTGACGTCGAGCAATTCAATCACGGTGTCGAGCGCGCGCGTCGTGCGATCGATGTCCAGCCAGATTTCCGTGCCCGCGTCGGCGGTGAAGCTGTAGACATCCATGTCGTTGACGGCGCTCAGATTGCCGTGGATCGTGTAGCCGAGACGGCGATTTTCGTCGGCCGACTTCTCGCCGGAGCCGAGCCCGCCGACGTACTGTGCGCGCGACGGTACGGAGTTTGACCCGGGGGAGACGACCTGTGCCGATTCGTTTTCGGTCACGATCGCCACGTTGCGATCGTGGGCAAACTGCTCGATCTCAATGCCGTTCCAGTCGCCGGGAGCCGCAGTAATGCCCGACGCGTGGCGGACGATCGTGTTGACCATTGCCGCGCTGAAACTGGTCGTGTCAAAGCCACCCAGGCTGATCTGGTTGATGTCGCCGGCAATGCCTCCGGTGGCGAACGACATGTCGACGTAGTCGGTAACGGTGGTACCGGATGCGGAATTGATCACGCCGCCCGGATTGACGGTAAACCCGCCGCTGCCGTTCGCGACATACGCATTTCCCGACGCATCGATCGCCACGGCGGTGTTGCCGTTTCCATCGGAGATATCAATGTCGTAGAGTCCTTCGAGGATAAACCCGGCGGAATTGACTTGGGTCAACGTGGAGGCATAGGTCAGGTTCGGGAACAAGTCATCCCGATCCTCGTTCGTGACGATCAGGAAGAACTTCGAAGCGGTCGGGCGGATCGGATAGGTCTTGATCGCCAGGTCGATGGCCGAGTAGCCATCTTGGAGCGTGCCGGTATCGACCAGAGAGCCGGCTGCGACCGCGTACTCGGCGGCGCTCCCCATCAGCGCGCCGTTGGCGCCAAGCGGGTGGGCGTGGCCCGGCTCGTGGATCGTATCGCCACCGAACCCGACCAGACCGTAGCGATTGGGCTGCAGCGGATTGGCCCCGATCCCTCGAGCCTGCAACCCCAATTCCAGATCGTTAATCAATTGCACCGAGAACTGCTGCGCGAAAGCCATCGATCCCGACTCGCCCATCAAGACGATGATATCGGCCGCCGTGGGGACGGTACCTGCCCGGCAAGCATGCGAATTGTCGGTGTCGTTCTGCGGATCGCCCTCGGGTGTGTAGCCGGCGCCAACCGTACAATCGTGCAAGGAAGTCATCACGACCGGGAAGCCCGGCTGCCCGACGACATTCAAGATGCCGCCGATGCGATCGGTTATTTCCAGAGGCCGACCGTTGACGACAAAGCCGGCAAAGTCGGGCACCGCGGGATTGGTCCCGGACTTGTCGAGGCTGAGCATTTTTAACACCAGGCTCTGCTGCGGACTGCTCTCCAGCCGCACGCCGCCGTAGGTGTGGAAGTCGTTGACGTAGATCCGGTCGCCCAAAACATGCACGATGTCGACGTCGTCCATGACCACTTCGGTGTTCACCGTCTCGCCGCGGACAACCATGCCGTTGATTTCGTTGTTGTCGAGCCGATTCTCGCGAATCAATGGGCCTTGATTCTCTTGGTATTTGGGGCTGCGGTCGACGCGTCCGGTCGAGCGGCCGGGGTCGGTGTGCAGTCCGAAATCGAGCGCATTGACATTGATCGAAATCGCCGGGCCCTTATTGTCCTGGAACGTGTTCGCAACGATCGTCGGCTGGGCGCCGCGTACAAAGACCGTACCTGCGTCGTTGAATCCCCGCCCGAAACGATCGGTGGGCGCCTGTCCTCCCAGCCCGATTTCATTCCGTTCAAAAAGTGTATTGGCGACCCGAACTTCGGACTGATGGATTTCGATCGGATTAAAGGCAGCGAACGTCCCTTCCACCCGTGACAGTCCGCCCGCGTAGGCGACGACGGCGTTGTCGATCGAGGCTTGGCTGTACGGCCCGATGAACAAACCGCCCCAGTCGCCGATCCGCGCCGCGTTGGGATTGTTGGCCGATATTTCGGTGTTCTGCTGGCCATCATTCTTGGTCAGGAACGTTCCGCCTGCGCCAAACCGATCGTCTCCGAGCGCCGTGATAATCGTCTCCAATCCGCGTTGTCCCTCGACGATCAACTGTCCGCCCATGTTGGTCGAGATCACCGAGCCGCTCATTTTGACGACCAGCGCCGGATCGATCGAGAGCCGCGCGTCGAGGCGAGGTCGCTCGCCACGCACCCGTTCGTCCAGCAGCGCGTTCAGTGAAGCGCCGGCGTCGGTGAAGGTCGTGTCGGTACTGTTGATCTGGGCGATCAGGGTGTAGGGGCTGTTGGGACCGACCGCGCTGCGGTAGATCCGCCGCGCGACGAAGCCGGCGGGAGCCGTCAGCAGATTCGACAGCCGCACCCGATCGCCATTGGAAACCGCGACGTTGTTGGTGGGCAACGACGGGGGCCCCTCATTCCCCGCGGCGTCCACGAACGTCATGCGGTAGTTATACGATCCGGCACTCAGCGTTCCTCCGCCCACCAGACGCGTGACGACCACCAGCGCCAACGAAGGTTGGCTGATCTCCTCGAGCGGCCCTCCCGGCGTGCCGTCAATGACCAGATTCTCCGGCAAGACGTGCACGATGTCGCGATCGTCGAAGCGCGCGGAAACGGTCAGCTTGCGCAAGGAATTTCCGGCAGGCGTCGCGACGCGAACCACAAGTCCGTTGATGGAATTGGCATTGCCATTGGCGTCGGCAAGCCGGTTGCCATGGATGTTGGGACCGACCCGATCGTAATCGGCGGTGAAGGTAACCCGCTGGAATTGGGGAGTCGTGAACGTCGTTTCCTCGAAACTGTTCGGCGTGGCCGCGATCGCCGCATCGGCGCTGAACAGGATGGAATTGAAGGAGACCGTGGGACGCGCGTCGACCAGATGGACCGGACTGATAATCTGCGCGACGGAATCGACGACGACATTACCGCCGCCGTAGCGAATGTCGGCTTGGTTCACATGATTCAGAAATACGCCTTGCCGCTCTCGATCCACGCGCGACTGATCGGCGGCGTCAATGTCGCGGCGGAAAATCAGACCGCCCCAGCTGCCCGGCGTGGGAGGCACCGTGTCCGGGTTCGTGTCGCGGCCGATTGTCGCGTCGTCGTACGAGGTGAAAAAGACGCTGCGTTGGGGCGTCCCAAGGACCTGTAGCGCGCTGCCGCTGTGGTCAATGCTGGCCGAGGAACTTCCAACGCCGATGCTCGAGCGGCGCAGTTTGAAAATGGCTCCCGCATCGACCATCATCGTCACGCCACGAGGAATCTGCAGCGTGGTACCATCCGAAAGCGCGGCGCCCCGCGCATCAAAACCGATCTCGTAGGCAAAATTGTCGGTCAGCGTGGTTGGGTTATTGTCCGTGCCGTTGTTGCCCAGGACGCGTACCACCTGACCGCTCTGCGCCGTCGCCAGCGCCGAGGCGAGGTTGTTCCTTGGACTCGATAATGTTCCGCCGCCATTGGAAGGAAACGACTTGTCGACAAAGAGCGTGTTCGCCGCGCTGACCGCCCGGAACCAGAAGTTGCTGACGCCCCCCGGCTTCCCGTCCCCGTCCCCGTCCAGGGCCACACCGGTCGCATCGGTAATGCTGGAGGTGGCGCGCGGCCGGAAGTTCAGCCGCAAATCGTATTCGCCCTCGGACCGGCCGCCGATTCCAGTGTCCTCAATCGTCGGATCATAGTCCGCATTGCCGCTGGCACTGACGCCGATCCAGTAGGCGCCCGGATCGAGTTGCAGCTTGATCGCCGAATCGTTGCTGTAGTAGTCATCGTTCTGCGAAATCAGTTCCTTCTTTTTGCCCACCACCTGTCCGGCGCTGTTCTTGACGTCGACCTCTTTCCACAACCGCAGCACGGTATTCAGCAGGCTCGAGTCGTAGCGGCGCTCCGCAATCGTTTCCGCCGACAGCAGGCCGACGGAGTTCACCTGGAATTTGTACAGGTCGATGTCCTTGCCTTCGGGGCGATAGACATGCTGCAGATGGATAACGTCCGACGGGCTGGGAAACACCGGTTCGACCGGGTTATCGAACTGCAGATCCGATGGGTTTGTGCCTTGCTGGCTGTTGACGTTGCTGAGTGGATTCGTTGTCGGCGCCGGCCCGTCGTTGCCCATCAATGACCCCGGTGGCAATTCGAACGAATTTCCCAGGCCCAGAATGTGGAACAGCTCGTGGGCGAACCGCTGCTGCCAGGTCTGCCCGTATCCGTCGGTCCAGGCCTCGGCGTTGTCCAGAACCACTGCAGGACCAATGGCCGAATTGCCGGAGATGCTGTAGGGGAACCCCTGGCCGGTCGCGATGAGCGGATTGACGGCCCGCATGTCGCCGGTCACAACGATGAATCCATCGTTCGCCGATTCGACAAACTGCACGCCGGCCACCTGGCTGATCCATTCAAAAACTTCGCGGGCCCGGGCCTTCTGATTCGCGGTGATGTTGTTGAACAACGGATTGCCGCGGGGATCGAACCCGTAGTCGGAACGGAAATTATATTTGAACGTCGTAATTCCGGCGTCGGTGTCGACGCTGCCCTGGGGCAGATGCAGTTCGCTCGGAATGTTGATTTCCCGATGGCCAGGCTCCCCCACATCCCCAGGGAATTGCAGCGAATAAACCTGCGGATCAATCGCGGAACTGTAAATCACGCCTTGCGTGCCCAGCATTCCGACGTCCAACGCGGTATCAAAACTCGAACCCAGTCCGCCCACAAATTGCAGGCTGATCGGGGAATAAGTGATATTGGGGGTCGCAATGTCGGTACTGCCATCGCCGCCCCTGATCGAGGCCCGAACCAGCGCACTCGCGGTGACGCTGGTATTGATCGCGTTCACCAGCTGCGCCGCGGTCGTCTTGCTTCCCACGGAATTGTTCAGCACCACGCTGACCCGATTGGCGAATACGGAAATCGTCGGAGCGACTCCCGCGCCCAGATTGGCCTTGGTCACAACCACGGCAATTCCGTGCCCCGCTTCGCCCGAAGGTACCGCATCGAATCGTAGAGATACCTGCCCGGCGGTGTTGAAATCGGACGTGGCCGCCGCCGCCGGTCGAAGTTGCAACGGCACCGGTGGAGCCGCTTCGTTCGTGCCAATCCGCAGGCGATAGGTTCCCGGGCCGGTCGGCAGCAGGTCCAGGTCGGTGGCGAAGGTCAGCACCGCCTTGTCGCTCACCGGGTCGTAGGCGACCGATGTCGGCAGAATGGGGGCACCATCGTCGGTGTTTTCGACCGTGTCGCGTGTGAAGATCAGTTGATAGAACGAAGGATTGACGACCGACGGGTTGACGCCCAGCTGACCCGTCTGCACGGGCGACGGAAACAGATCGTCGTTATTGAAATAGACGTCAATTTGATTGCGACGCTGAGACAACACCCCATTGACCGCCCGATCGACCGGCTGCGGCACGATCGCAATCACCTGCGCTCCCAGGTCCAATTCAAAATCGCGCTGGAAATTCCGCCCGTTGTTGAACGGCTCGCCCTTCTGGTTCCGCAGTGCCAATGGTCCGCTGCCAAAAACGTCAATGTGGTACTTGTCGTCGACCAGCGTTTCCTTGAAACGCAAAACCGCCTCGCGATCGACCTGACCGCGGCCCGCGTAACCAGGAACGACCAGAACATCATTCGAACCAGCCAGAGTCAAAGTCGTGCCGTTCACGACGTTGGTCGCGATATCGGCCGTCCGATTTCCCGAAATAATCGCTGCCTGCAGGACCGCGGATGCGGCCGTGTTGCCGTTGATCGCATTCAACAGGTCTGTGGCCGTCGACTTACTGCCTGTGGAGTTGTTCAAGGTGACCGTGACAATCTTGCCATTCACCGCGACCGTCGGCCGAATTCCGATGCCCAGATTTCCCTTGTTGACAATCAGCTGCGTTCCGTTTCCAGCTTCTCCCGACGGTGTCGCTGTAAAGCGAAATCGCACCGCGTTGGATGACCCCAAGTCGCTGACGACCGACGCCGCATTGGCGCCCGTCAATGTCAGCGGCGAATAGTTGATTGCCGGAAGCGAGATATTTGCCGTCGCCGAGCCCTGACTCACGGACGCGACAAGCAATGCCGAAGCATCGGTGTTCGCATTCAGCGCGTCCACCAACCGCTGACCTGTCGTCGGAAACAGTGCGTTCGAATTCAGAACGACCGCAATGGAACTTCCCGTCACCGTCAAACGCGGCGCAACGTTGTTACCCAGATCGGCCTTGCTGAATGCCAGCGCGATTCCATTCTGCGTCGGTCCAAGCGCTTTGGCGCGAAACGTCAATTCCACCGCACCGGCGGTACCAAAATCAGATGACACCGATGCCGCGCTGAACTGGTTATCAAGTCCCGAACGCCAGATTTGAATCCCACTCATCGTGGCGAAATCGAGCTGCGTCGCCTGGTCAAACTGAAACGTCAAATCCAGCGGGGCGACATTGAGGATCTCTCCCTGGGACAGCAAGCGCCCGTCATCCGGTTGGATACCGACAAGCTGCGGCCCTAACGCCATCAGCCGGCGATCCTCTAAGATCTCGACGTTGAAACCGCGCATAAGTCGGCGGCGCATCGCGTCCTTGCCACGCAACGTAGATCGCTTGGAACCAGAATGGTCTGAACGTCGGGAAGTCATGAATTGCCTCTTTACTTGTCACACTTCGACTTGGCCGCCGCCCTTGAGTCCGGTCTGTCCGGATCGAAACCCTCGGCAGCGTACCAGTTTGCGTAATCAGTTCGTCCCGTTTCTACGAGCCTGGACAGCCCGTGAAAATGGGTAAAATAGACAAACCATCCGCAGATTGTGGCCAATAAAGTCGGATTATAATTGCCCGGTAACCCATTGCAATGAAATTGATTGCCTCGACTTACGACCGATTTCAGCCTGCGACGGTCGTACGAATGAGTGGAGATTTCCCGCCATGTTGAATTCAGTCAACATGGCGGGAACTTTCCTTGCAATATTGGTCGTGGAATGTGATAATCGACCCAACATACCGGCCCCAATCCCAGGCTGCCCGGGTCCAGCAATGATGGAACCGCGGCGGGAAATTTGCTTGAATGTGGGCCAAAATACATGCCACAAAGATGATTGCCACGAACGGTTGGTGATCGGAAGAACAGGTGGACCGACCTGATTCCGGGGACCGACCCCCGCCATGCCGAAAGAAAGGACTTCCATGCGTCGCGCGTTATTAATCGTAGCAATGTTGGGTTTCTGCAACGTCTTGGTCGCTGATCCCGCGCCCCTCAAAGCTCCAGGGTTAGGAAATCCTGGAAATCTGACCGCACTGCAGATCGAAACAGGTCGTGCCAAGGAAGGCCGTTTCGTGCTGGCCGGCCGGGATGCGGCACAACAACTTATCGTTACGGGGAACTACGATTCCGGGCAGGTCCGCGACCTGACCGACCGGTTGCAGTACGTTGCGGCTCCCGAGGGCATTGTCGCCGTCGATGCCGACGGCTATGTCACGCCGATCAAGGAAGGGGAGGTGCAGATCACCGCGACGGCCAGTGGGGGATTGGTGACGGCGATCCAGGCTACGGTGACGAACATCCAGCAGGATATCCCGATCAATTTCGCCAATCAGATCGTACCGATCTTCACCAAATTCGGCTGTAATGGCGGCGGTTGTCACGGCAAGTCGGGTGGACAGAATGGGTTTCGGCTCTCGTTGCTTGGATTTGAGCCGACCGAGGATTACGAGTACCTGGTAAAAGAAGGCCGTGGCCGGCGGCTGTTCCCGGCATCGCCGGATCGCAGTCTGCTGTTGCAGAAGGCGGCGGCGGTGTTACCGCACGGAGGGGGGCACCGCATCGACCTGACGTCGCCATCCTATCGTTTGATGCAGCGCTGGATCGAGCAGGGTATGCCGTATGGCAAGGATTCTGACCCGAAAGTTGTCGGGATCGAAGTCCTTCCGCGCGAACGGTTAATGGAGCGCGAAACGGCGCAGCAGCTCGTCGTTGTCGCCCATTTCGATAATGGCTCGTCCGAAGACGTCACCCGCATGACGCAATTCGATTCCAATGATGCCGAAATGGCCGAGGCGTCGGTAACCGGACTGATCCGGACCGGGCAGTTGGCGGGAAGCGTGGCGATTATGGCCCGATACCAGGGGCATGTAGGTGTGTTCCGCGCCACTGTGCCGCTCGGCCTGCCGGTCGAGAACCTGCCCCCAACCGTGAATTTTGTGGATGAGGAAGTCTTCAAGAAATTGAAGGCGCTCGGCCTTCCCGCCTCGCAATTGGCGGACGATGCGACCTTTCAGCGGCGCGTTACGATCGACGTGGCCGGACGATTACCGACATTGGCGGAAGTTGAAGAGTTCCGCAACGATAAAGCTGCCGATCGCCGACTGCGGCTGATCAACCGGCTGTTGGACAGCACGGACTACGCCGACTTCTTTGCAAACAAATGGAACGCGATACTCCGCAACAAACGTCGCCAGGACACCGACAAAGGCGCGACGTACGCCTTCCACGACTGGATGCGCCAGAGTTTTCTCGACAATAAGCCCTACGATCAATTCGTGCGCGAAGTGCTGACGGCATCAGGCGAGGTGGGCCGTAATCCGCCCGTGGCCTGGTATCGCGAAGTGAAAGATCAATCGGCACAGGTCGAGGACACGGCCCAGCTGTTCCTCGGTTTACGAATCCAATGCGCTCGTTGCCACCATCATCCGTTCGAAAAGTGGAGCCAGGAGGATTATTACGGATTCTCCGCCTTTTTCAGTCAAGTTGGTCGTAAGAAAGGCTACCTGGCCAACGAGGAACGCATTTTCCATCGGGTCGGTGTTGCCCAGTCGCGGAATCCCAAGACGGGTAAAGACGTGAAGCCGACCGGATTGGGTTCGAGCACCCTGCAGCCCTCCGCCGATGTCGACCCACGGGTGTTACTTGCCGATTGGATGTCCGATCCGTCGAACCCCTTTTTCGCGAAGTCGGTCGTGAATCGCTATTGGAAACACTTTTTCAGTCGTGGCCTGGTCGATCCGGAAGACGATATGCGCGTCACCAATCCGGCGTCGAACCCGGCGCTGCTCGATGCCCTGGCCAAGGATTTTGTCGACCACCGATTCGACCTGAAGCACCTCGTGCGCACGATCTGTTCGTCGCATGTGTATCAGTTGAGCGCCGAGCCGAACGAGTGGAACCGGGATGACAAACAGAATTTTTCGCGTTTTTACCCCAAGAGATTGAATGCGGAAGTTCTGCTGGATGCCATCGATCAAGTGACGCTGTCGGCCACGAATTTCGGGCCAATTCCGGCGGGAACGCGTGCGATTCAGTTGCCGGACAACGGATTCAGCTCGTATTTCCTTACTGTATTTGGACGGCCCGAGTCGAGCAGCGCTTGCGAATGCGAGCGTTCGTCGGAAGCGAATCTCGCCCAGAGCCTGCATCTGCTGAATTCGGCGGAAATTCAAGGCAAGCTGACCGCGGCGAATGCCCGCGCCGACGTCCTGGCGAAGGACGCGCAGCGTCCGCACCCCGAGAAGATCCGCGAGCTTTACCTGACGACTTTTGGACGTGAACCGAATTCGGACGAAACGGCGATCGCGGTCGCGCACCTGGAGAAGAATGTGCAGGATCCCAAACGGGCTTACGAAGATATCGTTTGGGCGTTGATCAATACCAAGGAATTCCTGTTCAATCATTGACAGTTCACTCGCCAACCCGCCTCGGTCCCCGGCACGGCGGAAACGCAACCCACCGGAAAATCGCCCCGCCCGATACTCGCCCACTCGAAAATTGTTCGACCATTATTGGTACCGCAATTAGCATGGAGCTTGTTCCCGTTCGAGCCGTCTCGAACGGGAACCCAATTGGGAATCCGCAGCGTTCCGTTGACCCCGGACGCGCGGGCTTAACAAGGAACTAACTCATGCGCAAATGCTTGCGCCTCGCCGCCCTTCCTATGCGATCTTTCCTGGCATTTGTCTTTACCTGTGTCTTCACCTTCACCGTGGCGGTGGATTTGTCCGCCCAGGTTCCGACGCCGCAACTCACGTCGGTCTTTCCCCCCGGAGCAAGCCAGGGCGCGGCGCTCGACCTGGCGGTGGCGGGGGCGGACCTCGATGAATCCGATCGTTTGATTTTCAGCCACTCGGGGATTTTAGCGACGGCGAAGTTCGTTGAACCGACCGAATTCAGCAAGGCGCGAACCCCCGTGGCCGGATCGTATCGGGTCACCGTGGCGCGCGACGTTCCGCCCGGCAACTACGAGGTCCGAGCGATCAGCCGCTTCGGCATATCGAACCCGCGGATGTTCGTCGTCAGCGCCGTGGAAGAGCTGCAAAAGACCGCGGACAACAATCAACCGGAAAAAGCGATGGAAATCCCGATCGGGCCGGTCGTCAACGGGCGCGCTACGGCAAATGCGCGCGACTTTTACAAGGTGAATCTGCAGGCCGGCCAGCGCGTATTGATCGAATGCCAGGCCCAGCAAATTGACTCGCGGATGGACGCGACCCTGGTGCTTTATGGTCCCGACCGCAAGGAAATTGTCCGTAACCGCGATTTCCGTAATGCCGATCCGCTGATCGACTTTACGCCGCCGGTGGCTGGAAGCTATACAATCGCCGTTTACGATTTCGTGTATGCCGGCGGGCCAGACCACTTCTACCGGCTTTCGGTGCACACGCGACCGTACGTTGATTTTGTGTTTCCACCTTCCGGGCGGCCAGGAACGACCTCAATGGTCACCGTCTATGGTCGGAACTTGCCGTTCGGTCAGCCGGACGAGCAACTGAAAGTAGCGGGCGCCTCGCTGCAAAAGCTCACGATGCCCGTCGCGTTTCCCGCGGACGCGTCGAGCGAACTGCTGGCGGTGGACGGTTCGATCGCCCCGCGTGCGAGTTTACTGGATGCCACGGAATTCCGGGTCGCCGGAACGATCCCCCAGTTGATCCATCTCGCGCAGGAACAGGTAATTTCCGAGTCCGAACCGAATAACGGCGGCAGCGCCGTCCAATCGATTTCCATCCCCTGTGAACTCGTGGGACAATTCTACCCGGCCGCCGACGTGGACGTTTTCCAGTTCGATGCCAAGAAGGATCAGGTTTTCGCGATGGAGGTTCTGGCGCACCGACTGGGCCTGAACTGCGATCCGCTGCTGCAGGTACAGCGCGTGATCAGGAACGAAAAAGGCGAAGAGACCCTATCCGAAATCGCGACCGCCGACGATCCGGGCGATCGCAACAACCGCATCGGCTCCGATTTCGATACGTCGACGGACGATCCAACCGTGCGGTTTACAGCTCCCGAGGATGGCGTTTACCGGCTGGTCATACGCGATCAGTTCGGTGGCGCGCGCAACGACTCGCGCTACATTTACCGTGTCGTGATCCGGGCTCTGACGCCCGACTTCCGGTTGGTAGCGGTTCCGCAGCCACTGTTGTCGCCGCCCAATCCGCAGGTCTCGCCGCTGGGTGCCTCGGTGGTGCGGCGTGGTGGTACTTCGGTGATTCCTGTCCTGATCGATCGTCGCGACGATTTTCGTGGCGAGGTCCAGTTGAGTGTGGAAGGACTGCCCCACGGCGTTTCCGCACCCTCGGTGATCGCCGCGGCGGACGCGACCAGCGTCCAACTGGTGCTGGTGGCGACGGAGAACGCCGAATCGTGGGTGGGGCCGGTCTGGATTGTCGGGCGTTCCAAAGTCGGGGAACGGGAAGTGTTGCGACAAGCGCGGGTCGGCGCCTGCGTATGGGGAACGGGAAACCGGCAGGCGCAGCTACCGGAATTCCGCGCCACGCGACAGTTGATCCTGGCGGTCTGTGGCAAAGATCTCGACCCGGCACTGGTGCAAAGTGAAGACAAGGTATGGGAAACGTCGCTCGGCGGTACGCTCACGATTCCGATCAACTTGACGCGCCGCGGCGAGTATAAGGAGGCCGTAAAACTCGTTGCATCCGGCTTGCCGGGTGAAATCAAACCGGGCGAATTGAACCTGGATGCGAATACGGCGACGGCCAACCTGGCGGTACCGATCGCCAATCAGAATACCAAGCCTGGTGTCTACACGTTTTCCTTGCGTAGCGACTCGAAATTCAAACACGTTCGCAATCCGGATGCGATCCGATCGGCGGAAGAGGATCAGCAGCTGGTGGGCCAGCTTCAGACGCAGGCCGACGCAAAACTCAAGGAGACCACCGCGGCAAAAGACGGGGCGGTGAAAGCGGCTGAAGAGTCGGTGGCGGGAATGAAGCAGGCGGAACAGGCGAAGACCACGGCGGCGACGGCGGCCCAGCAAACGGCGGAAGCGTCGAAGGCCGCCGCGGAGAAGCTCGCGGTTGCCAAAGACGCGGCCGGCAAAGATACGACGAATCAGGCGCTGGCCGATGCGGCCGCCGCCGCTCAAAAAGCAGCGGACGAAGCAGCCGCGGCCGCCAAGTCCGCCGCCGAACAGGCCGCGGTCGCCGACAAGAACCTGGCCGAAGCGCAGGCCAAAGCGAAGGCGGCTGAGGAGGCCAAGGTCAAAGCGGAACAAGCGGCCAAGGAAGCCCAGGATAAATTGAATCTGCTGAACCAGAAAAAACAGGAAGTCGATAAACGCGTGAACGATACCAAACAGGCGAATCAGCCTAAGGACCTGACGTTTGCGATCGTGTCGACTCCGATAAAAATTCGCGTTGTTCCGACGCCGATCGCAATGACCTCACCGGCGCCGGTCGCGCCGGTCAAACAAGGGGCCAAAGGGGAAGTGGCGCTGAAGATCGAACGGCGGTACGGATTCGCGGAGGATCTCGAAGTGACCTTCGAGGCACCCCAAGGCGTGGCGATCACCGCCGCAAAAACGAGCGTTCCCGGTGCCCAGGCCGACGCCAGGCTGGAAGTTGTCGTCGATAAGGCCGTCGCGCCCGGCGACCACGCTTGTACAGTCCGTGCAAAGGGAAAATTCAATAACGTGAATATCGAGGGAACGTTACCCGTTACCCTGAAGATTGAAAAAGCGGAATAGATGCACTCAGGCTCACGATGCAAAAGTTAGAGGGAAGATCGCACATGAATCGACATTCGATCAAGATTGTTTTGGTAATCGTTGCATTCGCCGGAACCGGTCGTCCGCTAAACGCCGAAGATCGGATGCCTTTGGCGGTTGCCGACATCAAGCATCCCGAACCGGTCGACTTTGAAAAGGAGATTCTGCCGATCCTGCGCAGGAATTGCCTTGCCTGTCACAGCACGACGGACCACGAAAACGATCTGATCCTGGAAACACCGCAGACGATTCTCAAGGGCGGTACGGCCGGTGCTGCCGTGGTGGCCGGCAAGTCGGCGGAGAGTCTGATTTTCCAGTTGGCTGGCCATCGCAAAGACCCCGTCATGCCACCCAAGGGCAACACCGCCAAGGCCAAGAACCTCACGCCCGAGGAACTCGGCCTGCTGCGGCAGTGGATCGACGAAGGAGCCAAGGGAGAGGTTTTGGGAACGGCGGGACCCGTAGCCTGGCAACCGCTGCCGGCGGGCGTGAATCCGATTTTGGCCGTTGCCGTCTCGGCCGATGGACAGTTCGCCGCGGCCGGTCGCGCCAACCAGATCTTTATCTATCATCTGCCGAGCAAACGTGAGATCGGCCGTCTGACCGATCCGTCGCTTCTGGAAGGCGGAGTCTACAAGCAACCTGGGGTTGCTCATCTCGATCTCGTGCAATCGCTGAAATTCAACCCGGCCGGCGACCTGCTGGCATCGGGAGGATTCCGCGAGACCAAACTCTGGCGGCGAATTCCCACGACGCGCAAGATGCAATTCTCCGGGCTGGAATCACCGCCGCGCGCGATGGCGGTATCGGCCGATTCCAAGTCGGCCGCTTTCGGAGAGGAAAATGGCAAGATCAAGCTGTTTGACCTGGCTACAGGGCAGATCACGAAGGTCCTGCAGGGCCACGGTGGTCCGGTCACCGGCCTGCGGTTCGCCAGCGATGGAATGCGACTGGCGTCCGTATCCGCCGACAAGACACTTCGGATCTGGAACCTCGGCGATGGCCAGGTCGTCGGTCAGATCGAAGCGCCCGCCCCTTTGAACGCAGTGGCGTTCGTGGGCGAGGAGAAGCTGGTTGCGATCGGCGGTGCCGACAACTCGATTCGACTCTGGGATCTCGCGGCGATCACGGCGAATCCGAAACCTGCGGAACCTCCCAAGCCCGTCAAAGAGTTTCCAGGACATGGCGGGCCAGTGACTTGTCTTCAACCGGCGGCGGCGGGCGCGGAACTCGTGTCGGCCAGCCAGGACGGCACGGTGCGCGTCTGGAACGTGGCGGCCGGGAACGCCGTCCGGCAAATGGCGCATGGAGCGCCGGTCGAGTCGCTTGCGCTGCGTAGCGATGGCCAGCGACTTGTCTCGGTCAGTTCCAACAACACCGCCAAGACCTGGAGCTACGCTGACGGCAAGATGTTGGCCGAGGTGAAAGGAGACTTCCGCGAGCAGATTCGCTTGAATGACCGCACGCGCACGGTCGCACTCTCGAAACGCAACGTCGAATCTTCGAAGAAGGACCTCGAGGAAGCGAACAAGCGCAAGATGGCGGAAGAGGAAAACGCCAAGAAGGCGAACGAGGCCGCGCCCAAGGCCGAGGAGGAATTCAAGAAGAAGGACGAGGCGTCGAAACAGCCGATCGCCGATAAGGAAGCGGCGGAAAAGGCGCTGGCCGACGCGGTCACCGTGAAAACGGCCGCGGAAACTGCCAAAAAGAATGCCGATGAGCTGCTGCCCAAAGCGACTGAGGCCGCCACCAAAGCCAAGACGGAATTGGAAGCGGCGGTAAAACTGGCCGCCGATACGGCCGCGGCCGCCAAACAGGCCGACGAAAAACTGGCTGCCGCCAAGGAAGCTGCCGCCAAAGATACGACCAATCAAGGACTCGCCGACGCCGTGAAGGCGGCGGAAACGGCCAAGGCCGAGGCCGACGCGAAGGCCAAAGCGGCTGCCGATGCGAAAGCGATCGCGGAAAAAGCGAACGCGGACGCCGAAGCCGCCAAGATAGCGGCCGAGGAGGCCAAGAAAAAAGGCGACGAAGCGTTGACCAAGGCCACCGCCGACCACACCGCGGCTGATCAGAAGGTCAAACAGGTTGGGCCGGTTGCGCAAAAAGCGGTTGACGAACGTTCGGCTGCCGAACGCGCTTTTAAAGCGGCGCAACGGGCTGTGGAGCGGGCCGCGGAAACGGTCAAGAAGGCGACCGAGGTCGTACCAGGTTTCGAAGCCGAACTGAAGAAAATGGAGGAGGCGTCCCAACAGGCGGACGCAGCACTGGAAGCGCAAAAGAAACTCGCGGCCGAAAGTGAAAAGCCACTGCGCGCCGTCGCGCTCGCGCCCGACGGCCTGACGTTCGCGACGGGCGGTGACGACCAACTGATCCACACTTGGGATACGGAAACCGGCGCCGCCGTCGACCGCATCGAAGGTCAGGGTGGGGTTACCAACCTGCTGGCCTATCTTCCCGATGGCACGTTGATCGCCGCGTCGCCCAACCAGGCGATTGTCGCCTGGGTGCCCCAATTGGATTGGAAGTTTGAACGTACGATCGGCAATCCCAACAGCCCGGAAGCGTTTGTTGACCGCGTTACGGCACTCGATTTCAGCCCCGACGGAAAAGTTCTGGCTACTGGGGGCGGTGAGCCCTCGCGATCCGGCGAGATCAAGTTCTGGAATGTCGAGAATGGAGGGCTTGTCTCGATGCTCAAAGACCCCCACAGCGACACAGTGCTGGGACTGGAATTCTCACCGGACGGAAGCCAGATTGCCAGTTGCGGTGCCGATCGATTTGTAAAGATCCATCAAGTGGCCGACGGGAAGTTTGTCCGCTCCTTTGAAGGGCATACGCATCATGTCCTGGGAGTTTCATGGCGGGCCGACGGGCGAGTTCTTGCCAGCGCCGGTGCCGATTCGGCGATCAAAGTCTGGGACGTAAGGACAGGCGACCAGCAGCGCACCATCCAGGGGTTTGGCAAGGAAGTGACCTCGATCCGGTTCGTGGCCGAAACCGATAACGTGGTGGCGTCGAGTGGCGACAAGACCGTCCAGGTGAAAAACGCCGCGAATGGCGGTAATGTCGTCGGTCTGGGAGGCGCTACCGATTTTGTTTACGCGGCGGCGGCGACCGGAGATGGAAAGTACTTTGTCGCGGGAGGCCAGGACAGCGTGGTGCGCATCTGGGCGGCGAACGGACAGGCGTTTGTCACATTCGACCCGCCCAAGCCGGCAGCAGCGGCGGCCCCGGGCGGCTGATCGCGCGGAAATCGTCTGCGGCCCGCGCGGCGGACACCGGCCGCGGCGCCGCGGGAAAACCAGGATCGATCGCATAACCGGTTCCTTAGCGCATGGCTCGGCGATGTCGGCACTGTGGTGGTGAACCGGACGGCACAAACGGATTCTTGGCTTGCGCCAGGGCGCAACGGAGAATGCCCCGGTTGTGACGGCGCTGCTCGAGGACCTGCGGGAGCGGGGAGTCAAAGCCGACGTTCCGACGCTCTTCGTGCTTGACGGTGCCAAGGCGTTGCAGCCGGCCGTAAAACGATTGTGGGGTAAGTTTGCGCATACAGCGATGCCAGGTTCACAAGCTTCGCAATGTCGAAGCTCATCTCCCGGAGAGGCATCATGAGGAACTGCGGCGACGCCTGAACTAGGCGTATCACGGCACGAACGAATTACAGGCGCGAACGATCGTCAGGGCAACAATTGCCTGGTTGCGGAAAATCAGCCCGGCCGCCGCGGCCAGCCTCGAAGAAGGATGGGAAGAAACACTGACCGTCGTTCGCTTGGGGATTCCAGAACTTCTACGTAAGACCGTTGCAACAACAAATCCGATCGAAGTCGCCTGGTCTTTCACGGCCTGCCGCGTGGTGGAGGTGCTGCAGTACCTGTTCGCGGTCCGCGGTGCACCGGAGCACATTCGCAGCGATAGCGGCCCGGAGTTCGTGGCCCAGGAAGTGACTCGGTGGCTTGACCGAGCTATGGTGAAGACGCTGTTCATCGCCAAGGGGAGCCCTTGGGAGAACGGCTACGCG
>VGZA01000042.1 GCA_016872775.1 Planctomycetota bacterium | reverse complement strand
CCCAGAAGCGACAGGAGTTGATCGAACGTTTACTGAACGATCCCCGATTCGGTGAAAACTGGGGCCGTTACTGGCGCGACGTAATCTTCTACCGCAAAACGGAAGAGCGGGCGCTGTTTGCCGCTGAGGTCTGTGCGAAATATCTGGCAGAAGAGTTGAACCGCAATGCATCCTGGGATCAGATCGCAACCGCCTTCATCACGGCGACCGGCGACGTGCGTGAACATGGTAACGCCGGGCTGATCATGGCACAGGGCGGCAAACCCGAGGAAGTCGTCGCGGAAGTGTCGCGGATCTTTCTCGGGATCCAGATCCAGTGTGCGCAATGTCACGACCATCCGACCGATCGCTGGAAGCGGGAGCAGTTCCATGAATTAGCCGCGTTCTTTCCTCGTGTCGCTGTGCGCCGCGATATGAGCACGCAACCACCCACATTTACGGTCGTGGTCAACGACCGCGAGCAGTCGATGCCACGCCGCCCCAATGCGAATCAGCGGCAGATCGGCACCCCCGAACATCGGATGCCCGATAAGGACGATCCCAGCGCGCGGGGAACGGTGATGAACCCGGTTTTCTTCCTGACAGGTCAAAGCGTGAAGACTGGCACCAAGGACAGCGAACGGCGCGGCGCGTTGGCGGAATGGATCACCAATCCAGGCAACCCGTGGTTTGCCAAGGCGTACGTCAATCGCATCTGGGCGGAACTGGTTGGCGAAGGGTTTTACGAGCCGATCGATGACCTGGGGCCCGATCGCGAGTGTGCCACACCGGCGACGCTGGATTACCTGGCCGCCCGGTTCGTCGAAAGTGGCTACGACACGCGATGGTTGTTCCACACGATTATGTCGACGGAGGCCTACCAGCACGCAAGTCTGGCCCGGCACCCTCCGGATACAGCGCCATTTCAGGCCAGTGTGCCGCAGCGGCTGCGCGCCGACCAGATCTACAGCCAGATCAGTAATCTCTTCGGCATCCCCGAAAGTGGCGCGCCGGCGGGAGCGGCCGCGCGCCCCGGCTTGATGAATCGTTCGCCTCGTTTTCAGTTCAACTCCATTTTCGGCTACGATCCTAGTGCGCCACGCGATGAAGTTGCCGGCTCGATTCCGCAGGCACTCCTGCTGATGAATCACAACGTGGTCCGGCAAGGCGTTGATGCCCGGCGCGGCGTTCTTGCCCGCCTGCTGGGCTCCGTCAAGAACGACGACGAACTGATCGTGGAATTGTACCTCCGCACATTGTCCCGACAGCCGTCCGACGGCGAGCTTGACGTCTGTCGCAAGTTCATCCGGGAGGTAGGGAATCGCTCGGAAGCGTTTGAGGACATCTTGTGGTCTCTTGTGAATTCCACGGAGTTCCTGCATCGTCGTTGATCGGGCCGCTTTTCCCGACCGGGGTGGGAAATCCGAGTCACCGTATCCACTCTCCATTCGGAGTTGCAACATGAACGAACAATTTCATCGGGAAACGGAAATCGAACTGCGTCACGGCCATACGGTTGGCAGACGCGAGTTCTTTCGCCGCATTACGCTTTCGGCCGGCGCCGCGGGCTTCTTGAGTTGGGCCGATCTGGTTACGGCAAAGGCCGACCAGATTCGGCAGGACGGCCGAGCCTGCATCCTGCTCTGGATGCAGGGAGGCCCCAGCCAGTTCGAGACATTTTCGCCAAAGCCAGGGCACGAAAACGGCGGCGAAACCAAGGCGATCGATACACGGACCGCGGGGCTTCAGTTCTCGGAAAATCTCCCGGAACTGTCCCGCGTCACGGAAGATCTCTGCCTGATTCGATCGATGACCAGTAAAGAAGGAAACCATCCACGGGCGACCTACCTGCTGCACACCGGTTATCTGCCGACCGCCAGCTTGAAGTACCCCACGCTGGGTTCGGTGGTCGCTCGAGAACGATCCGACAGGAATTTTGACCTTCCCAGTTTTGTGCGGATCGGCCGAGGTCGACAGGGCAATGACTCGGCGGGATTTCTGGGCGTCGAGTATGATCCGTTCGTGATCGGCGATCCCAATCGGCTTCCCGATAATACGACGTTGCCTACCGACGAACGGCGATTCCAACGCCGCCTGCGATTGCTGGGGCGACTCGAAACCGACTATGCCAACCGCGGCGGGAAACAGGAAGTCGTCGACCACGAGAAGCTCTACGCCAAAGCGTCCAAAATGATCCTCAGCTCGCGCATGGAGGCTTTTGACGTGAATCGCGAGTCATCGTCGGTTCGCGAGGCGTATGGGACAGGAGATTTCGCCACGGGCTGCCTGCTCGCTCGGCGGCTCATCGAGGCCGGTGTGACGTTTGTCGAAGTTACGGCCGGCAGCTGGGATACCCACGACGATAACTTTGATCGCTGCCGTAAACTGTGCGGCGACATCGACCGCCCCTTCGCGCAATTGATTCGGGACTTGCGTCAACGCGGTCTCTTGGACAAGACTCTGGTGGTATGGATGGGGGAGTTCGGACGTACACCGAAAATCAATCCACGCGGCGGGCGGGATCATTATCCTCGCGCGTTTGACGTCGTGCTGGCCGGAGCCGGTGTGCGCGGCGGTCAGGTAATCGGCCGCACCGATGCCGCGGGCGCCGATGTCAAGGACGAGCCGGTAGCCGTGAACGATCTCTTTCAGACGCTTTGCCACAGCATGAAGATCGACGCGAACCAGGAGAATATGAGCAGCATCGGACGACCGATCAAAGTCGTCGATGGTGGACAAGTCGTCGGCAAGGTGTTCGGGTAATCCTGTCGAGTCTCGTCGATGGTAAACGGATCGGCCCATTTCTCCCGGGCATGATTGTTCGTCGACGGCAATCGATTATCTTGGAACATGTCCACCAGGGTCCCGAAGTCCCGTGAATGCTCGGTCACGGTAAATTGCCGAACGATCGAACCGCATTGCGCCGGGGTTCCATGATCCGCCAAAGCCTGGCCGAGACAGGGTCAAGCCTCGCGCGCATTTCGATTCCACCTGGAGTTCCTTCATGCTAACGGCCGAATCGCGAAGATCCGACTTCCCCACTCTCTCCCGGATGGCCTACCTGAATACGGCGGCGGAAGGCATTGTGCCGCTCTGCGTCGGCGAGGCATTGCGCCAGTACTTCGCCGATAAACAACTCGGGATGGACGGGCGCGAGCGGCACTTTGCCGAATTGCGCGGTTTGCGAGCATTGACGGCGGAGTTCTATGGATTATCTGAGGACGAGGTCGCTGTTTGCTCGTGCACCTCGGAAGCATACAATCTGCTCGCCTCCGCGCTGCGTCTGCAACCGGGCGACGAAGTGGTCGTTAACGACCTGGACTTCCCCGCCGGTGTAACGCCCTGGTTGCAGAACTTCGAAGTTTCCGCGACTCGTGTCTGGCGCGCGCGGAACGGAATGCTGCTTTGCGACGATCTGGCGCCGCTCCTGGGACCGCGCACGCGCCTGGTCACGACGTCCCTGGTGAGCTTCTACAATGGATTTCGGCTGGACCTTCCCGAGTTTCTGGAGACGGTTCGGCGCTGCTCCCCGGCGCTGGTGGCCGTCGACGTCACGCAGGCATTGGGGCGCATCCCTCTCGACTTGCGCGGAGTCGACTGGATCGTCAGCAGCACGCACAAGTGGATTCTCGGCCCGCACGGTGGAGGACTGGTCGGAGTTCCCCGCGGACGGATGCAGGAACTGACGGCGCATGCCGGCGGATGGTACCACCTTCAGGAACCGTTTGGCGCCGAGCGATTTGAGCGGGCGATCAGCCAGCCGGGGGCGGCCAGCTTCGCTGTCGGAATGCCGAATTTCCCGGCAATCTATGCCACGCGCGCCGCTTTGAACTACATTCGCAATGTGGGTGTCGCGGCGATCGACTCCGCTGCCTCGCCGCTCGTCGAACAATGCCTGGACGGCCTGCGCAAGCTCCCGCTGCAACTGCTCACGCATCCCGAAGCGCCCCGCGCCGGAATCCTCGCCTTCCAGCATCCCGATGCGGAACGGGTCCACCGCGAATTGCGGCACCGCGGCATCCACCTGATGTGCAGCGCCGGGCGGCTGCGGATCGCCATCCACGGCTATAATACGGAACGCGATATCGAACAACTGCTGGATGCGTTGGGGTGAAGAGGGGAACGGGGGCAAGGAACAGGTTTCTATTGCGCGAAGTCAAGCGGCGCGGCGCGAGCCGCGTTGCCGCCAAAGACTCCCGACCCCGGTCTTGGAATTCGCATCGACTTTTGGCTGCGGTTGGCGATAATAAGGCTCGCAAGTCGTGCGGATCCGGCGCAACAGCTTTCCGGCAACGGACCGTATTCAACCGCGGAGAACAGACACGATGCTGACGATATTTGGCCGCAAGACGTACGGCGGTTTCTGTGACCGAATCGCCCGGCGTGATTTCCTGACGATTGGCGGCATGGCGTTAGGGGGATTGGCGATGCCGTCGCTGTTGCGTGCCGAAGCGCAGCCCTGGTCGCGCGGGCACAAGGCGATCATCAATGTTTTTCTGCCGGGTGGGCCTCCTCATATCGACATGTGGGATTTGAAGCCTGACGCGCCGCGCGAGATCCGCGGCGAGTACAATCCGATCAAGACGAACGTGCCGGGGTTGGAGATCTGCGAGTTATTCCCGAAGCTGGCGACGATGGCGGACAAGTTCGCGATTATTCGCTCGTTAAGCGACAGTTCGGGCGATCACAGCGCCTACCAGTGCATGACGGGGCGACGGCCTCGGGAAGGCCAGCCACCACCAGGCGGGTGGCCGTCGTTCGGGGCCTGGCAGAGTCGAATGCAGGGTCATGTCGATCCCGCGGTACCGCCGAACATTTCGCTGATGTATCGATGCAGCCATTCGGACTGGGGGAACTCTGGGGACGGCGGTTTTCTCGGCATCGGACATGCGCCGTTCAAGGTGGTTGATCGCGAAGCGACCGAGAAGCGGAAAACCGACAGCATGACTCTTCAGGGGATCACCCTGGAGCGGCTTGGAGACCGGGAGCTTCTGCGAACCTCGCTCGACCGATTCCGCCGGGATGCCGACAGCAGCGGTGCCATGGACGGACTCGATTCTTTTTCCCAAAAGGCAATGGGAATCCTCACTTCCAGCAGATTGGCGGAAGCGCTCGATTTGTCGCTGGAAGATCCCAAGGTCCTGGAAAAATACGGCGTGGACGATCCGATTTTCGAGCGCGACGGCGCGCCGCGCATGACGCGCAACTTCTGCATTGCTCGGCGGCTGGTGGAGGCGGGAGCGCGCGCGGTATCGATGAACTTCATTCGCTGGGACTGGCATGGTGGGGATGGCATGAATTTCGTCAATTCCAAACGGGATTTTCCGCTGTTGGACATCGGCCTTTCCTCCTTACTGCGTGATTTGAGTGAGCGAGGCATGGACCGCGACGTCAGCGTGATTGTCTGGGGCGAATTTGGCCGCACGCCGCGTCTGAACGGCATGAACAGCCGTGACCACTGGCCCCAGGCCAACGCGGCGGTGATCGCCGGAGGCGGAATGCGGCTGGGACAGGTCATCGGTCAGACCAACAAGTACGCCGAACACCCGGTCGACCGACCGATCAAGTTCCAGGAGGTGTTTGCGACGCTCTACGCGAAGGCCGGACTGGATCTCAACGTGAGGGAATTCGATTTGCGCGGCCGGCCGCAGTATCTTGTGGAACCTGGAAATGCGCCGATTCGGGAGCTGATCTGAATTGGTTCCCGAATCCACGTTGGACGATCTCCGATCGGACACCGCCCTCCAGGAAAGCGATACCGCTGGGCGAAGTGGAATACCGGTCGCCGGCACGCTACCGGCCCGCCCTCCGCTGGCCGACCAGTTCGCCATGCTGGTAGCCGTTGTGGTGCCATTCCTGGGAACGCTCGTGGCAGCCGCCCTGTTTTGGACGCACGGCGGAGTCGGCTGGTTGCATGTCGGGCTGCTCGTCGGTGGGTGGCTGGCTACCGGGCTGGGTATAACGATAGGGTTTCATCGGCTGCTGACACATCGCGGTTTCGAAACTTACGCGTTGATCCGCGCATTCTGGATGGCGATGGGCGCCATGGCGATTGAAGGCTCGCCGCTCGTCTGGTGCGCCATCCATCGGCGGCACCACGAGCACAGCGATCTGCCGGGGGACCCGCATTCTCCTCATCCACGCGGCGGCGGGTGGAATTCCACGCTGCGTGGACTCTGGAACGCGCAGGTCGGATGGCTCTTCGCCGGTTATTGGAGCGATCCCCAACTGCGGCGATATGTTCCCGATCTCCTGGCGGAGCCTTCGTTGGTTTGGGTCGATCGGTACTACTACTTGTTTGTTCTGATCAGTCTCGCGATTCCCACCGCGATCGCCGGCCTTGTCGGTGGCGGCGTCAACGCCGCGCTGATGGGACTGCTTTGGGGCGGATTGGTGCGCGTCTTTCTGACGCACCACATTACCTGGTCGATCAATTCGATTTGCCACGTTTACGGCAGCCGGATGTTTCGAACGGCTGACGGGTCCACCAATAACGCCCTTTGCGGGATTCTGGGGCTGGGCGAAGGCTGGCACAACAACCATCATGCCTTCCCGACTTCCGCTCGCCATGGCCTGGCCTGGTGGCAATTCGACGCAAGCTGGCTGGTGATTCGGTTGATGCAGGCATGCCGCCTGGCCTGGGACGTCAAATTGCCTTCGCCGAAGGCGATTGCCGCACGACGCATCTGAAGCGAGCCTCTACGCCCACGGGGGTTGGCTGGTTCGCCGTCAAGCAACGTCGATTTCGAAACCGGCGCGTTGCTCGCGCGACCGCATGGCGTTGGCCTGTTCGTCCGAGAGGAACTCCTCCTTAACCGGATCCCATTGCAGGCGTCGTTCGAGCTTCATGGCGATGTTGGCCATGTGGCAGTTTGTTGCGCAGCGATGGTGGGACTCGACGTCGGAAATCGGCTGCCGGCGACTCTTGACGCAGTCGAAGAAGTTCTGCATATGTGTCGTCGGCTCGCGATCGCCGTAGAGTTTGTAAACTTCCTCATCCAGATTCGCTTTTTCCTGGGCGGTCATCTGTTCCACGATCGCTCCCCGCAGTCCGCCGCGGTTCACGCGGATGCGTCCTTTGCTGCCGGAGATGATCAGTTCGTTCGGACCACTGAACAGTCGGATCACATTTCCGTTGGCATAGCGGAAATAGCAATGAAACTGGTGAGCCACATTGAATCCATTGGGGATCTCGCCAAAACTGCCGGCCCCTTCCAGTTCCACGGGCCCGGTCTTTTCGACTCCCAAAGCCCACAAGGCGATATCCATATGGTGCACACCCCAATCGGTGACCTGGCCTCCCGAATATTCGAGCCACCAGCGGAAATCGAAGTCATGACGCTGCTTGCAGTAGGGAACCAGGGGTGCCTGCCCCAGCCAGACGTTCCAGTCCAATTCGGCGGGCGGGTCGCCATTTTCAAATGGGCCGCCGCGCGTGCCCTTTTCCACGGAGACGAGCGCATCGAGACGGTCGCCGAGTCGGCCGCTGCGGGCGATGGCGACCGCCTTCAAGAACGCGGCTCCGAATTCCGAGCGCTGCTGGGTCCCGACCTGCACGATCCGCTTCGTTTCCTGCATGACTTTGATAATCTGCTGGCCTTCGCGAATCGTAAGCGTCAGTGGCTTTTCGCAGTAAACGTCCTTCCCGGCGCGCATCGCATCGATGGCGATCTTGGCGTGCCAGTGGTCGGGAGTACCGATCGTTACCAAGTCGATGTCGTCACGATCGAGCAACTTGCGGTAATCCTGATAGAGTTCACATTTGCCTTCGTAGCGTTCCGCGAAGAAGCGAGCGCTGCGGAGGTTGACGTCCGCGACGGCGACCATATTTCCCAGTCGGCCGGCCTGATGGCCGATCTCGGCTCCGCGACCAGGATGATCGCCTTTCCCGGTGTAACGATCCGAATAGATACTGGTTCCAATCGCGCCGACGTTGAATCGATCGCTTGGCGCTTCCTTACCGCGTGCGGTTCGCACGAGCAATGGCACTCCCAGCGCCGAAGCGGCGGTGACCGTCGAATTCGAAAGAAATGCGCGACGACTGGGACGATCCGATGCATTGACTGGCATAGTTCAACTCGCTCGACTTGGGATGCTCTCGAAAATATGGATCGCTACAGTCGTCTCCGACCGCGACTCCGCCATCTGGCCGCGTATTGTACATCGCCGCCGCCTGCCAAGGCAGTAGTTCCTTGGAGGCGCGACGATCCGCTCGCATCCGATCGTCATGGCAGCGCGTTGGCCATTACCCCTGGTGCCTGCCCGCCTATCGCCCGGCGGCGGAGTCCAGTGGAAGGTCCGACGGTACCTTGATGATCGGATCACCGACGCGAACGATCGCAGCCTGAATGACCTTGGCATACACGCCGCGAAGCCGCAGCTGTTTGCCCTGGGGAGAATTGACCCAGGCCAGCGCATCGGAACCGAAGCGCTCCCCGAATTTCTGGCAACCGTTATGAGGTTGTCCGGTGATCTCGACCAGGCACGCGCCGATCCGCAATCGCTGCCCGGTCAGGAGATTCTCGCGACGAAGATCGAAATCGACGAACAGGTTGTCTCCGGCCTGGGACCAGGACGGTTTGTCGCCTGCGATCAGCTGGATCATCCGCGCGTTCATGATGCAGATCTGCACGTCTGGGTCCGGTCCTCCATCGGGTAACTTGAGCCAGCAATTGTCGGCCCAGCGGTCACCTTCCGTTCCTGCTTCCGGGCTCAAACGGCAGGCCATCAGGCTTTGCCGTTTGCCCGGACCAGGCCGAATGACAATCGCCTCCAAGACGCCATGATCGGCCGGTGACTGGCGCAGATGCGGCAATCCAGCTTCGATCTCGGCCGCCGTGCGAAACACGAATTCAGACATGGACGTTCCTGGTGGAAGCGAGTGAGGAACTGGAATGACTCCGGATTCTATCGCAACCATAATTGCATATCACCGGGAGGAGACTGGGGCAGGATGCCCCAGCAACGTAAGGAGGTCGGGGCAGGATGGCTGGGGGCTGTGCGAATGCGCGGTGGAGTCAATTTTTTGGGGATACGATCTGCGACGGCAACGGCCGTGACGACGGAGTGCTGTCGCTTACGCCGCTAGCGGCGTGTTACAATTGTCTGCCACTGGCGTACCTGACAAGCGAACCCTCGGAGCCGGAAAATGGCTTGCAGTGGTAAGCACTTCCCGCCGATCGTACTGTTGGCAATTTTCCCCGCGGTGTCATTTTTTTTCGCGGTGTCATTGTCGTGGGGGCCAGCTGGGAATGTCGTTGCGTTCGGACAATCTCCGGCGGACATTGGACCGCCAGCAACTCGTCCCACGCCGCCCCGGCCGCCCGACGCGGTGGGGATCCGGAAGTTGATCGATGATCTGGATGCGCCGCAGTTCGATCGGCGCGACGTCGCCTACAGACGGTTGTTGGAACTTGGGGAATCGGCCATTCCCCAATTGACCGAAGCACTGAAAAGTCCCTCCGCGGAAGTCCGTTATCGAGCACGGCGCGTGATGACGCTGACCCACGAACAAGGGTTGGTTCGCGCGTTTGAGCAACTCGCTGCTGCCGATCCCGACCGGATCGACGTCGAGCGGGGAATGTGGTTGATTGCCCGAATCCTCGACCCTGCCTGTTCTCTCGAAGAAATCCAGAAGTCGCTCGACGAATTAGCCGACCGTGTGCGACGCCAACTCGAGCCGACCAGCCCGGCCAGCGATGCCGAACCACAGCAGGCGATTGCCGCGTTGCAGCAGGTACTGTTCGGCGATTTTGGCTTGCGCGGCAACGATGCGGATTACACCAATCCCGATAATAGTTCGATTGCCGCCGTCCTGCGTTCGAGAAAGGGGTTGCCGATCACCCTGTCGCAAGTCGTGATCGCGGTCGCGCGGCGCGTCGGCATCCCGATCGTCGGCCTACCGACGCCAGGCCGATACATCGTCAAGTACGACGGAAGCCGTGCGCCACGCCGCGCGGTACCCGACATCTACTTGAACCCGTACGAAGGCGGACGGATCCTGGACCAAGAGGCTTGGGACCGCAGCTTTCCCGGGTTGGATCCCAGCAACGTGAAGGCGGGCACATCGCACGAGATGCTGCAGAGAATGATGACGAATCTCGAGTCCCACCTTTTTGCGACGGGGCGCCACGAGCAAGGAGAATTGGCGAACCGATTGCGGCTGATTCTCGCCGCCAAATCCGAATAGTCGAGTAGGGTCGGATTCACACCCTATTAGTCCGCCTAACGGTTCAACTTTGGCCGAAACGTCCTGGAATTCCGCCGAACGAAACGCCTTCCTTGACGCTCAAAAACAGGACTGATAGACTCTCCCGGTTTATGCGCAGAGCATCGTGCCGGCCGTATCGGCGCCGCTGTGGAAACACCGACCCGGCACGGGAATCATAAACACACAAGGGTGAACGTCATGGCCAAGAAAACCGCCGCAAACGCAAAAATGATCTACTACTTTGGGAAATCGCGTTGCGACGGCAAAGGCGACATGAAGGCGCTGCTGGGAGGAAAAGGCTCAAATCTGGCCGCGATGACCCGGATCGGACTGCCGGTTCCGCCGGGTTTCACGATTACCACGGAGATGTGCATCGATTATTACCGGAGCGGGAAGAAATTCCCCGCCGGACTGGTCGACGAAATGGCCAAGGCGATCGCCTGGCTGGAAAAGGAAAACGGCAAGAAATTTGGCGATCCCAAGAACCCGCTGCTGGTTTCGGTCCGTTCGGGCGCACGGGACTCGATGCCCGGCATGATGGATACAATTCTGAACCTCGGATTGAACGACACGACCACGGAAGGCTTGAAAGCCGCCACGAACAATGGCCGCTTCGCCTGGGATTCGTACCGGCGTTTTGTGCAGATGTACGGCGATGTCGTGATGGGAGTACAGAAGCGCCACGAAAACGAGCACGAGCCGTTCGACGAGGTGATGGACCACCTGAAGCACGAACTTGGGGTGAAAGAGGACACCCAACTTTGCGAAGCCGATCTTCAGGAATTGGTGAAGCGATTCAAGAAACTGATCAAGGAGCGAACGGGAAAAGAATTTCCCAGCGATCCCGTGCGCCAGTTAGAGGGTGCGGTGGGCGCAGTATTTGGTTCCTGGATGAATGAACGAGCGATCATCTACCGGCAGAAGTACCGGATTCCCGACGATTGGGGCACCGCGGTCAATGTGCAGAGCATGGTCTTCGGCAACATGGGAGACGACAGCGCCACCGGAGTTGCATTTACGCGCGATCCGGCGACCGGCGAGAACGTGTTTTATGGCGAGTACCTGATCAATGCCCAGGGAGAGGATGTCGTGGCGGGAGTCCGCACACCCAATACCATTTCGCAAATGGCGCACGACCCGATCATCGGCGCGGCCTACAAGGAACTGGTCCAGGTTCGCAAGGCGTTGGAGAAGAACTTTGGCGACGTGCAGGATTTTGAGTTTACGATCGAGCGCAAGAAACTGTACATGCTGCAGACCCGCAACGGCAAGCGCACCGCGCTGGCCTACGTGAAGATCGCGCACGACATGGTCAAAGAGAAATTGATGACCTCGGAACACGCGATTGCATCCGGAGATCCCGAGGCGCTGAACCAGTTGCTGCAGCCGGTGTTTGACCGGACGGCCTACGAAAAGGCCAAGAAGGAAGGGCGACTGATGGCGACCGGTTTGGCGGCGGGGCCCGGGGCCGCGTCGGGGCGGGTCGTGTTCACCGCAGCCAAAGCGGAAGAGCTGGCGCGCAACGGCGAGCATGTTGTACTGGCCCGCATCGAAACCAGCCCCGAAGATCTGCGCGGAATGATCGCCTCGGATGGAATTCTCACTTGCCGTGGCGGCGTCTCCAGCCACGCCGCGCTGGTTGCCCGACAGATGGGCAAAGTATGCGTGGCCGGCGTCGGGGAGATTCATATCGACTACAAGACGTCGAAATTGACCTGTGGCGGCGTCACGCTGAAGGAGGGCGATTCCATCAGCATCAATGGTTCCACCGGTGAGGTCTTTCATGGGCTGATTGCCACGACCGACAGCGAGCTAAAGCAGGTGCTGGTGACAAAAAAGCTCAAGCCTGCCGACAGCAAAGTCTTCCAGTACTACAACTTCGTGATGAAACTGGCCGACAAGTTCCGCCGGATGGGCATTCGCACCAACGCGGATCAGCCGGATCAAGTTGCCAATGCGATCGCCTTCGGCGCCGAGGGGATTGGGCTTTGCCGCACGGAGCATATGTTCTTTGAGGGCGATCGGATTATCGCCGTGCGCCAGATGATTCTGGCGGAGGACGAATCGACCCGCAAAGCGGCGCTGGAAAAGCTGCTTCCCCACCAGCAAAGTGACTTCGAGGGAATTTTCCGAGCGCTCAACGGATTGCCCGCCTGCATCCGACTGCTCGATCCGCCCTTGCACGAATTCCTGCCGCAGAAGGATAACGCCAAGGGACAGAAGGAAGTCGCCACGCAGCTGGGGGTTCCGGTCAGCAAGGTGGCGGAACGCGTCGAGGAGCTTCATGAGTTCAATCCGATGCTGGGCTTCCGCGGCTGCCGGTTAGGGATCCGATTCCCCGAGATCTCGGAAATGCAGGCGCGGGCGATTTTCCAGGCGGCTGCACAGGTGATCAAAGAGGGAATCAAGGTCAAGCCTGAAATCATGATTCCGCTCGTCGGATTCAAGAAGGAACTTGATCTGCAGGTGGAAATCGTGCATCGCGTTGCACGCGAAGTGATGAAAGCCACCGGGAAGAAGTTCGCCTACCAGGTAGGTACGATGATCGAAGTGCCGCGCGGCGCGCTCACGGCGAATGAGATCGCGGAAACGGCCGAGTTTTTCTCGTTCGGGACCAACGATCTGACCCAGACCTGCCTGGGGATGAGCCGCGACGATTCGGGCTCGTTCCTGCCTTCGTATCAGGGCGCCGAAATTATCAAGTCAAACCCGTTTGCCACGATCGACGCGACCGGTGTCGGGCAGCTGATGAAGATCGGCGTCGAGCGAGGTCGCTCGGTCCGCGCCGACCTGAAATGCGGTATTTGCGGCGAGCATGGCGGCGATCCGACCTCGGTCATTTTCTGCGATTCGATCGGGCTCAACTACGTGAGTTGTTCGCCATTCCGAGTGCCAATCGCACGGTTGGCGGCGGCGCAGGCGGCACTGAAAAAAGTGTACTAGCCCTTAAACAAGCGAACTCCCATCGCGAAAATATCGGCCACCCCTCGGCGATGCTGGAATTAACCACCGAGGGTCGGGAATTCTGGGCGGAACGTCGATGAACTATGGACTGCTGGCCGGCGCGACGATCGGCATGGGCGCCAGTGCTCTGAGCGGGGGGTGGATCAGCGCGATGTTTCATGCCGCGGGAGTCGGGACATTCGCGCTCGTCAACTGGTTGTTGATCGAGCGCCTGCATGCCGTCATCGGGCAGCACATTCGCGAGGTTCAGGGCATCGAACCCGCGGCGCTGACGACGTCCACGCGAATGCGTTTGCTGGCCGCGCTCAGCGTCGCACTTGTCGCGCACACACTGGCAACGCTCGCCGCCGCCATGGCGCATACTGTTCGCTGGCGAGGGATCACGTACAAGGTCGTTCCACCGGACGGTCTGCGGCTGGTCTCTTACGCACCGTTCCGATCAACCGCGCCGCCGCCCACTCGACGCGCCTCGTTCTGAAAATCAGCGATTAACAGCACCCAATTGCTGACTTCGGCGTTCTGGCCAAACTGTTCCCCGGGGTCATCTCTGGAATTCGGACAGCAAGTCGACGGCCTGCCAAAGCCAGCTACCAATACGGATTGGGCCCGATTCGATTCGCTACGCCACGTGCCATTAGCCGGGCTTTGCCGCGATTCTTGTTTCGTCAAACCATTCCGCTCTCCGCTCCTATTTTCCCGATCCAATGAAACCTGTATCCTGATATCCGTAATCGTGATCGTTTAAACCGTCCCCCGTTCCCCGTTCCACCAAGAAAGCGAGGACTGAACTATGCGACGAACGTTTTGGTTCGCCGCGAGCCTGCTGGCGTGTGCCAGTCAGGTTGGCGGCGTGGAGTTTGAAAAGCCGGTTCGGCTGACGGCGGGAGGCAATCCAATCCGGGTTGAAAGTCCCGGTTATGCCGCGCCGTGTTGGGCGGATGTTGATGGTGATGGTGTCAAGGATCTTCTTGTTGGTCAGTTCCGCCAGGGCAAGATCCACTATTTTAAGAATCTGGGAGGCGGCAAGCTCGCGTCCGGCGAGTGGCTGAAGGCGGAGGGGGCAACCGCGGAAGTGCCCGGGGTTTGGTGATGCACCAGTTCGACTCCACAGGTTGTGGACCTCGACTGCGATGGCGTTAACGACATTCTCTCCGGTTCCTATTCGCGCATGGAACCTTCAATGGCGGGTTTGTTCCAGGTACTCAAAGGCAGTGCCGACGGAACGTTCAAGAAAGCGGCGGAACTCAAGGGCACGGACGGCGAGCCGCTGATCATTCCGATCAAGGACGAAAAGGAGCAGGTGCAGAATATCTGCACGCGTCCGACGGCCGTGGATTGGGATGGTGACGGGAAGCTCGATCTGGTCGTCGGCAACTTCGCCGGCAGCTTTTATCTGTTCCACGGCGAAGGCAAGGGCCAGTTTGCTCCGAAGCCCGAAGTGCTGATGGCGGACGCTGGACCGCTTCAGATCAAGGGCGTACATAGTGATCCGTTTGTTGTCGACATCGACGGCGACGGGGATCTCGATATTGTCAGCGGTTCCAGCAACGGTGGGGTGCAGTGGGCGGAGAATACCGCCGGAAAAGGCAAGAAGCCCGAACTGAAACAGTTCGTTGCGTTGATCGCGCCCTCTGCGGACGTTCCGTACGGACAGCCGGTCCAGGAGGACAATATCAAGGGACCATCGAACTCCACGCGCGTCTGGGTCGACGACGTGAACGGCGACGGCAAACTCGATATTCTGCTCGGCGACAACGTGACACTGGTATCGCCCGCCAAGGGATTATCGCTCGCGGAATTCAAGAAGAAATCCGACGAATGGCAGAAGGAATTTGAACAGGCCACGCGGATCAATGCCGCCGACAAAGAGGCGGCGGAGAAAGCCAGCAAGCGGATTAACGAACTTTACGCCGCGCGGCAGAAGTTCGTCAGCGAGGACCGCACCGGCTTTATCTGGCTTTATCTGGCCAGGTAGTCGTGGTGAAATCGGGCTTCGACCGAGCGATTCGGTGGCGTCCTGGTAGTAAGAAGACCGCAGCCGGGAACGATGGGGGATTCGCCCGATCGTTGCCCGGCTGTTTTTTTATGTGCCCCGAACCCCAACGGCGTCCAGGGCCTTACCGCCGCAACGGGACGAAGGTAAGTCGGTCGCCCGTGTGTGTTTTCAGACGAGTGCCACCAGCCCCATTCTCGCCAATCGCCGCGTCAGCTTCAGCAGCCGACGACGGTCGGGGAGTGCGCTGAGACGCAACCATTGGACGAACGTGCAGGGCGAGAATTCGACGAGCTCGTTCCAATAGACTTGCGATTCCAGGTCGAGCACCGCCGTCGCAACCAGTCCGCCGCGCGCGAAAAAGAGCAGGTGGGCCGGCAACTCGGCTTCCTCGCCCACAAAACGTCGCGTGCGAAAGGTGGTCCAGACGCGGATCGGGTTGACCTGAATCCGCCAGGTCGAGCGCGACGTCCGTTCGCGCAGCGCCGTTCCGACCACGCTGTGACATTCCTGGAATCGCAGGTGCTTCCAACGCTCCGCGCGGGCGAGTTCCTCGACCGCGTGCCGCGCCCGCTGGCAGGCCAGAAAATCGTGTTGTTCTTCGGTGACGTCGTCGCGCTCCGCCAGCCAGCCCAACATGCGATCGCCATCGGCAACGGAATGGTCATAAGCGTCAGGAAGGACTTGCGAGATGTACTCTTCGATCAGGATCCCGAGGTCGGCAAATGCCGGACGCAGGAATTCCAATTGTGCCGACAGCTTGTCGAATCGTTTCTGGAAGGTATCGCCCTGAAAGGCCTGGATGTCGGCGCGGCGCGTCCCGGCCTCAAACGTGAGGCTTCCGCTCGACGCCCGGCTCCATCGACGCCCGGTGACGCCACTGCCCAGCAGCAAGCGGCTGATCCTCTCCAGGTCGCGTCGATACTGTTCATCGGCGCCGGCCTTCGGTCCATTGTGCTTGATGAACGGGTCGGTGTCGCGGGGCGTTGGGTGTGTTGGGTTTGTTTTCATCTTCCCACCGTGATTTCTCGTCGCGCGGCGCGGGAAGCCGCGACCTGATTGACGATACGTCGCGCCCGGCGAACTTCATCGCGCCAGCCGCGGTCCGCTGGAAAGTCCTCGTCTCGCTCGATAAAGACCGCATCCAGCCGATCACCGGCCATGAGCACCGCATCCTGATACAACTCCCAGACAGCCTCCGGTACGGGAGTCGAATGGCTGTCGATGTAGCGGTCGAGCTGTTGATCAAAGAAGCCACCCGCCAGATGAATCTGCAGTCGGCTGGCGGCCGGAATCACCTCGGCGATGAACTGCCGCGCGTCAAACCCGAAATTCACGGCATTGGCGTAGACGTTGGTCACATCGAGCAACCAGCCGCAACCGGTGGTACCGAGGACCCGCCGCAAGAACGCCGCCTCGCTCATCGTTCCGTCAAGCCGAAACAGGTAGGCGATATTCTCCAGGTAAAAGTGCAGCGGATAGAAGTAATTCTGAATGCGTTCGACATTTCTGCGTACCGCATCCAGGGCGATTTCGGAAAACGGCGGCAGAGCAAAATGTCCCATTTCGGCGCCGCCGTCTCCTGAGCGCGTAAAGCCCAGGTGATCGCTCACCGATTGCGCGTCATTTTCCAGCGCAATCGCGCGGATCGCGTCGAGGTACCTGCGGTCCGGCGGGTCGGCGCTGGCCGGTGACATTTTCAGTGCATGCACACTGACGTAGGGCACCTGCGCGCCTTGTAGATAGCGGTCGGTCCGCAGCGGATCGTCGGCGCGCTCGAAGGTAATCTCGACCGCCGTCACCGCTGGCTCCCGCTCGACAATCAACCGATTCTGTTCCCGTAATGCGTAGCCGACTTCTGTGGGCATTTTCCGTCCTGCTCGTTCTAAAAAACCGGGTAGCAGCAGTTCCGCGAGTCGCGGGCGCTAAGGCAAGTCAAGCGCCACACGACTCCGAAAACCGTTTTAGACCGTGCGAATTCACTTCTTCTTGCGTCGACCACCACGGCAGCAGCGGCAACATCTGCAACAGCGATGATGTTCCCGGGCCGACTTGTTGGTGCTGGTTCGCAAAGCCGCCAGCTCGCGAATCCCAATCGTTCGTTCCGTCTTCATAGGTTTCTCCAGTGGGGTCCGGCGCAGGCCTGCCAACGCGGTGCGTTGTGGCAGCAATACGCCTGCGCTGTCTTTCGCCGCCTATCTTGAGGCACTCAGTCCCTTCGGAACCAAGGCCGTAAATCGGAGATGGCAACGTGCAGCCCAAATGCCAGACCAGTTGCCCCAAGCCGGGAGCGGGTGTAATCGCTTACTGCCACGGGACTTTCGCCGAATCGTCCGCCACGGCGACGGCCGGTGGCGACGGCGAATCCGTCGTCAATTCGACGCAAGTCGGCTCAAAAGGATAGCGCCGAGCGAGAAAGCGCGAGAAGCTCAGGCCAGGATCGGCGCGACGACGGAGCCGGCGACGTCGGTCAGGCGAAAATCCCGACCCTGGAAGCGGACGGTCAATCGCAGGTGGTCGATTCCAAGCAGGTGCAGCACGGTCGCGTGCAGATCGTGCACATGCACCAGGTTCTCGACCGCGTGGTAGCCGAGCTCGTCCGTGGCACCATAGGTGATTCCAGGCCGAATGCCGCCCCCCGCCAGCCAGATCGAGAACGCCCGCATGTGATGATCTCGCCCCACCTGCTCTCCCTTGCCGGATTGGGACATCGGCGTGCGGCCAAACTCGCCACCCCAGATCACCAGCGTCTCGTCGAGCATGCCGCGCTGCTTCAGATCCATGATCAATGCGGCGGACGCCTGGTCGCAGAATCCGGCACATTTACCCATGAACATCTTGATGTCGTTATGGTGATCCCAACCGCGATGGTAAAGCTGAATGAACCGCACGCCACGCTCGGCCATGCGCCGAGCGAGCAGGCAGTTGGCGGCAAAGCTCCCGTCGATCGACTGGACGCCGTACAACTGCCGTATCGATTCGGGTTCGTCTCGGATGTCCAAGAGCGACGGAACGCTGGACTGCATACGGAACGCCAGCTCGAGTTGCGCAATTCGAGCCGATATTTCCGGGTCGTCCGTGATTCCCAATTCCTCGTGGTTCAGGCGCCGGACGGCGTCGACGACTTCCTGCTGGCGTTGGGCATCGACACCCGCGGGACTACCAAGATACGGAACGGGGTCGCCCTGGGAATGGAATTGAATTCCTTGATGAGTGGCCGGCAGAAAACCATGGTGCCACTGTCTTGTGGAGATCGGTTGAGGATTCCTTCCTCCTTGCGATGTCAGCACGACAAATCCTGGCAGGTCTTGATTCTCGCTTCCCAGGCCATAGTGAATCCACGACCCCATACTCGGTCGACCGGAAATCGTCGTCCCGGTATTCATCATCGTATGGGCCGGATCATGGTTGATCGCGTCGGTGACCATCGACCGCACAATACAGATCTCATCTGCGATCGATCCGATCCGCGGCAGGACTTCGCTGATTTCCTGCCCCGACTGGCCGCATTTACGGAACGGAAACTGCGATCCGAGGCAGTAGAGTTTTTGCCCCTGCAGTTGGGCGATCGGCTGCCCGCTGATCACGGAAGCAGGCATCGGAGCACCGGTAAGCTCCGTCAGTTTCGGCTTATTATCAAACGTCTCGAACTGCGAAGGTCCTCCGGACATGTACAAGAATATGACACGCTTGGCCCGCGGCCGATGATGCGTCGGAGTGACGACCCCTTGCGTTGCCAGCCAATCGACGGCCGACAACGGGCCTGGAGTCTGCAGCAGCGAGGCCAGCGCGGTCGCGCCTAGCCATCCGCTGGTTCGCCCAAGGAAGGTCCGGCGTGCAATCCGATGATGAATGTCGCCTGGAGGTTGCATCGGCTTTGATCCCTCGGCCCTCGTGGAGCCGATCCCCGGGGGCCACGCATTGTACTGGTCCCCTTGCTTCACTTCTCGCCAGGATACAACAAACCAGATGCTTGCAAAGCCCGCAGCAGTTCGCGGCGGGCAACTCGCAACATGCGGCCGATCATTCCGCCCACGCGGGCCACGGCAGGCTTAGTGATCCGGTACCGAAGGCCGTCCTCGCGAGATGCCGATTGCGACCGCGAGTCACGTTGGCGCGGGCATTACCCGGAATGGTTGCCGGTTCGGGGAGGCGTCTGAGCCCCAAACACCAAGCAGGGCAGTTCCGCGGCCTCGGTCTCTCTGATATTCGGACGTTTTTCGAGCGTCCATGCCGGGCCTCATGCATTGTCAAGCGAGGACTTGGGGTTGGCACTCCGTACAACGGACTTCCAAGTCCGTTGCGCGACGTGTGTTGCGCCGGCCTGGAAGTCCGTCGTTCCCTAAGTCTAAGAGCTGACAACGCACGGGGGACGGGCTGATAAATCGACTCGATCGAACATCTTCCATTGTCAAGCCAGCGACTTTCATCTAAATAGAGTTGCGAAGATCCTGGGACGGTCGATCAGGAACAAGAGTCATGGTGGATTTCGAAGCGCGACTTGTTGCGGGTTGGAAGTCGCACCAGGCAGGCGATCTGGCGTCGGCCGAGAAGGTCTATCGCGAGGTGCTTTGCGAATCGCCAGAGAACGCCAACGCCTGGTGCTATCTGGGGATGGTCTGCCACGATCGACAGCGATTTGAAGAAGCCGTTCAAGCCTACCGGAAGGCGCTGGAAATCCAATCGCGCTTTCCGGTTGCCTGGAACAATCTGGGGAACAGTTTTCGGCAGTTGCGGCGGCTCGATGACGCCGTCGCCGCATTTGACCAAGCACTGCTGCTCAAGCCCGACTACGTGAATGCCTATCGCAACAAAGGCACGACCCTGCTTTGGGAAGGTCGAATCGATGCGGCGCTGGAGTGTTACCGGCAGGCGCTGCGATTGTCGCCGGACGATGCTGAGACGCACAAGAATATCGGTGTAATCGGGCTGATGCGGGGCGATTTTCGCGAAGGATGGCCCGAGTACGAATGGAGGCTGCGGCTGCCCGAATGCAGTTTTCCGGCCCCCGCGCAGCCGGCATGGGACGGATCCTGCCTGGACGGAAAAACGCTTTTGCTGGTGGGGGAGCAGGGGCTGGGGGATACGATCCAGTTTTTTCGATATGGCACGGAACTAAAACGCCGCTTCGATTGCCAGGTCGTACTTCAATGTCCCGCCGCGGTCATTCCTTTTCTAAAGTCGGGAAATGGTGTCGACCGGTTCGTGCCCAGCCAGGAGACGCCTCCCCGATTTGACGTATGGTGTCCGCTTTTGAGCGTGCCTGCGCGACTGGGCCACTGCGAGCCGCGGGAGTTTCCGAATTCCGTGCCCTATCTGCACGCGCAAGCGGATCGCGTCGAATTCTGGCGCTCGAAGCTCGAGGAATTCGGGGGCATGCGTGTCGGGCTCACCTGGCAGGGAAACCCCCAGCATCAGGCCGACCGCATTCGCAGCATCCCATTCGCAGAGCTGATTCCGCTCCAGAAGTTCGCGGGAGTCCAGTGGTTGAGCCTGCAGAAGGGCGCGGGGTTGGAACAGCGTGATCGCTTTGCGGGACAATTGGACGTCGAGCTGATTCCCGGCATGGACGAATCGAGCGCGGCGTTTCTGGACTCGGCGGCGATCATGCGCAACCTGGATCTCGTCATCACCATCGATTCCGCGATCGCGCACGTCGCCGGATCCCTGGGCGTTCCAACCTGGCTGCTGCTCGCCCACGTTCCCGACTGGCGCTGGATGCTCGATCGGACCGACAGCCCCTGGTACCCAAGCTTGCGGATTTTCAGGCAGCCGCGGGTCGGGGATTGGTCGAGCGTGATCGGGCAGATTGCGGAGGAATTACCGGCGATCGATGCTCGCGTCAGGAAGCGTCGCCCGGACGAGTTTCGGCTGGCGTCGTCGGCCGTCCAGCAACTGACCAGCGCGCGGCATGGCTTGTTGATCAGCAACCGAATGGACACTTACATCGGGCGTTCGATCGAATGCTACGGTGAATTCTCCGAGGGCGAGGTCGAACTGTTCCGGCAATTCGTGCGCGGCGGGCAGACGGTGATTGAGGCGGGCGCGAATATCGGCGCGCACACCATTCCGCTGGCGAAACTCGTCGGCGATCAGGGCAGGGTGCTGGCTTTTGAGCCGCAGCGGGCTCTGTTTGAGGCCCTTTGCGGAACCATTGCGCTCAACAGCCTCGCGAATGTGGAATGCCGCCATGCGGCTTTGGGAGCGGAATGTGGGTCGATCCAGGTGCCACGGTTGGCGTACGATCAACCCAATAACTTTGGTGGTCTGGCGCTGGGAGCGTATGACCGCGGTGAACCGGTCCCGTTATTGTCGATTGACTCGCTGTCGATTCCGCGCTGCGATTTTCTGAAAGCGGACGTGGAAGGAATGGAACTGGCGGTGCTGCAAGGTGGTCTGCGGACATTGCGACGGGACAAGCCGCTTCTTTACCTGGAAAATGATCGGCCAGAGAAATCGCCCGAGTTGATCTCCTTCCTGTTGGAAATCGGTTATCAGCTCTACTGGCACGTTCCGCCGCTTTACCGCTCCGACAACTATTTCGGCAATCCGCGAAACGAATTCCCAAACCTTGTATCGATCAACATGCTGGGGATACCCGCTGGCGCCCGGGTCGAGATCAAGGGATTGCGAAAGGTGCAAAACGCCCAAGATTTCTGGGGGCGATAAACCTTGAGCGGCCTGGCGGTGCACGGTCGAGGGCGCGTCGTCTACGCTGGTGGCGGATGAACTCGGAATCTCCACCGGAGCGGTCCAGTAGTCAAAGTACCGAGTGTTGTGGCGGCTTCGCGATGAGCTGAACGAACTGGCCCGAGATTTTCCCCACCGAACTTCCTTAACCACGCCCGATTCATGGTTCCATCGTATTGCCCACCGCGTCGTTAATTTCTGGAGTACCTGGTCAGGACACTGTCCGATCGCGACGCGGAATTACTCGACGCGCACCTCGCGGTGCGCGATGTCTTGAATTGAAGGTCTATTAGATTTAACGAGTCCGCGTCACAAACTGGGCTGACGGCCACTGTCGCTGCACGCGATCGAAGAATCTAACCCTAATCCAAGCTGATACTTACGGTACTTGGATCCATTGCGCGTCGATCCCGCATGCCCCGTTACTCGCTGGCTGTTCCCTCCTGGGGACGATTCTTGCGCAGCCGGCTGATGAAATCCCGCAAGTCGTCTGGCAATTCCATTTCAAAATGCAGTGGCTCGCCACTGATCGGGTGCAGAAAACCGATTTCGCGCGCATGCAGGGCCAGCCGCGGGGCGCCACTCCGGTCCGGTTTCGGTTTTTCAAACAGCGGCTGACAATAGACTTTGTCTCCACAAACAAAATGCCCGGCTTCGGACAGGTGGATGCGAATCTGATGCGTCCGTCCTGTTTCCAGGCGGCATTCCAGCAATTCGTAGGGTCCGAGCCTTTCAAGCGGGCGGAGATGGGTCACCGACAACTGACCTGTATTCGGCAACGTGGTGCTGCCGCGACGGCCATCGCCACGGTCGCGAACGAGATGGGAGCGGATGGTTTGAGCGGCGGGATGGCCATGCACGACGGTCAGATACGAGCGGCGGATGGTGTGGCGTCGGAATTGCTGGACGAGGCCCCGTTCGGCCGGTACCGTTCGCGCGAAAACCATCAGCCCGCTGGTATCACGGTCCAGTCGGTGCACGGCGCGCACCATGGGGAGTCGGCCCTGCGCGCGGTTGGGGTCTTTTCGCGACCGGGACGGCGCAGTGGGGGAAGGGCGTGACTTATCGGGTCGTTGTCGACGGGTCTCGGCCTCCGCGATCACTCGAGGCAACATCTCCAGCAGCGTGAGCTGCTTCTGACAACGCCGGACAGACCAATTGCGTTCTTCCCAATGTCGCATCGTCGTCATTCCCGCCGGTTTCTCCACGACGACAAGGTGGGCATCCAGATACCGAATCGTGATATCCGCAGCGTCGGGCGGAGGAGCCAGCGAATGTTCGAGCAGTTTGACGACATCGCCGGCGCGCAAGCGGCGTTCTTCGTCCAGGCAGAGGTTGCCGTTGATCTGGACGCGTCGCGTGGCGATTTTCTGGCGGATTTTCGACCAGGAGAGCCCGGACAGCCAGAAGCGAAGCGCGGCCGCCAGAGTTTTTCCCGCCTGCGGGTCGGCTACGTGGAAGTTCTGTGATCCATCCGGTTTCATGCCGTCGGGCCCCAGGGCGATTCAAAGTTCCAGTTCGATTTCAATGCGGCGACGGACCAGCGGGTCCGTTTCCACGCCGTGTCGCAATCTTAGCAGATCACGAGCCTCGCGTATCGGCAATCGGCCAAGCGCCCAGGCCGCCGCTTCCCGCACCAGGGGCTCGTGGTCGACCAACCCCAAAGCCAGTTCGTCCTTCGCGTCGCAAGCTCGCTGATTGCCGAGCACAATCGCGGCATTGCGCAGGATTCCGCGACGCTTGGCTCGCCACAACGGCGTCGCACGAAATTGGTTGCGGAATTCCAGGTCGTCGAGTGCGAACAGTCCGCCAAGTGGCAGGGGATTGCTGCCTTCCTTGGGTGAGAAATCGGGAGAGTGTGCGGCGACAGGCTTGTGATTCCAAGGACAGACCTCCTGGCAGACGTCGCAGCCAAAAATCCAGTCGGCCATCGGCGCTCGCAGTGGTTCCGGGATCGCCGTGCGCAGTTCAATGTTCAGATAACTGATACAACGGCGTGCGTCGAGCAGGTACGGGCGAGGAAACGCCTGGGTCGGACAGGCGTCGAGGCAAGCCCGACAGGTACCACAATGATCGCTGACGAAAGGCGAATCGTCGTCCAGCGGCAGGTCGGTCAGCAAAGCGGCCAGAAACAGAAAACTCCCGTCCTGCGGGTGAATCAACATCGTGTTCTTGCCAATCCATCCCAATCCGGCGAGTTGGGCGAACTCACGTTCCAGAAGCGGCGCCGTGTCGACAACGCCGCGCACCTGCGCGGTCGGCGCGGCTTGCACGATCTGGTAGCAGAGCTGATCGAGTTTACGGTGGATCACGTCGTGATAATCGCATGGCCCCCAGGCATAACGTGAGATTCGGCCTGTGCCCGTCTCCGCCTTTGACGGCATCGCGGTCTTGTAAGGCAAGGACAGCATCACCACGCTGACAACACCGTCCAGCACCGACTGCGGATGGGCATATGCCTGCTCGCGATTCCGCAGGTATCTCATTTCGCCGTCGTAGCCGGCCGCAAGCCAGTCACGGAATTGCCCCCATCGCGGCGGAGCTTGCGCGCGGCAGATTCCGACTCGGGTGAAGCCGAGTTCCGTGGCGTGCCGGCGGATGCGAGTCGTGAGGTCCATCAGCGTCATCCTGCGGGGGGCATTCGACGCCCGGTGTCCTGGGCAACCGGCTCGCGACAGTTCCCCGCCGCCCGGGAAGTTCCCCAGTTCGCGGAATGGGCGTCCACGGCATTACCGGCGGAAGGGTTCCCGTCGCGGAAAATTCCGCGCGCCGGAATGTTGCCAGTCACCTGGTCAGCAATTAACGTGAATAGTATCGGGCATGGGAGATTTCGCTACCCCTCTTCCCACCCTGGTCCGGCAAGTCACAGCTCTACGCGAACGAAGAAGATCATGACCGCCAGAACTTCGAACTCTGTCGCCGCTATCGCGATCACCTTGCTCGTCGTGCAGTCCGCAACAGCCTGCGATGGACTCAACTGCTCCCCGTGGGGCGGGACCTGGAATTTCAGCTGGTTCGGATGGAATACCTGGGCCTATACTCCCGACTATGTCGGAGCCCCACCCTACTTCTCCGTCCGTCCGCCGGTCTACTACAGCGGTCGGATACAGCGTTCGGATTATGGCAGCAGTCCGTTCCCCGCTTCGGAAGGCGAGAAAGTGACGGCACGCGAGCGGAAATGGGCGGTCGAAATCCAGCCACAGCTGATCGAAAACCCGTATTTCCGAGCGAAACCAGTTGACGACCGGCAAGGTTTTGGCTGGTCGGCACCGGAGCAACAGGTCGTCGTCAATCCGTACCGTTGACGTCTCGACGGCACGGTTTCCGTGCATAAATTACAATCGCGTTTGCAATTTCGGGAATGCTAGCAAGTCGGACTTCGGCGGGCGACTAGTTCGCGATCGAGGCCGTTCGACCGTGGCAGCGGGTCGGGGAGGCGGAAAGTAGACGGCTTTTTCCGCGGGATTTCCGCAACCGCGAATGCCCGTTCCAGGAAATTGCTTGCGGATTTTCCTGTTGGCACGCCTTGTGCCACGTGATACAAGCACCGCAAGCCGTTGTGGCACGTCGGAACGCAGTTTTTTGTTGCCAAGGAGGGCCATGGTATGCCGGTTTCTCGTTTCATCGTTCTTGCCAGCGTAATCCTGTCATCTCTGGGAGGGCCGGTTGCACTCTATGCCGGTTCCGATGACGCATCGGCGGTGGGGCTGGTCGACATCGCTTATATTTTTTCCAAACACGAACGTTACAAACAACGGATCGAGGCGCTGGGCAAGAAAACGCAGGCGGCCCAGAAGGAACTGACCGAGAAAGACGCTGCGATCAACAAGAAGATCGAGCGGATCAAGGATTTCGCCCTGGGCACCCCGGACTTCAAGCGGCTGGAAGAGGAGATCGCCCGTGAAAAATCCGACAATAACGTCACCAAGATGATCAAGCAGAAGGAACTGCGCGAAGAGGATGCCCGCATCCACTATGAAACCTATCAGGAAGTGGTGCAGGAAGTGACGCGCATCGCCAATAATGCTCAGTGCCGACTGGTGTTGAGATTCGACAGCCAGGAGATTGATGAGCGCAATCCCGTTGCCGTCCAGGCGGGCATCGGTCGACTCGTTATCTACAGCGACAAAGAGATGGATATGACCCCCTTTGTGGTCAAGGCGCTCAACACGGAGGTCGCTTCGAAGCCGGCCCCGACCGGCGGCCGGCCGTCGACGACGACCAAAAGCGGCACCGCTCCAGGAACCAAGGGGCCGCGCTAAGCGCTGGCCAGGAGAAGGGATGACGCGTGAAGCGGCGACGGGCGTTCCAATGGATGCTGTTCGTGGCCGCCATTCTGGTCGTCGTCCGCTTGTCATTTTTCCGCGGGCTGTTCAGTACTCTACGGGTCAGCGGCGGCTCGATGGCGGAAGCCTACCCCGGCGAACACTTCAGTCTGGCTTGCCGGGATTGTCGCTTCCGCTTTCGCGTGGATGCCTCGACCGCCCGCCGCGGCCGCATCGTCTGCCCGAATTGCGGCTTCGTCAATTGCCTCGACGATGGGGCAATTCTGCGTCAAGGGCAGCGGGTAATGGTTGACCACTGGCCGGTTACTCGCGGCGCAATTCAGCGTGGCGATGTGCTGGCGGCGGTCGTTGCTGAAGAAGGCAGCGCGGCGGTGATCAAGCGCGTCGTTGGCTTGCCCGGCGAGCGGATCGCGATTCGCGACGGAGAACTGTACGTCAACGATGAGCTCTGGCGGAAGAACTACCAGCAGTTTTGTGAGCTGGCAGTCCTGGTCTATGACGACCTGCATCGCCCCTCCCTGGAGCAGTCGCCTCCTCCACGATGGAAGCCCGACGCAGGTTCGGAGCCCTGGCGGCTGACCGCGAAGGGACTGCGATGGCAGCGCGAAATCGGAAACAGCGAATCTACGCACCCTGACCGGCTCGATTGGATCGAGTACCAGCATTGGAACTGCGTCGATGGTCCCCATCCACGTTTCGAAACCGGGCCGATTCTCGACAACGATCCCTATAATTCCGCATCCTCGCACCATCTGCGGCCGGTCCATGATCTGGCAGTGAGCTTGGAACTGATCACCGCCGATGGTGCCTTGCTGGCGATGCGGCTGCCGTGGGGCGCCGACTGGATCGAAGTCCGGCTGCGCGTCGACGACGTCGGCGGCGAGGTTTTCCTGCAGGAACGCTTGATTGAAAAATTCAAGACCTCCGCGTTCCGATCGGACGCCTGGGTGAACGTCGATTTCACACTTTGCGACCGGCAAATCTGGCTGCATATCGACGGCGAGCAATTGGTCCATTCGGAGATCCCCAAAGAACTCGCGAACAATACGCCTGCTCCTCGCGGCAGCATCCAATTCGGGGCTTGCCCGTATCGCCGTTCTTCCCTGGATCCCGCCTGGATGCGCCTGGAACGTATCCGGATCTGGCGCGATATTTACTACCGGGGAACCGGCGTCGACGATCCGTCCTGGAACTCCGCCGTGCCGTTGGCGGACGACGAGTACTTCCTGTTGGGCGACAATCCAATCCTCTCCCGTGACAGTCGGCATTGGCCGGCGCGCACTGTCTTGGGTTCACAACTTCGCGGAAAGGTATGGAAACGCGCTGAGGAAACCACCAAGGAATGACTGACGCTTGCGACTCACCGTTCCGCCATCATTCTCCAGAATAACGTTTGGCTGTCTTGGTGGATCCCGTTGGGAATATTACCAAGGGGCTGGATTTGAACCGCGCGACATAGCTTCGCCGCTTGCAACAGCACTCTTAGCCGCGAAGCGGCGGCCCTAGTTAAGCCCGGGACGGAGCCGGTACTCCGGCGAAGCCCCGGGGACCGTATCGAGAAAAAACCGAAAGCCCCAACGGGGCGGCCCTCATAGTTTGGAGCGGAGCAACGCGTCCCACACGTCGGCCGCAACATCTATCCTTGCTTTCGTTGTGGCTCCCACGGCGGAAGCCGATGAGAATTCGCCGCAAAGTGGGGCTATACAACTAGCCGACCGGCTTGACGATGAAGCGGCGCCAACTGTCGAGTTGGTCCTGGCTGAGCGAATTGTCCCGCTCGATTTCATGACGAATTTTCTTGTCGGCGACATTGACCGTCACTGTCAGTCGCCCGTTTTCCTCGTAGCGAAAGTAGACGTCGATCGGCGTATCCGCCGGCAGTCTCGCCGGCAAGGGCTTGACCGAGCATTTTCCAATCTGGGCACAATCATCCGGCGAAGGACTCTCCCCCTCGACGATGTTGACCAGGATGGAGCGTTGATTGGGCTTGATGGTCTTGAACGACCGTTTGTATTTGACCGGCAGCGGCGTATTGCGCGGGATCATGATCGCTGTGCGCCGCCGGTTTGTTTGCGGATCGACCGCCACGACACCCAGGCTGTGCGAGTTGACGTTGCGGATATTGAATCGGGGCGGGGGTCCATTGCTGCGCGCGAGCAGCAGGCCCGCGTGAAGCGCCGCCCCGTGGGCGACCGCTTCATCGGGGGAGACGGATGTATCCGGTTCTTTGCCGCTGAGACTCCTCAGCATCTCGACGACCGCGGGCATTCGTGTTGAACCGCCGACGAGCAGCACTCGGCCGACATCTTTCCAGTCCAGTCCAGCCGCCTGCAGAGTCTGCCGGGTCGTGAACGCAGTGCGATCGAGGAGATCCTGCGTGATTTCGTGGAACTTGTCGCGGGTCACCTCCAGGCGTATCGCTTGTCCCCGGTAGTCGCAGGCAATGGACGTCTTCATGCGAGCCGAGAGCGTTCTCTTGGCGTCCTCGCATTCCCGCCACAATCGGCCTTCCGTATTTGCGTCCTCGCGCGGGTCGATGCGATGCCGACGGATGAACTCCTCCGCGACCAGATCGACGAGTCTCTGGTCCCAATCACGGCCGCCAAGCTGCACGTCGCCATCTGTCGCCAGGGTGTTGAACTCCTTGCCGTTCAATTCCATGACCGTGACGTCGAACGTGCCTCCCCCCAGGTCGTAAACCAGGATATTACACCGTTCGGCGCCCTGACCATCCGGATTGAGGAATCCTTCCTTGAAGCCGAACGCGACCGCCGCCGCCGTGGGCTCATTGATAATGTTCATGACTTCCAGCCCGGCCATGTAACCGGCATCCTGGGTCGCCTTGCGGCGAATTTCGTCAAAATAGGCCGGGACCGTAATGATGGCCTGCCGGATTTCGCCGATCCGCTGCGAGGCATCCTGTCGCAGCTTGTTAAGCACCATCGCCTGCAGCGCCTCGGGGGGATAATGACGCCCCCCCAGCAACTTGTCGAATACGCGCTGCCCCAACTGCCGTTTAGCGCACTCGGCGACGGATCCGGCATCGGTGGCGATCGCTTTGACGGCTTCCTTGCCGACGACAATATTTGTGCCCTCGAACAAGACGACGCTGGGGGTAATCTTGTCCCCTTCGGCGTTGGTAATCGTCTCCGGCCGCCCCAAGTCGTCCAATCGCGCAATCACGGAAAACGTGGTCCCCAGATCAATGCCGATCGCCGGCGCGAGCTTGCTCATAGGTGGGCTACAGTCTGCCTGTGTTTGGGACCATCTGGGCCGCTGCACGCTGGCCGTGAATTGCGACCGTTACGCGTCCCTCATCGAATAATACTTCACCCCCGTAGACTCGGGAAGGCTCCGCCGACCTGCTTGCCGCGAATCACTCGCGAAACAGCGTCATCCGACCTGGGCCAGGACGTAAGGCCCCTTGGGGATCACGGCGATCGTCGCCTGCGATCCGTAGTCGGCAAGCGATTCGGCAACGGCGAGTTCAACGCTGGCGGCACTTTCCACGAAAAGTCGGTCGAGCATGCTGGCCGACAGTCCGTCGCTCACCATCTTGACGCGGGCTTTGCGCCGTACTTTGGCCAGTTCTTCGAGCTGCCACTGGTCCATGACAAAATAATCGCGGCCCAGGATCCGTTGCATGAACGTCTCGAGGTCGGCGTGCTCCTGGAACAGTTGCTGGAACGGCGCGCTGCCGATCCCCTCGGTAAGGCTCGCGGCAATTACGATCGTTCCCCCCTGCTTGACGATCGGCAGCGCACCGGTCATCCCTTTCACCGATTGGTAAAAAGTCGTGTCGAGTGGATAACCCGCGGAACTTGTGACCACGATGTCGACGGGCTCGGGAACGGTGTCACGCACGATGCCTCGAACAAACTCCACGCCCTGGAGGAATGCGCGGTGCATATCTCCCGCAAAAAAGGCCAACGGCCGGCGCTCGGCGTCCATAACGACGTTGACGATGAAGTCGCAGCCCGCGTGGCTGGCGATCCAGCTGTTCTCCTCGTGAACCGGATTCCCTTCGATAATCCCACAATCGGCCAGAGGGTGTTCCAGGAACCTGGGTCCATGCCAGACCTTCACGGTTTCCAGCGCCGCGACACCCGGGCAGATCACTTTACGCCCTCCGGAATATCCGGCCATCAAGTGAGGCTCGATCAGCCCGGTCGTAATTTTCAGCTCAGCTTGGACGTAGCGGGAATCGATCCAGATCGGAACTCCACGGGGGCTGTCGCCCAGGTAGGTGTGCGATCCAAGGTCCAGCCCATCATGGTTTTCGATCCGATAGTTGGCTGCGATCTCCTTGCCGACCAGTTCCACCACCTCATCACCGAGATTCGGACGATGCAGTCCCGTGGCGATCAATATCAGAATCTGCTCACGCGGAACCCCGGCTCGTTCCAATGTGCGCAGGATCGGCCGCAGGATTAATTCGTTGGGAACAGGTCGCGTGATGTCGCAGATCAAAATGCAGGCATTGCGCTTCCCGCGAGCCAACTCCGCCAGCGGAGGAGTTCCCAGGGGCGATCCCAGCAGTTGCTCGAGCGTCTCGCGAGGTTCGACCAATGGCGCTGCCGGTTGGTAGGCCAAGGACTTGACCACGCGTTCCGTGGGCAACTCGACTTCCAGTACGCTCCGGCCATACGACAACTTGCAGCGCATGACAGGTCATTCCTTGCTGCCGGGGAAAAATCCGGCAGGGTCGAGCGACGTTCCAGGGCGAGTTGGGTCGCGTTATTTCTTTGGCTTGGCGGGGGCGGCAGCCTTTTTTGCGGCATCGGCGGGAGCGGCAGCGGCAGCGGCGCCCTCGGCGGCTTCTTCCTTCTTGACCTTTTTCTTTTTCATCGCCACTTTGGCCACGCGCACCTTGGGTAGCCCCAAAACGCTGTCGCCTTCTTTCCAGCGATCGGCCTGCTTCAGGTTCGCCAAACGTTCGGCACGGGTCATGACACTGCGCACGCGGACGAGTCCGCGACGCACCTTCAAGCTCTTATCAATCGTCATTGGGGGGCTCCTGGCTATTCGACGAACCGCAAAGTATAACGAGCAAAGATGTTTCCATCAACGAGACTCGCCGGTCCGGCCAATGTGGGCCGACCGAAGGGCAGTTTCGAGGGGGGATTTCGGTGGACCCATCGCGAATCGGACCGTTTGCCCTGGAAGAGCGATTGCCGGGAGCGGAATCGACTTTCCGCGCGGTGCATGTCGCGAAGCGTAAAACGGTGGCACTCAAGGTGTTTCCGCTGGCCTTGGGCGTCAACCCCGCGGCGGCCGCCGAATATATCGACGAATGCGAGCGGTTGAACCGGTTACGCCATCCTCGGATTGCCCGCAGCTTCGGCGGCGGGATCGTTGACCAGTTCGCCTATCTGGCGTCAGAAATCGTCACCGGCGAATCGCTCGCCGAATCGCTCCGGCAAGGCAGTCTGCCGTGGCAGACCGCGGTGACGTACGCCAAGGAGATCGCCTCGGCGCTGGTCGTCGCCCACGAGCAGGGGATTTTCCACGAGCTGTTGATTCCGGAAAAGATCATGATCGATGAACACGGCTTGCCGCGGATCCTCGACTTCCGCATTCAACGGCATCTGGGAAGCACCTTTGTGACGCGCAAACCGCGCACCGCCGAATCGGCAAGCGGGCTAGCGCCCGAGTTCAGTCCAGGCTCCACGCTCGCCACCCCCAAAGTCGACCTTTATGCCCTGGGGGTCCTGATGTTCCGGATGCTCACCTCCCATTTGCCCTGCCCGGGGCGATCGGTTGAGGAATTGCTGGAGGCACATCGGCAACAGAATCCGCCCCGCGTCGCCACCCTGGTTTTTGACTGCCCCATCTGGCTCGATGCGGTTATCGCGCAGCTGTTGCAGAAGAATCCGCTGACGCGCACGCATTCCGCGGCCGCCCTGGTGATGGCGCTGGAGGAGACGGAAAGGCGAGTCGCTGAAGGGATCAGCGTGACAGAACAGATGACCCGTGGCATAAGTGCCGTACGGCTGCAAGCGCAACGCTCCGACGCCCAGCGGCTGCTCGGCCACGTCGCCGAGGAACGTGATCTGGAAGAGGAAAAGAAGCCGCCGCTGCTGGAACGGGCCTGGTTTCTCGCGACCTGCCTCGCGGTCGTCCTTTGCGTTGGCTCCGTTGGAATCTACTTCGCGGCGCGACCGCTCAACGCCGACCAAATGATGGACCGCGCAGCGCAGTTGCTCGCCAGCGAGGATCGCGACAGCGGGCAGCGCGCAAAAACCGATTACCTGCTGCCGTTGCTGGAAAGATACCCCGACAGCCACCACGCGGCGGCGGCCAGGCAGCAGATCGACAAGATCGATATGGACCTCGCGGAAAACCGCTTGCGTCTCAAGATCAAGTTCGGACGAGAGCCCCAGACCGAAGTGGAGCGACTCTATATCGACGCCTGGAATTGCGAACAGTTTGGCGACCGTATCACCGCTCTGGAAAAGTACCAGGGGATCGTCGATTTGATGGAAGGCGATTCCGACGCCCGCGTCTACTTCAATCTTGCGCGGCGCCAGATTGCTCGAATCGAATCCGACGAATCCACGATCGATCGGAGCGCCTTCCTGCAGTCCCGGCTGCAGACCGCCGACGAACTGATGGAACAGGGAAGCACGCTCGAGGCGCGAAAAATCTGGAGCAGTATCGTGAAACTCTATAAGGGAAATCAGGAAATGGAGCGTTTCGTGGAGATCGCCCAGGACCGATTGGCCGGAAAAAAGGATCGCTCATGACAACCGCATTGGCGGAATTACTGGAGATGGACAGTTCGCTGCTCGGAGAAATCCAGACGCATGCCGCGGGGCCGCAAGGCGCGCTGCCGCTGACCGACGAAATGCTGCGGAACTGGTCGAGCGGCGATCTGTTCGGCTGGACGCAGAATGTCGGAATGGGTTGGCGACCGCAGGACCTGTTGGGCCCCCAGTTCCTGCTGCTCTCGACTCAGGGAGGACTACGCGGCGCCGACGGTACCCCCGTGGCCCTGGGATACCACACCGGCCACTGGGAAGTTGGATTGCTGGTGCAGGCGGCAGCCAGGGAACTGAAGTCGCTGGGCGGTGTGCCGTTCGCCGCCTATTGCTCCGATCCATGCGACGGACGAACCCAGGGCACGACCGGAATGTTCGATAGCCTGCCCTATCGGAATGACGCGGCGATGGTGCTGCGCCGCCTGATCCGATCGCTGCCGACCCGACGTGGCGTTGTCGGCGTCGCAACTTGTGACAAGGGACTGCCCGCAATGATGATGGCACTGGCCGCGATGCACGATCTGCCGTGCGTCCTGGTGCCGGGAGGCGTGACGCTGCCGCCGACGCAGGGCGAGGATGCCGGCAAAGTACAGACGATCGGCGCGCGCTACGCCCACGGACAGATCAGCCTGGAGGAAGCGGCAGCGGCCGGGTGCGCAGCCTGCGCATCACCCGGCGGAGGCTGTCAGTTTCTAGGAACCGCGGCCACCTCCCAGGTCGTGGCGGAAGCTCTCGGAATGGCCCTTCCCCATTCGGCACTCGCGCCGAGCGGCCAACCGGTCTGGCGGGAATTGGCCACGCGCAGCGCGCGCGTTCTCTGGGATCTGGCCATGTCAGGCCGGACAATGCGACAGATTATTACTCCGGCATCCATTCGTAACGCCATGGTCGTCCACGCCGCCTGCGGCGGATCGACGAACTTGCTGCTGCACATCCCCGCGATTGCGCACGCAGCCGGCCTGCAGCGTCCGAGTGTCGCCGAATGGAACGAAGTCAACCGCAGTGTTCCGCGCTTCGTCGACGTGCTGCCCAACGGTCCCACCAATCACCCGACCGTCCGGGTCTTCCTCGCGGGAGGAGTCCCTGAGATCATGCTGCACCTGCGCGCAAGGAAACTGCTCGACTTGGACGCGCTCACCGTCACCGGCAAGTCGCTCGGAGACGTCCTGGAGTGGTGGGAGCAATCCGATCGCCGGCGGCAGGTCCGCGAACGGCTGTTCACCGCCGATGGAGTTCGTGCCGACGACGTCATCATTCCACCCGAACTGGCGCGACAGCGCGGGCTGACGAGCACCGTCTGTTTTCCGGTCGGCAACCTCTGCCCGGAGGGGTCCGTGATCAAGGCGACTGCGATCGATGCTCGCGTCGTCGACGCCGACGGCGTCTATCGAAAGACGGGACCGGCGCGCGTCTTTACGCGCGAACGCGACGCGATCGCCGCGATCAAAGGCCAGGGGGAACGACCGCTGCAGCCGGGCGACATCCTGGTACTGATCGCCCGCGGACCGCTCGGCACCGGCATGGAGGAGACTTACCAGATCACGTCCGCTTTAAAATTTCTCCCTTGGGGACGTGAGGTAGCGGTCGTAACCGACGCGCGCTTCTCCGGCGTCAGCACCGGAGCCTGTATCGGTCATGTTGGCCCCGAAGCACTCGCAGGAGGCCCGATCGGAAAAGTACGCGATGGAGACTGGATCGAAATTGTGGTCGACCGGAATCGGCTGATCGGCAGCGTCAATCTGGTCGGGGAGAACAATGAAAACCTAAGCGCCGCGGCCGGTACTGCCATTCTGGCGAACCGTCCCCTCCGCGGCGACTTGAAGCCCGATCCCCAATTGCCTGACGACACGCGTTTATGGGCCGCCTTGCAGGCCGCCGGCGGTGGGACGTGGGGAGGCTGTGTCTACGACGTCGATCGGATCGTGGACCTATTGCGCAAAGGCGCGCTTCGGGACTGAGAACTACGTTCCCCCCGTTCCCCCGTTCTTCCCAAAACTTTGCCGCAAGAACCGCGGCCGGCCGGCAACTATTAAGATGGCGTCATCAATCGCTGGAATCGCCTCGAAAAGTAGCCCCGGAAAGTCGCACCTGACAGTGGTCGTAACCCGAATGGACTGGTCAAAAATCCTGACGGACCATGACCGCTGGCTGCGGACCATTGTTTTTGCGCGCCTGGGGGAGCGTGAGGCGGTGGACGACGTCATGCAGGAAGTATCCCTGGCCGCCGTCAAACAGGCCGCACCGTTGACCGATCCCGCCAAGGTCGCCCCCTGGCTCTACCGGCTTGCGGTGCGGCAGTCGATGTTGTATCGCCGAGGCTGCGGGCGGCGCAAGAAACTGCGGCAGCGGTACAGCGATGTGGTGCAGACCGACGAGACGGATCGTACCGTTCCGGAGCCGCTGGACTGGTTGCTGGCGACCGAACGACAGCAGTTGATACGCAAGACAATGGCGCAATTACCGCCCCGTGACGCGGAGATTCTTCTGTTGAAGTATTCGGAAGGTTGGAGCTACCACGAAATCGCCGCCAGGCTGGGCGTGAGCCACAGCGCGGTGGAAACGCGACTGCATCGTGCGCGGGCGAAGCTGCGTCAGGAGTTGTTCAACATGCAGGTGCTTGAGGCTCGACAATGAACAAATTCGACCGCATCGTATCCGACGACGACGCAAAACTGGATCGGCTGGTGGACGGAGAGCTTTCCTCTTCGGAATATCGGGACCTGCTGGCGGCGCTGGAAGAAGTCCCCGACGGCTGGCGACGATGTGCAATGGCCTTCCTGGAAGTCCAGGCCTGGTCGCGCGAGATGCCGGCGATACCCTCCGCGAATTCCTTCGAAAGACCGGTCAGCACAAAGGCCCCATCGGTCGTGAACCCTTGGCGGTGGGCGAATCATCTGGCGATTGCCGCCAGCCTGATGCTGACGTTCGGCCTCGGCGTTCTGGCACACCGGGAATTATCCGAGTCTGAAATGAACATGCCCGGTGTCGAGGGAACGCACATGGTACGACGCACGGAGTTGCCGAACGCGAATGGGCCAAACGCAGGCAAGTCGCCCGCGAGTGAGATCGTGCCGGTCACCAATTTGCAATTAATGGTCAGTGACGGCCAGGGGCAATCGCGGCCCATCGATATTCCGCTTTATGACGTCAACCGAGTTGGCACGGAGTTTCTGGCATCCGACGAAGAGAGTCTTCCTCGCCCGATGCTGGATCTGCTGCAAAGTCGAGGTTTCCGGGTTCAGAGGTACCAGCGTTACATACCTGTGGAATTGGAGGACGGTCGGCAGGCAGTGGTCCCTGTGGATGGATATCAAGTCGTCCCCGTTGGTTCCAGGCCGTACTAGGCTGTACCTAAATTCCATTTCAGTCAAGAGAAAGGTGTCGTTACCATGTGCAAGCAGTTCTCAAAATGGGTCCTGACCGGTTTGGCCGGCGCGACGCTGGCGCTCAGCGCCAACCAATCGCCGGGCCAGGAGACTCCACCAGTAAATCTCGAGGCCAAAGAAATCGTGCTTCAATTGGTCACCGAGGACAGTCCGGAAGGAAAGGTCCTTGCGTTCGCCAATCTCGACGTTGCCGCCGCTCCGTCCGAATTCTGGATCGGCGTGTCGCTCGAGCCTCTGAACGATCTGCTCAAGAACCAATTGAGCGTCGATCAAGGTCTGGCGGTGAACGCCGTCTATCCCGATTCCCCGGCCGAGAAAGCCGGCTTGAAGGTTTACGACATCGTCGTCAAGGCGGGAGACTCCTCGGTGAAAGAGGCCGGCGATCTCGTCAAAGCGGTCGACGCCGCCAAAGAATCCGCATTGGCGGTGACGGTGGTCCGGGGCGGCAAAGAAATGGTGATCAAGGTAACTCCGGCGAAGCGCGGAGCACCGATGGCGCAAGCATCCCGCTTCGAGGGGATTGCGGGGTTGCCCGAAGCCGAACAAAAGAAGGCGATGGAACTCTACCAACAGTATATGCAAAAAGCGATGGAGGCGTTGAAAAGCAGCGGTGCCGACGGAAAGCCGATTGACATGTTGTTCTTCCGCCCTGGAATCGTGGGCGGGGAAATCGAACGGCGTTTGGCGACTCGTGGGGCCGACAGCGGACTACCCCGCGATGTCTCTATTCAGATCAACAAAGAAGGCGAACAGCCAGCGAAGATCACGGTGACGCGTGACGGCAAGACGTGGGTAGTCAGCGAAGGAAAGTTTGAGGAACTGCCAGCCGATCTTCGCCCCCACGTGGAAGGAATGCTGCACGCACCGGGCGAACTGCGGTTGCACGCGTTCGCCCCGGGGGCACCAATGGGCCGATGGTTGCGGGTGCCTGAGGCAGCGGTACCTGCTGTACCCGCGGTACCTGCCAGGCCGGGGAGCAGGGTGCGCATCGAAAGATCCGAATCCAACCGCTCGACGACCGCGGGCGATGGCTCGCTTGCGGAATTGCTCGAGGAAGTTCGACAGCTTCGCAAGGAAGTGCAGGAGATGAAGGCAGGCAAAGGGGCAAAGTAACGCTGCCCCTGTCGCGGGCCAACGACAGGCCGACCGCCGACACCGCCGAACCGGAATCTCACGTCCATCCCAGCCGCTGCCCGGGAGATCGACGTGGAACCGGAAACGTTGGAGGTAAGTTTCGGTCCGCCTCCGCGTCCAAGCGATTCGAGAAGATCGTGGGACAATTTCTGCGACATTATCGACGGCCAGTGCAATCGGAATCTTAGTTTTCAAGTCCGGAACCGGTGCTCGCCCTACTCGTCAAACGCTTGGGCGTCTTTGTTTTTTTCTTTGGTGGCTCAGAGTACGATCCCACGTTTCATGCGGCGCGCAAGCCGCGTGCCTGCCGCGCGCAGGCGATCCATTGTTGGATCTCATTGAGGTCCGGTTTCGCGGCTCCGCGCAAGATGCGGGCTGCCGCCGGAGTCTCCAGTACGGCTGCGAGTTGCTCCAGCAGTTCGGAAGGGGTCATGCTCTCGATCTCTTCGGGATGTGTCACACCGGCTTCGACCAGTAGTTGAGCGTCATGACCGCGAAGTTCAGGAATACGGCAGACCAATTCGGCCTGGTTCTGCCAGGCGCGTAGCGTGGTGGCATCAAAAGACTTTACCCCTAACCGTGCAGCGGCCTCTTCGGCCCTCAGTTCCAGAAAATCACTGACCGTTTCGACGCCGATCGCCGCAAATCGCCGCGCCATACGGGGACCGATCGAAGGCGCGTCGACGATCGGGCTGTCGAGGTCAAGATGGAATCGAGTTGGCCGACCGGCATCGTGTCCGCGCCGGGTGTCGGTTGCTGGTTGTTGTTCGACGAGGTCATCATCGGCTGCTGCGCGGCTCGCCCCTTCCTTGCGCTCGTAAGGTTCCTCGCCCTGCTGCTCGTTCTGCTGGCGATCATCGGGAGTGGGCTTCGAATCGTCGCGGCCGCGCCAGGGGAGCCGCAGCCATGGCGGCCAGGAAGGTCGCGGGGCGTTGCGCAATCGCTCCCAGAAACGTTTTCGGCCATCGGATCGCGTTCGCACGTCGTCCGCCAACGGTTGTTCGTGCGGTTTGTCGTCCTCAATTCGAGGTGGCGAAATTCTTGCGGCGTTGTCCGGAGCGCGTTCGGGCTTTCGGTGGGCGATTCCTGGTGATGGTGGTGAAGGGGCCGGCGGAGTTATCGACGGAACCCCGGAATCGGAACGGATGCTGACCGATTCGACCGCCGGCGTGGAGCGCATGACCGGCGGCACCGATGGCGAACGGCGGTTCTTCCGAAGCGGGATTTTTGACCGGCTGGAGGAGTCGACGGATCCGCCCGATCTGGTGACGGTCCCGAGAAGGCCGTGGAGCGTGCCGACGCTGCGGGCCTTCTTGGCGTCAAGTTGCGCCAGGGGGACTTTCAGAACCTGTCGAGCATGCAATTCGCGCACGAATTTCTCGTCGGGGGGCAGGTTCTCGACAACTTTGCCCCGCGTTTTCCATTCCTGATGAATCCTGCGGACCAAGCCGCGATCGCGTTCTGATTCGCTCATCCGCATAAAGTATCTGGCGGGCGTCTTGGCGAGCGCCCAGATCGAATCGACGGTCAGGTCGACGGCCGGGGGCGCGACGGCGGAATTCGCAAACGCGCGGTCCAGCACGCGGGCAAACCCGATCGTTGCCAGTCCGATGCACTCGGCGAAACGGCTGCGCAGGTCGGAATCCAGACCCGCCTGCGGATCTCGAACGCCCTTTTCGAGGCTGTAGTGATCGAGGATCGCTTCGTAGTGGGCGTTCGCGCGCGTCGCGCCGATGCGCATCAATTGTTCCAGCCAATCGCTTGCCGGGGGCGTCTGGATTTGAGGATAACCGTTTGCCGCGACAATCATGGCCCGCAGTTGATCGTAGCAGCAGGTCACGCTCCATTCGGCCGGTCGATGCACGCTTCCCTCTTCCTCCGACTGTCCTGTATGCAGCGGCATGTGCGGATCGGTGAAGTAGTGGCTGGTGACTCCAGCGGCGAATGCGGCGTCCGACCATTGGCCGGATCGAAGCGCCATCACGGTACGTTCGAACCAGGAGCGTGCCGCGGTGACGGCTCCGCCCCAGAAATTCTCACGCACATGTAGGACGTGATTCTTGAAGTCCTTGAATTGGTCGTCGGGGGCTTTCGAGCCCAGCAGGTAGGCTTCGTAGTTGTGCAGCAGCAGATTGCGCCACAGTTCGTGACTGGGATGCTGGAGATGGAGCAACGCGTCGATCGCCAGTTTATGGTGCGTTGAACGGCAGGCCGAATTGAAGACGGTTGTCCAGAAGAGGGACATTCCAAGCCTCCTTGCTTGAAACTGATTTCATTGCCGGTTACATGAATTGGTCAGCCGAGGCTCCCGCCAGCGGATCGTTGAATTGATCAAAGTCGGAATTGCGCGATACGGTTTTGTTGTCGAATCGCGTGAATTCCTTGTGCCACACGAGGTCGACCTGCCCGACCGGTCCGTTGCGTTGTTTGGCGATATGGATTTCCGCGAGGCCGGCGACCTCGTCGCGATCGTCGCCACGCCGGTAGTATTCCTCGCGATGCACAAACATCACCACGTCGGCATCCTGTTCGATTGCGCCCGATTCGCGGAGATGGCTGAGGCGTGGGACGTGGTCTTTGGAGTCCTCGGCCTGCCGGTTGAGTTGCGCCAGGCACAGCACGGGCACGCGCAGTTCGCGCGCGAGCCCCTTCAGCCGTCGCGCGATGCGTGCGACTTGCTCCTGGCGCGGGTCGCGCGGATTGTCGGGCTCGATCAGCTGCAGGTAGTCGATCACGATCAGCCCCAGTCCGTTTTCTCGGCGACGAATCCGCCGTGCGGCGGCGGCGATTTCGGTTACGGTGCGCCCCGGCGCATCGTCGACGAACAGCGGGGCCTCCGACATCTTGCCGGCCGACTGCAGCAGTTTTTTTCGATCTTCGGCCGACAGCGTGCCATTGCGCAGACGGTGGCTGTTGACGCGCGCGTTGCTGCAGAGCAACCGATCGGCTAATTCCGACGCCGCCATTTCCAGGCTCACAAACAGCGTCGGGCTGCGCAACTCCGTCGCGACATACTCGGCGATATTCATCGCAAAAGCGGTCTTGCCCATGCTAGGACGCGCGGCAAGGATGATGAGCTCCGAATTATGCAGACCGCCCATCAGCCCATCCATATCGGCGAAACCGGTATCGACGCCTCCGGAGGTATGTTCGCCTTTCATCCGCGCATCCATGCGATCCATGGCATCGTGCAGCACATCGCGAATCGACTGGATGCTGCTGGAACCGCGGCTGTCAAGGATTCCGAAAATCCGCTGCTCCGCCTGGCCGAGAAGGTGCTTGGCTTCCTGAGCTTGCCCGTAGGCATCTCGGAGGATTTCCGTGCTGGCTTCGATCAGCGAACGAAAGGTCGATTTTTCGCGAACGATGCGCGCGTAGAACAGAGAGTGAGCCGAATTCGGGACCGCGTTGAACAATCGTGCGAGATAGGCGGCCCCACCAATCAGGTCCAGATCGCCGGTCGTCCGCAGTCGATCGGCAAGCAAAGTAATATCGATGCGCACATTAGCGTCGTGCATATCGACCATATGACCAAACAGCTTGCGGTGGGCGTCGTCAAAAAAGTCGTCAGCGCGCAGCGTCAACGCCACTTCGTCGATGACATCGGGCATCAGGAGGATACTCCCAAGCACCGCCTGCTCCGCGTCCCGATCGTACGGTAGCTGCCGTTCGATCAGGTCGGATATGCCGGAAGGCTCGGGGCGCCGGGGGAAATCGGCACGGCGCGTGGTGGACATCACGACCCTCCCTGTAGTTGATTTCAGCGGCCACCGCAACGGATTCTATGACGTCGACCACGGCTCGCAACAAAGCCGGATCGGCCCGGATGGGCTATTTCCTGCCACTCTTTGCGCCATCCTTGCCGCCCGCCTCTTTTCCACTTGCGTCTCGCGACTCGCCTGCCGGCTTAGCGGCTGCCTCCTCCGTGACGGTCGGCACCACCCAGACTTTCAATTCCGCCTCAATGTCCGCATGCAAATGAATCTTGACCGTGTACAGGCCCAGTTCCTTGAGTGGCCCTTCGAGTCGCACTTGATCGGTAGTCAACGTGATATTCGCCTGCTTCAGCGCGGCGATGATCTCGGACGCCCCGACACTGCCGTACAGATGCCCTTCATCGTTCGCATTCGCCTCGATTGTCACACTTTGCTTGCCGATCACATCGGCCAGGGCGCGCAGGCTGGAAAGACGCTGCTTCTCGATTTCCAGCAGTTTTGCCCGGTGCTTCTCCACCATCCGCCGGTGGTGATCGGTAGCGATCGTGGCCAGCCCCTGGGGCAAAAGATAGTTTCTCGCGTATCCCGCTCGTACTTCGACGACGTCCCCTTGCTTGCCAAGGTGATCGACCGTCTGGATCAAAAGGAGCTGGACGCCTCGCGTCTTGCCTCGCGGTAATGGGCGAAATGGACGGAGTCTGCTGGTTTTGGAATGCGACATGGTGCGACTTCTATTCAACAAAGTTTCAGGGAAAATTATTGATGGAAAAAAAGGGACTTCGGTCGAGCCGGCTTCCTGCCCCCGGCAGGCAGGAACGAACCGGGAATGGACCGCCGGATGCCTTCCATCCAGCCGTCGGACTCATCAACTAAAAGGGGATGTCTTCTCCTGTCGATCCTGGGGCGGATTCTGGTAACTCCGCGATTTTCACGGTTTCCAGGCCGCTTGCCGCATTCTCGCCGCCACGTGCGCGAGTCGCCTCGGCAGGACGAGAATGCTCCGATTCATCAAAATGCTCTGGCGGTCGCGAAGCACGACTCGTGTTACTTGAACCTCGCGGCGCGCCAAGCATCTGCATCGTTTCGCCGACGACCCGCAATCGGGAGTGTTTCTGGCCATCTTTCTCCCAACTGTCAAGCTTTAAACGACCTTCAATCAACACTGACGAGCCTTTTCCCAGGAATTCACTGGCCACTTCCGCCGTGCGTCCCCATAAAGTCACGTCGACAAAAACAGTCTCCTCGACCCACTCGCCAGCCTGGTTCTTGCGGCGGCTATTGACCGCCAAACCTACCTCGGTCACCGCCGTTCCACTCTGCAAGTACTTCAATTCCACGTCCCGCGTGAGATTCCCCACCAGGATCACTCGATTAAAACTGGCCATCGTACCCTCCTTTGGAATAAGTGAACAAACGTTCCCTGAATGCTAACGGTTCGGGCCGCGTCAATCAAGTGTTGTCGAGGGAAAACCAGTCGGGCCGCGTTGCCGATTACTCGTCGATCTCGGGCACATCCAACTCGCGCCTGGGAGCCGATCCAACCGCTTCCAGTTCGGGCCGGGGTCGAGGATTGCTGCCCCCTTGGGCATGCTCGACCAAAACGTTCACTAACCGTGGTTCCACTTTCAGAGCCAATTGCCGCAGAATCGTTTCGTTCAAGCGGCATTGGCGATTGAAATTTGTCAGTTCTGTACTTTCCAGCCGAAAAATCGTCAGCCAGTAGGTGCCTTTGCGATGGCCGTTGACCGGGTACGCCAGTTTCTGCTCGAACCACAAACGGCTCGCCAGAATCTCCCCGCCGCATTTCTCGATCAAGTCCACCAATCCGCCAGAAACTCCCCCCGGATCGCGCGCATAGCGATTGGAATCGAGTAGGAACAGGCATTCATAAACAGTTTTTGCCAAGACTCTTTCTCCCATGCATTTTGGGCCGCCGAAATTCAGCTGCCCTTGTTTCCGTTTCGGATCCGCTTACCGACCATCGGCGGTTCCATCCTCGGTGCTGGCATCCGTGCCATTGTAGCGATTCATACATTTTTCGATACCGAACTTCACCCAATCGCCGACCGCATCGGCGGCCCGGCTGACCATTTTTTCCATCCGCGGGCGTTCGTCCGCGGTAAATCGTCCCAAAACATAATCCACGGCCTGTTGCGGCTGGGAAGGCCCGATCCCCAATCGCAATCGGGGAATCTGTTCTGTCCCCAGCCGCATCAGAATATCTGCGAGTCCCTTTTGTCCTCCCGAGGAACCACCGCTGCGAAACCGCATCCGTCCCAGCGGCAAACTCATGTCATCGCACACCACGAGAACGTCGGTATTCGCCAGCTTGAAAAAATCGCGTGTGGCCTGAACCGAGCCGCCGCTCAGGTTCATAAACGTCTGCGGCCAGACCAATAAAACCCGGCAACCATCGATTTCCAGGTCGCGCTGTTCCGCCTCAAATCGCGTTCGTCGTTCGCCCGTTATTCCTCCACTTCCGCCGCGGATTGCGCGCCGCTCCAACTCGTCAAGCACTCTGAAACCGACATTGTGTCGCGTGTCCGCGTACCTGCGGCCGGGATTTCCGAGTCCGACCACCAACTTGTTCATGCAGGATTCTCACCGTACGCTCCGCGCGCGACTTGTCTATTCTTCGTCGCCGCCCTCACCCTCCGCGTCTTCCTTCTTCCGACCGATGACTTCCGGCTCCCCGGATTCCGCCGCCGCCGTGCTCAATTCGTCTTCCACCATCGGCTTGATGCAGTGGACCACGATCTCGTCCGCATCGGTCAACAGTTGCGCGCCTTCCGGCAAAGTCACCTGTCCCGAAGTCACCGCCTGATCTAGGTGCAGCGCGGATATGTTGACTTCCAATTTCTCGGGAATCCGCAGCGCGGGACAGCGAATGCGTAATTCGTGCTTGATATGTTCGATCACGCCGCCCTCTTTCGTGCCGATCGCCGCGCCTTTCAACTCGATCGGCAACACAATGTCCACCGACTCGTCGGCGGAAATGCGGCTGAAATCCAAGTGCAGAACATGCAGGCCAAACGCGTCCCACTGCACTTGCCGGACCAAGACCGTTTCATTGACGGCACCGTTCAGGTCGACCAGTCGGCTGCCGTGGCGGACCGCCAACGCGACTTGCTCACTGGGGACCGCCAGATTCACATTGGCTTCACCGTGTCCGTAAAGAATCGCTGGCACCTTCCCTTGATTCCTCAAACGTCGTACGTGCAGTTTTCCCAGTTCGGACCGCTCCGAAACCGTTAACGAATCCCTCATGGCTATATCCTCTAAAATCGTTTTTGTCCGGATCGCTCGGAACGACCTTGGCCGCGCCGCACGCGCCGATTCAATAGTCCAACGTCAAGCACAATCAATGCGTGGCATTTTTGCGTAATTTGGGGGAACCAAGTCTTGTGGTTTTGGTCCCAACCCGCCGTTTCGCAGCTACTCGGCGGGCGCTCGTACTGTCGCGCACTCTGCCGAATTCTGGAAATGGAACATTCTGCCAAATTTTCAACCAAATTCAAGTCCGAGTCGCGGTTCGCGTCGATTCAACGAAAGAACCTGCGGCACCGGACGGCCGACCGGCGATGCCATCGCCGAAATGGGTTCCGCAGGACGAAATCCGCTCGCAGAGGGGGGGCTCTCAAATCGGATCGTATCTGTAAAATTTGGCCTTGCCACCGTACCGGGACCAACCCGGTCCGTCGGCCTGCAAGTGGCCCCATCGGGGGAAGCGGCGGGTGGGCGGGAGGTGGGCGGCGGGAGGGCCATCGAGGAGCCGGCAATGTTCGCGCGCAGACTCCAGGCTGGAATATGCCGTTCCGGCGTGTGTTTTGCCTCAGCTGGACTGGTGTCAGGAATCGTGTGCTAGAGCTTAGCGGTATCAGAAAGGTTACCGTACAACGGGCCCGCGGCGGTTTTTGACGGCAGAAGAGAAGGCAGCGATTTTGCGCGAGCATTTGCTGGAGAAGGTGCCGGTTTCTCAGCTTTGTGATAAACATCGGATCAGTCCGGTGAATTTCTACAATTGGCAACGTCAGCTGGTCGAGAACGGCGCGGCGGCGTTGGAACGCACGGCGAACTCCGAGAATGAACGCCGGCGCCGGGACGCTCAGGCGGACAAAATCACCCAACTGGAGTCCAAGATCGAGAAGAAGAACGCGGTGATCGCGGAGTTGCTGGAGGAACATGTCCAGCTAAACGCGTCCTATCCAGTTCCCAAAGGTTGATCAGCCCTCATCCGTTGCTAGCCGCCATCATTCGAATGAGATGCAACGGCGATCTACACAATGTCGGGAAGAGGCCTTCTTCGATTAGTCTTATCTTCGTCCCGGGTGTCGATGGGCTTCCACCGGAAAATTCAACGGAGCGTTCACGGGCGAGTTGAGTTTTTCGTCGGCACGAAACTGTTCACGCCGGAATAGATCGATCGCAACTGCCAGCTTTCGACTTTCTTCGCGCGGACCGAGCCGCCTTCGCTCCACAAGCTGACACCGAGATCGCCCGGCGGATAACGATGCGGCGCCAACGCCGCCAATCGGTCGTTGGCAAAGACCTCAACGATGCTTTTGTCGAGGAATACACGCAGCTCGACATCTTCAGTCGCCTGCCATGCGAATGGGATCTTTGTTTCTCCCATAGTCAGCATCTGCGTCGCCGGCTCGAACGTGATCGGAAAACCATTCCGGCCATCTCGATCGCAATACACTTGGACCTGAAACTTCGTGTTACTGCCCAGTTGAAACACGATCCTCAACTCCAGCGCATCACTTTCCACCTGCTCGAGTCGATGGACGGTGTCGGCAGGGATCGTCAGGTTCGATGCGGATTGAGCGTTGTAACGGAGCTGCTCCAGTTCGCGAAGCGGCTTCACGCGAAGCAGACCATCCGCCGTCAGGCTCAATTCGCGTGGCAGGCATTGGATGCTGCTCTGGACGGGCACGTCCTTGAGTCGCTGTTTCATCCGTGACCAGGCCCACATGACGCGCCGGCCATCAGGAGTCTGCAAACTTTCCGGGGCGAACACGTCGGCATCTTCGTGGCCCTGGTTAAACGCACACATCCAGTTCAACCGGCCATGCGATTCCGGAAGAAACTTATTATCCTGAAAATGGCCCACGTAATAGCGGCTTCCAATCCAATGACTCAGGCATAACAGCACCCACTTGTCCCCGATGCGGAACATGTTCGGGCAGGAGATATCCTCATCGCGAGGCACATCGAGTGCGGGCATCCGGTCATGAAGCAGGCGGCCGAGATACTCCCAGTTCCGCAAATCCGCCGACTTCATCAGGTGCGGATCCTTGCCTCCGGAGACTGCATAGTACGTGTCTCCGTCAAGCCAGCAGTCGGGATCCCAGTGTCGCATAGCGGGCAGTTCGCCGGATCGCGTCTTGGGATCAACCGGCACCGGCTTCGACCATCGCTCCAACAAGTCGTCCTCGGCAATCGCAATTTGATTGCGCCCCGACCCTGCGCCGTGATAGATGATCGCGGGCCGTCCTTCTTTCGTGATGAAACCGGTTCCGCTGAATAGTTCGTGGCCCATCGCGGCTGGAGTCAGCGTCGTGGGATGCCATTTCCAGTGAACCATGTCGGTGCTGGAAACATGGGCCCACGAAGCGCCGCTCTTGGCTTCGTAGATGTAATGCAGGTGGTAACGCCCCTTCCAGTAAAACCCCGCATTCGGATCCCCCGGTGCTGTCGTTCCCGGGTGAGCCAGGTGATAGGTCAACCAGCTCGATGGCGGCTCCGCGGGAAAGGTGGGTGTCTCGAGGGTTTCTTGTCCCCGTGTGGCAGAGGAAAACAGAATCATCACGGCCACCACGGCTGACTGGAACGTCACGTATTTGGCGTGTCGTGTGACATTTGCTCCGATCTTGATCAACGTCTCTCGCAGCGATGTAAACGACCCGTGTCGCATCGGTTTGGACAGGACCAGCCGCCGGAGCAAGTTGCCCAGGTTGTAGGCCAACGCGAACAACTGCAGCCGCGCCTGGTTGTCCTTGAATGTGCGGCAGGAGAGCTTCGTCCACTTCACGGCGTTCTTCCTTTACTTGATCTGATCCCCTTCCTTAAACCGACATTTCCCATTTGGCTCGAGCCTGGGACCCGATCCCAGCTCGAAACGCTCGCCATTTTAATATCGCGTCCCCCCCCTGCGTCGAGCGAGGAACGAATTTTCATCGTTTTCTCCGTTTCGATCCCGAGCCCCTCGTTTCGACGACTGGATTGGAGTCCGAAAAGGCCGTTCTGCAGCCTTCGACCCGGGCGCCGCGCAGACCTTCTCTCTGGGACCGACCTGTTTTCGTCGTTGTCCAGTGACTAGCCCGGCATTCCGCCCATAGGAACCGGCGGCGGAATCGCCAATCGCGCGATCCGTTCGAGAATCGCTGCAAACAGGTTGCGCGTCACGACCACCTCGGCCAGGCAAAACGTCACGTACTTCGAGTGCCGCGTCACCTTCGCGCCGATCTTGATCAGCTTCTCCCGCAACGCCGTGAGGTTGTTCTGTGTGCTGAGCGTCTCGGTCTCGAAGCGGCCGACCTCGCTGGCGGAAGCCGCACGGTTCTCGGGCAGCGCCGCTCGCCCGCCGACGACGTAGCGTATCGTTGGGTCGAGGCACAGGCGTTCGGCGTCGTTGACGTCTTCGTATCCGGCCAAGCGGCTCAACACGGATTGACGCAGCAGCGGCAAGATCTGGTGCCGCTTGTTGCTCCCCTGGCGAGAATCGGTCAGCATCTCTGCGCCTATTTCAGTGAGGCCCAGCGTTTCATCGAGTTCGCGGTGGGCCAGCAGTCCAGCATCACTGGTGATCTGGCTGCCCAGGAATTTCAGCTTCAAGCGACGGTCAAAACCGACCCGCAAATCCCCGTTTTGGCAGTCACCCATGAGGTTCCCCTGTCAGCTTGGCATGATTTGGCAAAAGCCCCGTGCTTTTCAGGGGTCTGGCGCAAATCGCATGCCATTCCAAGGCGAGTCATCTGGGAAATGCGGGTTTGAGATGTCACGCACGGGCCGTATCCAAAGGCCACGTGTCCGCTATGGGGAAAGGGGTGGGGAAGTCAAATTGGAGCGATACCGGTTGCTTCAGTTGTTGAATTGGCGGATTCGCTTGTGGCCATACAATCACCCGTCTTGCCAATGGTAGTGACCCCTCGCATGTTTCGTCGCAATGTTCTCCGTCACCCTCGGCCGACGAACGGCATTCCCGTAGCCATCACGGTCAGGAAGAGTATATTCGCGTCCAAGGGGAGGCTGGCCATGTGCAAAACGGAGCGGGCCACATTCGCGACATCCATCATTGGTTCCGCTTCGATCTGGCCATTCGCTTGCAGCACGCCGACCTGGGTACGCGCCGACATCTCGGTAACGGCGTTGCCGATGTCGATCTGCCCGCAAGCGATGTTGAATCGACGTCCGTCCAGGGCCGTCGCGCGCGTCAACCCGGTCACGGCATGTTTGCTGGCGGTATAGGGAGCGGTATTTGGGCGCGGCACCTGAGCGGAGACCGAGCCGTTGTTGATGATCCGTCCGCCTTGGGGTTGTTGGCGTTTCATCCATCGCACCGCAGCGCGGGTGCAGAGAAACGTGCCGGTAACATTGACATCCAACACGCTTTTCCACTGTTCGATCGACAATTCTTCGATCGGGACCGCCGGAACGTTGCTGCCGGCGTTGTTAAAGAGCAGGTCGAGGCGGGGAAATTTTGCCGCCGCGGCGGCGAACAACTGTTCGACGGACGCCGGATCGCTGACGTCGGCGGCTACAAGCAACACCTGGTTGAGGTCGGCACCGCCCTCGACGGCGGCATTGCGTACCTCGGTCAGCCGTTCCATGCGGCGTCCGACCAACACCACGTTATAGCCGTCGTTCAGCAACAACTGCGTTGTCGCCTTGCCAACTCCCGATCCCGCTCCCGTCACGATCGCCGTTTTTCTGTGGGACATGAATTGCGAATTTCCTGAGATGGTATTATTGAGCCCATGAGCCGCGATGTAACCCTGATTATGCAATCGATTCGCGACCGTGACGAGCATGCAGCGGCGGAACGGCTCTCCTTGAACTACCGGGAATCACGTCGGCTGGCGTCGATGCGTCCGGCTGCCGAACCGCCGGGACAGTCCCTGGATGCGACGGCGCTGGTGCACGAGGCGTATCTGCGATCAGCGGGCAGGGAGGATCCAGGGTGGGACAACCGGGGCCAGTTCTTCGCAGCTTCCGCGGAAGCCGGCGCCGAGTGCGAGATCCAATTCCAACATGCACTGATCCCGGCGCTCACGAATTTCACCTTGGGTTGGCCGATCGCGCCTGCGTGTTGCGGGACTCGGTTCGCTTGCAATTGGCCCGGCAGGACGCGCCAGCGCCGCGCGCAAGCCAATCGCTTCCTGCCGAATTTGAACATCAATCCGCCTTGGGAACGCGCGGCGAGTGACCGCGTCGATTCATGGCTCTGCTGGCTGACTGTGCTCGCCTATGAACGTAATTGAATTGCACGATGTTTGCCGATCTTTTGGTGCTCGTTTGGCAGTGGATCGGCTCGACCTGACGATCGCCGCGGGGCGGATTCACGGCTTCATCGGCCCCAATGGATCCGGGAAAACAACCACGATTCGAATGATCCTGCGAGTCTTTGCGCCCGATCGAGGTCAAGTCATCGTCTTCGGGAAGGAGCATGGGGAGGTCGCTGACGATCGCATCGGGTACCTGCCGGAGGAACGCGGACTTTACAAGAAAATGCGAGTCCACGACGTGATCAAGTTCTTTGCGGACCTGAAAGGTTCACGCCATTCCCAAGCCGATATCGACGACTGGTTGCGGCGGTTCTCGCTCGCCGATCGAGCCAATCATCGCGTGGAGTCGTTGTCCAAGGGCATGGCGCAAAAGGTCCAATTCATCGCCGCAGTTATCGCGCGCCCTGAACTGCTGATACTGGATGAACCGTTCAGTGGCCTCGATCCCGTGAATCGTGAACTGTTCAAGGATGCGATTCTGGATCTGAAGCGTGGCGGAATGACTGTTCTGTTCTCGACCCATGACATGTCCGTCGCGGAGCAGATGTGCGATTCCATTTGCATGATCCATCGAGGGCGAAAGGTACTCGATGGTCCGTTGGACGAAGTCCGCCGGCAATACGGCGAGGACACGATTCGGGTACGGACCGGACTGACCAATTCGGAATTGCTGCGGTTGGACGGTGTGATGCGGATCAATGATCTTGGACGCATGCGGGAATTGCGAATGCGCCAGGGAGCGGACGTTCAATCGATATTGCGGAATCTCGTGCAGGCGGGGCCCCTGGAGCATTTTGAGTTGGGGCACCCGACGCTGCACGATATTTTCCTGCGCATTGCCGGCGACACGTGCGCGCAGAATGAATGCGCGCAGAATGAAGGAGGCGTCGATGGGTAAGGTGTTGGTGGTTGCACGTCGAGAGTACCTGGCCGCCGTGGCCACGCGATCGTTCTTGATTGGGCTGGCATTGATGCCTGTGCTGATGGGAGGTGGCGCGGTCCTGCCTCGCCTGTTGACCGCGCGCCCGGATCTGGAAACGAAAAGGATCGTTGTCTTCGATGCCAGCGAAACGTCGAGACAATCCGAGGCGAACGAAATCGATGGCAACAACCAACTCGAGCCTCTGGGACGGATACTCCAGCAGATGGCCGAACACCGGAATCAACGAGAGATTGTCGATGAAAGCGGCAGGCCCACGGGGCCACGTTACGAAATCGATCTGCGATTGGTCGAGCATCTCACCGATGCCCTACGCCTGGAACAGTCGGATCGTATTCGCAGCAAGGAGATATTCTGCTTCGTCGAATTGGATACGCGGCTGTTCGATCTTTCACAACCCTCGGCGAGCCCTACGACGGACCGTACTGGCACGGGTGCTGCTTTCTATGCCGATGGAGGAGCCCTGTCGGACGTGAGGCGCTGGTTTGATCGAGCGATCAGCGATGCGGTAAGGGAGCGCAGGCTGCAGGCTGCGGGGCTCAATCCCGAGGTTGTGCAACAGGCGAATCGACCCGTTGCAGTAGAGGGCTTTGGGCTGGTTGAGCGTGATCGCGACGGCGGCATTCGCAAGGCGGAGACGGTCGACCGACTGTCAGCGATTTTCCTGCCAATGGGCTTGATGCTGGCGATGTTCGCATTGCTGTGGATGACGGCGCAACCGTCGCTGGAGAGCATCCTCGAGGAGAAACAACTGCGGATCTCCGAAGTTCTGCTGGGATCGATCCAGCCGATCCAGTGGATGACGGGCAAGTTGTTGGGAAGTGTGCTCTGTTCTTTGACAACCCTGGCCATCTATGCCGGCGCCGCGCTGGTGGTTGCCTGGTATCTGGATTACTGGGAGAAAATTCCCTGGAAAATCGTGCCATGGTTCGTCGTCTATCAACTGCTGGGCGTGACGTTGTACAGTTCCCTGTTTATGGCCGTGGGCGCGGCCGCCAACAGCACCAAGGACGCCCAGTCGCTGATGATGCCGCTCTTGATCTTCCTGTTGCTGCCAATGTTCGTCTGGTTCAACGTCATCCGTGACCCGGATTCCGGACTGGCGGTTGGCCTCTCATTCTACCCGCCGGCCACGCCGCTGCTGATGATTGTTCGGATGATGGTCTCCAGCTCCATTCCAGTTTGGCAATCGATCGGCACGATGCTGGCGATGCTGTTGGGGACCGGAGTGTGCGTATTCGCGGCGGCACGCATCTTTCGCATTGGAATTCTCTCTCAAGGTCATACACCGAGCCTGCGAGAGCTGGGACGCTGGATCGTCTCGGGCTGACCCCTGGCCTGGAAGTTTCGACACCCGCGGGGCTAGCCAAATATGTTAAGCTGGCTTCTCGCGCCGAGCGAACCTATCTATTGGCGACGGAAACTCAGGTCAGGAAGAACGGGCTGATGGCGAATCGTCGGACGAATGCGAGGCTCATTTGGTTGATGGCCGTTGCGGGATGGCCGGGATTCTGTCTCGTTGCCGACGACAGCATGCGGATCGCTCCGCGCGCGCCGGATGTCGCGATACAGTCGTTTCGCATCCAGGACGGTTTCCGCGTGGAACTGCTGGCCGCCGAACCGTTGACGATGGATCCCGTCGCTCTTGAATACGATGAATTCGGGCGAGCCTGGGTCGTCGAGATGAGCGATTATCCCTACACCGACAAAAATCGGGATCGGCCGTTCACCGAGAAAACAGACGATCTACCGTGGGGCCGATTGCGGGTCCTTGAGGACCTGAACGGCGATGGCCGGTTTGACCGCAGCACGATTTTCGCTGAAGAACTTTCCTGGCCGACGGGCCTGGTATTCTGGCGTGGCGGTGTCTTCGTGGCGGCGACGCCCGATATCTGGTACCTCAAAGATCTTGATGGAGATCTGCGGTCGGATCTGCGAATCAAGGTCTATACCGGGTTCCGGAAATTCAATGTGCAGGCGGTGATGAACAATCTGCGCTGGGGGCTCGATCATAAGATCTATGGAGCCGGTGGCACGAACGGTGGTGCGATCGTGCGGGTTGCCGACCCGACGGCGCAGCCGATTCGCATCGGCACACACGATTTCCGATTTTCTCCTGAGGATGAGCGATTGGAACTGATACCGGGTGGGGCGCGGTTCGGGCAGACGTTCGATGATTGGGGAAATCGCTTTATCTGTAACATCCGCAA
>VGZA01000041.1 GCA_016872775.1 Planctomycetota bacterium | reverse complement strand
CCCTTGCCCAACGCCACGTCCGCGTGACGCAGCTTCTCGATGATCTGGTCCGTCGTATGTCTCGTCTTCTTCATCTCGAAAGAATCCTTTCCGGGCTACGCCCGGATGCGATTCTCTCATCCAGAATGGACCAATTTCAGGGGGAAGGCCACGCAACTTCTTACAGATCACGCCGGAAACGGCTCCCGCCGAGAGCACGATCAACAGATCAGTTCAGGAATATCCATGATCAACTTTCGTCACGGCGATTCCCCGGGATAAAAATAATCGATCGCCCGTTCGAGGTGGAACAGCATCCAGGGTGACTGAGTATACACGGCATGTCCGAAAAAGTGGGCCAATGGAAAGCCGTACGGTCCCGGATAGTCGACGAGCATTGACCGACCTTCGTCGGCGACGCGCGTGCCGCCGCGGAGATAGCGCCAGAGATATCGAGATCGGTATTGCGCCTGAACCATTTCTCCCAATCGCCAGTTCGCGATCACCGCGCCGATTCGGTGCCAGCCCAGGAACAGGTTGGTGCCGGCGATGCCCGCCTGCTGAATGAAGTCGCCATACTCGGCATGCCAGAGTTCCTGGAGCGACGGCGGGAACTTGGCGCGGTGCGGTTCCAGGTTGGGACAGGGTCGATGGTGGACAAAGTGCAGCAGTCGCATGTTTTCATTCAGTGTCCAGCCGTAACGGATCGGGGTACCGAAGGTCGCCAGGTCGAAGCGCATACCGCGGAGTGGACACTGGTCGTTCTGGAGTATCTCCATCGCCCGCACCCAGTGCGGCTGATCGACGCATTGGCATCCCGGCCAGTAAACAAAGGAACGCGCGGCCTGCATCACTTGCCGCCGCTGTCGCTCGTCAGCGTGAAGCAGATGAGTGAACAGTGCCAGGAGGTTGCCGGCATGGCTATGTCCCCAGAGCATCAATCGCGCGCCAGGCGGGTGCCTGCCTGCCAGTTCCTCGACCAGCCGCAAGGCTCCGTCCATGCGCCCCAGATGATGATTTTCGCTCGACCAGAGAAACCGGCGGACCTGGATTCTCGGTTCGGTACCCTGGGGGTTCAGGAGTTGTTCCAGCCGGCGGGCGAAATCGTCCGTGTAATTGCCGGCTTCCCCCAGCACTTGATCGATGGCCCGCTTTTGCATCGCCCGTAGAAACTGCGCCGCGGGCGACGACAAGCGTTCCAGATCGCGCGCGAGGCCCCAGGGATCGTCCCCTACAAAGGTGCCGTGCAACAGGTAGATGGCCTCGACCGCGGCGCCGCGTAACCGGTTTGCGGCTTGTGCCATGCGCTGACGGCATTCGTCTTCCGACGGATTCGCGGAGGCCCGTTGCCATTGACAGAGGTCGAGCGGCCGAGACGCGAAGTAATCCTGGTGTCGAAAACAGGCGCCGCTTGTCATGGCAACCCCGGCAGGTTTCTGTTTTGCGTCAATTTCTGTTCTCGACCAATTTCTGTTGGTATTGTGTCGGATCATTGCCTTGTTGTCGATTACGATCAACTGGCCTACGAATCGGGGCGGTATGACGGTACATTGGTAGGGGCGTCGATCACGACGCCGACGGGCACTGGTGAGAAAGGGCCGCGAATATGTTGGGCTCGGTTGCGAATCGTCGTTGCATCGTCGGCTGGCGCTGGGCGGCCATCGCGTGGTTGCTTCACTCGGCATTGCTGGCCGCGGATCCGCCGCAATCGGCGCCCGCCGCGGGTCCCCGCGCCATTGCCGCTGCTCCCGCGGCACCGGCGGAAGTTCCGGCCGAGCGGGTCGGTAAACAGGATCCCGATCCGGCGGCGATTCAGCGAGCGATCCGGGAATTGGGCGACGCCAAACTGGCGTTGCGCGAAGCGGCATCCCAGTGGTTATGGGAGGCCGGCCCGGCCACGGAAGAGGCGCTGCGTATCGCAGCGACCAGCACCGACGCCGAAACGCGTTTCCGGGCCCGGGCAATCCTCGAGAAATTCCGCTACGGCGTCTTTGCCGATACGCCCACGGAGATTCTGAAAGCGATCGAGAACTTTCGCGGAGGCGATGCCAAGGTCCGGCAGGATACGATCCAGATGCTCGTCAGCCGCAGTTTCGACGAGCAGGCCGAACGGATGTTGACGATCGAACCGGCGGCGGAGTGGCTGCTGTCGGTTTACGTGACACAATTATCGCTGAACGGTCGGCTCGACCAGCGGCTGGAGAAGATGCGCCAGCAGCTGGAGACCGATGCGAATCCCAATACGGCGCGGGTAGCGGCCATGTTGCTGCGCGCGCGGGGAAAAATCGGCGAAGCGCTGGTGATCGGATTGAAATCCGACGATCCGATTTTCAACTGGAGCCTGGCGATGGAGGCCGGCGACTTTGTCCGGGCGGCTGATTTGTTCGACCGCGTCCGCCAATTGCCGGTGCGCGCGAGTGGCAACCCGCAGTCGGATCAGCAGCGGAAGATCGAGCTGCTGGGATTTCAGGCGGTCTTGCAACAGCGCGTCGGGAATCTCGAGCGGGCGCGGGGGACACTGGAGGAACTCAACGGTCTGGCTGCGCAGGCCCCGCCATTTGCATGGTACTGCATGGAACCATTTTTCCTCGCCGGCGATGTGGAAGGCGGCATCGCCGCGATGCGGAAATCGAATCCACCCGGCTGTTTTGAACTGCTCGTCCTGCAACAGAAGTATCTCGACGCGCTGGCGATCGCCGGACTGAAACCGGGTGAAGCGTTGCCGGAGCGCTGGTTGAACGAGCTGCCGTTGGCGCCGCAGCCGAGCGGCAACGAGGAAGTTCAGCTTGCGGCTCGGTTCCGATTCGCGGGCAATATTGCCCGCGTGCTGGCCAATCTGGGCCGCAAGCAGGACGCTGAGCGCGTGATCGCGGCGATGGTGGAACGGGCCGAAGCGATGCGGCAGGATGCGCTCTGGTCGCTGATCGCCACCACGGAGTACCGGATGGGCTGGTTGGAATCGGCGTTTGAACATGCGGCGCGGACACCGTTGCAATCCGATCGAGCGCCGGTTGTCGGGGCGATGGTTGGCCCGGCGCGGGCGGCGGAAGCCGAATTCTGGTGGTGGTATTTTTCCGTCCTCGATCCCGAAGCGCCGCGCACCAGCACGCTGCAGCGCGTGCAGCAGGTATTGACGCGAACACCTGGCCAGGAGAGCGACGCCCGATTTCTCGAACTGGTGACCGCGGCGCGGCTGCGCATCGGTCAATTGGACGCCAATGAACAAAACGAAAAACTGCTCGCGCTCGCCGACAGTTGTCTGGCGCGAAGCGATCGCGGACACGACCTGGCAAAACTGGGGCGGGAGATGCTCGAAAATCTGGCGTCGGGTCATTCTGAGGCAGCGCTGCGGTTTGCCGACCTGGCGGCGGAAGACTCCGACTGGGAGCGGGCTGCGCAGTATTACCAGACAGCCTGGGATCTTAACACCGAAAAGCCGGGACTGCTTTACCTTGCCGGCGTGGCCCTGGAAAAGACCAGCCGCAAAACCGACGGAGCTCAATTTCGCGAGCGCGCCCAGCAGATCTGCCAGACCCATCAGGCTCGACTGGAGATGGCCACGCTGTTGGCCCGACGGCAGCATGTCGAGGAAGCCAGGCAGCTGTTCCTGTTTGTGCATCGAACCGCGCCGTTTGACGAATGGGCGAAATTCGATTCCGCGAAACAGTGTGGAGACTTGCTGATGGCCACCGACAAGGCGCGGGCCGCCGAACTATGGGATCAGATGATGCTCAGCATTCTGCGCATCAGCTGGAATTTTCGCGAGGTTGACGGATATCTGCAGATGCCGGCGCAGATCCACCGGTTGCGCGCGATGGTCGCGGTCGAAAACGGCGACTTTGAACAAGCGCGTCGTGAAGCCGAACTGCATGCGAAATACCTGCCGGCCGACATTCGCCTCGCGGAAGAGTTGTTGCCCAACCTGCAGCGCGCCAATCAGCGCCCGCTCGCGGAAGCACTGTTTCAGCGGCAGTGGGAACTGCTCGCTCAGCTCTGCCGCGACTTCCCCGACAGTTCGCTGCACCATAATAACCTGGCCTGGCTCGGCGCGCGATCGGGCGAGAATCTGGACGAAGCGCTGTCGCACGCGATGCGGGCCATTGAATTGGCGCCGCGCAACGCCGGCCACCACGACACGCTGGCGGAAGTACAATTCCGCCGCGGGCAGCGCGAGGCGGCGATCGCCGCTTCGCGAAAGTCCCTGGAACTTGACCCGCGCAACAAGTTTTACCAGGCCCAGCTGCAACGATTTGAATCGCCGCCGGCGCCCTGATCCGTATCATGCCGCATTCCAACCGCGCGACAGTCCGCCCCCGCAGCGCACCGCGATGGTCCCGAGTCGGACCGCCGTCGGGCCGATCGAAATCCGCCTTGGAGTTTCCAATCCATGTTGCCCGCCATCATCGCTCGTCGCGGCAGCTCGGTGCCTGAGTTCATCGAACCGCCGATGCCGCCGCTGCCCGAAGCTGGAGAATTGCTCTGCCGGACGCTGGAGCTCGGCGTTTGCGGCACCGACCGGGAAATTCTGCAGTCGCTGCAGCCGGCGCTGCCGCCCGACGCGCCGTATCTTGTGTTGGGCCACGAGTGCCTGGCGCGTGTCGAGCAGGTGGGGCCGGAGGTTTCGGAGTTCCGCCCCGGAGATCTGGTGGTGCCGGCGGTTCGCCGCGCATTGGGCTCGCAACCCTATCGTGTCGATATGCTGGCGTTAGGCGAGTTCGTCGAGCGAGGTATATACCACGAACATGGTTTTTCACTGCCGTTGTGGATCGATCGCCCCGAGCACCTGTTCCGGGTCACCGATCGGATCGCCGATGTTGCTGTTCTGGCCGAGCCGCTGGCGGTGGCCGAAAAGGCGATCAACGAAGCCTGCACGGTTCAACGAGCCCGGCTTGCGCCGGGCATCTGGACCGACGATCCGCCGCGTGTGCTGATAACCGGTATGGGGCCGATCGGATTCGCCGCCGTGCTTGCCGCTCGAGCCCGCGGCTGGCCCGTGACGATGCAAGGCCGGGATGCTGCCGATACGTTCCGGGCGCGCTTGGCCACGCGGTTCGATCTCGAATACGTTCAGTTTCCCGCGACGAGCGACGCGCCACCCGTCGAGGGACCGTTCGATCTGGTGCTGGAATGCACTGGCAGCGACGAAGTCATGCTCGCCGCCGCCCGATCACTGGCACCGCGTGGCGTGATGGTCTGGCTGGGCAGTACGCGCGTGCCGAAGTCGAAGACGCACAATGTCGAACGGATGATGCGGGACGGGATCATTCGCAACCATCTGCACCTGGGAACCGTCAATTCCGCGCCGCGCGATTTTCTCGATGCGCTGCGGCATCTCGAATATTGGATCGATCGCCGGCCCGAGGATCTCCGCAGGATCATCACGCGCCGCGTGGCGCCCCAGGATTCGCTCTGGGACTATTCCCACCGCGAACCCCAGGGGATCAAGACCGTGATCGAGTATGCGCCGCGTGTTGCGGCGGACTGAAAGTCCGTCGTACCCCAAGTCGAAGAGTCGACATAGCTCTAGGAGCTTTGACGGCTCTGGCGTAGAATGCGTCGGGCATGCTTCATCTCTTGTTAAGGGTAGAGGATGGTTCGCGCCACCAAAAAAATGGTCCTGTTTGCGCTGACCGGATCGACCGTAATCGTGGCGGCAAGTTGTGCGGCGTACCTGTCCGGTCAGGGCGCGACGGCGCAGCGCGGACGCGGTAAAGAGTTGAAGCTGGAGGATATTCTGGTCAATGGCGAACGAACGCACCGTTACCTGCGCGAGATCTGCGACATCGGGCCGCGCCCCTCGGGCTCGGAGGGGATGAAGCGGCAGCAGGAGTATCTGGAAAAGAAATTCCGGGAACTGGGTGGGCAGGTCAGCCTGCAGCATTTTGTCGCGCGCCATCCGTTGGACGGCTCCGCGGTGAACATGGCGAACATGCTGGTGCAATGGCACCCGCAGAGCAAGGAACGCGTCCTGCTGGTCGCGCACTACGATACGCGTCCCTTTCCCGATCGCGACCGCCGCAGGCCCAAGGGCCGATTCGTGGGCGCGAATGACGGCGCCAGCGGCGTCTCCGTGTTGTTGGAACTTGGACACCACATTCCGTCGTCCAAAACGAAACTCGGCGTCGATTTCCTGCTGGTCGACGGCGAGGAATTCGTGTTCAACGACCGAGACCAGTACTTTCTCGGCTCGGAGCATTTCGCGAGCACCTATGTCGTCGAACCGCCACCCTACCGGTATCGCTGGGGAGTCGTGCTCGATATGATAGGCGACTCGCAGTTGCAGATTCTGCAGGAGCAGAACAGTTTGCGATGGAGTGACACGCGGCCGCTCGTCGATCAGATCTGGAAGCTGGCGCGGGAACTTGGCGTGCACGAGTTCATCCATCGCACCGGGCACGAGGTTCGTGACGATCATCTTGCCCTGCACGACATCGCCAAGATACCCACCTGCGATATCATTGACTTTGATTATCCCCGTTCCGGCGCGGCATCGTACTGGCATACGGAGGCCGATCTGCCCGACAAGTGTTCCGCCCTCTCGCTGGCGAAAGTCGGTTGGGTGATGCTGGAGTGGGTCCGTCGGGTGCAATGATATGGGTGCGTCGATCGCCTTTGGTTTTCTGTTACTGGTGCTGTCGGCGATCCTTGTCTGGCATCACAAGCACGTCTGGGATCAGGCGCGCGTGTCGAGCCCTGGCGCTCGCGACAAAGAGTTTGCTCGAAGACAGTACCGTCGCCGCACTCAGACCAGCGCCTTGATCGGCTTTGTCGGCGCGGCGATCAGCCTGCAGCCCTGGATCAGCAGCGCCGTCGTGGCGACGTATTATGTCACGGGATTGATTCTGGCCGTGCTCTGGATCCTGTTGCTGGGGATTGCGGACATGGTGAGTTCGCTGGCCCACTTCCAGCGGGCCCGCCGGCGCCAGGTCGCCGAGCAGGCGGCGACCCAGGCACTATTGCGGCGCGAAATCGATCGACGCAGGGCACGCGGCGGCGGCACGGCCCCCGCGGAGGATGGTGGAGCAGTGCAGCAGGATCGGGATGGCGAGAGGAAGCATGCGGGCGGCTTGGGAGACCGGGATGGCGCCGACGGTACCTCCACACCCCCTCCGCGGCCTGACATCGAGAATGACAAGGATCCAACGTGATGCGTGAATTTGCGATTGCCGTTTATCCGGGCGATGGAATTGGACCGGAAGTCACGGAACAGGCGGTGCGCGTGCTGCGCGAAGTCGAACGGCTCCGCGGTGAATTCCGCTTTCGGATGACCGAATTCGATTGGGGGTTGCGTCATTTTCATGCGAACGGCAGCGTGGTGCCGTCCGATTTTCTCGATCGGCTGCGCGGATTCGACGCCATCCTGCTCGGCGCCGTCGGCTGGCCCGCAACGCTGCCCGACCATCTCACGCTGGAGCCGCTGGTGCGGATACGTCAGGCGTTTGACCAATACGCCTGCGTTCGCCCAGCGCGACTCTACCCCGGTGTCCGCAGTCTGCTGGCCGATCGGGGACCGTCCGACATTGATATGCTGGTGATCCGCGAAAACACCGAGGGCGAGTATGTCGACAACGGTGGCTTCTTCCGCCGCGGTACACCCGACGAATTCGCCGTGCAAACCGCGGTCCACACGCGCCGCGGCGTCGAGCGGATCCTGCGGTACGGCTTGGATAGGGCTCGGCGCCGCCGCCGCAAATTGACGATGGCCACCAAGTCGAACGCGCAGCGTTACGCCTATCTGCTCTGGGACGAAACGTTGGAACGGCTGGCGCCGGAGTATGCCGATGTCCGTGTGGAGCGGCAGCATTGCGACGCGCTGATCATGAATTTCGTCCGCTCGCCGCAGCAGTTCGATGTCGTGGTCGCTTCCAACCTGTTCGGCGACCTGCTGACGGATCTGGGCGGGATCCTCGGCGGCGGCCTGGGGTTGGCTCCCAGTTGCAACGTCAATCCGGAACGGACTTTTCCGTCGATGTTCGAACCGGTACACGGCTCCGCGCCCGATATTGCCGGTCAGCACATCGCCAACCCGGTCGCGGCGATTCTCAGCGCCGCGATGATGCTCGACCACCTTGGCCTGGACGCCGCCGCGGCGCAAGTCCGTTCCGCCGTCGAACGCGCGCTGGTCAACGGCGCACGAACCCGCGATCTCGGCGGATTGCTCGCCACCGACGCCATGGGTGACGCCATCGTGCAGCAGTTGCAGCGGGCCGATTAGTGGATTGGGTCACGTTACCCCAAACAGGCATTAACATGTCGATCCCAGCACCCCCTCGGGCCGTCCGATTCTCGATCAGCGAACTACTGATTTCGATTGCTGCCGTGAGCTGCGTTCTTAGTGGATTCTCGATTTACGGCCTGCTTGGGGCGTCCTTAGTCTCGCTGTTTTTTGGCGTGCTGCTCATAATTCGCGGTCGCCGCCGTGGAAGGCCGTGGACGACCGGAACCGGCATCATAATATCGGTTTTGTCATTTTGCGCTGTCGGGGTCGTGATGGGCGGATGGCTGTTTTTTGGAATTGGACCGATCCACTCAGCTGCTTCGCATCCACTCGAATTCAAGAAAATGGTCCAAATCGCTGATGCAGACACCTCGGATGTCAAGATTTACGCGCACGGCGAATTCATCGACCGCGAATACGTTTGGCGGTTAACTCTTACATCGGATCAACTTGATCGAGTAATCGCGGATTGCGGAATGGTCGCCATTCCCACTGACAGTGTGCCGCAGACTTTCTGGTGGGCGTTCCCACGCAACTGGCGGCCGACGCCAAATGAACAATCACTCTTTTTTGCCACTCCCGGCTTTCCCGCACTATCGCGTGGCCCAGATGGCGATTACTACTTTGCAATGTATGACCGCCGGACCAAAAGACTCTACGTCTGGTGTAAATCCAATTTTTGATGCGATCCTCGAAAAAATTCGACCTTTTGTGGCTAGTAACATCAGGGTCGATCAATCGCAACTGGTCAGCTCGGTCCCTCCACCTCTTTCCGTGTCGGCTGCCTGGCGATTACCTTACTGGCCTTGCCAAGCAGCTAACGTTTATCAGTCCGGCGAAAACCGGCGGAGGAGGCTTACCCATGACACGACGCGGATTCATTTTGCTCGACTCGACCATTTTCCAACTGATCCTGGCCACGGGAATCTGCGCCATCGATGCGACGGCAGCACCTCGATCCGTTTGGGCCGACGGCCTCAAGTCGGGCGATCGGATTGTGTTTCTCGGCGATTCGATCACCGAAGCGGGTGCCAGTCCGGGCGGTTATGTCACCCTTTTGCGAGAGATGATCGCAAGCCAAACGCCGGACCTCAAGGTCGAGATCCTTGGCGCCGGCATCAGTGGCAATCGAGTCCCCGACCTGGAAAAGCGGCTGGAAAAGGACGTCTTGTCGAAGAAGCCGACGCGGGTCGTTATCTACATCGGTATCAACGACGTCTGGCATTGGCAGTCTGGCAAGGGCACCACGAAGGAGGACTTTGAGCAGGGTTTGCAGCGGATCATCAAGTCGATTCAGGCCAGCGGCGCGACGGTGTCGTTGTGCACGGCGAGTGTAATCGGCGAAAAGCACGACGGTTCCAATTCTTCGGACAAGATGTTAGAAGAGTACTGCCAGATCAGCCGGCAAGTGGCCCAGAAATCCGGCGCGCAGCTCATCGACCTGCGGCGGGCATTCTTGAATCACTTGAAGAAGCACAATACCGCCAACGCCGCCAAGGACCAGTTGACGAACGACGGAGTGCACTTGAATCCCGCCGGAAACAAATTTGTCGCGGAACAGATGTTGGAGGCATTGACCGGTTCCGGTTCAACTTCCGGCGGTCAGCGGTTGCTTCGCCATGTGGTCCTGTTCAAATTCAAGGCCGACGCCACCGACGAACAGGTCAAGGAAGTAGTCGCCGCCTTCAAGGCACTGCCTTCCAGAATCGATGCGATTCATAGCTTCGAGTCGGGAACGGATAACAGTGTGGAGAATCTGGCGGACGGTTTTACGCATGGCTTTGTGGTTACGTTCCGCGACGAAAAGGGCCGGGCGGAATATCTGCCGCATCCGGCCCATGACGAGTTTGTCAAACTGGTCCGCCCGCGCATCGAAAAAGTTCTGGTGTTCGACTACTGGGCGGAATAGCAACCACCGGAGATCGATGACGGTGACGCCGACACCGCCCGAATAGCGGCGGCCGATCACTCGTAGCGCAGCGCCTGGATCGGATCGAGTCGCGAGGCTTTCCAGGCGGGATAGAACCCGAACACGATTCCAACGGTAACCGACACACTGATCGACGCCACAATCGCCGGTATCGACGTTTCCGTCGGCCAGGAGAACACCGTGCGCAGAATCAACGAGCTCGCTCGACCCAACGCGATGCCCAGCCCGCCGCCTACGAGACAGAGGATAATCGCCTCGACCAGAAACTGCCGCAGGATATCGCCTCGACGCGCTCCGACCGCCATCCGCAGTCCGATTTCGCGCGTGCGTTCCGTAACGGAAACCAGCATGATATTCATGATTCCAACTCCGCCCACCACCAGCGAGATCGTCGCCACCGCCAGCAGCAGACCGCTCATCACCCGCGACGAGGAACTGAGCGCTTCATTTTGCTCCGTTTGATCCCGAATATTGAAATCGTCCGGCTTTCCCGGGCGGATTCGGTGCGACCGATGCAGCACGTCCGTGATCGACTTTTTCGCCGCCGGGACGTCCGCCGCGCGTCCCACCCGCAACATGATTACGTCGACGCTGGTCGTTCTTTCTATTTGAGGATTATTCGCCTTCTGCTGTACGGAAGCCTGCGGATAGAGCGTCGTGCGCTGGCTGGGATAACGCGCGCTGATCGTATTGACCTGCTGCGACGGATCCGCGACTGCCGCGGCGCTCTGATTGACATTCGCCACCGACGTTCCGGAGATCTTGTATTTCATCGTGGTCCAGGGAGTCAGCACAATGTCGTCCTGGTCGAGGCCCATCGTGTTGGCGCCTTTACTGCTCAGCGTGCCGATGATCTTGAACGGGCGGCCGTTGATCCGCAATTCCTTGCCCAGCGGCGATTCGGATTCAAACAACTCCCGCACAATCGTCTGTCCGATCAGGCAGACCTGGGCGGCGTTGCGGACATCCTGCTCCGTAAAGTTGACACCCTCCGGCAGATTCTCCCATTCGCGGACCTGCAGATATTCGGGTGTCGTGCCATGCAGGTAAAACGGGACCCAGTTCTTGTTGCCGTAGATGATCTGCGTTCGCGAACGCACGACCGGCGCGACGCTGTCCAGCATCGAGCATTCCGTTCGGACCAGATCGGCATCCATCAGCGTCAGCGTCTGCTGGCTTCCGCCTCCCAGGCTGACTCCGCCACTCGCGGCCGTACCGGGCTGGATCATCAGGTTGTTGGCGCCCATGCGGGCGATCGTTTCCTGGATCGCGCGCGTCGAGCCTCGGCCGATTTCCATCATCGCGATCACCGCGGCAACGCCAATCACGATGCCCAGCGTCGTCAGCGCCGAGCGAAGGAAGTTGCGTCGGAGCGCCTTCGCAGCCCGCCGCACAACGCGAATCGACGATGTCCAGGTGGAGCTCAGCGTTTTCATGGAAAACCTCGGCCGACGATTCAGGTTGGTAATGGAACCGCCACGGAGCCTGTCCCGGCAGGATTGTCGTCGACAACCAGTCCATCTTTCATGCGAATCACGCGCTGCGCGTGGGATGCCACTTGCGCATCGTGCGTCACCAGCAGAATCGTGATCGCCTGTTCCTTGTTCAAGTTCTGAAACAACTCAATGATCTGCGCGCTGGTGTGGGAATCGAGATTTCCCGTCGGTTCGTCCGCCAGCAGCAGTTTCGGACGGTTGATCAATGCGCGCGCGATCGCGACCCGTTGCTGTTGTCCGCCCGACATCTCCGACGGCTCGTGGTCCATGCGATCCGCGAGTCCAACCCGCTCCAGCAACTCCTCGCCCAGCTTACGCGCCTGCCGTTCCGACAGTTCCAGATCGGCGTACTCCAGCGGCATCAGCACGTTGTCCAGAGCATTGGTCCGCGGCAGGAGGTTGAAATTCTGAAACACGAAACCGATGTTCTTGGAGCGGATTCGAGCCAGCTGGTCGGAGGACAACAGCGACAACTGCTGCCCGTCGAACCAGTATTCGCCGCCGCTCGGTGTGTCGAGACAGCCGAGAATATTCATCAGCGTGGTCTTCCCGGATCCGGACGCACCGGTCAGCGCGACCAGTTCCCCCGCGCGGATCGACTCGCTGACGCCACGCAATACCTCCACGGCACCTTCGCCCGTCCCGTAGGTCTTGCGGATCTCCTGCAGGCGTATCAACTCGATGGCTGCCATCGGATCGGTCAGTTCTTTTTCTTACCCTGTTGCTGCGGCAGCAACGGGTTGACCACGTTGTTCTTTATCTCCTTGATCGCCTCGCCGACGATCAGTTCGTCGCCCGGCGACAGCTGCTCGACCGCGACCGCCGTCAGGTTGCCGTCCGATTCCAGCACCTGCACGGCCAGCGGTCGCAGCTGATCCTGCTGCCGGATCCAGACCGAGTTCTTCCCCCACGGCTGGTCGCGGTATGCCGGAGCCACCTGTTCGATGCGCGGCTTGAATCGCAGCGCCGTGTTGGGAACGAGCAAAACGTCTTCCAGCCGGGAGACCTCGAACTTCACATTCGCCGTCAGGTAAGGGTAGAGCCGGTTGTCCGAATTGTCGACGTCCACGACAACCGTGTAGGTGACGACGTTTTGCGTCATGGAAGCGTTGAGGCGAATCTGCCGGACCTGGCCATGAAAAAGTCGCTCGGGTGACGCATCTACGGAAAAGCTCACCGGTTGGCCGACCGCCAGTCGGCCGATATCCGCCTCGTTGACCGATGCCCAGACCTGCAGACGCTTCAGATCTTTGGCGATCAGGAACAGGCTGGGAGCGTTCAAGCTGGCGACAACCGTCTGCCCGATGTTGACGCGGCGATCGATGATCACTCCTTTGATCGGCGATCGGATCGTGGTGTAGTCGAGGTTCTTGTCGGCTCGACGCAGCGTCGCGTCGGCGCTATCGACGTCGGCCTCGGCTTCCAACTCCGTCGCTTCGGCGGTCGCCACCGCACTTCGCGCCTGTTTGGCGGCCGCTTCGCCGACCAGAATGGCCGCCTGCGCCGTTTCCAGGTTCGCCTCGGCAATGTCCAACTGCTCCTGCGTGATCGCTTTCGACGGGGCGAGGACTCGAGCGCGTTCCGCCTCGCGTGATGTAAGCGACTTGCGGACTTTCAACTGCACCAGATCGGCCTCGGCACGCTCGACCGCGGTCTGCGCCTCGACGGTCTGAGCCTTCGTTTGGCGCCGCCGAGCCTCGGCCTTGGACAGTTGGGCCGCCGCAAGATGAACCTCCTGCTCGTAAAGCGCCGGGTCGATGCGCGCCAGAATCGTATTCGGCTCGACCTGGGAACCGTAATCGATCGGACCGCCCGAACCCGGATCGATCCCCAGCTCTTGGATCTTGCCGGCGACCTGGGCCCCGACGTCCACGACCTCCTCGGGTTCCAGCGTCCCTGTCGCCGCTACCGTGACGACGAGAACCCCCTTTTCCACTTTGGCGGTGCGAAAGGACGCCAAATCGGCTTCCTGCGCACCACCCAATTGAAACACGATCACCCAGCCGATCGTTGCCAGAACGGCTGCGGTCAGCGCGATTCTCACAAGCCATCGTGCCATGAAGGAACTCGATCCAAGGAAGGTGTGCGGCGCGGGAGAGGTGGTGGGAGCTATACTCCTTGAGGATATTCGTGGCCGCGGCCGATTGCAATTGGGAAGCAGGCCCGACGTTGGGCGAAACGACATCCAAGGTTAGAATCAAAGGGTCGCCGCTATTTGAATAAAAGCGCCAACGATCGCCGTGAGCCCCATGACCCAACGGATTCTGCTGCTAATACCGACGCTCGACCGGGGCGGTGCCGAAAAACAACTCGTGCTGCTCGCCCAAGGCCTGCAACAAGCCGGGGTCGACGTGCATGTCGCCGCTCTGACCCGTGGCGGGCCACGTGCCGCAGAACTGCGCGAGGCTCAAATTCCGCTGACCGTCATCGGAAAACAGTGGAAGGTCGACCCGGCGGCCTGGTACCGATTGCGACGGTTTCTACGCGAATTGCAGCCCGATCTTGTGCATACCTGGATTTTCGCCGCCAACTGTTACGGCCGCCACGCGGCCCGAAGCGCGGGCATCCGTCACCTGGTGGCCGGCGAACGGTGTGTCGATTTATGGAAGAGGTGGCACGAATTGGCGATCGACCGCTATTTAGCCCGATTCACCGACCGCATCGTCACCAACAGCAGCGGGGTCGTTGATTTCTATGTCAATCAAGGGCTGCCGGCCGCCAAGTTCACGGTGATTCCCAATGGCATACCCCCGCTACCGGTCTCGTCTCAACCGGACTCAACTCCTGAAAACCGCACCGATCTTCGAGCCGAACTAGGCCTGCCTGCCGACGCCCGCTTGATCGGCACCGTGGGGCGGCTCTGGCCTCAGAAAAGGCAGAAAGATCTGGTCTGGGCCGCCGAGCTGCTTAAGTCCGCGCGCGACGACGTTCATTTGTTGATCGTCGGCGAAGGACCACAACGATGGCGGCTCGAGCGATACATTCGGCAGGTACAGATCGCCGACCGGGTTCATTTGCTGGGCGAACGCCCCGATGTGCCCGCGATCCTCGCGCAGCTTGAGTGCTTCTGGCTTGCTAGCAGTTACGAAGGTCAGTCGAACGCGCTGCTGGAGGCGATGCAGATGGGGATTCCGGTCATTGCCACTGATATCCCGGGAAATCGTGACCTGGTCGTGGAAAACCAGACAGGACACCTGGTCCCCGTGGGCGATCGGGCCGAATTCGCGCGCTGGACACATTACCTGCTGGACCAGCCGTCCGAACGCCAACGACTGGGCGCGGCGGCCCGTAATCGGGTAGCAATGGAATTCAGCGTTCCGCGGATGGTGGACCGGCATCTGCAACTCTATCGAACGCTGATCCAATAATTGCTCTTTCTTCGCCGTGGGATTTCTGGTACCTACCCGCCCGGCGTTGCATCTCGAGACACATGCCGGAAGAACTGGTTGCGCCGCGAACGGATCTCGCGGCGATATTTGAGTCGCCTATGAGCAAGAAAGAATGGATTCTGCGAGCGGGGTTGTGGACGCTGCGCGCGGCCAGTCGCCCGTTTGTGACCGGCAGTTGGCGCCGTCGGCTGGTCTTCGCGCTCGTGGCAGCTTCCGGCGTCGGCGGAGGTGCTTACGCTGCCAGGCAGGCGTACCAGAAACAGTGGGGGTCTTCGACCGAGGCTGATGCTTCGCAAGAACCCAGCCTGGCGACACTCGAACCGCGCAACGGCAGCCAGCGCGAAGCCGATCCGCTCCGCATTGATGGTGACGGTATTGACGATCCCCAACTTCTATCAAACTCGCGCCAGCCACCACGCTCGGCCCAAGCCAGTCGCGGCGACTCGCCGGGCGGCCGCCGAACCCCGTTCGCGCCCGACTCCGACTCCGGGACACACAGAAACCCGGCGGCCTCGGATAGTACCGCGAATCGCAACGTGCATCCGAATGCCGATGGGGGCGGCCGTATGCGGTTCGGCGGAATATCGAGCCGCCCAATCCGGCCCGCAAGCGACGAACAGCCGACCGATCCCGAATCGGATCACCGCGGTGAATTCGCTCAACAATCCGACGAAGAAACAACATCGGAGCCAAATGAACAAGTCGTTCCACCCTTGCGCGGCGAAACAGGCGGACGAACTTCACGCGGCAGGTGGAGCGATCGATTCGCTTCCCACGCCACAACGGCCGATGAATCCGCACCAAATTCGCAGACAGGTAACGCGGAGGACACAACCGTTGGAACCGACCCCGCGGATGTCGAAACCGACAACAGCGAGGAAAACAGCACGGATGTAAACGACGAGTCCGACCCGTCGGCCGCCGGCGCGAAAGATTCGGCAAGCAACACCGAGCCAAATCGATTGAACACAAACGACCTTGTACCCCCGACGAGTAATGATCGTGATCCGCCCTCCGCCGACTCCATGCGAAGCCTGCGCGATCTGCCACGGGGCAACGCCAGTCCCCCCGCACTGAACGAGCGGCGTCGCGACGCCAGACAGGAAGATCCTGCGCCGGCCGGGAATTCCGCGTCCACTCGCGACCGGCAGTCCGGAACGTCCCTCGAGGCATCGACGACATTGGCGAGCGAGTCACCCGGTGCACGGCAAATGGACGGTCTGCAGACGCCATCCCTGGCGATCGAGAAAACGGTGCCGCCCGAAGTGCAGGTTGGCCGCCCCGCTACGGTGCAGTTGAAAGTCCGCAACCTGGGAAAGGTCACCGCCTACGATGTGGTCGTGCACGATATGCTGCCCGCCGGCATGCAACTGCAGGAGATGCAGCCGAATATCGAACCGGGCCCCCAAGGATCGTTGGAATGGGTGATCGGCACGATGAATCCCGGCGCGGAAGCCTCCCTGGTAATGAAGCTGATCCCTCGCGTCGAAGGCGAGTTAGGCAGCGTGGCCCAGATCAGTTTTCGCACGCCCGCATCGATGCGCACCGTCAGCACGCGGCCGCAGGTCGGCGTGCAGGTTGATTTCCCTTCGAGCATCATGATCGGGGAGACTGCCACGGCGACAATCACGATTTCGAACTCCGGAAGCGGCGCGGCATCGAACCTGTTTCTGGACGCGGTACTGCCGGACGGAATGGCTCATCCTGCCGGCCGGGAATTGCAATCGCCACTAGGCAACTTGATGCCCGGCGCGAAGAAAACGATCTCCCTGCCGCTGAAGGCCGTGAAAGCGGGGCCGCAAACGCTGGCGTTCTCCGCCACCAACGAAACGAATGTGTCTGTCGAGGAATCGATGGCCGTGGAGGTGATCGCACCGGACCTCGAAATCCGTCTGCAGGGCCCGAAGACCCGTTTCCTCGATCGGCAAGGATCGTACGTTATCGCGTTGAACAACCCCGGCACCGCACCGGCGGAGGATATCGAATTGATTCTGTTCCTTTCCAAAGGAATGAAGTACGTGTCGGCCAACAATCGCGGCGAGTACGATCGGCAGAGCCACGCCGTGTATTGGAATCTGGCGCGTCTGCCGGCGGGCGAACAGGGAGAAGCGCAGGTGACACTGTTGCCGACGGAAATGGGACAGCAGAAAGTGCGGGCCGAGGCCCGTGCGGCGCGATCGCTGCGGCAGACCGACGAGCGGCAGATTCAAGTGGAAGGATTCCCCGAACTGCAATTTAGTGTCAGCGACACCGAGGATCCCATCGACGTGGGCGGAGAGACAACCTACGAGGTGCTGATCACGAACAAGGGATCCCAAGCTGCGTCCAATATCGAACTGTCGGTCGACTTCCCCGCCGAACTGGAACCGCAACGGGGCACCGGCCCAGTTGCCGTTCGCGTCGCGGGATCACAGGCGGTTTCCGATCCAATCCCGCAGCTGGTGCCCGGCGAGAAAGCGGTGTTCAAGGTCACCGCGCGCGGTGTTCGCAGCGGCGATTCACGTGTCCGCGTCCAGATCGTCAGCGACGATCTGCGCAATCCAGTGACCAAAGAAGAGCGGACGGTCGTTCACGACGACGAACGCTAAGCGCGTGCCACACTTTGCAGAGTCAAACGATGGATCTAGCCGGTGACGGCGGGATCGGCCGCCGCGATGATCTCGACGACCTCTTCGGCGGATCCGGCGCGCGCCAATCGTTCGCGCACGAATTCGCTCTCCGCGACGCGGGCCAGCTGTGTCAGGAAAAACACCTGCGTCTGCGGGCGTTCCGCGGGCGTGACCAGCAGGAAGATCAGCCGTACCAGATCTCCGGTCCGCTCGTTGAAAACAATTCCTTGTTCGGAGCGTCCCAAGACGAGTATCGAACGGGCAATTCCCGGGCATCGGGCATGGGGAATCGCGACGCCATGGCCAACGTCGGTCGGCATCTGGCTTTCCCGGGCCAGCGCCATGGCGGCAAGATCGGCGCCGGGTGGAATCTGCGCCGAGGGAATTGTCGCCGCCAATTCGCGAATCGCGTCGTGGGGCGTCGTGGCTGCCAGTTCCAGAATCACACCGCCGGCGGCCAGCGCGTCCTTGAGATACAAGCGAGGTAACCGGGGATACTCGTCCTCGATCCGGCCGACAACCTCTTCCAGAATATCTTCGAGCGTAATGATCCCTACCGGTCGATTGTTGTCGACCACCACCGCCATGTTCGCTCCGTCGCCCTGCAGTTTCTGCATCGTGATTTCCAGGTTTTCGTCGGGCCGCACGGCCGGCAGGGGGCGGAGCACGCGCGTCCACTCCTGGCTGTCCGTCGGTTCCACGATCAGATCCTTCATCAACAGATATTGCCGCGGCAGGCCGCTGGTGTCGACGACCGGATAGCGCGAGAATCGTGTTTCCGCCAGGGTGCGCTGGATCTGGGAATACGACGCCGAAGCCGAAACGTAGTGCACGTTGGCCCAGGGAATCATCGCTTCCCGTACGGTCTGCGTGCCGAGATCAAAAATATTCTCCAGGATCAACAGACGATTCAACGTGAATCCGCCGGAAGTCTGGGCGGTCGTCAACAGCACACGCAATTCCTGTTCGCTGTGCGTCATCTCGGCATGACCCGCTTCGATCCCCATCGCTCGCAAAATCCGGCTCGAAGCACCATTCAAAACCAGCATCGGCAGGTAGAAGATCCGGTAGACCCATTTCAGGGGCCAGGCGAGCGCCAGCGTGTACTTTTCCGGCCGGCGAATCGCCATACTCTTGGGCGCGACTTCGCCGATCAGGATATGCAGGAAGGTAATCGTGGCGAACGCCGCCACGGCCGACAGGGTATGGCTGGTGCGCGGCGACCAGCCGACCTGTCCGATTGCCGCCGAAACCAGGCTGGCGAACGCCGGTTCGCCGACCCAGCCCAGTCCCAGGCTGGCCATCGTGATCCCCAGTTGGGTCGCGGAGAGGTAGGCATCCAGATGTAACAGGATATGCTTGGCCAGGGCGGCCTGAGGATGTCCCTGGCGCGAAAGTTCCTCGATGCGGGACGCCCGAACCTTGACGATTGCAAATTCCGCCAACACAAAGAATCCGTTGATGACCACCAGACCGATCGCGATCAGCAGGTAGACCGGCGTCATCCAGTCGACGACCAGGTCATCGGTCGAGGCCAGCAGCACCTTGTGTGAAAACAGCGGTTCTAGCATCGGGTGGACAGGGCATCGAGGTGATCAGGAGCAGTCGTGGATGACGCCGGAATGGATCCAGGATGAACCGGCAGCGAACGATTGTCAAGCGAGGGAGCCTATTCGTTGCCCCAGCGCCGCTTTAACGTGCCAATCTGCGCCTGGCGAACCGCGGGATCGGCATCGATCGTCAGCGGTGTGGCCAATCTGCCCAGCCGCACGAGTTGGCGGTTGGCCAGTTCGCGACGCGCGGCGTTGTTGGAGTCGAGCAAATCGAGCCAGAAGCGATGATCGGTCGACAGCCAGCTCACCACGCGCTCCACACTGTCGGACGAAGGTTGACTCAATGCCTCGCGCATCACGCGAATTCGTGCTCGTTGTTCCCTATCGAGATTGGCCGACTCCAATGCCCGGAAATAGGGAATACCCGCCGGGCCCAATTCGCGCAGCTCACGATCCGCCGCCTGCCGTTCACGATACGCGCGATGGGAAAGCCGTTCGACAAGTTTTTCGATCGCGATCTTGTCGGGGATCGGCTGGCGTTCGATCCGTGGTTCAAAATCGGCTTCGATATCGTTGAGCAAATCGGCCAGCCTCCAACTGGGCGCGATGATGGTCAACGCATCGACGATCCGATCCCTGTCCGATGTCGGCAGGTTCAGCAGCAGATGCCAGATCGAATCGGAACTGTACTCGCGCGACGCTCCTGTCTCCGCCGCCGCAATATTTGCGACGACCAGCCCCTGAACTTGTTGCCGCAGCAAGACCAGCAGCTTCGCCTCGGGATCGCCCGCCCGATGGACAACGGTTGCCTGCTCGTGCGAGATATCGCAAATTAGCCGGTTGCGACCATCGGTCATTTCATAGTGCACCGTCGGCAGCGCCGTTGCGGCGGTGATCGAGAGGCGTTCGACCCGGTCGCCATTGCTGCGTTCGGTGCAGACATTGCGATTCGCACCCAATCGCAGATTGGTAACGTGCAATCGGCCGAGCGAGAGTTGGACGCGGACAGCGGGTGACTGATCGAGCAGCGAGGTTGCCGGAACGGTTGTGGAATTCGCGGTCTGAGCCACAAGGACCGCCGGCATGGCGGCGGCGGCAAACGATAGCACGGCGATCGATCGTCGATACATGGCGCCTCTCCCGTCCTTGGGAAGGCGGCGAGCATGGTCGGACAATTTTCCCGACCAGGTTCGCCGGGTGAGCCATCGTCAGTATATCGGTCGTTGGAACTCGCAACGATAGCGGATTTTGTTCGTCGATTTTGTCGCGGACCGCGGCAAATACTACCAATGCTAGCATCCGGTGCCTGTCAAGTAGGGTACGGGTTTCGATCGCGCGGCATTCGCGACCGAGCGCAGGTCGCTTGACGATCCAAGGGTCTGCCTTGACAATGGCACTCGACCCAATATGTCCAAGACCATCTCCGCCATCGATTATCGACTCCGCGACCAGTTCGAGGTTCTGCGTGCGCGCTTGCTGGACGCCGCAAGCATTCCGCGCAACAAACCGCTGGCGTATTGGGCACTGCCGGCCGATCGCCGGCTGCCGATGGCGCTACTGGGCAGGTCGCTCGACGAGCTGCTGGCGATGCCATATGCCGAGATTGCGGCGACACCCGGCATCGGCCACAAGAAATTGGCGATGTTGATTACGCTGATCGGCCGGGTCCGCGATTCGCTCCCCGCATCGGTACCGTTGGCGAAGGGGGCCACGGTGCCTGCCTCGACGAGCCATCGATCGTCGGAGAACGGCGTGCCGGCGACGTTGGTGATCCCGGCGCCCGTCGACCCGAACTTGAGGACCGACGGGTCGCCAACCTCAGCGCCGCACCCGCATTCCAGTTCCCACGTACACGACCCCGCGGCATTCGCCGCGGAGCGGCTCGAGGTCAACGCGGTCGCGGATGGCGGGTCGCGGGTCCAGTTCGATGCCGCTCGGGTTTCCGAGACGCAGTGGGAGAAATGGCGCGAGACCGTGCGACGGCACGAACTGGAGCAGGAGATGTTGGGCAGTGTCGCGCAGTCGCTGCGTTCGCTGCCCACGGTAATCTGGCACGTGCCGCTCGCAAGTTATCTCGAACTATCGCTCGCGCAGATTCGAGCGTTGCGAACCCACGGCGAAAAGCGCGTGCGGGCGATCCTGCGAGTTTTCTGGGAAATTGAAACGGTGTTCGGCGCCATGCCGCGCAATCCTGATTTCGCGGTTCGGCTGATTCCGCGCAACCTGGTGCTGGTGGAGTCGTGGTTGTCCACCGTGCTGGCGGCGGCCGGCGGGTCTTTTTCGGCGGCAGCGGGAGCGGCGATTTCTCCGGATGGTGCCGAGATCCGGCAGAACCTGATTTCGCCGATCCTGAATCAGCTTCAAAACGACGCGGGCGATGTTGTCGCGGGGCTGGCGGAGCGGCGGCTGGCGATCGATTCGCCCGCGTTATGCGTCAGCCAGGAATCGAACCGCATGGGAGTGACACGAGCCCGCATCTACCAGTTGCTCGACGGTTGCGCAAAAATCATGGCGATCCGCTGGCCGCGCGGCCGGTGGATGCTGGACGATTTCGCGAGTCGCATCGCCCGATCAACCGATCCCTCACCCCATGCCGCGGTCCGCGCGCTGCAGTCACTTTGCTTCCCGGTCTCGGAACGATCCACCCTGGAACTCGCGAACTTGGATCCTGACGCCCCCGCCGTGGACGTTACCGTGGAGCGCGAGGAATTGCCGGACAGCGAGATCACCGCCGAGCGGTAGCCCTCGTCCGGATCGTCGTTTTCGCTGGATGCAGGTTCTGGGCAAGCCCTGCCCGCGTACGTTAGGATGGAAGTAGGTGAACGGGCTTCTGGAATGCCGTAGCTCAACCGGAAAGGATCGCTGTGATTCCCAGTGGAGACGCAATCGAGGCTCTGCGGGCCGCTTTGCAATTGTCCCCTGAAAATCTCCCCTTGCGCCAGCACTTGGCGCAATCGTTGCTGGGCGTGGGGCGGTTCGAGGAGGCGGAACGCGAATACCGTGAGGCGTTGGCATTGGCGCCGCAGAATGCCGAGCTGAAGATTGGGCTGGCGGTCTCCTATTTGCAGCAAAACAAACTCAGTCAGTCGCTGGTGGTCGTCGAAGATCTTGTCAAGCGCCAGGACGCACCCGCGGCGGCGCGCGTGCTGTACGCGCGGCTGTTGATCCGCACGGGCGACGTTGCCAATGCCGTGGCGCAGTACAAGCTGGCGTTGGAAATCGATCCCCAGGCCGCCGATCCGGCACTCTCCGACCAGTTAGGCGTGGGTGATTCGGTCCAGGGCGAAGTCGACGAAGGTCGGTTGCGCGAATACGCGCAGCCCGCGGGGGAAGAGCTGTTCGCCGAATTGGAACGTCCAAAGTTGACATTCGCCGACGTGGGAGGCATGCAGCCGCTGAAAGAAGAGATCGGGATGAAGATCATCTACCCGATGCAGCATCCCGAGATGTACAAGGCGTACGGCAAGGCGATTGGCGGGGGGATCCTGATGTACGGACCGCCCGGCTGCGGCAAGACCTATCTGGCGCGGGCGACCGCTGGCGAGATCAAAGCCAGTTTTCTGGCAGTGGGGATCAACGATGTGCTGGAGATGTGGATCGGCAACAGCGAGCGGAATCTGCATGTGATCTTCGAGCAGGCGCGTCGGAACCGGCCCTGTGTGCTGTTCTTCGACGAGGTCGACGCGCTGGGGGGCCGGCGGTCGGACATGCATGGCGGCGCGGGGCGGAACGTCATCAACCTGTTCCTTTCCGAGCTGGACGGGGTGGAAGGGAATAACGACGGCGTCCTGGTCCTGGCGGCGACGAATGCGCCCTGGCATGTCGATCCGGCGTTCCGCCGTCCGGGCCGCTTTGATCGTGTGCTGTTCGTGCCTCCACCCGACCAGGCGGGCCGCGCGGCGGTTCTGCAGCTGCACTGCAAGGGCAAACCCGCGGAGCTGCTCGACTACGAACAGGTCGCGCGCAAAACCGACGGATTCTCCGGCGCCGATCTGAAAGCGATTGTCGACCAGGCGGTCGAAGCGAAGCTGCGCGAGGCATTCAAGGCGGGTCGGCCGCTGCCATTGACGACCAAGGATCTGCTGAATGCCGCCAAGGATCTCCGCCCGACCACGCGCGAGTGGTTCTCCACGGCGCGCAACTACGCGCTGTACTCGAACCAGGGTGGCGCCTACGACGATGTGCTCAAATACCTCAAGCTCTGACGCCGCACTGTCCCGCCGCGCATCCCAAAATAAGCTAAATGAACTCCTCATCATTGGCCCGTGCCCATCTCCTGATCGAGCAGCATCGCTGGGAACTGGCCGAACAGGAACTGCGGCTCAGCCTGGCCGAGGATCCGAATCGCTTCGAGGCCCACGTGCTGCTGGCGCTGTGCCTGTTGGAGCGGGAGCGTTTCGAAGATGCGACGCGGGAAGCGGAAACGGGCGTGCACCTTGCGCCGGAGAACCCCTTCACGCACTATGTATTATCACGGGTATTTTTCGCGCGGAACCGTTTTGACGAAGCCGAGCGCGCCGCGCGCGAAGCCCTGCGACTCGATCCGTTCGACGCCGACTATTTCGGCTGGCTGGCCCAGGTCTGCTACACGCAGCGCCGCTGGCAAGAGGCGCTTGACGCCGCCGACCAGGGACTGGCGATCGACGGCCAGCACGTAATGTGCGTCAACCTGCGCGCCATGGCGCTGGTGAAACTGGGCCGCAAGCTGGACGCTGGAGCGGCGATTGGCTCCGCTTTGGAGCGCGATCCGGAAAATGCCTATTCGCACGCCAACCTGGGTTGGACGTTGCTCGAACAGCGCCAACCCGACAAGGCACTGGAACACTTCCGTGAAGCCTTGCGACTGGAACCCAACCTGGAGTGGGCCCGCCGCGGCATCATCGAGGCGATGAAGTCCCGATTCCTGGTTTATCGCCTGATGCTGATGTTCTTTCTTTGGATGATGAAACTGAGTCGCCGGGCGCAGTGGTGGGTGATGCTCGGTGGCTACTTCGGCTACCAGTTGCTGAAACAGGTTGGCGAACGGAATCCGCAACTCAAACCCTGGCTGCGCCCCGTGCTGATCGCCTATATCATCTTCGCGGTGATGACTTGGCTGGCAGTGCCGCTGTTTAACCTGATATTACGTGTGAGCCGCTTTGGCCGCCTGGCGCTCTCGCGCGAGGAAATCCGCACTTCGGACTGGGTCGGCGCCGCATTGTTGTTCGGCGTCGTGAACTTGGCGTTTTCCTACTACTATGGCTATGCCAGCCTGCTGCTGATCGCTTTGATGTGTGGCCTGATGTCATTCCCCTTGTCGCGGATCTACGACTGCGACCGTGGCTGGCCGCGGACAACGCTCGTCCTCTGTACCATTGTGATGGGACTGTTACTGCTGGCATCGGCCGGGCTGATGCTGACCGGCGAGTATTTCGAATCGCGATGGGACCGGCGCGTCGTGGCGTGGCTGGTAGGCCTGGGACTGCAAGCCTTCTACGTCTATTGTGGCGCGGTATTCCTGATGCAGTTCGTGATTCCCATCATCGTCCAGGCCACGCCCAGAAAATAGCAACCCTACGGCTTTCCACACAGCCCGTGCCAGAGCGACTCCACGTCGGACATCGGCTTTTCCAGGCAGAGCGTCAAAAGCAGCGACTCGACGTTCGTGACCATCAGTGCCACGCAGGTGATGCGCAGCGGCACGATCCATTCCGCCCAAAGTTCGGCGACGGCGCTGATCGCGATCAGCATTCAGCAGATCTTCGCCATGCGCGTGTGGTAGCTGGGCCAGACGCGAAATTTGATCCAGCTCGCAACCAACGCCACGGCGTAACTGGCCAGCGGCAACGCGATCCAGACATATTCCGCCATCAGCCTCTGCGCGTCGAGCAGCCCATCGTCGAGCGTGGCGTTGGGCGCGATCGGGAACCCGCCGCCGACGAAACGGCCGTTGGCAATCGCAAGCCCAAGTGCCTCGCCGCAGGCGTGCCGCTGGCCATCCAGAACGATTTCCAGGTCAAACGGAGTCAACTGGGTCAATTCGAGCACCGAGGTCATCCAGTAGGCCATCGCTCCCCAGCGCTGCTTGTCGTCCACCCGCAGGTCCGCGGCGACGCGTCCACCGAACCCGCCATTGGCCACATTGCACAGTACGTGTCCAGATCACCGCGGATGCGAATCAGGTCGATTGTGGCGGTACACGCCGGCCGAGCGCATACGTGGCCGCCAGCCCGAGCAGATCGGGGGCCAGGCCGAGCGACCGGGTGAAGTCGTTGCCGGTGCCGAACGGAAGGACGGCGATTTCCACGGCGGAAAAATCGGCCGCCAATGCCTGTACCACCTGGGAAATGGTCCCGTCCCCGCCGGCAATGACGATGCGGTCGACCTGCTCGCGAACAGCGTTTCGCACATCGCGCTGCAGCGTAGCCAGGTCGGAGGACGGGCGAAGGGCGAAATCCCAGTCCCCGGCCTCGTCCGCCTCCGCCAGCAGCGCGCGAATACGATCAGTTCTGACCGAAAGCGGATTGTGGATCACGTGAATTCTCATCGTTGTCCCGCGCGCCCCGTCTTCACTGAAGCGGGCTGCATTTTTTATGATAGAGGGAAATGCTCACCTTGCTGCACGTTTCCGATCTGCATTTTGGTCCGCCCTACGTTCCCCGCGTAGGCCAGGCGCTGTTAGACATCGTACCTTCGCTGCACGCTGACGCAATCGTCGTCAGCGGTGATTTGACGCAACGGGCAAAGGCCCAACAGTTCCTCGACGCCCGCATGTTCCTGGACCGATTGTCCGACGCCCCGCGCGTCGTCATCCCCGGCAACCACGACGTGCCCTTGTACCGAGTCGCCGAACGGCTGTTGAACCCGCTCGGCCTGTTTCGCAAACTCATCTGTTCCGAACCGGATCAGGTACTGCGACTGAAAGGTGCCGTCATCGTCGGACTCGATTCGACGGCGCCGCGTCGAGCGATCACCAACGGGCGTTTGCACAGTGGGCAACTCGACTTCTGCACTTCGGCATTTGTCGAAGCTCCCGACGACGCCGTTCGCATTATCGTTGCCCATCACCACTTCGTTCCCGCGCCGGACGCGATGCGCGACCGCACCATGCAGCGCTCCGAACGGGCAATCGAACGATTCGTGGAATTGGGAGTCGATATGATTCTCGGCGGCCATCTGCATCGGGCTTACATCGGTAACTCGCTCGACTTTTACCCCGGCAGCCACCGCGAGCGGGGCATCATCGTCGTGCAGTGCGGCACGACCACCTCGCGACGAGGGCGCGGCCGAGAAAAAGAGAAGAACTCGTTCAACCTGATCCAGATCCACGCCGACTGTTTTGAAATCACGCATTACATGTACTTCGACGACCGCCACGGATTTGGCCCCACCAGCCTGCACACATTTCCTCGCCGCGAAAACTGTCTGCCGGCGCGAAAACGTTAAGGCGGCAAAATCGAAACGCGGTCACGAGACGGCGCGAACCGAAAGGCGCCAACGGATATGGCGGACTCTTCCTCGATGCTGTCTTGGGAACACCCGACGGCTGATTTTGACCCGCGCCGTCAGCCTTATCGCCGTACGCAGCACTTCTTGAACTTGTTGCCGCTGCCACAGTTGCAGCGATCGTTGCGGCCCACCCGGTAATTCTCAACAGTCTCGAACGGGGTGTTGCCGTTTCCAACCAGACCGAGATTGAACGCCGCCATGAACTTATTCATTCCCTCTTGGGAGTTCATGTCGAAGCCGGCGGCATCCCCCATCATGACCAACGACTTGGACGTGCCGAAATTCGAGGAATCCGACATTTTGGCTTTCAACGTGTTGACAAGGCCGTCCGTTCGCAGACATTGCACGATCGCGTTCGCCTTGGGCAGCTCGTAAACGCGGTCCAGGTACTGCCAGAACAGCGTGAGCTCACCGATGATCGCGTCCGCCGCATCGGCCTTCAATTCTGCTAAGGTCCGCCAGGCCGAAACCGGAAGTAACTCGGCAACCTCCCGTTCCAATCGCGGCCGAAATTCGTTGCCCCAGTCCGGATCAAACCACTTCTGCATGATCGCAATCAAGTCCGCCACATCGACTTAAAAAACCCGGCATTTCGTCACATAGTAGCTATCCTGCGTCTCCCAGTCCTTGAGATGACCTGGGCTTCCCACGGTTGTTAAACGATCGAAAAGAGCGGTCTCGTTGCTTGCCATCTACTTGCCTCCTTGGTTGCCAAGCTCCTTGGTTGCCGAACTCGTCGTATTGCCGAATCCTTGCCTTGGGATTGCTATGTTTTATTCCGATTGCTCTTTTTTCAACGGGCCGTTTTCTCCCCATGCCACGAGCAATGCTCGCTTGCTTACTCGGCGCCGATTCACAGTTCTGGACGGGCCTGGAGGCCCATCCCACTCCCATCGTACGTATTGAAGCGATGGCGCAGTCCACTCAAAGCCCTCCGAATACTCGATCCTTGCTCCGGCTTACGGTACCATGGAGCGTCGCGCGGCTGCGGAAAGGTACTGCCGGCGATGAAAGGCACACGATGAATCGGCGAGTATTCCGAAGACTGTTCCTTCTGCCGGCGTCGGAGCCGGGCCGAACACGATTCCGATCGGAGTGTCGTGGATCGATCATGCGGAGTCGGTTCGGTGTGGGGTTCGAACGGCTCGAGGGCCGATCGTTGCTCGACGCCGCCGGCATCGTCCCGGTCGCCGATGCCTACACTATGCGCACGAACGGTCCCAGTCAGATACTGGCGGTTCTGGCGAATGATCGATTCGACAGCGATTACCAGGGCGCTCGGCGAATCACCGCCGTCAGCAACGGCTCCGAAGGCGGTTCGATCGAAATCACCGACGATGGGTCCGCCATTCGGTATGCTCCGCCGGTTGGCTTCGCGGGAACGGAACGTTTCTCTTACTTCGTCGACGACCGGGCACTGGGGCTGGTGACGATCGCTGTCGACTCGCCTGTCGTTGACGATTCGGCCGAAGCGTTCCCGGACGGCAGTACGATCGTGATTAATGTTTTGGCCAACGACCGATTTCTGCCAGGGGAACTCGGCCCGCTGCGCATCACGGCGGTCGGACACACCAGCTTCGGCGGCGAGGCCACCATCAGTGTCGACGGCAAGTCGATCGTCTACCATGCTCCCGCCGAGCTTCCTGCCGGCTTCGCTCCGCAAAAAGACTCGATGGAAGACCGTTTCGTCTACGTCGTCGACGACGCATGGGTCGCAAATGTCCGAGTCGCGCTGCCGCTTCCCGTACGCGCCGACACGTTCACCGACCTTCTGCAGAACTCGGCTGCTGTCACGTTGAACTTGCTGGGCAACGATCCGTTCTGGGCGAGCTACCCGTTTGAGCGCCGGATCACCTCGGTCGACCGCGACTCGCTGCGAGGCACTCTGGCACTGCAACCCGACGGACAATCGGTTGCCTACCAACCGGCCGCCGATTTTTACGGACAGGAGTCGTTTACCTACGTCGTCGACGACCGGTATGAAGCCCACGTCACGGTGATGGTGCATCGCCCCGTCGTCGACGATCATTTCGGTCAAGTCGACGCCGACGGCGATTTCGTTGCGATCGAGTTGCTGGCGAACGACGTCTACTACCTTGCCTATAACGATCGTCGCGATGCTGTCGACGGCATCACCGCCGTGAGCCCGTCGACCAACGGCGCAGCGATTGTGATCAGCGACGATCGCCAGGGCGTGCGCTATCGCCCGCCGGCCGACTTTCTTGGTGTCGACACGTTTGAATACGTGGCAGACGATCGCTACAAAGCCACGGTCTCCGTCTCGGTCACTCGGCCGGTGCGCGACGACATCCTGCCGGCGATACAGGATCTACCTGCCGACTTTGAACCGCTGGCCAACGACTTCAGCGGGGCCGGGTATGCTGGTCCGCGGCGGATCACCGAGGTACGAGGTTCCAGCGCCGGCGGCCGGGTATCGATAATCGGCGACGGCACGCGGGTCGATTACGAACCCCCGGACGGCTTTGTCGGCTCCGATCAATTCACCTACACGGTAGACGGCCTTTTGGACGCCCAGGTGATGGTGCAGGTGCTGCCGCGGGCGCGAGACGACTATTTTGAATTCTCCTGTATCACCGGTCCCGGGTTCTCCGCAATTCTCGATCCGCTCGCCAATGACCGGCACGCGTCGCCGGCCGGAGGCCAACCGAAGATTACCGACCTGACCCCGGCGACCGACTCGGATCTGGCAGGCGGGCGCATCTCTATCGCTTCCAGCGGCGCGGGCCACGCCGACCGCGTCTATTACCAGATATCGAAACTGGGTGCCGATCGGTTTGAATACGAACTGGACGGCAAATACAAAGGCACCGCCGGGATCTGGCTCTCGCCTTCGAGTTCCCCCATGGCCGACACGCTGGTTGTCGATCAAAACAGCTCGGCGGAACTCGACCTGGCCAGCAACGATTTTTCGCAACGCAATTCCGTCTGGCGCAACGGGGCCATCGTGACCTGCGATCCGTATCGCGGCCCCCGTCGTATCGACGCGATCACTCCGCCCGCACATGGAAAGGTGCATCGATTGCCGGACGGACACAGCATCCGTTATGAACCCGATCCCGATTTTGTGGGCAGCGATTCCTTTTCGTACGCAGTGGACGGAATGTTTGTTACGCCCGTAACGGTGCAGGTCGTCCGCTGGGTTCGCGACGACGAGTTTCGCGTACCGGTCGGCTCGCAAGATAACTCGCTCTCCGTGCTGGTGAACGACCTGTTCGGCAACTACACCGGCGCCCGAAAGATCACCGGCTTAGCGGGACAGACTCGCGGGAAGCTCGCCGTCGCCGACGACGGGCAATCGATCGTTTATTCCCCGCCGAGCGGATTTATCGGCGAGGAGGAGTTCAGCTACCTGGTCGACGGCCGGCTGAAAGCCCGTGTCCGCGTCGATGTGCGCGACGAGGGGTCCACGCATTTCGAACGGTTGGAATCGTCCGAGGCTTTGCGAGCCTATCTGCTCGAACAATCACTGATCCGGCACGCGGGGCTATTCGGACAGCCCGTCTATCCACTTTACTTCGATATATTCTACGCTGCCGCGGATGGCGGACCGCCCCGTACGGCAACTTCACCGGAATCGCGCGCTCATTCGTCCACCAATGTCCAAGTCGCCGGGATTGACGAAGGGGATCTGATCGAGGTCGATGACACCTACCTCTATTCGATCCATGGCGGCGATGTGGCGATTACACGAGCCTGGCCGGCCGACGAGATCGAGGTGGTCTCCAGAAGTACGATCGACGGGACGCCATTCGCGCTGTATCTGCGCGGCGATCGATTGACGGTACTATCGACAATTTGGGAGGAGGATCCGGAGACGCTCGACCCATCGTCGACACCGGCAAGCACCATGATCGGCGATGTTGCCCGGCCGATCCTGTTTCCGCCACCGCCGCCGAAAGCGACAACGCTTGTCACGGTACTCGACGTCACGGATCGTGCTGCTCCGAAGGTCGTACAGCGAACACGTCTGGAAGGCGACTATGCCGGATCGCGCGGGCTGGGCGACTTCGTGTACCTGATACTGCGGCGCGATGGACTCTTGCCGCTGCCCAAGACCAGGTGTGAACCTGTCCCAGCGCGCTCCGCCATGGTCGCCGATTGGTTCGCACCGACGACGCGCTGCGTCTACGAATCGAAGGAGGAATACCTCGCCCGCTGGAACAGTGAACCCTCGCAGTCGATCCAGGCGGTATTGCCTCGATACGCCAGCAGCGGTCCCGATGGCGAATTGACTCGGTCGGGATTACTTGTCGCGCCCACCGACGTCTACCTGCCGCAGTTCCCAGACGCCGATCAACTCATCGCCGTGGTGTCGATCGATGTGATGGGCAACGAACCAGGAATTGCTTCAAGCAACGCACTGTTCGCTGGTTCCGCAAGTCATATTTATGGAGCGGAGAAGCACCTCTATGTCTTTGACAACTCCGAGTATGATGCGAGGTCGACCACCATCCTGCAGTTCGATTGGGACGCGGCATCGGGAGGCATCGAATTGTCGGCCGAAGGCGCGGTTCCCGGTGTCATGCTGAACCAGTTTTCCGCCGATGAATTTCGCGGCGATTTGCGGATCGTCACCGCCGCGCATAACGACGATCGCAGGTCTCCGGCCGGACAGGAAGAAAACGAACTGTTCGTGCTGCGCGCCGACGCCGGCCTGCTGGAGTTTCGTGGCAGTCTGCAGCGATTCGCCCTGGGAGAGCGGATCCAATCGGTGCGATTTGATGGCGAGCGAGCGTTAGTCACCACCTTCCGCAATGTCGATCCGCTATTGGTGATCGACGTCAGCGACCCCGAGTCGCCCCAACTGACGGGACAAGTCACCCTGCCGGGCTTTTCCAGCTACATGCAGTGGATCGATCGAGAATGCGTGCTGACGGTCGGGCGCAATACGTCGGCAGGCTGGTCGGGGCCCACGCAGGTCGCCCTGTTCAGTGTTTCCGACCTGGCAAACCCGTTTCTTATCGATGCATTGACGCTGCCACGCTGGGTTACGTCCGAAGCGGAACAGGACCATCACGCATTCGGCTGGTTTTCGGAACACGCAATGCTTGCGTTGCCGACCGCCAGAATGCGACGCGTGCGTGTGGATCGCGATGGAGACGGCGTCCGCGAGTCGTCCGAAATCCGGCGCGAGGATGATCTGGTGCTGGTGGGAGTCGATGCGTCGCTGCGCGAACGATCCGACCGAGGTCTGCTGCTCGCCGGGACCGTTGCCAATTCGTCCCCGGTGCGACGTTCGGCGTTTATCGATCGGGTGCTGTATGCGGTGGCGGAGGAAGGTATCGTCGCGGTCGACGTCGCAGCGCCCGACCGAGTCCTGGGGAGCGTGACCATTGAGTCGCCCGTCCCCGATCCGCATACGTTACCGCCATCGGACAGCGTTCCGATACCATTGTTCGCCGAGGTACGGAGCGCAATCGCCGCCAGTCGCGGTACGTCGAGCGAGACCATCTCGCTGATTACCAGCGAGCGAACAACGGGCGGCGGGGTGTCCCAGCATGTTGTCGAGGTCGACGGTGCGCGAGCGCTGTACGAGTTCTCCGCGGGAGGAACGATCCGCCTGGCCGATTCCAATTTCCAGTTCGGACGGAAAACGGCCGCATCACTACCCGAAGACACGAACGGCGACGGCATCCTGGCTCCACTCGATGCGCTGCTGGTCATCAATGATCTGAATGCCAACGGATCGCGGCGGCTGCCCCAACAAGCGGTCGTGCGCCAGATCCAGGCGATGGCGAATCATGCCCATGATGTCAATGGAGACGGCTTTCTCAGTGCGCTGGACGCCGTGCGCGTGATCAATCGACTGAATCGTGGCATCGCGCCTCCGAGCAGCGAACCGACGGGCGCGGTACCGTCCGATTCCGGGGGAGAAGGCGAGTCTGTCCGCGGCCCATTCGACCCCTGCTGGCCCCAGGCCGTGGACATGCTGATGGCGGAGCTCGATCGGGAGCCGGCGGGGGCCCGAAAATAAAAGAGAAACCGTTACCGGGAGAGATTTGCATGGTTTCAACGAAGGGTCGCGCGTTTCTGGTGCTTTCCTTGATCTGGTTTGGATGGGCGGGGACAACGGCTCTCGGCCAGCCGTTGGGTCAGCCCGATCGTGACGCGCCTGGCGACGAGCGAATCCAGGCCTACTTGAGCCAGGAAGCGGCCCGCTTGGAGTCGATATTCCAGGAGGATCTGGCTTTTGACGGCGATCTTGCGGCCCGGCGACGCGAGTGGAAACAGCAGTACCTGGACATGCTGGGAATCTGGCCGCTGCCCGAGAAAACGGCGCTGCGGGCCACGATGACCGGTCGTTTCGAAGGCGACGGTTTCGTGGTCGAGAACCTGCATTACCAAAGTATGCCGGGACTGTACGTGACGGCAAATCTCTATCGGCCGACGAAGCCGTCCGCGTCCAACAATCGCGGACGACTGCCCGCGATCCTCTACGTCTGCGGCCATTCGGGGCGCGGAAGAAACGGAAACAAGACCGCGTTCCAGTCCCACGGAATCTGGTTTGCCAGGCATGGATATGTCTGCCTGGTCGTCGACACGCTGCAACTGGGTGAGATCGCGGCGACACATCACGGAACGTACAACCTTCAGCGCTGGTGGTGGCACTCCCGCGGCTATACGCCCGCTGGAGTGGAATGCTGGAACGGCGTGCGCGGCGTCGATTACCTGATCAGTCGCGACGATGTGGATCCGGAGCGGATTGCGGTGACCGGGATCAGCGGCGGCGGCGCGGCCACGATCTGGATCGCCGCGGCCGACGAGCGGATCCAGGCCGCGGCACCGGTCAGCGGGATGGCCGACCTGACGTCGTACGTCAGTAATCGCGTGATCAACGGCCACTGCGATTGCATGTTCCTGTACAACACTTATCGCTGGCCCTGGCCGCGCATCGCGGCGCTGATCGCGCCCCGGCCACTCCTGTTTGTCAACAGCGATCAGGACCCGATCTTTCCGATGGACGCTAATGACCGTATCGCCAACCGGCTCGAGCGCGTCTACAGCCGGTACGGCGCGGGCGAGTTCGTCGATGCGCAGGTCAGCGTGGGAGGCCACGATTACCGCGCCGACATTCGGCGGGGCGTCTACCGATTCATGAATCTTGCGCTGCGTAACGATGACTCGCCGATCCTCGATTCGGAGCGCGATCTGGAGACCGGCAAAGGCGATACTCTCCGTCAGCCGATTCCCGCCGAGAAACTCCGTGTCTTTCCCACCGACGCCGATCTGCCCCAGGACCAACGTAACACGGCGATCGACCAGAGTTTCGTGCCGTTGGCATCGAACGAAATTCCCGAATCCGATCGGTTCGCGGAGTGGAAAGCGGATCGGTTGCGGCAGTTGCGCACGTTGTCGTTCGGCTATTTCCCGCCCTCCGTTCCCGCCGCCGTTGCCTGTGACGAGCCGCTGAACGACAAGAACCGTGCCGCCCGCTATTCGACGGAATCTCCGCTGCGGGTCAGCTGCCAGTTGCTCGCCGGCAGCCTCGACAATGCCAGGCGTGTGGTGCTGCTCGTTTCCGAACAGCGGCTGGAGGAAGTTCCGTCAGAATTGCGCGAACTCGACCCTGGGACGGCCGTTGTGGCAATGCAGCCGCGCGGGTTGGGGGACGAGCGATGGACAACCAGAAACCCTCCCAACTACGTGGAACGATCGCACCTGTTGCTCGGTCGCACCGTGGATACCGGTCGCGTCTGGGACGTGATCGCAGTCGCTCGATCGTTGAGCAAGATGGCCGGTGGCGCGGGAAAATCGGTGGACCGCCCGGTACGGCTGCAGGGACGCGGCAATGCCGCCGTCTGGTGCCTCTATGCGGGACTGCTGGAGAACTCGATCGAGTCGGTCACACCCGTCGATCCGCCACGATCGCATGCCGACCCAAAGGCGCCCCAGTTCCTCAATGTGCTGCGGATCGTCGATATCCCTCAGGCCATGCGGTTGCTGGACGATCGGCTCAACCGCTGACCGACTCAGGGTACATTCATCAACTTGCGCACAAATTCGCTCGCCGGTGCGCCGCCGCCGGCGCCGTCCGGCTTGCCGGTGAGAAATTCCGCGACGTATCGCTGCGGTTTCTTTTTCTCCGGTACCGTGAAATTGTCTCCCTTCTGCAAGACCGGTCGGAACTCCGGCATGTTGCCGAAATCACGCGTACCCGCCGCCTGGCATGGGATCCAATGCCCCTTTCCCTCGCTGTCGACCAGATAGAATTCGGGATAACAATGGTCGGGGATCCAGACCGTGCGCGCAGGAATCTTGTGGATCCGGCACATCGCGATGAACAGCGACGTCATTTCTTCACAGTCGCCGGTTTTGTCGCGCAAAGCGGCGGCCGCTCCCTTCAATTCCCCGTTCTGGTACTTGACGTGGTCGCGCACCCAGTCGTAGATCGCCTCGACTTGGTCCCAGGCCGATTCTTTCCCCTCCACTGCCTCCTTCGCCGCCTTGATCACGTCCGGGTGACGCGTCTCGATATACGGGCTCGCTGCCAGATACTTGCTCAGCTCGCGAGGTAGCCGCTTGGGAATCGAGAACAGGCTGGGATCCGCCGGAGCCAGAATATGACTGCGGTCGACCTCAAACGTCACCAATACCTTGGCAACTTGTCCAGCCGGCAGATGAGGAATGTTAATAACCATCTGCTTGACGCCGTTGTCCAGCATCCGGTAATCGACGTGGGCGAATGCCGAGATATCCTCGTCAACGATCTGCACTTTCTGTTCGGGCCAGTCGGTCGGAACCGGAATGGTACTGATCAAGTCTCGGCAGCCACCGCTCCTGGCATTGAGAATCACGCCGACCTGCCACCGCTGCGTGGTGACTTTGCCGAACTTGACGCCGTTATTGTTCGGCGCGGTCGCCTTGCCGGCTTTCTTGTCCGCCGCGTGCAGCGCGGGACCGCAGGAGAGTATCGTCAGACCGACCAGGAGTACGACGAATCGACTGAACACGGCAGCAACTCCAACGAAGACCGAATCGACCAACCGCTACGCACCCGCATCGGCACGCCAGCTATCAGTCTAATTCCTGTTGGAGTCACGCGCAACTCGAAAAAGCAGCCCCACCGGAAAACGCGAATGCCGTCGCGGTGCGTGTCAGGATTTCACGCAACAACGACGGCACCCCGAATTTCTGGAACCGCGCCGCCGAGAAGGCGATTACGGATTGGGCAGCGTTTCCAACCGGCCGGAATTCACCGGACCCGACGGCAACGCCGGCAGAATATGTCCGCCTTGAATTACCCCGTCGCACGAATCGGCACAAGCATCACAAGAGTCGCCGCGATGCATCCAGTTCCAAAGCCGGCAGCCACTCGACGAGCTAACCACTACGACCGACAGCAAAGTCAAGAACAACAGTTTCTTCATGGCAAGTATCTCCGCTACGAACCGTACAAACGCAATCTGCATGGGTTTGAGCCAGGGAACTCTACACCACGGCAACGGGTGTGCAAGTGAAATTGCTGCTTTTTTTCAACGCACGTCGTTTCCCATATTCAACCGGACCGATTTTGATGTGGTAGAGTTGCTACAACACAGTAAGCACCGCCGCTGCGCACGCACGGTACGCCTTGCGCCCACAAGTTCCGATCGTAACGGTGCGGCGGATTGCATCGGCCGCTCCTGGAGTCCCCCTTCCCGTTCCTAAGCACCACGCGGCAACAACAGCCCGAAGGCAGATATGTCACGGTTCGCCAACTATGGTCGAGGAAAATCGATGCGTCGCGGTACTCGCGGCGGCGCTCGAAGTGCCGACCACTGCGCGCGTACGAGCCGAACAGCTCGCTGGTCATGGCGCGCCTTCCCGCGAACGGCGCTGGGTATGGCCATCGGTATCGTGGTCTGGATGCTGCCGATGTTGCTCTCGGCGCCAATGTTGCTCTTCGCGATCGACACCGACATCGTCGCGGGAATCGCAGCTCCGTGCCGCGGACAAGCCGGTCCGCTACGAGCCCAGGACGAATTCTGGTGGGCAAGCACTCGGGGCCTTCCCTCATCGGTTGCCGGTAACAGTGCGATCACCCATTCGACCGCAAGTTCGTCCAGCGGTCCGCTCACCGCTACGCAGGCCAACACACAGGACGGGGCGCAAGCCGGAGTGCAAGTCGAGGGGCAGCTTGACGCCGCTGCCACGACCGTGTCGGCTCTGGCGGCGATAAGCTGGAAACGCTGGTCCGCGGAATCGGGATGGGTCGATGCTTCGCTGGAGGAATTCCTGCGCGGCGCGGACCGTGGCATTAATACGATCTATGTTCACGGTAACCGGATCGCTAACACGGAGGCGGAGCGGCGAGCCAGGCAAGTCTATCAACTGCTCGTGGATGCGGCGGACGACGAACCGATCCGCATGCTGGCCTGGTCGTGGCCTAGCGACAAGCTGCCCGGACCACGGCTCGACCTCCGCGTCAAAGCGGAACGTACTTACGCGGAGAGTGTCTATCTGGGTTCGTTGTTGGCTCAATTTCGACCGGACGATCGGGTCAGCCTGGTAGGGTACAGCTACGGGGCCCGGACGATCTCCGGCGCGTTGCATCTGGCCGCCGGCGGTACCATCGACGGGGCCACTCTCCCGATCGCCAATACGCCACGCATGCGCGCCGTGCTGCTGGCTTCGGCAACTCCGGCCCACTGGCTGCTGCCCGACTCGTTCCACGAACGGGCCGTCGAAATCGTGGACCAGATGCTGATCCTGTACAATTCCCAGGATGCCGCCCTTCGACATTTTCATCTGGTCGAACCGTGGGAGCGACCGCGGGCATTGGGCTACCGCGGTTTGAGCGACGCCACGCTCGCACAACATCCATTCGACGAACGGGTTCGGCAGCGCGACGTCTTTCGTGAAATCGGCATGGCTCACGACGAGCTTCGCTACTACGCCTCGCCACGGATCATCGACGAGATCCGCCGCTATGCACTCTTCGGTCCCGCCAATTCAGCGGAACGGTGAACGGGTTACGGGGAAAAACAATACCGTATAGTGCCTGCGATCGTTAGGCACCTGCCACAGCCAACAACTGTTCCCCGTTCCCCATAACCCATTCCTTACGCTACGAGCTCGGGGATGACTTTGGCCGGATAGACGTCGGTCAGGCGTTCGTCGCGGCTGTTGTGGAAGAAGGTCAGCGCTTGGTGGTCGAGTCCCAGCAGGTGCAGGATGGTGGCGTGCAGGTCGGCGGTCTGGGTTCGTTGCGCGACGGCTCGGTAACCAAAGTCGTCGGTAGCGCCGTACGCCTGGCCGCCTCGGATTCCGCCACCGGCCAGCCAGATGCTGAAGCCGTACGGATGATGGTCCCGGCCTTCATTTCCCCGCGCCGCGTTACCGTCGCGCTGTTCGGCACCCGGGGTGCGTCCGAATTCGCCACCCCACAGCACGAGTGTCGACTCGAGCAATCCGCGCTGGCGAAGGTCGGTGAGTAAACCGGCGACTGGCAGATCGGTCTGTTCGCAGCAGCTGCGCGTGCCTGCCGTGTTACCGGTATGGGTGTCCCACGGCTGCCCTTTCATGAAGATCTGCACAAAACGCACGCCTCGTTCCACCAGCCGTCGCGCCATCAGGCAGCGCTTGCCGTACGCTCGGGTGACGTCCCGGTCGAGTCCATACAGCGCGTGCGTCGCGGCGCTTTCGGTCTGGATGTCGAGGGCGTCGGTGGCACTGAGTTGCATGCGCGCGGCGAGTTCAAAACTGGCGATCCGCGCGTCGAGTTCCAGTTCGCCAGGGCGGCCGCGGCGGTGACGAGCATTCCATCGACGCAGCAATTCCTGGCGGCCCAGGTCCAGTTCATCACCGAGGGGCTGTGACGGTTGCAAATGCAGCACCGGTACGCCTTCCGAGCGCACGGCGGTGCCTTGATACAAGGGTGGGAGCCAGCCGCTCGACCAGTTCCTTGAGCCGTCGGTTGGCAACCCGGTGGGCTCGGGGAGCGCCACGTAGGCCGGCAAATTCTGATTTTCGGTGCCTAACCCGAACGCCACCCACGATCCGATGTTCGGCCGCCCCGAGACGATCATTCCAGTATTGGCCATCCAGATCGCCTGTTCGTGGTTTCGATGTTCGGTGAACATCGATCGGACGACAGCGATTTCGTCGGCATGCTGCGCCGTCTGCGGCAGTAATTCGGAAAACTCCAGGCCGCTCGAACCGTGCCGAGCGAATTTGAAGGGTGAGCCCAGCAGATACGTGGTGCGCTTTTCATCGTCGGCGACTTCGGCAGGCGCCGGCTGTCCGTCGCGACTCGTCAGTTCCGGTTTCGGATCGAGCAGGTCGACATGACTAGGTCCTCCATGCATGAAGAGCTGGATTACGGCTTTGGCCCGAGCGGGATGGGCGGGCGATTTGGGCAATAGATCGAAGCGCGATTCCGCGGCTCTCGCCACACTTCCGCCGCGCGGTTCGCTCCCGATCATCGCCGCCATCGCCAGGCCGCCGAAACCGGCTCCCAGTTGTCGCAGCAGCTCCCGGCGAGTTGGGTTTGTCAGCGATCGCGAATGCGGGCTTGGCATGTTCCTGACCCTTCGATCAATCCAGGTAAGCGAATTCGTTGGAGGCCAGCAGCAACTGGCAGAGATCCGCCAGCGCATTCCGCCGTGCGACATCCGGAGCGTCACCGCGCGCCGCGTAGCGTTGTCGCTGGGCGGCGAGGAATTCCTCGCCGTCGGCCAGATCGTCCGGCAGTGGATCACGCGCCAACGCAATCTGGATGGCGCGCTCCACGGTTTTCAGCTCGCCACCGTGCAGCAAATGGTCGGCGAAACCTCGCGCGTATTCCAGAACCGTGTCGCTGTTCAACAAAGTAAGCGCCTGGGTGGAAACCGTGGACACCCCGCGGCGCACGCAATTCGTTTCCATGACCGGTTGATCGTGTGCGTGCAACAAGGTCAACGGGTTTCCCCGCAGCACCTGAATATAAATCGACCTGCGCCGTCCGTGCGGACCGGGCACGGTGGTCACTTCGCCATTGGGATGGCTCATCACGGGAGTCGGGGCGCCGAACATGCGGCGGTCGAGCATGCCCGCCGCGGCCAGCATCGAATCCCGCAACGGCTCGGCCTCAAGTCGCCGCAATCGTTGTCTCCACAGCAATCGGTTCTCTGGATCGACCGCGCTTGCCCGCTCCCTGGTCGCGGCATCGACGTTGGAGATTTGACGGTAGGTACTCGAGAGGGCAATTCGCCGCTGCAATCGCTTGATACTCCAGTTCTGATCGACGAAAGTGCTCGCGAGTTCGTCGAGCAGTCGCGGGTGGCTGGGGGGAGCTCCCAGAACGCCGAAATCTTCGGGAGTGGCCACGATGCCCAGACCGAACTGCTGCAGCCAAACGCGGTTGACCAGGACACGCGCGGGGAGTGGATGGCCGGACTGAGTCAGCCAGCGCGCGAATGCCAGTCTTCGGCCGCTCGTCCGGGCACCCTCGGGAGGGTTCTGCCAGTCGAAAGAGGCCGGCGCGGCGAACGCGGCCGGAACCCCCGGTTCGACCGGCGGCCCGGGCATCAATGCGTCGCCGCGTCGCAGCAGCGGCGTCGTGACCGGACCCGGCAGGTCGTACAACGCGCGAATCTCATCAAAGTGGCGGCGCTGTTTCTGCCGCTCGTCGATGCTTGTCCTGCGCTGCTTCGCCTCCTCTCGGTAATCCGGGTAGGACTCGTCGAGCGCCTTCTCCAACGCCGCGTCCGCGGGCTCCAGCAGCGACTTGAACTTCTCGTACAGATACTTGTCGATCTCCCCGCGTTCCTCTTTGGAACGACTGAACGCCTGCCGCAGATCTGCGCGGATCGGCTCCGGCAACGTTTCCAGACGCTGATCGAACAGCTTCTTCTTGAACGTCGCGCGCAGCTCCGTCAACTCCGCATTCCACTTCGCAACGTCGGCGTCGATCGCCGCATTGACCTCGTCGGCCACTTTCTTCTGGCTGGCCGTGGCAACCAGAATGCGCCGCTCCATTTGCGGCACCCATTGCCGCGGACGATAGGCCGACATGAAGATCGCCTGCAGCCGATAATACTCGGTCTGCGAAATCGGATCGAACTTGTGACTGTGGCAGCGGGCGCACTGCACGGTCGTTCCCAGGATCGACGACGACAAGATCTGCAGCGTGTCATTGATGGTCGGGTAAAAATACTGGGCATCGGCGTTTTTTATGGTGGAAAAGTCCGGGCGGCTCGCGTCCGGCGCGCAGCGCAGAAACCCGGTCGCCGTGACCGCCTCGATCACATGCGCAGGGAGTTGCTCCATCGTCTCGTAAGCGTTCCAGTAGTCGGACAACTCGTCGCCCGCGATCTGCTCCTGCAAAAATCGGTCGTACGGTTTGTCGTCGTTGAACGCGCGGATCACGTAGTCACGATAGCGGAATGACGTCTGCAGCGGCCGATCCTCGGAAAGGACACCGGCCGAATCGGCATACCCGGCGATGTCGAGCCAGTGCCGGCCCCAGCGCTCGCCGTATTCGGGACTGGCGAGCAATCGGTCGACAACCCGTTCCGAAGCGTCCGGCGAATCGTCCGCGAGGTACTCCTCGATTTCATCCCAGACGGGTGGAACTCCACGCAGGCTGAGCGAATAGCGCCGCAGCAGTACAACGCGCGACGCTTCCTCCGCCAGCGACAGACCTTTGCCTTCTAGTGCGTTCAAAACCCAGGCGTCGATCGGATCCCGCATCCGATCCGCTCGAACCTCCGTCGGCGGGATCGATCGTCGTACCGGCTGCAGCGACCAGTGATCGCCGGGATTGGTCTTGGCTTCGTCAGATGGTTCGCCTGCGGCAACGGTGGCGCTATCGTCCGCATCCGCGCTGATCGCGCCCTCATTAATCCAGGCGCGAATGATGCCCTTTTCCTCGATGGTCAACGGCGGGCCATCCTTCGGCATCTGGTTGCTGGTCAGTTTTTCCCAGATCAGACTCGACTCCGCCGCCGCGACGCGAATCGCCGGCCCGGACTTTCCTCCCGCCAGAATTTCCTTGCGCGACGTGAGTTTCAGTCCGTTCGCCGGTTCGGCGCCGGCGTGACAACGGACACAGCGTGCCTTGAGAATCGGCAACACGCGGCTCTCGAAATCCAGTTTGGCGGCGGGCTCTGCCGGCGGGTCAGCGGCCAGAACGGGAATGGCGGTTAGGGCAACCAACAGCCATGAAATGTGCGCGACAAAAGGCAGTTTGCACTCGACCATGACTTCAGGTTAACTCGGCAATCGGTGGAGCGAAATAGACATGGCTCGGCCGGCCACTGTCGTCCTGCCATGTCGCCGACTCGGGAATCCCCAGCGCGCGATAAATCGTCGCGGCCATGTTCTCGGGCTTTTGCGGGCTGTTGGCCGGATAGGCGCCGAGTTTGTCGGAGGCGCCGATGACTCGGCCTCCGGCCACCCCGCCGCCGGCAAAAAACACGCTCTGCACCGCGCCCCAGTGGTCGCGTCCCGCCATCGGGTACGATTCGGCCAACGTCGACAACTTCGGCGTGCGTCCAAACTCGCTCCCCATCACCACCAGCGTGCTGTCGAGCAGCCCACTGCCCTGCAGGTCATCGAGCAAAGCGCAAAGCGCTCGATCGGTAGGTGGAAAAAGCCGATCCTTAAGGCGATGGAAAATGTCGCCGTGTGTGTCCCAGGTCTCGTTGTTCCCCAGGTTCACCTGCACCATATTGACGCCGCTTTCCACCAGCCGATAGGCCATCAGCAGCGACCAGCCGAAACTATTGCGGCCGTAGCGCTCCTGCGTCCGCTCGTCCGCACGCGTCACGTCCAAAGCCTGGCGGACTTTCGGCGAAGCCAAGAGAGAAATCGCCGATTGACGATGTTCGTCGTAGCGCTGCACTACGGCCGAACGTTCCAGTTCCGCCCGCTGGGAGTCTAGCGATCGAAGCAGGTCGGTGCGTGTCGCAATTCGCGGCGCCGTCAGATCACTTGATAACGAAATGCTTGGCGCCTGATAGACCCGTTGATCGGGCTGCTTAGGCGGCTTTTTCGTTTCGTTGGCAAAAGTAAATTCCGGATAAGCGCCGCGCCAGAACGGGTCACCGTAAGGCGACGCTTCGATGAAGAACGGATCGCGGCGCGAACCCATCAACCCGCCGTAAGCACCGGGAATAACACCCCCCGACCAATGCACCAGCCGTTCCGGCAAGACGATTGCCGGCGGCAGATTATTGTTGCGTGCCGGCAGGGCGTCCCCCACGATCGACGCGATCGAAGGCCAGTCGGAAGGCCGCGGTTGCCGGTCTCCACGGTATCCAGGAGACGGGATGCTGCGCCCTGTGAGCATCAAAAAATGTCCCAGCGTATGATCGTTGGTGGGATGCGTCAAAGAGCGCACGACCGACCAGCTGCCGCTCCGCTGCGCCAGGCCGGGCAGATGCTCGCAGATCCGCAACCCCGGCGTCTGCGTCTCGATCGGCCGGAATTCACCGCGCACATCCTCGGGCGCCTCCGGTTTCGGATCGAAGCTCTCGTGCTGTGAAAGACCGCCAGACAAGAAGATGTATATGCACGATTTGGCCGTCGCCCGAATCGCGGCGCCTTCTTCGCTGGCCCGTAACGCCGTCAGGTGATTCATGCCCAGACCCAGGAGTCCAATCCCGCCGGCCTGGATCGCCAAACGGCGCGAAAACTCTGGGTGAACCAATCGCTCGCGGGGCGTCGAACGCTCCTTCGGATCTCGGAATCGGTGCATGCCCATGCTCCAATCTAATCGCATTAGGAGTTATGATACATCGCCGTTCGTCGATGGATCAAGCAAGATCGCGTCGTGCGCTCCCATTGTCCATCGGAGATTTTGCGGGTTCATCCGCAAATGAATGCGGGTTCATCCGCAAATGAATCGGAGACTGCTGATGAAATCAATCGCCGTGGTGCATTGGATTCGGTACGTCGCCATGACGGCGGTCTGTTTTTGGATCGGCTTTGCTATTGTGCCGACCAGGCCCGGCCGCGCCGAGGAAGCGACTTGGCAAGCGGGCCTGGCGAAAGCGGTCATAACGCCGGAGACTCCGGTCTGGCTGGCCGGCTACGGATCGAAGCGACCGCCGGACGGCAAGCTGCACGAACTGTGGATGAAGGCTCTCGCGCTGGAGGATTCCACGGGGCGCCGCGTGGTCCTGGTCACCAGTGATTTCCAGGGCGTGCCCAAGAGCATGAGCGATCGCGTCTTTTCGCGGCTGCAGATCCAGTATGGGCTCGAACGGCACCAGGTGATGGTGACGTTCTCTCACAATCATTGCGGACCGCGCCTTGGCGATGATCTGATCGATTACTATCCGGTGGAAGCCGAGCAGGAGCAGTTGGTAAAAGAATATACAAACCAGATGGTGGATCGGATGGTCTCGCTGGTCGGTCAATCGCTGGAGAATCTCGCGCCGGCGGAATTGCGGATGGGGGAGGGGCGGGCGACCTTTGCGGTCAACCGTCGCAACAACAAGGAAGCCGAGGTCGCGGACAAGATTGCGCAAGGCGAGCCGCTGGTTGGTCCGGTCGATCACAGCGTGCCGATCCTCACGGTCGCTCGGCCCGATGGCAAGCTGGCGGCCGTGTTGTTTGGTTATGCCTGCCACCCGACGACGTTGAGCTTCTTCACCTGGTGTGGCGACTATCCTGGTTTCGCTCAAGTCGAGATCGAGGCGAAACATCCCGGCACAATGGCGATGTTCGTGAATACCTGCGGTGGCGACCAGAATCCGCTGCCGCGCCGTTCGGTCGAACTGTGCCAGAACTATGGGCATCAGCTTGCGGTCGCCGTGGAGGAAGCGCTGAAGCCTGATTTGCCGCGGATCGATCCCGAACTGAACACGGCATTCGAGTTGATCGATTTGCCGTACCTGCAGGTGATTTCGCGCGAGGAACTGCATCAGGCGATGCAGGGCGATAACGCGATCCGGGCCCGCTGGGCGGCGCGATTGCTGCAGAAACTCGACAAGGGCGAGAAATTCCCCGCCGCCTATCCTTATCCGATTCACGCCTGGCGTCTGGGAAAACAGATGCTGATGATCGGTATGGGTGCCGAGACGGTTGTGGATTACGCATTGCGATTCAAGCGCGAGTTCGGACCGGGAACCTGGGTTTGCGGCTATGCGGACGACATGATCGCCTACATACCGTCGCGGAGAGTCTGGGAGGAAGGCGGCTACGAGGGTGGCTCGAATCTCTACGAGTACGGCAGGCCCGCTTATCGCTGGGCGGGAGAGATCGAGGACCGCATTGCGGCGTCCGTGCATCGACAGGTCGAATGGGCGCGTCAACCGCGCGTCGCGCTGCCAGTCCCGGCGAAACGACCGCAGCGCCGTGTGCTCTATAACTTCGACGGGGACTCCTGCATGACGACTCGGGCCGGTGGCAAGGGGCCGGTGGCGATCACCGTGGAGGATGTGCGGAAGCTGGTCGCGGAGGTCGCCTATCCGGGCAGTCAGGTGGACACGATTCTGCTCTGCGTCAATGCGCAGGTCATGTACTACCCCACGCGGATCGGCACGCAACGCGGATACAACTCCACGGCGGAAGAAAAGGCGAAATGGCCGCCGACCCAGAAGCAACTCTACGAGAACCTGAAGCGGTTCTACGACGCGGGCGTCGATCCCTACGCACTGCTGATCGCGGAATCGCGGCGGCAAGGGCGTGAAACATTGCTCTCCTTTCGCATGAATGACGACCACGGAGACGACTTCTTGAGGACACAGTTCTGGGCCGAGCACCCGGAATACCGGCTGGGCAAAGGGGCGCTTGATTTCAAGCACGACGCCGTGCGCGATTACGTCGCTCGACTGATCGAAGAAGCGCTGCGCCGTTACGACACGGATGGCATCGAGCTCGATTTCAATCGCTTCCCGGCGTTCTTTCAGGACGGAACGCTGGAAGAGCGGGGCGCATGGATGAACGCACTGGTGGAGCGCGTGAGGACGATGGTCGATCAGGTCGGCACGGAACGGCGCCGACGGATGGTGCTCGCCGTCCGCGTTCCGTCAAATTTCGGCCGGACACCGCCGACCCCCGCGTCGGCCAAGGCCCTTGGCTGCGATGTGCCGCTCTGGGTCGAACGGGGCTGGATCAACTTTGTCACGGTGTCCGAGTTTCTGTTTACGCGCTACGATCTGTCGCTGGCGGAATGGAAATCCGCCATCCGAAGCGTGCCGGTCTACGGCGGGATCGAGTGCACCGAGGGTGGTTCGAAGGAACAGTACCTGACCGCGGCCAAATACCGCGAGGCGGCCGGGAACCTGGAACGGCAACGGGCGGACGGAATCTATCTGTTCAACTTTTTCACGACGCGCGAATATGGCGCTGAATCGTGGGAACCGCCGTTCGAGGTGCTGCAGCAGCTGACCACCAGCAAAGATGGGCCGGCCGAGTTGCCAGACCAGGGGGCGAAATGATGATTTTCCTTAACCCACAAGGCCTCGCGGAGCGTGTGGCCGCTGGGATGGGTTCCTGCCCGCGGAACGGAATATCGAAGTACGACTGGAATTCGACCCGCAACAGGATTACTTTCAGGGAGTTCAAACGTAACAGATCACTATTTCGAGGGAAGGAGCAACGACCGTGAACGACAACCCGAATCTTGCGGAGTTGAAAATCCGTTTTGATCGTGAGGGCTTTGTGATCGTTCGCAACTTTCTCGCGCGCCCCGAGCTCGAGACATTGAAGGGCAATCTCGATCGGTACATCAACGAAGTTGTTCCTGGTCTGCCTCCGACAGCCGCCTTCTACCAGGACCGCAGCCGGCCCGAAACGCTCAAGCAGATGCAGCATATGCAAGTCGATCCGTTCTTCCGCGACTGTGTCCGCCACCCGACTTGGACCCGGCTCGCCGAAGCACTGGTTGGCGAATCGGTGAAGTGCGAGTCACCTGAGTGGTTCAACAAGCCGCCGGGCACGGAGCATCCGACGCCGCCCCACCAGGACAACTACTATTTCTGCCTGGTTCCGCCCAACGTCGTGACGATCTGGCTGGCGCTGGATGCGGTCGACGAGGAGAACGGCTGTCTGCGCTATGTTGTTGGGTCCCATTTGCGTGGCATTCGGCCGCACGGCCCTTCAAAAGTGCTGGGGTTCTCCCAGGCAATTACCGATTTTACGGCCGAGGATGAATCGCGAGCAACCAGCATCCATCTGCAGCCCGGGGACGCAGTCGCCCACCATGGGGAGACGATCCATCTGGCCGCGGCGAACCGATCGATGACGCGGAACCGGCGCGCTTTCGCGATGGTCTTCGAGGGAGCGAGCGTTCGCCGCGACCCCAGTGCTTTCCAGCGTTACAAACAGTCGTTGCAGCAACAGCACCAGCAAATGGGCATCAACTGAAATTCCGAGGTCTCGATGCGATTCTGGGATTGGGGCGTCGTGGTGATCTATGCGCTGGCCATGATGGCGGTAGGCCGCTATTACAAATTGCGCATCACGACCACGGACGACTTTCTGCTGGGCGGGCGGCGAATGAGTCCGTTCATGATCGGGCTATCGTTGTTCGCGACGTTGACGAGCACCCTGTCGTACCTGGCCTACCCCGGCGAAATGATCAAGAACGGGCCGATGATGTTCGCCCAACTGGCGTCGTACCCGCTGATCATGCTGACCGTAGGCTGGGGATTGATCCCCAGGATCATGAGCCAGGACGCCACCAGCGGGTACGAACTTCTGGAGAAGAGGTTGGGGCTGCAAGGCCGCCTGCTTGGCTCGGCGATGTTCATGGCCTTGCGCACCATCTGGATGGCGGGAATTCTCTATGCCACGACCAGCAAGGTTCTGGTCCCGATGCTGGGACTCGACCCGTTCTGGGTGCCACTGTTATCGGCGATCATGGGCCTGGTGACCTTGATCTATTCCGCGGAGGGCGGCATCCGCGCCGTCGTGGTCACTGACGCGATGCAATCGATCATCATGTTCGCCGGCGCGATCGTCGTGATCGGCGTCGTCACCGTGCAATTGGGAGGTGTCGGCGAGTGGTGGCCCGATGGCTGGCAACCGCAGTGGGAAAAGCCCGTGTTCTGGTTCGATACATCGTCGCGCGTGACGTTTATGGGCGCCGCCTTGAACATGTATGTCTGGATGACCTGTACGGCCGGTGCGGACCAGATGGCGATCCAGCGCTATTTGTCGACTCGCGACGCCAGGGCCGCGCGGCGATCGTTCGGCGTGCACCTGGCGGCGGAAGTCCTGATCTCCGCGCTGCTGGCGCTGACGGGCCTCGCCGTGCTCCGCTATTTCGTGGTCCACCCCGAACTGCTGGCCGAAGGCACGTCGGTCGGCGGCAGCGCCGATGAATTGCTGCCGAGATTCGTGGTCAAGGTGTTGCCGCCCGGACTGGCCGGCCTGGTGATCGCCGCCATGTTGTCGGCGGCCATGTCGAGCCTTTCCTCGGGAATGAACTCCGCCAGTGCTGTGATCACCAGCGACTTCCTCGGCCGGTTCCGCAAAGTGCCCTGGACGCAACACGAGAATATTCGCGTCGCGCGGCTGGCGTCGATCGGCATCGGCGTGGCGGCGGTTCTCCTAAGCATGGTTGTCCCCCACCTGGCGTCGAATCTGCTCGAACTCTGCATCAAGGTCGTGAACCTGCTGACCGCTCCCCTGTTCGTGCTCTTCTTCCTGGCGCTGTTCGTCCCCTGGTCGAAGCCGCGTGGCGCCGTGGTCGCGACCATCGTCAGCGTCGCTACCGCCGTGGGGCTGGGTTTGTTCGAGATGTTCGGACTGAAAATGCTCTGGTTCAGCCCGATCTCGTTTGTCACCGGCGTCCTGGCCGGCATGCTCGCGAGCCTCGGACCGGGCGGCGTGAAACCGGCTGGAAACGTCAATACGACTTGACCACCATGCATTGCGTCGTCGGTTGTTCGATGATCTTCTCCGGTTTGCCGGCGAAGAACTCATGAAACGCTTTCTCCACGCCGCTCAGCAGCCCGTAATCGTGAGATAACAGGATCCTGCCGGGATGGAGTGCAGATTCGGGTACCCGCTCAAATACTCGCAAACCGAATCCAGACTGGCGGCATACTGATTCTCGCGGTACACGCCTCGATCATGTTCCGACGATTCGAATGCCGTCATCAACGACCGGCCTTCCTGATGAATCTGCCAGAGCAATTTGACGATGGCGGGATCCTTGCGGCCATTTAGCGCCGTGAACTGCAGCCGCGACCAGCTCCGCAAGCCGAAGCGCTCGAGCTGGCCACTACCCAGCTTTTAAAACCAGCGTTTTTCGTCCACATCGGTACATCGTCCAGAACCGGCAATCCATTCCCGACTTTGACCATTCCACGCGCTCACGGTCGACAGCCGTCGTGCAACGAGCATATCGATTTTGGCCTGACTCGGCTATCGAGTTACTGCGATCGGGCATGCGCTGATATACTCAAGCGAAACAAGGTTGGTGCCGATTCGAGAACAACAGGGACGGCGAGCGGACGGCGAGCGGCAAGCAACGAAAGCGGCATGAGTATGATTGAAAATGACCAACGGCGGCAAACGGCGACAACGAGTCGGATTGGCGTAACGCGGCGGGAATTGCTGCAGGTAGGTTACTCCGGGTTGATGGGGTTAGGCATGACCCATTGGCTCGCCCGGCGGAGCTCTGCGGCCCCGGGACCGGCGGTGACGGACGGCGGCAAGTCGTTAATTATCGTGTTCCTGACTGGAGCCGCCAGTCACCACGACACGTTCGATATGAAGCCGGATGCCCCGCTTGAGGTCCGCGGAGAGTTCAACCCGATTGCGACTTCGCTGCCGGGACTGGTCGTCTGCGAGCATCTGCCGAAAATGGCGGAGCGGGCTCACAAGTATGCCCTGGTGCGGTCGTTGTCGCATGGCGACAACAACCATCTGATGTCGACGCATCACGTCTTGACCGGCGAGAAGCAGCCCGGCGGGTTCTTCGACAAGATCGCCTCGCGCGACGACTGGCCGAATTACGCCGCCGCTCTGCAGTACTCTAACCCGCGCCACGACGGCGTTCCCAGCGGCGTCAATCTGCCGACGTTCCTGGTCGAGGGACCGCTGACCTGGCCAGGGCAGCACGCCGGGTTCCTGGGCCCGAATTTCGACCCCTGGCAGATTAAGTCCGATCCCAACGCTGCCGATTTCAAGGTGAATTCACTTTCCCTGGCGCCGGGCATCGACGTCGATCGGATGGGTAACCGCAAGTCGTTGTTGGAGTCGTTGAATCGGCAGCAGACGCGCCTGGAGCGTTCCGCCGCCTCGCAGCGGCTGCAGGGCGAACAGGATCTGGCATATTCGCTGTTGGTGTCGAGTCGCCTGTCACAGGCATTTGAGATGCAGCGCGAGTCCGATGCGATGCGCGACCGCTACGGCCGGACGACGACCGGTCAGTCGCTGTTGCTGGCGCGGCGGCTGGTGGAATCGGGAGTGCGCGTGGTGCAGGTCAACATCGGGCGCGTCCAGAACTGGGACACCCACAGTGACAATTTCCCGTTGCTGAAGCAGCGACTGTTGCCGCCACTGGACCAGGGCGTAGCCGCTTTGCTTGATGACCTCGAGTCGAGCGGTCTGCTGCAGTCGACGATGGTGATGATGCTGGGAGAGTTTGGACGCACTCCCAAAATCAACCCCCAAAAGGGCCGCGACCATTGGGGGCCCTGTTTCTTCGGACTGTTTGCGGGAGCCGGGGTACGGCCCGGTCAAGTCATCGGTCGATCCGACGAGATCGGCGCCTATCCGATGACCCGCCCTTATTCGCCGAACGATATCGGCGCGACCGTTTATCGAACGCTCGGGATACCGCTCGACCTAGAAGTTCGCGATCGTCTGAATCGGCCTATACGCCTGAATCGCGGCGAGGTGATCGAACCGTTGTTTACGGGAGCGGAGGCTTGATCGGCGGAACAGATCGAACCACGGACTGCGGCTTGCTTGCAAGCGGCGACGTTGCAACGCTTTTTTGCTTGAGTATTTTGTCGCTGGCCGCCGGCCACCCGCTGCCCGCAGGTGCGGGCGAGCTGACCGCGCTGTCGCGCGGCATCGAGCGGCTCGATCAATGGCCCCAGTGGCGCGGCCCTTTAGGCACGGGTGCCAGCCCGCGCGCCAATCCGCCGGCGCGTTGGGACGGCGCGACAGGCGAAAACGTACGCTGGAAAGCCCCTGTGCCCGGACGCGGCCTTTCCGCGCCGATTGTCTGGGGTGACCGCGTATTTCTTTCCACGGCAATCCCTTTCGGCGAACCGCTGCCACCTCGTTACAGCACGGCGCCGGGAACACACGATGGCGTCCCGGTAACGCACTGGCACAAGTTCGTCGCTCTGGCTTACCACCGATCGGACGGCAAACTGCTCTGGAGCCGCGTTCTGCGCGAAGCACTGCCACATGAGGGTGGCCATCATACGGCGAGCCTCGCATCCAATTCGGCGGTAACCGATGGAGAACGCGTTTACTACTTCTTCGGATCGTACGGACTCTATTGCCTCGACATGGACGGAACCGTGCTGTGGGAAAAGGACCTCGGGCAGATGCAGACACTGCATGGCCACGGTGAAGGCAGCTCGCCCGTTGTCTGCGATTCGCAGTTGATCGTGAACTGGGATCACGAGTCTGGATCGTTTATCGCCGCCTGGGACCTGCGGACTGGCAAGGAACAATGGCGGACTCCACGCGACGAAGTTACGTCCTGGGCCACGCCGATTGTCGTCGAGCATGACGGAAAGCAGCAGCTGGTCGTCAGCGGCACCAAGCGAATTCGTTCCTACGACCCGGCGACGGGCGTCGAGTTGTGGCAGTGCGGTGGACTGTCGACGAACGTTGTGGCGTCGCCGGTCGCGGGCCATGGAATGGTCTTTGCCGGAAGCAGCTACGACACCAAGGCGCTGCTGGCGATTCAACTCAATGGCGCACAGGGCGACATCACCGGCAGTGATCGGATCGCCTGGAGCCGCACCCGCGGCACCCCGTACGTGCCCTCCCCGTTGCTCGTCGACGACGCGCTGTACTACCTGACACACTACCAGGGCATCCTCACGCGTTTGCACGCCACTTCCGGCGCCGACCGGCCCGGTGCAATGCGTCTGGAACGGATCGGCAACGTCTACGCGTCGCCAATCGCGGCGGCCGGAAAGATCTATATCACCGACATGGAAGGCACGACCAACGTCCTGTACCACGCCGAGGTCCCACGCCCACTGGCAATCAACAAGATTGACGATGAAATCAGCGCCTCCGCCGCCACGGCGGGACGCGAGTTGTACCTCCGCGGGCGATCCACGCTCTACTGCCTGGCCGAACCGGAAACACCTTGACGGTACAGCTTTCCCAGCCGGTCCGCCGGGTCGGTGCCGGTCGCTTTTCTTGGGCAAATTGCCCGCGGGTTATTCACGCCGTCGTTGCGCTCCCGGATAATTCATCTTCGGGTGCTGCTTCGAAAAAATGCGGCACAGTTCAGCGCCGCAGCTTTCGATTGCAGGTACAGCTTGGGGAGGCCAATCCATGAATCGTTCGACGTGGACCTTGGTGGCGATGTTGGCTATGGCGACGGCAGCGCGCGAAGCGGCACCGTGGGTGCGCGGCAATCCGTCGCATCGGACGGACGTCGCGGTTGGCTTTGCGCCCGGGGTACAAGCCAGCGTCGAGCGGGAATGCCTGCCGCGTCAACGCGAGATCGAGGAAGTCGATCCGGCGACGTTTGAAGATGCGCAATTGTTGCAGCGCCTGGCCGATGAAGGTGGCAGCTTGATCGAAACGCATCGAGCCGTCGACGCCAGGATCTTGACGAAGCAGTTGGAAATCGACAAGTGCGACCTCAAGCTGCCCCCGCCAACCGGCGCCGGCGATGGCCCTGGCGCGGCGAACAAGCCATTTTCGGAAACGATTCAGGATGCACGCGAAGGGGTGGTCATCGTCGCATCGATTTACAAATGCCCACGCTGCGACAAGTGGCATGCCGCTCCGGCATCGGGATTCGTGCTGACTGCCGACGGTGTCATCGTTACTTCGTACCACGTGATCTCGGAACAGGACAAAGCGACCTATGTCGTGATGACAGCGTCGGGCCACGTCTATCCGGTGACGCAGGTTCTGGCCGGCAATGAACACCATGACCTGGCGTTATTGAAGATCGAGGCCGACAATCTTCATCCTCTGCCGATCGGCAAGACCCCGGCGATCGGCGAATCGATCGGTGTACTGAGCCATCCCGCAGGCCACTTTTACTCGTTCAGTTCCGGAGTCGTGTCGCGCAAGACGCGCGTTCGCGTCACCACGCAGCCGGTGGACGCGATCCAGGTGACAGCCGATTTCGCACGGGGATCGAGCGGCGCGCCGGTGCTCAACGCCCAAGGTCACGTCATTGGCATCGTGCGAAGTACCGAATCGGTCTATTATCACGTTGAGCAAGGCCAGCAACGCGACA